>NZ_JABXYX010000004.1:14997-143243 GCF_017982655.1 Brasilonema sp. CT11 | reverse complement strand
GGTGAAATTCCAGATTGAATGTCACTATGTACAGACGTTGGCTCAATTTGTAACTTTTTTAATGCAAAGGAATGCGCAGTAAGCCCACGTAGAGTTTCGCCAAATTTAATCTGCTACAATTTTTGAGAAAAAATGGCCTTTGAGTCCAATTTTCCTGGATTAAATCCTCAAAGTCCGTTTCCAGTCAACCCCCTTTTTTTGCGAAGCTCGCCGGGTGGAGTACTCCATCCGGCAGACTTCGCGAGCACCCGCCTTAATCTGTCAGGACTCAGTTTAATTGAGCGATACGCGGAGCGTCATATCGCTCTCTAACTTTTGAGCTAACTGAAGACTGTTATATGTACGTGGTTCTTTTTTGAGGCATTCTTCCAAAAATACTATATCTTCTTGCTTGTACTTCGTTTTGCCCCCTCGACCGGGTAATTCCCAAAGCCCTTCTATATCTAACTCCTGCCATTTATGTAAAACTTCTCTGACTGTTTGTGCAGGTAAGTTTTAGTGAGCAGCTATTTTTTCGACGTACCAACCATGTGCGTTTAATCTGATTACCTCCGCTCGGTCTTTGACTTTGTGTGGTACATGTGTAGTTCTCAGGTTTAACAGGGTTTGGTCTTGCTCACGCCTCAGGAATATCCTTAAACGAGCGCCCATATCATTCGTCACCTAAATACATCTATTCTCCGTATTTACTTCTCTTAACATAGTTAGCTTTTTTCTAGCCTACCTATTTAGTTGTTGAGCATCCTCGTGACTTACGCCGTCACCCAGAAAATATTCGCTACACATTACTTGCAACCGATTTTAACTCGCGCTCTTAATTGGGATTTAATTCGCCAACAATATGACCAAATGCTGAAGTATGCTACTGCTCTGCGTTTGGGTATGGCAGAAACTGAAGCCATCTTAAAGCGTTTTACTAGGGGTAATTTATTACACCCTACTTATCAAGCTTTGGCGGAATTGGGCAAGGCTGTAAAAACTATATTTTATGTAATACCTGCATTCAATTGAACTGCGGCAAGAGATAAATGCTGGACTCAACGTGGTGGAGAACTGGAATAGTGCTAACAGTTTTATTTTTTATGGCAAGGGTGGGGAGATTGCTACTAATTGTTTGTACGACAAGAATTAGCTGTGTTATCTGTGCATTTACTCCAGATATCTTTGGTATATATAAACACTTTAATGATTCAGGAGGTTTTGTCCCAACCACAATGGATGAAGTTGATGAAGTTGGAAGATTTGCGAGCGCTTTCGCCTTTAATTTGGGGTCACGTTAATCCCTATGGTACTTTTCGTTTGGATCTCAATGTCAGGTTACCAATTGAGACAGGGTGAATGTGTCTAAAAATACTAATGTTCGTTTTTCTCTTAATCTTATAGCCTGAAAGTCATTCACCGCAGTACTTTCAGGCTATGACATAGGAATTTATTATCAAACTTAACACCTTTTTACCTAAAAAGTATGAGTAACTACTAAATTTTCACCCATTTCAAAACCTTGGAGTCTTTGTTGTAGCGGTAGGTAGAGGCATCCTTGCCTTTAATAGACTTACCTTGGCTTGCTTTGCTTCTAATGGTAGCAAGTGAATAGTCGGTTAATGTCTGCATTTCTTTATGAGAAAGCCCTTCAATTGTGTCTGTTACTACTCCTTTTTCTGGTTGAGTTTGTGATTGATTATTAGTCACATCATCTATTGTGATTTGAGCTTTTTCAGAGGAATTCGTAACAATTTCTTTTGCCTTTTGAGTCCGATAATCCTGTACGGTCACAAGTTGCCAACTGGAATCTTGCGAAAGTTCTAGAACCCATTGATGATAATTAAATAGACTTTCTCGATGTCCAACACTGATAAAAGTTGTTTTTGTCTCTTGTAACTGTTGATATAAATGTCCTTCATTCTTCAAATCTAAAGCACTCGTTGCTTCATCTAATATAGTGAACCTAGGATGAGTAACTAGCAATCGTGCAAATGCAAGACGTTGTTGTTCTCCCAGCGATAATATATTCTCCCAAGGAACTTCTGTATCAAAGCCTTCAACTCGACTTAGCAAGTTTTGCAGGTTAACTTGTTGCAAAACTTCTTTGAGTTCTGCATCGCTCATTTGACGATTTGTATTAGGATAAAGTAACTGTTCGCGTAAAGTTCCCAAAATTATATAAGGACGTTGGGGCAAAAATAAAACTTCTTCTAACGATGGTCTTACCAGACGACCAGTACCTGCATTCCATAACCCAGCGATCGCTCTCAACAGAGAACTTTTACCTCGACCACTCGGTCCAACAATCAATAAACCTTCTCCTGGTTGAACAGAAAGTGATAAATCTTCGACGATTACCTGTTCATAGTTTGGCGTTTGTAAGGTGACATGCTCAAAAGCGAAATGATTCTCTTCTATTGATTTTATAGTACTTACATTCTCTGGTTGTTTAGTGACTGCTTCTAACGCATCTGAAAACTCAGATAAACGCTCAACATAACTGGAAAATCTTCCAGAAGTGCTAAATTCACGTATTAATTCTTCCAAAGCACCAGCAAACATATAGCAAGCTGTAGTAGCTTGTCCAACTTGTCCAAAATCAATTTCACCTTTAATATATAAAGGTGCGAGTACTATGAGTGCGATCAGTTCGATAACAGCCCGGTATCCTCTGTTAAAAATTTCCTTATTTCTCTCCCAATCAATCTTTTGTTTAATATCTTTTATCAAAATACTAAATCGACGTTGAATTATATTTAGTTCCTGTTCTTCTCCTCGAAAAAAAGCTATTGACTCAGCGTGATTGCGAACATGAGTTAGACAATAACTATAATCAGCTTTAGCCTCAAGTTCTGCCTGATTAATTTTAATTAATTCTTTATTTAAATAAATAGCAATAAAGTTGCCTACTATTGTATAGATAATTAGAGCAATAGCTATCTGTTGTGAAATTGTCCAGACAACTATTAAAAAAGTTATCATTTCCAGTACTTTTTCTAGGAAAGTAGCTGAAAAACCGAGGGCACTACTGGTAATTGGCTCAATTTCTTGAGATAAACGTTGATCTGGATTATCAAGAGCCGCTTTAAAATTAATTTTATAATAAGCACGATTGGTCAAATATTTATTTAAAATGTGATTGTTGAGCCATCTATACCAATCAAGAGAAATTTGTTTTCTAACAAATTTAGTAAATCCTACTAAAAGCGTTATCAAGACAAGTCCAACAGCATAGAAGGATATAGTATAAGTAAATTTAGAATAATCTTTTTCTTGAATGATGACATCAATTAAATAGCGATGAATAAAACTATTAAAAGTAGTTATACCTACAAGGGTGATTATTAGCAATATTAGAAGAATAAGCATTCCCCAAGCACGAATTACGTCTGAAAAAGCTCTTTCCCCTGGCTTGGTTGGATACCAATAAGGGAGGGCAATGGCTGCTACATCTTTCCAGAATCGGATAAAATCTGTAAAAGCATTTGTTGAGGATTGGGCTTGAACAACTTGGGTTGGCATATTTTGGAATTAAACTAAAATCTTTTATCAATCTTATTACTTTTTTCTGCTGAATAATCAGTAACAAGTAGGGAATGAGAAACCTCCACTCAGCACTTGCAACTCAAATTTATCTTTGCTAGTCGAACATACTTTTTCAACTCATATTACCTAATTATTGAGTGCGGATCAAAGCAGCAAGCACCGCATTAGAAATGACAGTTCGCATACCACCTTTTTCTAACTCATAAAGACCAGCAGCAGTCACTCCCCCAGGACTAGTTACCTTGTTGCGTAAGACTGCTGGATGTTCATCAGTCTGAAACATAAGTTCTACACTGCCAGCAATCGTATGCAATGTTAGTTCTTGGGCTTGTGTACGAGTTAAACCTATCTGAACACCAGCATCAATCATCGCTTCGATGTACAGAAACGCAAATCCAGTCCCCGCACTACTTAGCGCCGTTGCCATATCAAGGTAATGTTCATTTTGGGTAGCAAATTCCTTGCCTAATGCTTGTAAAATAACTTGGGTATGCGATCGCTGTATCTGGTTCACACTTGATGATGCACTCCACACCGTAGTCCCATGACCCACTTGTACTGCAATATTCGGCATTGTCCGAACAACAGCAGCATGATTTAACCCTTGGCACAGAGATGGAATACTCACTCCACCCACAATACTAATTACTAAAGCATCAGGTGAAATTTTACCCTTCAGCATAGCCATAACCTCTGCCAAAACCTGCGGTTTCACCGCCAATATCACAATAGATGCGCCTTGTACCGCTTCTATATTGCTCTTTGTAGTACGTATTCCATATTCCTTTTCTAAATGAAGGCATCGAGTAGAAAGTGGATCACTGACAATAATTAGATCAGGTTTTTGAACAGTTTTCGTCGATAACAATCTACTGATTATCATTTCGCCCATCGTGCCACCGCCGATAAAGGCAATTTTTAAATCTTCTAGCATATCTTCTCCCTGTTATTCAAGCCAATAATAGTTTCTGATACCTTTCTCATCGATGGAAACTAAGTTTTTTGACCCTATTGGGACTTAAATAAAATTGAGTGAAAAATAAGCCTCAAACCTATACAGACTAAGAGAAATACACCAAATGTTCAAAAATGGCGCAAACCTAGATATATCAACAAACCAGACAAAACGATGTCAAAGTTTTTCTGTATAAAGTTTGAGGCTTTTTTATGGGTGTTTTTTGTCTAAGTCCCGCTATTTGTTTTCCTGGAAAATCTTGCGTCTAAAAAACTTTTTAAGTTTTGTATGCCAAACGAAACTAACAGAAATATTTAGCTCATCGAGAGAGTAAACTTGATGCCACCAATAGGAGGGAAAAAATAGTATTTCACCTGCTTCTAGGATACACTCTGTATATTTTGCATTGATCAATTTAGGAAATTTATCAATGTCAGGTTGGTCAATATTTAATTGACTCAGAAATGGTACTTTTGAATTTTTAGGGAAAGGATATAGAAAGGGACTTTGTTTTGGTTCAAACAGTAAAATTCGCTTTCGACCACGCACTTGACATAACACACTTTCTACGAAATCGTGATGTAGTTGCGTAATATTGCCATTGGTACTCATCCAAAAAATAGTAGCCAGTGATGAGGTTTTCTCAATAAAATCTGGAATTTCCATCTCTGAAATACCCATCCAGTGAGCAGTATCGAGGCATAGGTTTTTATCGATAATATCTGGAATTTTTATATCTGAAAATAATTCCGGAAAGGTAGTATGAAATGGATATCCCTGAAGGTAATAGTATTGGTTATCATTTTTTTTATTCACAATCCAATCTGTGAAGTCAGTAAATTTCATTTTTGTTGTCTGGTACTTTTTTTCAGCATTTGGAGTATAGGTAAATATTTGATTTTCCGAAACGCGAGCAGTAATTTCTTTCTCACCTAAAACAGTATTCAAATAATCCAATGACCATAAAGAATATGCTTTCCATTCATCTACTATCCCAGTAAAAATCACAGGATGTTTATAAGAGAGAACTATGCGTTTAAAGTCCTCTGGTGTAGGTTTATGAATACGTTCAATTTGATCGATTGAAGTTTGATTAAAATTATTTTCTACAGTGATATTCATAGATAATCCTCAAGTTTATTGGTAATGAAAACCTTTAAATATTAGGCTGAATTACAGCTTTTAATACAGAGCCTTGCTCTACATCTGCCAGAGCTTGATTAATTTCTTATAATGTGTATGAACGACTAATCATACTTGACCAAGCAATATTTTTGCCGGGAACACTATGACGTTTTAGTAATTCAATCATTCTGTAAAAATGGCTGAAATCAATTCCCCAAGTCCCGCGAATATCAATATGTTTTAGATTAATTTCCAAGTGTGGATTGATGAGAATCTCACCCGTATTTGTGTAATGCCCAACAATAACATAACGACCTCCATTTCTCGTCATGTTTAAGCCCTCTTTGACAGCAATGGGAATACCTGTGGCTTCAATAGTGACATCAGCACCGTGTTTGTGCGTCAATTCCAAAACCCGCTCAATATGTTGTTGTGGATTATCAGCCTCAATCACAAGGGTTTCATCTACACCGAAGGATTTGGCAACTGCTAATCGGCTCTCAAATTTATCAATGACAATCACTTTGCCCGCACCTGAAAGCAAAGCTAGAATTGCCAGACTCAAACCCACAGGTCCGCAACCCTGCACCACAACAACATCGCCAATTTGAATCTGCGCTCGATCAATAGCGTGTAGTGCAGTTGGTAAAGCACATCCCCCAGCAATGAATTGCTTTGGTGAGACTTCTTCAGGTAAAGTTAGAACTTTTACCCCTGGTTTGAGGTAAATCAATTCAGACCAACCACCCAATAACCCATCTTTGGCTGAGTAGGTAACACCATAAACTTTGCGTTGTGGACAGCGAGTGGATGCTTTGGCTACGAGACAATACCAGCAGTTGTAACAGGTTTCATGGACATCCAAAAAAGTGACGATCGCTCCTGGGCAGATTAACTTACCATTGACATCACAAAGGAGTCCACCTGTTTCTACCACACGACCAACTGAGAAATGCCCAGGGATGATTGGATACGGTACTCCCTCTAAACGCCCATGTAGTAAATGTACATCAGTTCCACAAACTTCACTATATAAGGTTTCAATAATGATTCCACCCTTTTCCAGAATCGGGTCTGGCAATTGTTGCACTTTAACTGGGTGGTTAGGTGCAGTCATCACAGCTGCCTTAGGCATGAATCACTTCCTCACTATGTTTACCAAATTGCTTCTTACTTCCTATTTACCAGCTTCAAGACCACAAAATAATTTCACCGTTAGGTAGTAATCCAATCGCGGAAGTGAAAGTCACACGTTGTCCATCCATCGGCTCAACAGTGTGAAAATTGCGTGTATTGAAAATGAATACATCTCCTACATAAGGTTGGAAAGCGATCGTATCTGCATCTGCAATTACTGTATCACTATAGCCGTAGGAATCGAGTTTATATTGGTCATCTCCTGGTTGCCACTGGCGATCATAAACGCGTGTTTTGCCATGACTCTTAGGAGAAAATTTTAAGTACAAATTCCAGGAAAGTTGAGAAATAACTGTACCAACTTCCCATTGGGATTGTTCTAACGGGGCATAATCAATATGAAGTTGAGTACCCTGCTCTATTTTTCTGATCAGTCCTGCATAATAACTACCATAGAAGGGTTCCGAAGCAATTCGCACAGTCGCGCCTGTACACTGTCGAATTTTTACCATTAAGCGTTCTAATGGATTGAAAGACGCTGCCATAATGCAGTCTCTTAATTTAGTTGTGCGTTCTACTGCTTGAAAATAAGCTGTTTTACTAATGCGATTATATTCAAATACTGTGATGCCAATTCGCTCAATCTTAGGATTCACATCTTGATAGCAGTCAAAGTTGAAAAATTGAGCTTGAGCGACTAAACTCTCACACTCTTGTGGTGTGGCAAATTCTTTTAACCGAATTAAAGGAATTCGGTTTTCCAACAGCATTCTTAAAGACTCTCTAGTTAAGGGATACTCTTGCTTTTTTTCCCACACCTTGGATTTCATCTGATTAAAAGTAGTCATAATGCAGTTCTCTGACATTTCAATTTAAACTTAACTAAACCCTTCCCAATCCTACCAAAGGTATCTGAGACTAATTGAAAGGTTTAGATGTTTGCTTGTGCTTTCTGGATGCAAGCTTTCAACCGTTCGGCTAAGACCTGGACATGGGGTTCAGCCATCATCGTGATATGGTTCCCTGGGACAAAATGGATATCTACTGGTTCGCAAGAATACTCACTCCAGCCACAGGTCGAATCTTGGGAAATCTCAGAAAACTTGCTAGCCGACCGTTCCGGAGGAGTCTCGCTGGCACGTAGAAGCGTAATTCGACCAGGATAAATTTGTTGTGGTACATAATTAATAAGAGATAGAGAGTTAGCTTTTAAAGCTTGCACCATGTTTTTCAGCTGCATAATTTCAGCGTGAGGAGGCAGCAGATTCACCATTTTTAAATTCTGTAAAACGTATTTTAGTTGCTCCTCCACAGGCAATGATCGCAGGGTATCGTAAGAAATATCCATGTTCGTTGACAGAGAAACTTCTACTGCTTTGATCAACTCAATCAACCACCTAGCATGATCCCAATCAAGACGATCAATACGTGCTTGTTTATCTTTAGAGGTTGGTGCTGACATATCAATCATGACGACTAAAGCAACGATATGTCCTTGATGATGTAACTGAGTCGCCATTTCAAAAGCTACTATACTTCCTAAGGAATGCCCTCCCAAAAAGTATGGTCCTTGCGGCTGAACAGCTTGCATTGCTTCAATATAATGGCTAGCCATATCCTTAATTCGGGTGGCTGATTCTAATCCATCTAGATTATTTGCTTGAAAACTGTATAGAGGTTGGTCTGCTCCTAAATAACGCCCTAAGTGATATAAGTAGAAAGGCTCGCCACCAGCACCGGGAATGCAAAAGAAAGGTAACTTTGAACCGTTTGGCTGAATTGGTACTAGATAAGACGAATTGGAGTAATCCGAGTCTACTTGCAAAATTGTTGCCAACTGTTCAATAGTTGGGTTTTGGAAAAGGCTTGCTAAAGGAACATCTTTACCAAACTGCTGCTTAATTTGAGCCATTAAGTAGGGAGCCAAAAGAGAATGACCACCAAGGTCAAAAAAGTTATCTTGTACTCCCACCTTGTCAACTTTCAGAATCTTTGACCAGATTTGTACTAATTGCAGTTCTAACTGGTTACGGGGTTCGACAAATGTGTCTAAGTTATTAATGTTAGAAGGTGTAGGCAAAGCGCGGCGGTCTACCTTGCCGTTGGGTGTTAGTGGCAAGCTATCTAGGAAGACAAAACTAGAAGGCACCATGTACTGTGGTAGCTTAGTGGAAAGGAAGCGTCGGATCTCACTAATGCTAGGTGCTGAATCCTGAGTAGAGATGATGTAAGCCACTAAGCGTTGCTCGGCAAGAACATCTTCATGGGCATCTTCATGGGCAATTACTACAGACTGATGTACAGATGAGTGTTGTGCTAATACTGTTTCAATTTCCCCAAGTTCAATGCGTATGCCGCGAATCTTAACTTGACGATCTTGGCGACCGAGAATTTCTAGAGAGCCATCTGGAAGATAGCGACCGCGATCGCCTGTATAATACAGCAAATCCTGGTCGTCATGGCGAAAATGGTTTTTGACAAACCGAGAGCGCATTTCTTCTGGGGCATTAATGTAGCCCAAACTGCGGAATGGTGTCCGCAAAACAATCTCGCCCGGTTCACAAATACCACACAGTTGGTGATTTGCACCCAAAACTAGTGCTTGAGTTTCAGGAAGTGTTTGTCCTACTGGCTGTACCCCTTCTCTCGGTTCGCTAGGTATTAGGTAATAACATTTCGCCAAAGTTGTCTCTGTCGGTCCATACAGATTGACGATTTCACCTGCTTGGGGGAAAGCATCTCGCCACTGTAGTACGAGTGCCTCCTTCAAAGGTTCTCCAGCTAAGAATAACCAGCGTAAGCTATGCAGAAAAACTTCTTTTGGCACATTAGCCAGCCATGATTGCGCTAAGGAAGGAACTGTGTGCAGAACAGAAATCTGTTCGCGTTCCAAGTAACGCAAAATTTTCGTTGGTTCTAACTTATCCTCTGGTGCTGGCAGACACAAGGTTGCACCACTGGTCAAAGGTAAGAAAATATCTCTAAGGACGACATCAAAGGAAAGTCCTGTTAATTGGGCAATGCAGTCTTGTTGCCCAATTCCAAAAGTTTGTCTTTGCCAGTTGAGAAAATGCGCCATTCCTTTATGACACCCCAACACTCCTTTAGGAACGCCAGTAGTACCAGAAGTAAAGAAAATATAGGCTGCATCATCACCAGATATTTCCGGTAGGGATATTGTATGACTGCTTTCTAAAGAATTTATAGCCGATCCTGTGTCTGAATTTACGTAGATGATAGTTAAAGACTGCCATATTTCCAAATCTTCAGAGGGTTGACTATCGACGTACAATATGAATCTAGCTTTAGCTTCCTCAAGCATCAGCCGTTGGCGTTGGCTGGGAAGTTGCGGGTCGATGGTTAGTAGCACTCCTCCACTCAAGAGAACAGCGATCGCACTGGCAATCAATCCAAAACTGGATGTCCCATACACGGCGACGACATCCCCGCGTTTGATTCCGTGACTCAGGATCGCCCTTGCTAAAGCTTGAGCGCTTTTGCCTAATTCTCCATAGTTCCAAGTGCGAGATGCTTGACGCACTGCTGACCGTTCTGGGGTGGTATTTACCCAAGAGGTAAACGTTGTTGTGACTAATTCGTATTCTGGTTCTGGTATAGCTGTTGTGGGATGTGGCAGCAAAAGTCGGGCTTGTGGTGTGACAAGAGAATAAGAGGCAATGGTACTATCAGGCTCGACAACAATTTGATTTAGTAAATGATGGAATTGTTGCACCATTTCCACCATTCGTGCTGAAGTAAATAGGTCAGCATTATAGAGTAGTTGCAGAGTTATTCCTTGTTCGTGTTCTGCAACATACAAGCTTAAGTCAAACTTGGAAGCTGCTTGTGACATCGATATCGGTTCTACAGATAACCCAAAAAGTTCTAGTTGGGTGTCTGCCAAATTCTGTAAATTAAACCACACCTGAAAAATTGGGTTATGGCTGAGATTTCGTTCTGGCTGTAATGCTTCCACCAACATTTCAAAAGGCAAATCTTGATGAGCATACGCTCCTAGAGCCACTTCTCGCACCCGTGATAGTAGCTGCCTAAAACTGGGATTACCATCTAAGCGGGTACGCAACACCAGGGTATTGACAAAAAAGCCAATTAGTCCTTCAATTTCTGCACGGTTACGGTTAGCGATCGGCGTACCTATGCAAATATCATCCTGCCCACTATAGCGCCATAGCAAGATTTGGAATGTTGCTAACAGCGTCATGAAGAGGGTACAACTTTCTTTTTGACTCAATTGTTTGAGCGCAACACTTAGTTCTTTTGAGAGTGCCAACTCTTGATATGCGCCGTGGTAAGTTTGTACAGCTCCTCTGGGTCGATCGGTGGGTAGCGACAATAAAGTTGGTGCGTCAGCTAGTTGTTGTTGCCAGTACGAGAGTTGGCTTTGGAGTACATCCCCTTGCAACCAGTTTCGCTGCCAAATTGCGAAATCTGCGTACTGAATCGGCAATAGTGCTAAAGGTGATGAGTGATCTTGTGAATAAGCATTGTACAGAGCTACTAATTCTTGGACAAACACACCCATCGACCAGCCATCACAGACAATGTGATGTATGAATACTAACAAAGCGTGTTCTGTCTCGGACAGCACAACTAACGTTGCTCTGACCAATGGTTCATTTGCTAAGTTAAAAGCTTGAATAGCTTGTTTTTGCACTAATTGCTGTGTAGCAATTTCTTTTTCGCTTACTTCGACTTCGCTCAGTACAAGTGTTGGCAGATTTTGCCAGTCAATAATTGATAGTGTCCAATTTGTTTGTGTTTGGATAACTTGAGAAGGTTTTCCATCAACGGTGATGAAATTGGTGCGTAACGCTTCGTGGCGATGAATAATTTCAATTAAGCTTTTTTCTAAAGCTGCTTGATTAAGAGTTCCTACTAGACGCAAAGTTAGAGGTATGTTATAAGTGCCACCCAGAGACTGTAACTGGTCTAAAAACCACAAACGCTGTTGAGCATAAGACAGTGGTAATTGTGTATTTTTTGTCCTTGGTAAGATGGGTGGTGTAGAAAATTCTAAGTTTTGTTGCTGCAATTGCCCAATCGATCGCGCTAATTCGGCAATTGTTGCTTTGGCAAACAACTCACGCAATGGTAGTTCCACTTTGAAAATGTTGCAGATACGTGAAAGCAATTGCGTTGCTAGTAACGAGTGTCCCCCAAGTTCAAAGAAGTTATCATGTACGCCCACTTGCTCTAGTTTCAGCACTTGTGTCCAAATTTGTGCCAGCATTTCCTCAATGGGTGTGCGTGGGGCAACGTATTTGTCTTTTTGTTCGCTGTGTAAATCCGGTGTGGGCAAGGCGCGGCGGTCTACCTTGCCGTTTGGTGTTAGTGGTAGGGACTCCAATATCACAAAAGCCTGAGGCATCATGTAGTCTGGTAGCTTTGCTTTCAGGAATTGCCGTAGTTCACTAATTGTAGGTGTACACTGTTGATGTGCTACCACATAGGCAACTAAGCGTTTATCACTCTTGTTATCCTCACGGGCGATGACACAAGATACCCGCACATCACTATGTTGTCCCAGGACTGTTTCGATTTCTCCCAATTCGATCCGGAAGCCGCGTATTTTTACTTGGTTGTCAATTCGTCCTATATACTCGATGTTACCATCTGGTAAATAACGTGCCTTATCTCCGGTTTTATAGAGGCGACCAGAACCAAAGGGGTTGAAGATAAATTTCTCTTGTGTCAACTCTGGACGGTTGAGGTAGCCTCTTGCCAACCCAACACCACCAATGTGCAACTCTCCTGGCACACCCACAGGCACTGGTTGCAAATTTTCGTCTAAGATGTAGACTTGTGTGTTGGCGATCGCTCTGCCAATAGATATTTTCTCATCTTCAAGGGTGCATTTTGCAATAGTCGCACAGACACTAGCTTCTGTTGGGCCGTAAGCGTTGAAAAAGTTTCTACCAACAGACCATTGCCTAATTAATTCAAAAGAACAAGCTTCCCCAGCTACAATTATTGTTTGCAGTGCTGGCAGTTCTTCTTGTGACATAACAGCTAGTGCCGATGGTGGTAGGGTGATATGGGTTATAGAATAATCCCGTAATCGCTCAATTAATGGCTGCCCTGGTAACAGAGAGTCTTTTGTTCCCAAATACAGCGTTGCCCCCGATCCCAGAGTCATTAAAATTTCTGAGATAGAAGCGTCAAAACTAAAAGAGGCAAACTGGAGAACGCGACTATCAGAGTTGACGCCAAAAGTCTGAATCTGAGCTTGAGCTAAGTTGCATAGTCCTTTATGCTCAACCATGACACCTTTAGGTCTACCTGTTGAGCCAGAGGTGTAAATTACATTAGCTAAATGAAAAGCTTTGACTCCACTGCTTGGGTTATTTTGACTATTTTGGGCAATTTCTGACCAGGCTTCATCTAAACAAACAAGTTTTGCTTGATGTTTAGGCAACTTCTCAATTAGATAGTGTTGAGTCAGTAGCACTTCAACAGCCGCATCTTCTTTTAACATGAAACTCAAGCGTTGGGCAGGATAATCTGGGTCAAGTGGCACATAAGCTCCCCCTGCCTTGAGAATGCCCAGCACTCCCACCACCATATCTAAAGAACGCTCGACACAAATACCGACCAGCGTATCTGGTTTCACACCCAAAGATTTGACGTAGTGCGCTAAAGAGTTAGCACGGCAGTTTAATTGACGGTATGTCAGATGTTGATTTTCAAATACAACTGCCACAGCATCAGGGGTACGCTCTACCTGCTCCTCAAACAATTGATGAATACATTTATCAAAGGGATAGTCTACTTGAGTATTATTCCACTCCACTAATAACTGATGCTGCTCCTCTGGTGTCAGCAGGGGCAATTGGGAAATCCGCTCCTCTGGGTTAGCAACAATTCCTTCAAGCAATGTTTGCAAATGCCCACTCATCCGCTCGATTGTGCTAGCATCAAACAAGTCAGCATTGTACTGCCACACACTCACCAGTCCGGTTGCAGTGTTTTGCATTGATAAACTTAAATCAAACTTGGCAGTTGTACCTTCTACTGGCAAAGAACTGAGAGTTAAGCCTGCCAAATCTACTTCAGATATGGGAGCATTCTGGAGGACAAACAACACCTGAAACAGTGGTGTATGGCTGAGATCTCGTGGTGGCTGCAAAACTTTTACCAACTCCTCAAAGGGCAGATCTGGATGGGTGTAAGCTTGCAGCGTTACCTGCCGCACTCGACTTAGCAACTGCTGAAAACTGGGGTTGCCTGACAAATCGGCACGTAGCACTAAAGTGTTGACAAAAAAACCAATTAACTGTTCAAGTTCTAAGCGATCGCGGTTAGCAAGGGGCGTACCCACTACAATGTCATCGGAGCCTGTATAGCGATAAAGCAAGGTAACATAAGCTGCGAGCAGCGTCATGAATAAGGTGGCTCCCTCTTGCCTACTAAAATTAGCAAGGGCTTTGCTCAGTTCATGGGAAAATTTTACATATTGAGTTGCACCCCGGTAAGTTTGAATAGCTGGTCTTGGTTTGTCTGTGGGTAGTTCTAATAAGGTAGGAGCGTTTTTGAGTAGTTGCTTCCAGTAATTAAGCTGCGTTTGGAGTACTTCTGTTTGCAACCATTGCCGTTGCCAAATAGCAAAGTCGGCATACTGAAGTGGTAGTTCGGGTAGCTCTGGGGACGAGTTATTGCACAGAGCTGAGTAAATGGTTGCTAACTCGCCCATCAATACGCCCATTGACCAAGCATCAAAGACGATGTGATGTATTGTTAGTACCAAAGCGTATTCTACCTCTGTCAGTTTAGCTACAGAAGCTCGGATTAAAGGAGAACTAGCAAGGTCAAAGGGTCGAGCAGTTTCTGCTGTGGCTAATTGCTGACAAGCGATTTCTCTTTCACTTTCAGGTAATTCTGTAACGTCTACTACTGGCACATTTAAAGTTAAGCTGTCAGCAATGACTTGGACTGGCTGCTCGTTGAAGGTGCGGAAGTTGGTACGTAAGGCTTCGTGGCGAGAGATAATTTTGTTGAGGCTTTGCTCTAGCGCCGCGATGTTCAAGTGACCATGAAGTTTTAGAGCTGCTTGTTCGTTGTAGAAGGGGTTGTCTGGTTCTAACTGGTTCAATAACCAAAGTTGTTCTTGGGCAAAAGACAGAGGTAAGTTCTGAGGACGTTCGGCTTTAATCAAGGGTAAATCTGTAGCAGTATCTGCATTTTGATTTTTTAGCAATAAAATAAGTTCTGCCTTATTTTTAGCTAATAAGTCACGAGTTTCTGGTGTCAATACTCCCTTGGGAGCATTAACACGTAACTGCTCACCGTCAACCCACAACTTCACACCTTGTTTAGTAAGATCGGCTATTAATTGCTCAATATTCACAGAAACATTACCTCCACGTCAGCTAATTCGTAAATAAAAATGTTTTTTTATTTATATTGCGATTTCTTCTCTTTCATCTGCATCTAAGTTGGTATCTGGTTTTGATTTTTTTTCTAGTATTGGTGCTATTTCAGCTATTGTGGGACATTCAAAAAAAATTGCTACAGTTAATTGAATAGGAAAAGTCTTGCGTAATCGGGATATAACCTGAACAGCTATTAAAGAATCTCCTCCTAACTCAAAAAAATTATCATGAATTCCTATCTGTTTAGTTCCTAATAATTCTTGCCAAATGTCGGCAATTGTTTGCTCTTTTTCATTACGGGGAGCTATATAGGAATTGGGCAAATCAGGTCTTGAGTGGAGTGTAGAGAATTTTTCTGGTTGAAAAACATCCGGCTTTCTTTGTAATGAAATCTCTGATTTGGGATCAGTCTCTTTTTGCCGAGATTTTGTGCTAAATGCGGTTGATGCAGAAGCAACAGCCATAATAATTTTATGTTCTAACGCATCAGTTTCAGGAAAAGCGGCAAATTGAACAAAATCTTGAGCGTATAGTGCTTCAAACCACTGGTCTTTGATGATAAAAGGCTGACCTGGGTTACGTCTTTTATCGTCTAAAGGTTTCAACAGTAAACCCCAAGTGATATCAAAGTCTATTTTCGGCTGAGTTATTTCCCACAGTAAGAGGAAGCCGCCAGGAGCTAATAAAGAGCGTACATGGTGGAGTGTTTGATCTATATTCCGAGTTGCGTGCAACACATTAGAAGCTATGACTACATCAAAGCTATACTTTTCAAACCCTTGCTCAGTTGGAGATTTGTCGATGTCTAGTAATCGATATTCGACAAATGGATAGTCCTTAAACTTCTGTTGGGCTTGAGTCAGGAAGCCGCTACCAATATCAGTAAAAGTATAGTCGGTTTGTTTTAGTGGTAACACAGGTAATAATGCTTGTGTAGACACACCAGTACCTGCACCAATTTCTAGAACTCTCAGGTGAACAGATGATGGTAATGACTTGACCACCTGTTCCAAACTTGAGCGCAAGATAGAGTTGTAGTAAGTAATTAAGGAAGATTCTGGATGTGAACCGTTGTTTTCCCCTTCTAAAGATGAACCTTTGTTTTCTTTTTGGTAAACCAGTTCATTGAAAATCTCTAATGGTTCTTGTTCACCAACAACAATAGCAGCTAAATTTTCACCACAGCGTTGCACTAAATCTAAATCTACTAAAGATGTAGAAGCGAACCTCGCTCGGACTTGTTCTAAATGTTCATTAATATAATGTTGTGAACATGGCACTAGCCCAGTAAATAATTCCTCCTGCTGCTGTAGTTGTCCTTGTTCCACTAATATTTGTAACCATCTAGAAAACAATTGCTGATAGCGGGAAGAAATATGGCATTGCGCCAATAGATTCTCCAAAGAATACTTTTCTTCGGGATTGCTAAAAGCCCCTAATTTCTTGAGTGCAGAGTTTATGTAGGCTGTGCATAAACGATCTAAGCACTGTCTGTTTTCTTGATATGTTAACTCGTTGAGTTCTGCATTTCTAACACTTGCTTGGTTTTGACCTGCTTGTGTAAGCGATGTCCACAATTGTGATGTTGTGGGTACGGTTTGCAATTGTCCCCAAGCTGTTTTTTGTGGGGGATCAATCCAATATCGTTCGCGTTCAAAGGGATAAGTCGGTAAAGGAAGACGGTAATACTCTTGATGAGTATAGAATCCAAACCAATCTACTTTGATCCCAGTCAACCAGAGTTGACCTAATGTGTTGAATAAAACATGACTATCGGATTGCTTTTCTTGAGGATGACGTACCGAAGTCAAGACCGTTTGTGCGGATGCTTTGTCTGGATGTCTTTTGACTAATGTAGCTAGTGTGTGTCCTGGTCCTACTTCTAGTAAAACTTGCTCAGGTGTTGCCAGTAATTTCTCTACACCTTGGGCAAATAGCACTGTGGAACGCAAATGTTGAGCGTAGTATTCAGGATTTGTAGCTTGGGTGACAGTAATCCAATCACCAGTAAGGTTGGAAATATAAGGAAGTTTTGGAGGATTTAAAGTAACTTTTTTGACTCGCTCTGCAAATGCCTCTAAGATTGGTTCCATCATGTGCGAATGGAAAGCATGAGAAGTATGCAGACGACGACATTCAATACCTTGAGTAGCAAGCTGATTTTGTAGTGCTTCTACGGCTGCTGTTGAACCGGAAACTACGCACTGCGATGGTTGATTAATCGCTGCAATAGAAAGTTCTTGCCCTAATAAGGATTTTATCTTGTCTGCGGGCAGAGGAACCGAAAGCATTGCTCCAGTCGGAAGTTGCTGCATCATCTGTCCGCGTGCTGCTACCAGAGATAAGGCATCTTCTAAGGAAAACACTTCTGCTAGAGTTGCTGCTACATATTCGCCAATACTATGACCGATCGCACCTTGTGGCTCCACTCCCCATGACTGCCATAATTTAGCTAGAGCGTACTCAACTACAAAAATAGCACTTTGGGCAATGGCTGTTTGTTGAAGTTGCTTTGATGCCTCATCAATCTTTTCCTCACTGGGGTAAAGAATATGACGTAAATCAAGCCCTAGTAGGGGTTTAAGAAATTCTGAGCAATAATCAACTTGTTCTTGAAATACTGTCTCGGTTTGGTAAATTTCCCGCGCCATATTGACATACTGAGAACCTTGACCAGGAAACATAAAAACAACAGACCGTTCTGTAATCTCTGTATAATTAGTAAAAACTTGTTTTGACTCTAAACTACTAAGAGCATTGACAGCATCTTCTAAGTTTTGACAAACTAGCATCCGTCGATGATAAAAACTCCGGCGACCACTGTTGAGGGTATAAGCGACATCGCCCAAGTTAAGCTCAGGATGCGTTTTCAAATGCGTAATTAAATTAGCCGTTGCCTTCTCAAGCGCACTCGCAGTTTTAGCCGAAAGACACAATAATTGATAATTTCTCCCCTGCTCCCTGCCCCCTGCTCCCTGCTCCCTGCTCCCTGCTCCCTGCGCAAACACAGGTGCTTCTTCTAAAATTACATGAGCGTTAGTACCTCCCATACCAAAAGCACTAACTCCAGCACGGCGAGGAGTGTTATTTGTTTCCCATTCCTTCAGAGTTGTATTGACATAAAAAGGACTGTTAGCAAAATCAATTTTGGGTGATGGTATCTCGAAGTGCAAACTCGGAGGCAGCATTTTATGTTGCAGTGCTAATACAGTTTTAATTAAACCTGCAACGCCTGCTGCTGTATCCAAATGTCCAAAGTTGGTTTTTACCGAACCAATAGCACAGAAACCTTTTTTATCTGTAGTTTGATTAAAAGCTTGAGTTAAAGCTGCAATTTCAATTGGATCTCCTAAAGGTGTAGCAGTACCATGAGCTTCGATATAAGAAATTGTTTCGGCATCTACGCCAGCTAAAGTTTGAGCCTCTTTAATAACTGCTGCTTGTCCACTGACACTAGGAGCAGTGTAGCCGACTTTCATTGCACCATCATTATTAATCGCCGAACCTTTAATGATTGCATGGATGTGGTCGCGATCGCTGATCGCATCCTTTAATCTTTTCAATACCACAATACCAGCACCGCTACCAGCAATTGTTCCTTGTGCTTTAGCATCAAAAGCGCGGCTGTGTCCATCAGGAGAAAGAATCATTCCCTCTTGATGCAAATAACCTATTTTTGGGGGAATGCCCAGAGTAACTCCACCAGCTAATGCCATGTCACATTCACAATTTAATAAACTTTGGCAAGCTAAGTGAACAGCAACCAAAGAAGTAGAACAGGCTGTTTGCACATTTACGGCAGTACCAGTCAAGTCGAGTTTATATGCAACTCGTGTTGACAAGAAATCTTTATCGTTGGAGATTCCTAATTGGAAAGGGTCAACCGTTTTTAGTAATTGAGGATGAGGAATTAGGTTGTGGAGAAAATACCTATTCATCCCCACACCAGCGTAAACACTTATTAAACCATTATAGGTTTGTGGGTCATAACCAGCTTTTTCTGTTGCTTCCCAAGCCAATTCTAAAAATAGGCGTTGTTGTGGATCTATTAACTCAGCTTCTTTAGCACTATAAGTAAAGAAATTTGCATCAAATAATTCAATATCTGATAGAACACCGCTAGCTTTTACATAATTAGGATTATTCAATAAATCTGGAGAAACGCCAGAATTTATTAATTCTTCATCCGTAAACCTGGAAATAGATTCTACGCCATCACGCAAATTTTGCCAAAATGATTCAATATCTTTTGCTCCAGGAAATCGACCAGCAACAGCAATTATTGCTATTTCAGAATTGTTAAAATTATTAGTAACGTAATTCATTGTCATTTTTTACCTTTTCTATGAGAAAGATACTGCTGTCTAAGTTCTAATTGTTGGTTTCTGAAAGTTTTGCTTTCATTGGAAGATTGACGGCGAAAATTATTTTGTTTTGATGTATCTTCTTGGTGATTTTTATTCTTTATATACTGGCTAAAACTATGTATAGTTGGGTATTTAAACATATCAGCTATTGACAGTTCTAAATCCAATTCTTCTTGCAATTGCTGATGAATTTTTACTAGTAGTAACGAATGACCTCCTAGCTCAAAGAAATTATTGTAAATCCCTAAATTTTCTACTGCTAATACTTTTTGCCAAATGCCAGCAATAATTTTTTCCAATTCTGTATTTGGTATTACATTATCAACTTTATTTAGAAGAGTTAACTCTGGTTTTGGCAGAGCATGACGGTCTACCTTACCGTTTGGTGTTAAAGGCAGTTTCTCTACCAAAACAAAGTTGGATGGTATCATGTAGTCAGGCAAGAGTTCCTTAAGATTAGCCCTCAAAGACTGATTTAAATTAATTGATTGATTGTTTTTTGCATTTATATAGTTAGCAAATAATCGTTGATAAAAAGGGGTTTTACAGAAATTATTTTTATAGTGATATGAGACATATTCAAAGTCAATATTTTCTCCATTTTTTTTCTGCAAACAACCCTTAATTGCATAATCTGGGTTGAGATGATTTTCGCAAAGCGTTCTAGAGCAAACTGCCTGGATGACATCACCGTATTCAACGTCTATTCCTGGTTCAAACACTGGAAAATAAACAGGTAACCAACAATGTTCATGTTCGAGAATATCTATTTCTTCTCCAGTGATAGTGTGCAAATTCAGCCACACTAAAAATCCATCAATTCGCCCATTTTTTTGAATTTCAAATTTAACAGTATGGGAAAACTCTGGACTAATATATTCATTGAAATTCAAGTCTTCCAAAACATCCACAGTGGACAGTACATTTGTTTGGGGGAAATTTTTAATACATACCCTTAAGTCAAATGGATATCCGACTTGCTCAAAGATTTTTTTGGTGTAATGTGCGGGTGTTTCAGCAAAATTTGGTTTGTGCAATATTTGCTCTGGGAGAGTAACAGCAGCCATCTTAGTCACACTTCTTTCAGGAATCATCAACCCGTTAGGTTTGAGAAACCTTCTAGTATTATTAATAATTACTGTTGCTCCTTCAGAGCCACCAATTGCTCCCACAATTTCTGAGACGCAAACATCAGCAAGTTCTGGGATACCGACTAAAGTTGCATCTCCATGAATAACTGTAATTTTATCTGCTAAACCTAACTTTTCAATACAAGCTATTGCTTTGCGGCAGGTTTCTTCGTCTCTTTCAATTGCATAAATTTTCTTAGCACCTCCTTCGACACAAAATCTAGATAAGATTGCATCTTTACCTGTGCCAATTTCAACGACTATTTTATCTTTGACCAATTGATTAATGGCGACTTTATAGCTGTCGTTGCGCCGATGGTCATTGGTCATAGCGTAATATAGTAATTCGTCATAGACATAGTATTCAGCTACAGATGGCCATAGTTCTACTTTGTCTGTTGAGAAATTTTCTGCTATCTGTAATGATTCGAGGTTTTTCTGTTGCGGTACAACATAAGCTACTAGACGTTTATTACCTGGTTGGTCTTCTCGTGCGACTACTACTGCTTTCTGTACTCCAGGTTGCTGGGACAACACATTTTCAACTTCTTGGAGTTCTATGCGATAGCCGCGAATTTTGACTTGATGATCGATACGACCGAGAAATTCAATGCTACCGTCACTTAAGTAGCGTGTTAAATCCCCTGTTTTGTAAAGGCGGGAATACGGCTCATCGCTAAAGGGATTGGGGATAAATTTCTCAAGTGTCAACTGTGGACGGTTGAGGTAGCCTCTTGCTAACCCAACTCCACTGATGTGTAACTCTCCTGGTACACCTACAGGCACTAGTTGTAAATTTTTGTCTAAAATGTAAACTTGTGTATTGGCGATTGCCTTACCAATGGATATCTTCTCATCAAAGGTGCATTTTGCGATCGCCTTCGGCGTGGCTTTGCCAATCGTGGCACACACACTAGCTTCCGTTGGTCCGTAAGCGTTGAAAAAGTTTCTGCCAACAGACCACTGCTTGATTAATTCAGCAGGACAAGCTTCTCCAGCGACAATCATTGTTTGCAGTGTCGGCAGCTCTTCCACGGGCATAACTGCTAACGCCGATGGTGGTAGGGTGATGTGGGTAATAGAATAATCGCGTAATTTCTCAATTAAAGGTTTCCCTGGCATTAGAGAGTCTTTAGTTCCCAGGTACAGCGTTGCACCTGACCCCAAAGCCATCAAAATTTCTGAGATAGAAGCATCAAAACTGAAAGAGGCAAACTGGAGAACGCGACTATCAGAATCTACGCCAAAAGTTTGAATTTGAGCTTGAGCTAAGTTGCAAAGTCCCCTGTGCTCAACCATCACACCTTTAGGTCTACCTGTTGAACCGGAAGTATAAATCACATTAGCTAAATTAAAAGCTCTAACTTCACTAATTGGGTTGTCTTGATTGTTTTGGGCAATTTTTTCCCAGACTTTATCCAAACAGACCTTGCACTGAGCAACTTGCCTTGAGCGAAGTCGAAAGGAGTCGAAGTGAAGGTTAGCTTGATGCTCGGGGAGTTTGTCAATAAGTCGCTGTTGAGTCAGCAGCACCGAAACTTGAGCATCTTCTAACATGAAGCGTAACCGATCAGTAGGATAATCTGGGTCAAGTGGTACATACGCTCCACCCGCCTTGAGAATCCCCAACAGTCCTACCACCATCTCTAAAGAACGCTCAACGCAAATGCCAACGAGCACATCTGCTCCTACACCCAAAGACTTCAGGTAATGTGCCAACTGGTTAGCACGACAATTCAATTGGTGGTATGTTAGAGACGCGAATGTCCTTGTCTGCACATTCTCAAACACCACCGCGACAGCATTGGGTGTGCGTTCTACCTGCGCCTCAAACAACTGATGGATACATTTATCTAATGGATAATCTACCTGTGTAGCATTCCACTCTACTAATAACTGTCGTTGCTCAACTTCACTCAGCAGTGGCAATTGAGAAATTTGCTGCTGTGGGTTAGCAATAATACTTTCAAGCAAAATTACAAAATGACCCATTATTCGCTCAATGGTGGACGCATCAAATAAGTCAGTGTTGTACTCCCATACACCTACCAATCCTTGGGTAGTGTTTTCCATTGATAAGGTAAGATCAAACTTGGCAGTTGTAGTTTCTACTTTGATTGGACTAACAGTTAACCCAGTCAACTTCAATTCAGATATGGGCGCATTCTGGAGGGCAAATGTCACCTGGAACAGAGGTGTATGGCTAAGATCCCTTCCAGGCTGCAATGCTTCTACTAGCATTTCAAATGGCAAATTCTGATGAGTGTAGGCATCCATTGCCATTTCCCGAACGCGACTTAGTAATTCGCTAAAACTGGGATTGCCTGCCAAGTTGGTACGCATGACTAAGGTGTTGACAAAAAAGCCAATTAACCCTTCAATTTCACTGCGATCACGGTTAGCAATCGAAGTCCCCACCACAATATCTGCTACGCCTGTGTAGCGGTAAAGTAGGGTATCAAAAGCTGCCAAAAGCGTCATGAACAGCGTCACTCCTTGTTGTTGACTCAATTGTGTTAAGCCACTAGTGAGCTTCTGTGAGAGTGCAAACTCTTGATATGCCCCAGAGAAAGACTGTACAGATGGTCTGGGTCGGTCTGTAGGCAGTGATAGTAAAGTTGGTGCATCTTTTAGTTGTTGTTGCCAGTAATTCAATTGGCTTTGCAATACATTACCTTGCAACCACTGTCGCTGCCAGATGGCGAAATCTGCGTACTGAATAGGTAGTGGTGCTAACAATGACGGTTGATTTATTGAATAAGCATTGTACAGCGATGCCAGTTCTTGGACAAACACACTTATTGACCAGCCATCCAACACAATGTGGTGCATACACAATAGTAAAGCGTGTTCTGTCTCTGACAGTACTACTAATGTTGTCCTGATTAATGGTTTGGTTGCCAGGTCAAAAGGTCGTTGCACTTGTTGTCGCACTAATTGCTGCAAAGCAATTTCTTTTTTGCTTACTTCGACTTCGCTCAGTACAAATGTGGATAAATGCTGCAAGTCAACAATTGATACTGTTCCCTGCTTTCTGCCCCCTGCTCCCTGCTCCCTACTTTCTATTCCCTGTTCCCTAATAATTTGAGTTGGTTGTCCATCAACTGTAATGAAGTTGGTGCGTAACGCTTCGTGGCGAGCAATAATTTCTTTTAAGCTTTGTACTAAGGCAGCAACTGAGAGAGTTCCTACTAGACGCAAAGCTATCGGTACGTTGTAGAAGGAACTATTTGGCTGTAATTGCTCTAAAAACCACAAACGCTGTTGACCAAATGACAGTGGTAATTTTGCATTCTTTTCTCTTGGTAAGATGGCTGGGGCAGAGAGTTCTGAGCTTTGTTGCTGTAACTGCTGAATCTTTTGTGCGAATTCGGCAACGGTGGTTCTTGCAAACAACTCACGCAATGGTAGTTCCACTTTGAATATGTTGCGGATGCGTGAAACTAGTTGTGTTGCTAGTAGCGAGTGTCCTCCCAAGGTAAAGAAGTCATCGTCAATACCCACTTGCTCTAGTTTCAGCACTTGCGCCCAAATTTGGGTTAACAGTTCTTCAATTGGAGTGCGTGGTGCTACATATTTGTCTTTTACTTTGCTGTGTAAATCCGGTGCTTTCAATGCACGGCGGTCTACTTTCCCATTGGGAGTTAGTGGCATTGACTCCAAAATCACAAAAGCACTTGGCACCATATACTCTGGGAGTTTTGCTTTGAGAAATTGCCGCAATTGATCCATTGTGAGTTGGCAGTACTGATGCGCTACCACGTAGCCAACTAGGCGTTTATCGCCTAGATTATCTTCGCGGGCAATGACGCAAGATGTCTGCACATACTTATGTTGGCTCAGTGCTGCTTCAATTTCGCCTAACTCGATACGGAAGCCACGAATTTTTACTTGGTTGTCAATTCGTCCCAGGTATTCAATATTACCATCAGGCAAATAGTGTGCCAAGTCCCCTGTTTTATAGAGGCAACCCACACCAAAGGGGTTGGGAATAAATTTTTCTTGAGTTAGTTTGGGGCGATTAAGGTAGCCTCTTGCTAACCCGACTCCACCAATGTGTAACTCTCCTGGCACACCTACAGGGACTGGTTGTAAATTTTTGTCTAGGATGTAAACTTTTGTATTGGCGATCGCCTTACCAATCGATATTTTTTCATCTTCATGGGTGCATTTAGTCATCGTGGCACAGACACTAGCTTCCGTTGGCCCGTAAGCGTTGAAGAAGTTTCTGCTAACAGACCACTGCTTGATTAATTCCGCAGAACAAGCTTCTCCCGCGACAATTATTGTTTGCAGTACCAAAAGTTCCTCCACGGGCATAACTGCTAATGCCGATGGTGGTAACGTGATATGGGTAATAGAATAATTGCGTAATCGCTCAATTAATGGCTGTCCCGGCAATAGAGAGTCTTTAGTTCCCAGGTACAGCGTTGCACCTGACCCCAAAGCCATGACGACTTCCCAAATAGAAGCATCAAAACTGAAGGAGGCAAACTGGAGAATACGACTATCACACTCTACGCCAAAAGTTTGAATCTGAGCTTGAGCTAAGTTGGATAGTCCCTTATGCTCAACCATCACACCTTTTGGTCTATCTGTTGATCCTGATGTATAAATTACATAAGCCAAGTTACTAGCTTGCACGCTATCGATACAATTTTCCTGAATTGATTGAGAGATAATTTCCCAGTCAGTATCTAAGCAGACAACCTGCGCCTCATGTTTAGGTAGGTTTTTGACTAGTTGCTGTTGTGTCAACAGTACCGAAACAGAGGCATCTTCGAGCATGAAGCTCAGGCGTTCAATAGGATAAGTTGGGTCAAAAGGTACATAAGCACCACCCGCCTTGAGAATGCCCAACAGCCCTACAACCATTTCTAAAGAACGCTCTACACAAATACCTACTAGCCCATCGGCTCCTACACCCAAAGACCGCAAGTAATGTGCCAACTGGTTAGCACGACAATTCAACTGGTGATAAGTTAGTTGTTGATTCTCAAACACCACTGCCACAGCATCGGGTATGCGTTCCACCTGCTCCTCAAACAACTGATGGATACATTTATCTAATAGATAATCTACGTGAGTATCGTTCCAGTCAACTAATAACTGCTGTTGCTCAAGTTGTGTCAGCAGTGGTAATTGAGAAATACGCTCAATAGGGTTAGCAACAATTCCAGAGAGCATTGTCACAAAATGAAGAGCCATCCGCTCGATAGTGCCCGGAGTGAATAAATCTGTGTTGTAATTCCATGTACCTTTGAGCGCTCCTGGTAGATCAAGAACGATCAAAGTTAAATCAAACGCAGCCCCTTTAACCTCTGGAATTATTGATTCTACAATTAACTCATCACTATTCATGAGTGACGTTTCCTCACTTTGGTGAGAGCGATCCCACGCAAACCCTACTTGATAGAGTGGTGAATAACTAGGGTCGCGGACAGGTTGCAGTCGTTCTACCAACAGGGGAAAGGGATAGTCTTGATGTTCTAGGGCATTTAACACACAAGAACGCGATCGCTTAAGTAGCTCTTGAAACGTTGGATTTCCCGAAAGGTCTGTTCGTAAGACTACAGGATTAGCAAAGTAACCAACAATCTTTTCAAATTCCGAATGGCTCCGATTTACCATCGCAGAGCCAATTAAAATATCTTCTTGATTAGTATAACGTAGTAATAATACTTGTAAGGCTGCTAATAAAATCGTGTAAAGAGTTACACCTTCTTTTTTTGCCAATTCTATCAGATTTTGGTGAAGTTTTTCATCGAGAGCAAAAAAGTGGGTAGCACCATTATAGGTTTGGATTGCAGGTCTAGGTCGATCTGTCGGCAGATTTAACACTGGCAATTCACCAGACAGTTGTTTTGACCAGTAGCTCCACAAATGCTCTCCTTCTGAGCCAGCCAGCATTTGCTTCGACCATTTGACGTAATCTCGATACTGAAAATTAAGTGCAGGCAGTAATGGTTCAAAACCTTTTGTTATTGCTTCATACAAAAGTCTTAGTTCACTGATGATAATTTCTAAAGACCAAAAATCAACTACTATATGGTGTAGTGTTATTAAAAGAACATATTCTTTTGTTGCTAATGTATCGATTGTAGTGTGATTAATTAATAAATTCAAGCGCAAGTTCGACCCGTATTCTAAATCGAAAGGGTGAGTGCTTGCTTCACTGATCCAGTTTATAACGTTATCTTGGCTCCAATTGAAATTTTCTTGGATACTAAAACAAACTTGCTGGTTTTGGCGAACCATTTGCATCGGTTCACCATCAATAGTTGTAAAGGTAGTCCTTAAAATTGGATGCCGTTCAACTAGAGCTTGCGTTGCCTGTTTGAGGGCTGGAATATCCAAGTTAGCAACTAATTTTACTGCATGTGAAACGTTATAAGCGGCACTATTAGGTGCTGATTGATATAAAAACCAAAGTGCCTTTTGACCGTGGGAAAGGGGATAAGTTACGGCATTGTCAGTACCCTGCGATAAAATATGGATAATTTCTTGTTTGTATTGCTTAATTTGTGCTAATAACTCAGGGGTTAATACGTCTTGTGGTCCTCGGTAGGCCAACCCGTCTCCATCAATCCACAGTTCAATATTTTTGGCTGAAAGATTTTCTAAAAGCTCTGTTAAATTCATAATTTTCCTTCAATCCAATTGTTTTTATTTGATATCACTGTAGACAAAGGTGTTTGGGAGATAGATTTACTCTCGAAAAGTTGCTCGCTGACAAATTCTGTTAAACCAACAACACTTAGTCCATCAAGAAACTTCGTGATTGGAATATTTATTTTTAATTCTGTTCTGAGCCGATTTCTAAATTCGACAGCCATGAGCGAGTCAAGCCCCATTTGATTAAGAGGTTGATCGATATTTAGCACTGATTCATTTATCCCCAGGACTTTAGCAATTTGCTCACTCAGGTAAGTTCTTAAAAGTAATTGGTTTTGCTCTATTGAATTAACTTTAATTTGGTATAAAAGTTGTGGGAGATGATTTTTCTGTTGAACTTGAGTACTAGCAAGTTTTTGTACCTGTTGAACTATTTCAGAAACGAAGCTGGGATAAGATGAGCCTGAGAATTGCTGCAAAAACTTTGACCAGTTAACCTTCATCACTCCTACTTGAGGTACATCTTGAAGTAACATATTTCCCAGGATGCTTAATCCCTGCT
Organism: Brasilonema sp. CT11; assembly: GCF_017982655.1. Lineage (GTDB taxonomy): Bacteria > Cyanobacteriota > Cyanobacteriia > Cyanobacteriales > Nostocaceae > Brasilonema. Next base: position 115,434 of record NZ_JABXYX010000004.1, on the reverse strand, counting down.
GCGGTTGTATAAACTCTATTCCATTGGTTGTTAATTGCAACTCACCCCTGCTACCAATAGTCCGTGCCATCCCTACCATTGGCCACGGTCCCCAGTTAACACTTAATCCTGGTAAATTCAACGACTTACGATAATGAGCCAGGGCATCTAGAAAGGTATTAGCAGCAGCATAATTTCCTAAACCAGCTAAACCAAATAAGGATGCAAGTGAAGAAAAAAGCACGAAGAAGTCCAAAGGTAAGTCTTGTGTAAGAGTATGTAAATTCCACGCTCCACTGACTTTGGGTGCAAAAACTTTGGCAAACAGTTGCCATTGATGATCCACTAGTAGTCGGTTGTCAGAGATACCTACCGTATGGATAATACCCCTTAACTGTGGCATGGATACTTTAATTTGAGTTAGTAAAGCGGCTACATCTGTTTCAACAGATACATCTGTCTGCATGACTACAAGCTGAGTTCCAGCTTCTTCAAGTCGCTTGAGGGTTGCTGTAGTTGCTTCATTAGGACTGTTACGCCCTACCAGAACTAAGTATTTTGCCCCATGTTCTACCAGCCATTGGGCTACCAATAAACCAATCTCGCCAAGACCACCTGTAATTAAGTAAGTAGCATCGGCTTTGAGGTGCAGAGATTGTTTGACAATTTTATTACTGCGTACTAATCGATTAACATATCGTTGCCCATTGCGAAAAGCTATCTGAGTTTCACGGATAGTTAATTTGTGCGAGCAAATTTCTCTCAATAAAGTTTGTGGATGATTATTTCCGCTCGCGTCTAAATCCACCAAAGTACAGTTAAATTCTGGATGCTCATTTATAATTACTCTTCCTAATCCCCACACGGACGATTGGGCTACCCCACCAAGGATAGATTCTACACCCACTCGTTGCGCTCCTTGTGTCACCAGCCATAAGTTAGGAGAATGGGAAAATCCTTGATTAATTAGAGACTGGATTAGGGACAATACGCCACCACATCCTATTTGCGAGGCAATTTCTAAATCTGTTAGTGTGAGGTTCTTGGCCTCAACTGCATCTAAACTCCATAAATAAACCACTCCATGTAGTTGGGGACTCAATGAAGATTTGCTCCTCTGCTCCCTAGTTCCGATGAATTGTATTAGTCGTTGAAAATCTTCTGGTGAGGCTGGGTCAATCGTGAATTCTTGCTCTGCTATCTGTTTATACTCTGTACCAGGGAAGACCAAGGTACAAGCTTTTTGTTGCGCTCGCAACAGTTCGCCTAACTGCTGACCAATACTTTGATTGTCAGCAAAAATTAGCCAATTTTCTAGTTCTGTTTTGATTTGGTTTGGTTTAACTGCTTGAGCTAGAATCAACGTTTGCTGTGATCTGACTTCTTGATAAGTTGGGACAATCGTTGCTGTATCTTGAAAGCCACTATTTTGTAATAATTTCTGCCAACTGTTGGCGTTCAACAATGGATGATTAGATCGCAACTGTAAATCCCCGAAGCGCCACCAACCATCTGTTAATCCAAAAGTTAAATCTACCCAGCGTGCTTTTTGAGTTGTTTCTAGCAGCAATAACATCCCTTGAGGAGCTAATAATTTATGTATGTGCTGTAAGGTGACAGACAAATCCTGAGTAGCGTGCAACACGTTGGCTGCCACAATTAAATCGTACTTATGGTGTTCAAATCCTTGAGACTGTGGCTTTTGCTCGATGTCTAATAACTGATAGCTGACAAAGGAGAAATCTTGAAACTTTTGTTGCGCCTGAGCTAAGAAAAATGGAGATACATCAGTAAAGACATAATCTGTTTGCTCTTCATTCAAGAATGGGAGTAAATAAGAGGTAGTTCCCCCAGTTCCAGCGCCAATTTCTAATACTCGCAGCTTACATCCTGATGGCAAATTTTTTACTACTGATAAGATGGCCTGCTGCATCAGGGTGTTCATCACCTTTGCCTCTGGTGTATCCTGATATAATTGGGTTGCTGTGGTTAAGTCGCCTTCAGGAAATAGCAATTCCACCGGGTTACGCTCTCCCCGTAGTACTTGTGCCAAATTTGGCCCGCATTGTTGCAATAGGGTAAGTTCGGCTGTGGCATTGGGATATTGAGATAAAATATTATTTATCTGTAACTGGGGATGCTCTACCTTAGGTACTGTTACTACGTGCCATTGTTCGCTTTGGCGCTCAAGTACTTTAACTTCCACAAGCATCTCTAACAGACGATGCATGAGCCGCGAATATTGGCTGACCACACCTAATTGCTGTATTATTTCTGCTAGATTAAAGTTTTGCCCCAACTGAAAGTTCCATCCCATTTCTTGGAATGCGGTGATGACATAATTAATACTTAAGGCTTCGATCTGAACTAATATTTCTTTACCTAGTTGATGATGCTGCGACATCAACTGTTGCGCTTGATGTTTTAGGCGATCGCTAATTTCTTCAGGAGCAGGAATATAATCTGCAATTGAATGTTGCTGTATATTCGGTTGTGATCGCCAAACTAATTCGTAGCACAAATCTTGGATGTGATCTGGTATTAGGTGTTGCTTATGTTCCTTAACTAAGACTGCCAATATTTCGGGTAGTAATTTTATCTGTTCAGGTGAAAAATTTCCTGCCTTTTGCACTAGTTCAACTAACTGTTCAGTATTTCCGCGAGCAAGAAACTTAGCAATAGGAGTTTGAATATTTTCTCCAGATACAGCCTTTACTTGTTGATAGCGAGGTAGTGTATTCTCAATCCAATAGCGCTGTCGTTGAAACGGATATGTCGGTAGCGTAACTTTGCGGTGGGGATAATCTTGCTCAAATCCTGACCAATTAACATTGACTCCGTGGACGTATAATTGAGCTAAACTAGAGAGCAGTTGTTGCCATTCTGGTACTTCAGAACGTAATGAAGCTAGCCACAAACCTTCGCTGTCTGGCAAACACTCACGCCCCATCCCCAACAAAATCGGCTTAGGCCCGATTTCTAAGAACACATCATATCCTTGCTGATGTAATGTCTGCATACTAAAGGCAAACTGTACTGTTTGACAGACGTGATTCACCCAGTAGTCCGCTGTAGCGATCTGCTCGTCAGTAAGTTGCCCAGTGACATTGGAAACTAATGGTATCTGTGGCTGATTGTAAATAATTTGATTAGCTACTGTTGCAAAGTCAGCCAACATCGGTGTCATCAACGGGGAATGGAAAGCATGGGATACTTGCAAACGCTTTATCTTGGTTCCCTGTGTTTCTATTTGCTGACAAATAGCACCAATATCTTTACTAGCTCCAGAAATCACCGTGCTTTCGGGGCCATTGATAGCTGCTAATGCCACTCGTTCATGATAGGGTGCTATTACTTCCCTCACCTTTTCTTCACAAGCCATGAGTGAAACCATTTCACCTCCATCGGGTAATTGCTGCATCAACCTTCCCCTTTGAGCAATCAGTTTCAGAGCATCTTCCAGGCTAAAAACACCAGCCACAGTTGCAGCTACATATTCGCCAACACTATGCCCCATTACGACATCTGGTTCAATCCCCCAGGATTTCCACACCTGATACAGGGCATACTCAATAGCAAATAAGGCAGGTTGAGTATATGCCGTTTGATCCAGTAAAGATGAAGCTTCCTTATCTACTTGGCTAGGATACAGTACCTCTAACAAAGAATGCTCCAAATATGAACCTAGAATTTTATTGCATTGTTCCAGTGCATTGCGAAAGACGGGTTGGGTGTGGTATAATTCGCGTCCCATGTAGATATACTGAGAGCCCTGTCCGGTGAACAAGAAGGCTATTTTCGGTAACTTTTGCTGGGTAAGTTGTCCGTATGAAAGTCCAGTTGTTTCTCCACCACCTACAAAAGTTATGAGTTGCTCTCCTAAACACTCAATAGATGCAGCCACCACAGCAAGACGATTATGAAAGTGCGATCGCCCAGTGTTAGCGGTGTAACTCATGTCTACAATGGTAACTTCAGGATGCAATTGCAGGTAAGTTGCATACTTTTGGGCTAATTCCCGCAGAGCTGGATCGGTTTTTGCCGATAGGGTGAATAGATGTAAAGGACGTTCTACTGATGGAGTAACTGGCTCAGATATTGGAGCTTGCTCTAACACCAAATGAGCATTAGTACCGCCAATGGCGAAAGCACTGACTCCCGCCAAGCGTGGTTTTTCTGTTGTTTGCCAGTCAGTTTTATTTTTGGGTACTATCAGGGGCAAATTTTCCCAGTCAATATGAGGACTGGGTTGTTGAAAGTGCAAATGTGGTACGATTTCTTGGTGCTGCATTTGCAACACTACCTTGATTAAACCTGCGATTCCAGCAGCAGCTTCTAAGTGTCCAATGTTGGTTTTGACCGAGGCAATAGTTAGAGGTTGATCTTTTGGGCGGTGATTACCAAATACCGCACCCAAAGCTTCTACTTCAATTGGGTCTCCCAAGGTAGTACCCGTGCCATGAACTTCCAGATAGCTAACTTCAGCTGGTTCTACGCCAGCATTTTCCAATGCTTGGCGAATTACTGCTTGCTGCGATGGACCGTTGGGTGCTGTCAGACCATTGCTGCGACCATCTTGGTTAACTGCCGAGCCGCGAATTAAGGCTAGGATACGATCTTTATCTGCTATGGCATCTCTTAGCCGCTTGAGGACAATCACCCCGCACCCCTCACCACGTACATAACCGTCGGCTGACGCATCGAAAGTTTTGCAACGACCGTCAGGTGAAAGCATCCTGGCTCTTGAGAAATTAATACTGAATTCTGGCGAGAGCAGCAAGTTGACACTGCCAGCTAGAGCCAAATTACACTCGCGGTTACGCAAACTCTGACAAGCCAAATGAACCGCCACTAAAGAGGAGGAGCAAGCCGTATCCACTGCCAAGCTAGGCCCAGTTAAACCCAGAATATAAGACAAGCGACCTGCTGCTATACTATGAGTATTACCTGTAGCTTGGTAAGCATCAATCTCTGTTGCTTCTCTGGTAAATAAGCGTTGTAAGTAATCATTGCTACAGATGCCAATGAACACTCCCGTTTGACTGTCAACCAGCTCATCAGGTTTGATTGCAGCATTTTCCAGTGCTTCCCAACTCACCTCCAATAGCAGGCGTTGCTGAGGGTCAAGACTAACAGCTTCTCTAGGGGAAATACCAAAAAACTGGGCATCAAATTCCTCTAATTGACTCACAAACCCGCCATAGCGAGTGTACATTTTTCCGGGAGCATCTGGATTGGGGTCGTAGAAAGCATTAATATCCCAGCGATTTGGTGGAACTTCGGTAACTGCGTCTACCCCATCGCGTAAGAGTTGCCAGAATGCTTGTGGACTATTAGCATTTCCAGGAAATCGGCAACCCATACCGACGATCGCAATTGGTTCTTTTTTCGCCATCTCCACAGCTTCTAGCTTGGCTTGCATATCCTCTACAGCTCGCAGTGCCCGCTTAATTGGAGAAATTGACTGATTTACTTCTAAATTCATCATTTGGCTCTTCAATATTATTTATTTGACTTTTCAATAATTAAGACTTGCCAATTTTTTGAGCAGCAAGGCTTCAGCTTTCACATCGGATAAATCTTCTAGTTCTGAGTTGGTCAGCGCTTGCTGATTGTTAATACTCTGTGAACCTGCATCTAATTCAACGGCTTCATTCCCCGATAGCACTTTTTGAGCTAAATAATCAGCTAGTTTTGTGACTGTGGGATAGTCAAACGTCAAGCTAGAAGGCAAAGAGCAAGCCAAACTTTTTTGCAGAGAATTTCTCAATTGTATAGCTGTCAGAGAATCCATCCCTAACTCGGAAAATATTTGCTGGAAATTTAGTGTTTGCGAGGGGTTACACCCTAGCACTTGAGTTACCTGCGAGCAAATGTGGTCGATTAAAAGCTTTTTGCGATCGCTGGCTTTAGCCGTTGCTAATCGAGTGCGAAACTCAGATTTTTCCACTTTCTTGGCTAAAGTATCGCTCAAGTTAGCGAAAAACGGCGAAACTGAAGTTGATTTTTCCAAAAACTGCACCCAATTAACAGGCATAACTGCAACTTGAGTAGAGGGTTGACACAGTAATTGCTCCAAAGCAACTAATCCCTGTTCTGGGGTAAACGTTTCAATACCCCGCGTTTTTGTTTGCTCATCGAGTTGACGCTGTGCGAAGGCTCCTATTTGCGACCAAGATCCCCAGTTGATGCTCAAACTTGGTAGTCCCTGAGCTTGGCGATGATACGCTAAGGCATCAAGAAAAGCATTGGCTGCTGCATGGTTAGATTGACCTGGATTACCAAGTAAAGCAGCTATAGAAGAAAACATCACAAAAAAGTCTAAGGGCTGATTCTGAGTTAAAGTATGCAAATGCCAAGCACCTTGTACCTTTGGAGCCAGAACTTTTGCAAAGCGTTGCCAATTTTGTTGTTGGAGAACGCCATCATCCAAAACACCAACAGAATGAATAATTCCCCGCAGTGGTGGTATTTGTTCAATTTCTCTTAGTACTTTTGTGATTTGTTCGACATCCGACACATCTGCCTGAGCCACCTTTACCTGAGCGCCAGCTTGTTCTAATTCTTGAAGTTGCTCATTCACAGCAACACTTGCACCACTACGTGCAACAAGCACCAAATGCCTTGCACCATTTTGCACCAGCCAACGAGCAACCAGTAAACCCAGCCCCCCTAACCCACCTGTAATCAAATAGGTACCATCCTGGCGAAGTCTGGGAGTGGTTTGAATCTCAAGAGCCGGACTTTGTACCAACCGAGCCACATAGCGCTGACCCGCACGAAACCCTACCTGGTCTTCACAACAAGCCGCACGAATTTCTGATAACAGCAACAGCGCTGCTAACTCTGGTGTCGCCTGGGGGTCTAAATCCAGCCGCCGACATTGTAGTTCCGGATGTTCCTGAGCAATGACTTTACCCATACCCCAAAGCGACGACTGAGCTACCCCCGACACATTCCCAGACCCCACAGGCTGCGCTGCTTGAGTCACCAGCCACAACTGAGGCGGTTGTTGTCCCTGGTTGAGAACAGCTTGCACCACAGATAAAGTCGTGCCACAAGTCTGTTGCGATGCTCTTGCCAACTCCTCGCCAGTCAGTAACTCAGCATTAACGGTATCTAAGCTCCACAAATGCACCACTCCACAAACAGGTCTGCCATTCAGCGTCACTGCTGCCAGCAGTTGCTCAAAATCAGCAAACTGGGTGGGATTGAGATTGAATTCATCGCTTTTTACCTGCTCAAAGCTTTCACCCGCAAACGCCAGAGTACAGCTTGCACCATGAGATTGCAACTGGGCAGCCAACTTGTGACCTACCCCCTGCTGGTCTGCCAGAATCAGCCAGCTACCCAATTCACAATCGCTACTAGCTGCCGTTGTTTTCTCTACCTGAGCCAGCATTACCACCTGGTCTAACTCCCCAGTTGACAGCACAAGCGGCTGCTGGAATCCTGTTTTTAATAGCAGTTGCTGCCAAGTATTGGTCGAGATTAGGGGATAGTCAGGACGCAAATCTGTATCCTGGAACTTCCACCATCCCGACAACAGTCCAAAGATTAAATCCACCCAACGCTGACGAGCAGTGCCTTCCAACAGCACCAGCAGTCCCCCAGGGGCTAACAACTGCCGCACCCGCTTCAGGCTTTTGTCTAGTTCTGCTGTGGCATGGAGGACATTAGCAGCAATAATCACATCGAATTGCTGCGCCTCAAACCCCTGCGTCAATGGGTCAAGTTCAATATCCAGCTTTTGATAGCTGACAAACCCATAGTCTTGGAATGTCTGTTGCGCCTTAGTCAGGAACAAGGGGCTAATATCTGTGAATACGTACTCTACCTGCTCTAGGTTGAGGTGAGGCAGAAGCGAGCGGGTGGTGCTGCCAGTACCCGCTCCGACTTCTAAGATGCGGATGCCTTGAGTTTTAGGTACGTGCTTGAGCGCTTGGTTGATTGCCTGTTGCACTAGGGTGTTCATCATCTTTGCCCAAGCAGACTCTTGATAAACAGCCGCCGCTGTAGTCAAATCGCCATCGGGAAACAGCAACACCAATGGGTCGATTGCACCTCGCAGCACCCCGGAAAGTTGAGTTGCACAGCGTTCTAATAGAGTTAGCTCTGCCTTGATGAGCGGATACTGGTCTGCCAGTGCTTGTAGTTTCTGCTGTGGGTCAGTGTTGTCTGGTAGCCGAACAACTTGCCACCCGTCGGCATTGCGCCGCAAAATCCCTACTTCCGCTAGCATTGCCAGTAAGCGTTCTAGAAGTCGTTGATGGGGTTTGATAATTTTTAGTCGTTGTGCTAAGGAATCGGTAGAGATGCTGGTTTGTTTTTGCAAAGACCAACCTAATTGCTGCAATGCTTGTACCACATATTCAATACTCAGGGCTTCCAACTCTGCTAGGGCTTGTTGATAAGTCTTTAAGTCCATCTGGGCTGCTAACTCAGACACCAGCGCTGGCAAAGCCTGAGCCATATTATGGGGATTTGGGAGATAATCTGCTGCCTGCAATCGTCCAAATTGAGCTTGGGGTTGCCATTTGACTTGATAAAACCACCCAGTCACATCCGTACTTTGTTCGCCAAACAGGGCTTGTGGAGTGGCTTGTTTGAGGCAGAAGCCTTCGATTAATGCAATCGGGCTGCCGTCGCTACTGACTAGATGCAGATTGCCAGTGATGGTTTGTGAGTGGTTGGGTTTTGGATTGCTCAGTTGGGCATAAACCCACAATTGCTGGGTTGGCTGACGATAAAATTGCAGGCGTTCCACTCCGACTGGCAGGTATGTCAGTTGCTGTTGGTTTGCGCCGATGGCTGCTGTTAGAGTTTGAAATGCCGCATCGAGCAGTACTGGGTGTAGATGATAGGATATCAAATCATCAATCAGGGTTTGGGGTAGTTGCACCCGACTCAAAGCTTTGTTATCACTACACCATAACTGCTCGATTGCCTGAAAGCTGCCACCAAAGTCAATGCCTCGTGCTTGCTGCCACTGATAAAAGTCGGCTTTGGCAATGGGCTGTTGGCATTGTTTTTGCCAACTGGCTAGGTCTACTATTGCTGGTTGGGTATTTTGGTTGTCTAGTTGGAGTTTGCCTTGGGCATGAAGTTGCCAAGTCTGTGTGCTGGTGAGACTGAAAATTTGGAACTGATAAGTTCTATTTTCCAGAATGCTCAATACTGTTTGCAGGCAAACCACTTCATCTTCTGGCAAAACTAGACCGCGCTGAATCACCACATCTTCCAATCTCAACTGCTGGGGTTGCAATTGGCTGACTGCTGCTAAAGCCATTTCTAGGTAAGCTGCTGCTGGCAGTAGTACTCGCTCAAACACTTGATGGTGGCTCAGGTAAGCAGGATTGTTTGGCTGCAACTGTACTTGAAAACGCATTTGTTTTTCCACCCCAGCGAGGCTCAATTGCTCACCCAGTAAGGGATGGAAACTTTGAGGTCGCTGACCGTTCCTCAATTGACTTGCTTTAGCAAACGAGCTAGTTGTTTCAATCCAGTAGCGCTGTCGCTGGAACGCATAGGTCGGTAGCACCACCTTCTGATGGGCATACTCTCGGTCTAATTCTACCCAATCTACCCCTATACCCTTAAGATACAGCTGGGCCAAACTCTCCAGCATCACAGACCAGTCTGACTGCTCCGATCGCAGACTAGGCAGCCATGTTTCCCCATCCTCTGGTAGGCACTGGTGTCCCATTCCTAACAGAATTGGCTGAGGGCCAACTTCCAAAAACATCTTTACACCCTGTCGATGCAGGCTCTCGATGCTGTCGGCAAACCGCACCGGCTGGCGTACATGACGCACCCAGTAGCCAGCAGTAGCAATATCATCCTCAACCTGCTGCCCCGTCACATTAGAAATCAGTGGGATTTTGGGCAGATGGTAGTTTACCTGAGTTGCTATCTGCTCAAATTCTGCCAGCATTGGCTCCATTAGGGAGGAATGGAAGGCGTGAGATACAGTGAGGGGTTTGGTCTTGATTCCCTGGACTTCCAGGGTTTTGCAAATAGATTGAATAGCTACATTTGCTCCAGAAATCACCACACTTTTTGGTCCGTTAACACCTGCGATAGATACCTCGCCAATATCGGGCGCGATCGCTGCTCGAATTTGCGCCTCCGATGCCATTACAGACACCATAGTTCCATTGGCAGGCAGAGCTTGCATCAAGCGTCCCCGCTTTGCTATCAGCTTAAGCCCATCCTCCAGGCTGAATACTTTAGCAATACAGGCAGCCACATACTCACCTACGCTATGGCCCATCACCATATCCGGTTGAATACCCCAGGACAGCCATAACTGTGCTAGGGCATACTCAATGGCAAACAAAGCTGGTTGAGTATAAGCAGTCTGGTTTAGTGTAGAATTTTGAATAATATTAAATGATGAATTGAAATTGAATTCTGGGTTAGCTTGGTTATCCGCTGATGGAGTCGTGGTGGGGTAGAGAATTTCCAGCAGAGGAATGTCGAGATGGGGACGCAGGAGAGTATCACACTGCTCCAGGGCTTTGCGGAAGGTGGGTTGAGTGTCGTAGAGCTGACGACCCATGTTGGGGTATTGGGAACCTTGACCAGTAAAGAGGAAGGCAATCTTGGATCTGGTGGTAGTGGTTGGAAGGATACCTCGATACAAACCAATGACTTCTTTATCAGTACTGAAGGCTGTCAGCTTTTCTTGTAGTTCGTTGACAGAGCCAGCAGCGATCGCTAAACGGTGAGTGAAGTGCGCTCGTCCTGTGTTTGCAGTAAAACAAATATTAGCAATCGTCAGTTCTGGATGGCTTTGCAGATGTTGCTGATAGCGGCTGACTAATTCAGTGAGGGCTGCGTCGGTTTTAGCTGAGAGAGTTAACAGATAGCAAGAGCGCTCAAATTCTTCACCCTTTTTAACTTCTGTAATTTGTTTTTTACTGGTTTGAGGTGCTTCTTCCACCACCACATGAGCATTAGTCCCACTGAAGCCAAAGGAACTCACTCCGGCAATTCGTCGGTGAGACTCTGCTCGCCAGGGGGTAAGCTGAGTTGGAATAGCGATCGGCAGTTCTTGCCAATTGATGTAAGGATTGGGCTGGTTGAAATGTAGATGAGGGACAATCTGCTGGTGCTGCATCTGCAAGACTACTTTTATCAGTCCGGCAATACCTGCTGCTGCCTCCAAATGACCGATGTTCGTCTTCACCGATCCCACCCTCAACGGATAGTCCAGATTATGACTGGAACTGAAGACCGCTCCTAATGCTCCGATTTCAATGGGGTCTCCCAGGGCAGTGCCAGTACCGTGGGCTTCAATGTAACTCACCTCAGCCGGATTAACTCCAGCATTACTCAATGCCTGCTGAATAACTGCCTGTTGAGAGGGGCCATTAGGTACCGTCAAGCCGCTGCTACGTCCATCTTGATTGATTGCAGAACCGCGAATCACAGCCAGAATGTTGTCCCCATCAGCAGTTGCATCAGAGAGACGTTTGAGCAGCAGCATTCCACAACCCTCACTACGAACAAAGCCATCTGCTAGGGCATCAAAGGTCTTGCAGCGACCATTTGCAGATAGCATACGAGCTCGTGATAAGTTAATCGTAGACTCTGGTGAGAGAATCCGCTGAACTCCTCCAGCGATCGCTAGGTCACTCTCTCGGTTACGAAGACTTTGGCAAGCTAAATGAACTGCTACCAGAGAAGAGGAGCAGGCGGTATCCACAGCCATATTAGCTCCAGTCAGTCCCAAAAAATAAGACAAGCGTCCTGCTGCGGTACTATGAGCGTTACCAGTGCCTAAATAAGCATCAATTTCAGCAGGGTTTGTAGTCAAACGTTGAGAGTAATCATTGCTACAGATACCAATAAACACACCTATCTGGGTCTTATCTAGCTGTTGGGGGTTGAGACCTCCACGTTCCAAAGTCTCCCAGCATACCTCTAGAAGCAGCCGATGTTGAGGGTCTAGGGTAAGTGCTTCTTTGGGAGAGATATTAAAAAATTGAGGGTCAAACTCCTGCAAATTTCCCACAAATCCACCATAGCGGGTGTAGATTTTCCCAGGAGTTTCTGGATTGGGGTTATAGTAAGCATTAACATCCCACCGATCTGGAGGAATCTCAGAGATCGCATCAACTTCCTCATGCAGCAACTGCCAGAAGGTCTCTGGGGTATCCACACCCCCAGGAAATCGGCATCCCATACTGACGATCGCGATCGGCTCCTTCCGCGAATATTCGAGCGCTTCTAACTTAGCCCGCATATCTTTTAACGCCTGTAGGGCTAGTTTAGTCGAAGATGTTGATTTATTTTTATCTATATTATTTGCGCTCATATTTTGTATCCCAAATCTGCTAATTCATTTAAAAGCAAAGCTTCGGTATCATCATCTGATAATTCTTCTTGAAGTAGCTCTTCTGGCATAAATTGATCGGCAATCATATCTCCTGCATAAAAACGTGCTTTTGTATTAGCTTGGTAAGCTACTTTTACTCCCACCACCTGTTGTTCTAAATAATCCACTAGCTGTGCTAGCGTGGGATAGTCAAATACAGTAGTTGATGGAACAGAGCATCCTAAACTGCTTTGCAAGTGGATTCTCAACTCCACTGAAGTAAGGGAGTCCATCCCTAAATCGAAGAACCCCTGGTGTAAATCAATCAGCTGTGATGGTCTTAGTCGTAGTACCTTTGCTACTTGCTCGCGAACATGAGCAATGAGCAGATCCCTTCGCTCACTGGCAGAAGCCACCTCTAACTGCTCGAGAAGTTGCGATTGAAACATCGCCGTAGCTGGCAACCTATCTGCCTCTCGCCAATTAGAGAACAAAGACCAGCTTGATAATTGCTGGTTAAAAAACTCAGACCAATTAATCGGCACCACCCCAACTTGGACAGCTGATGTTTCCAGCAATTGCTCAAAGGCTAATAGCAAATGTTGGGGGGAAATGGCTTCCAGACCAAGCTGTTTAGCTTTGACATCCGCCTGTCGCTTTGCCGCTGCTCCGACTTTTGAGATAAATCCCCAATTGATACTTAATCCAGGTAATCCTTGAGATTTTCGATAATAGCTCAACGTATCTAAAAATGCATTGGCGGCAGCATGGTTGCTTTGGCCAGGAGAACCCAACAGTGATGCAGTAGAGGAGAACAGAACAAAGAAATCTAAAGGCTGGTCTTGGCTTAACTGGTGCAGATGCCAAGCTCCTTGAACCTTGGGAGCCATGACCTTAACGAATCGGTCCCAGGTTTGCTGGTGAAGTACTCCATCCTCCAGAACACCTGCAGCATGAATCATTCCTCGGAGAGGCGGAAGAAACTGTTGAATGTTAGATACAACTTGGGCGATCGCATTTCTATCTGCTACATCAGCCTGGGCTACTGTAACTCTGGCTCCTGCTTGTTCCAGATCTTGCAACTGCTGTTTGACCTCATCTTGGGGTGAACGGCGTGTGACTAGTACCAAATGCTGTGCACCATGTTGTACCAGCCAACGAGCAACCAGCAAACCCAGCCCCCCTAACCCGCCTGTAATCAAGTAAGTCCCATCTGGGCGAAATCTGGGCGTGGTTTTCATCTCAGCCATCGGACTTTGCACCAATCGAGCCACATAGCGGTTGCCTGCACGAAACCCTACCTGGTCTTCACAATCAGCAGCACGAATTTCTGATAACAGCACCTGGGCGGCTGACTCTGGCGTAGCCTGGGTGTCTACATCCACTCGCCGACATTGTAGCTCCGGGTGTTCCCGGGCGATCGCTTTACCCATACCCCAAAGCGACGACTGAGCTACCCCCGAGACATTCCCATTGCCTACTGGCTGCCCTCCTTGAGTCACCAGCCACAACTGAGGTGGTTGTTGTCCCTGCTTTCTGAGAACAGCTTGCACCACAGATAAGGTTGTACCGCAGGTCAGTTGCGATGCTCTTGCCAACTGCTCGCCAGTCAGTAACTCTGCCAACTCAGTATCTAAGCTCCACAAATGTACCACCCCACAAATATGTATGCCATTCACCGTCACTGCTGCCAGCAGTTGCTCAAAATCAGCAAACTCGGTGGGATTGAGGTTAAATTCATCGCTTTTTACCTGCTTAAAGGTTTCACCCGCAAAAGCCAGACTACAGCTTGCACCTAGAGATTCAAGCTGAACTGCCAACTGCCGACCTACCCCCTGCTTGTCTGCCAAAATCAACCATCTCCCCAACTCACTTGAGGTATTAGCAGCCGTTGTTTTCTCTGCTTGAGCCACCATCACTACTTGGTCTAACTCCCCAGTTGACAGGACGAGCGGCTGCTGAAATCCTGTTTTTAATAGCAGTTGCTGCCAAGTATTGGTCGAGATCAGCGGGTAGTCAGGACGCAGATCTGTATCCTGGAACTTCCACCATCCCTCCAGCAGCCCAAAGATTAAATCCACCCAGCGCTGACGAGCAGTGCCCTCCAACACCACCAGCAGTCCACCTGGTGCTAACAACTGCCGTACCCGCTTCAGGCTTTGCTCTAGTTCTGCTGTGGCATGGAGGACATTGGCAGCAAGAATTACATCAAATTGCTGCGTCTCAAACCCCTGCGTCAATGGGTCAAGCTCAATATCCAGCTTTTGATAGCTGACAAACGGATAGTCCTCAAATGTCTGTTGCGCCCTCGTTAGGAACAATGGACTAATATCTGTGAACACGTACTTTATCTGCGTTGGGTTGAGGTGGGGCAGAATCGCGCGGGTGGTGCTGCCAGTGCCCGCTCCGATCTCTAAGATGCGGATGCCTTGGGTGTTGGGTACGTGCTTCAGCGCCTGGTTGACTGCCTGTTGCACCAAGGTATTCATCATCTTTGCCCAGGCAGACTGCTGATAAACAGCCGCCGCTGTAGTCAAATCCCCATCTGGAAACAGCAACTGCAACGGGTCGGTTGCACCCCGCAGCACCCCTGAAAGTTGAGTTGCACAGCGTCCTAACAGAGTTAACTCTGCCCTGACGAGCGGATATTGATCTGCCAGTGCCTGTAGTTTCTGCTGTGGGTCAGTGTTCTGTGGTATTTGAACAACTTGCCATTCATCGGCATCGCGCTGCAAAATTCCCACCTCCGCCAGCATTGCCAGTAAGCGTTCTAGAAGCCGTTGATGGGGTTTGATAATTTTCAATCGTTGCGCCAGCAAGTTGGTGGAGACACTGGTTTGTTTTTGGAAAGACCAACCCAAGTGTTGCAATGCTTGTACCACATACTCAATGCTCAGCGCTTCAAGCTCTGCCTGGGCTTGAAGATAAGTCTTCAAGTCCATCTGGGCTGCTAACTCCGACACCATCACTTGCAAAGGTTGAGCCATCTGATGCAGACTTGGGAGATAATCCGCAGCCAGCAAGCGTCCAAACCGGGCTTGGGGTTGCCATTTTACTTGATAAAACCACCCACTCACATCCGCTGAGGGCTCGCCAAACAGTGCTATGGGAGTAGCTTGTTTGAGGCAGAAGCCTTCAACTACGGCGATCAGGCTGCCGTTGCCACTAACCAAACGCAAATTGCCAGTAATGGTTTGCGAGTGGTTGGATTTTGAATTGCTCAGTTCGGCATAAACCCACAATTGCTGGCTCGGTCGAGCGTACAATTGTAGGTGTTCCACTCTCACTGGCAAGTATGTCGCCTGCTCATGGTTTGCGCCGATGGCTGCCACCAAAGTCTGAAATGCCGCATCCAGCAGCACTGGGTGTAGATGATAGGACATCAAATCATCACTCAGGGTTTGGGGCAGTTGCACCTGACTCAAAGCTTTGCCCGGGCTACACCATAGCTGCTCAATCGCCTGAAAGCTGCTACCAAAACCAATACTTCTTGCTTGCTGCCACTGATAAAAGTCGGTGATGCTTTTTGCCTGCTGGCATTGTTTTTGCCAACTCGCTAAGTCTGCCACTGGCGGTGGAGTATTCTGGTGGTCCACCCGGAGTTTGCCTTGGGCATGTAGCTGCCAAGTCTGTGCTGGCTTGCCAGTGAGACTGAAAATCTCGAACTGATAAGTTTTATTTTCTAAAACGCTGAAGACTGTTTGCACAGAAACTGCTTCATCTTCTGGCAAAACCAGACCGCGCTGAATCACCACATCTTCCAATCTCAGCTGCTGGGATTGCAATTGATTGACTCCAGCTGCTAAAGCCATTTCCAGGTAAGCTGCTGCTGGAAGTAGCACACGGTCAAACACTTGATAATGGCTAAGGTAGGCAGGATTCTCTGGTTGCAACTGCACCTGAAAACGCATTTGTTTTTCGACCCCAGCGAGGTTCAATTGCTGACCTAGCAAAGGATGAAGGCTTTGAGGTTGCTGACCGTTCCTCAAGTGACTTACTTGTGCAAACGAGCTAGTCGTTTCAATCCAGTACCGCTGTCTCTGGAACGCATAGGTGGGTAGCACCACCTTCTGGTGGGCATACTCTCGCTCAAATTCAACCCAATCTACCTTAACTCCCCGTACATACAGCTGCCCTAAACTAGACAGCATCTGTTGCCACTCATCTACAGAAGGACGCAGAGAAGGTAACCAAACACAGATCTCTTCTGGTAGACATTGACGCCCCATTGCTAACAAAATGGGTTTCGGTCCGATTTCTAGGAAGACTTCATAGCCTTGTTCTTGCAAAGTCTCCATACTTTGGGCAAACCGTACCGATTGGCATACATGACGCATCCAGTAGCCAGCAGTAGCAATATCATCCTCAACCTGCTGCCCCGTCACATTAGAAATCAGAGGAATTTTGGGCAGATGGTAGTTTACCTGAGTTGCTATCTGCTCGAATTCTGCTAACATCGGCTCCATTAGGGGGGAATGGAAGGCGTGGGATACCTGTAAACTTTGGGTTTTGACTCCCTGCGCTTCTAGGGTCGTGCAAATAGCGCGGATGGCTTGCCCGTGACCGGAAATTACATAACTTTGCGGCCCGTTATGAGCAGCGATAGATACTACTTGCTCGTAGGGTTGAATGGCTGATTGTACTTGCTCTAAAGAGGCTAGTACCGCTACCATTTCCCCATTCCGGGGTAAGGCTTGCATCAGTCTAGCTCTGGTGGCAATTAGGTTGAGTCCATCTTCCAAACTGAATACTCCAGCAATGCATGCAGCGATATATTCACCGACGCTGTGACCCATAACAGCATCGGGTTGCACTCCCCAGGATTGCCAGAGTTGGTACAGGGCATATTCCAGTGCAAATAAAGCAGGCTGGGTGTAGGCGGTTTCGTGGATGGGAGAGGTTTCTCCGGCTTGGGGATAGAGTACGTCAAGCAGGGGGAGTTGGAGAATTGGTCGCAAGATGTCATCACAGCGATTAAGGCAGGCGCGGAAGGTGGGTTGGGTGTCGTACAGTTGCCGCCCCATTCCTACATACTGCGACCCTTGCCCTGTGAATAGAAAGGCTATTTTTGGAATTTTGCTGGCAACCTTTCCTATCACTAATTCAGCGCTTTCTCCTTGAGTAGCGATATTTAACTGCTCTCGTAACTGCACGGTTGATTTGGCGACGACGGCAAGACGGTACGCAAAATGCGATCGCCCTGTATTGACTGTGAAACAAATATCCGCCAGCGATGTCTCTGGATGGTTGCCTAAAAAATTTATGTAACTTTGAGCCAGTTCCCGAAGAGAGCGATCGCTTTTTGCCGATAGTGTCATTATTTGGTTCATCCGCTCTACTTTCGCCGCCTGCCGTCCTAGCACTGGCGCTTCTTCTAGTACAACGTGGGCATTAGTGCCACTGAAACCAAACGAACTCACACCTGCTAGACGACTACCCTGAAGATTTGGACTCCATTCCATACCTTCTTTCGGTATCTTTGCTGGAATCCGAGCGAAATTTATGTGTGGATTCAGTTCTTGATAATGCAGATGCGGTGGGATGTATTGGTTTTGCATTGACAAAATCACTTTGATCAGTCCAGCAATACCTGCTGCCGCTTCCGCGTGTCCAATATTAGTTTTCACCGAACCGATTGTCAGAGGATTGTCCAATTCTCGGTCTTGTCCATACACTGCCTCCAGTGCCGTTACCTCAACTGGATCTCCCAAAGCAGTAGCCGTACCGTGAGCTTCAATATAGGAAACTTCATCAGGTAGTACGTCTGCTACAGATAACGCCTTGCGGATAACCGCTTCCTGAGAGGGTTCATTCGGTGCTGTTAAACCATTACTAGCACCGTCTTGATTAATCGCCGTTCCCCGCACTACAGCCAGAATGTTGTCCTTGTCAGCGATCGCCACTGAAAGACGCTTCAGGACAATAACGCCGCAACCTTCAGAACGAACGTACCCATTAGCTGAGGTATCAAAGGTTTTGCAGCGCCCGTCCGGTGACAACATCCCAGCTTTGGAGAAAGCGATGCTCAACTCTGGCGATAACAAGAGATTTACACCAGCAGCAAGGGCAAGATCGCATTCTCCGTTACGCAAGCTTTGACAGGCAAGATGTACGGCGACGAGTGATGATGAGCAGGCAGTATCAACAGCGATCGCTGGCCCAGTGCAGCCAAAAAAGTAAGATAAGCGTCCTGCGGCGATGGAAGCTGAGTTTCCCGTCCCAAAATAAGCGTCAAAGTCCTTCTCCTGGTTGTTTTTAACCTGAAGGAGTTCGTAGTCATGAGAAAAAATGCCGACAAAAACTCCGGTCTGCGTCCCACCTAAAGATTCTGGGTCGATTCCGGCATTTTCTAGTGCTTTCCAGGTTTCCTCCAGTAAAATTCGCTGCTGTGGATCGGTATAGGTTGCTTCGCGGGGCGAAATCCTAAAAAACTGGGCATCAAATTGGTCAGCCCAATCCAGAAATCCTCCATACTTGGAGGATATTTTTCCAGGTTGGGAGCGAGTCAAATCGTAATATTGCCCAATATCCCATCGCGTTTTGGGGACTTCCACAATTGCGTCGATGCCGTTACGTAGCAGCGACCAGTATTCTTCAGGACTATTTGCACTACCAGGAAAGCGACATGCCATGCCAATAACGGCGATCGAATTTTCTGAGTGAGTCGTAACTTTCGGAGCATCATACCCGTTTGCGATTTCTTCATTAGCGGTAAAAGAAGACAACGCTTCACAAACATCTTCCCCTAATGTCGCTCCTGCTTGAAAGTAACGAGTCATGGCTTCTGTTGTCCCGTACTGGAAAAAGAAAGTCGGTTCCAGTTCTACTTCAAGGCGCTGGCTCAGGAGCGTTCTCAGTTCCAAAAGGTCTAGGGAATCTAATCCCATTTCCATTAAAGGCCGTTTTGGAGCAAACGCAGCTATACGCTGCTCTCCTAGTACGGTTCGGACACATTTGGAGACAATCGCACTGATGGTTTCATTCTCCCTTTGTCCCTGTAGCTTTTGCCAAAGCTCAACTTTTACTACTGAGTCAGAATACTTGCGTTGACGATTGTGAATGTCATATTCAATCAAAACCCCAATTCCTAAATTATCCACATCTTCTGGACGATAGTTAGGAATGATTTTTTTGATTGTGGCTCCACCTTCCTCATGGAAGCGCAAAATTGGATCTAGAAGATGACATTGATTATCCCGCTGAAGAATATATTCTGCCATCGGCAGATGCGAGTGATTGGTATATTTTTTGCAACGGGTTACAGCCACGACAAGCTCAATGCCGCCTTTTAAAGCCAACCGCTGGAGCATAAATTCCCGTAACAGATCGCCTAATCCCCGATCCTGTATTTCTGGGAGGATACTCAAGCCTAGTAGTTGGATGACAGTTCCTTCTTTTCTATGCAGTGCCGAGACTTCTCTATAAGTTGCTTCCTCCAGTACCTCGACACTAGAAATTTTTTGAGAATAAATAACGCCTACAATTTTACCGTCCATTTCCAAGAGACAATGCCCATCCGGGAAGCGTTCAATCCTTTGTTTGATTTCATCGCTATATGTTTGCAAAGGTTCTGACCAACATTTAGCTTCCAAGTTAACTAAAGCAGGCAGGTCTGACAGATGCGGATGACGAATCTTATAAGGTCTTTTTTTAAAACTATTTAAGGTAATTCGGGTAAAGGGAAATGTCTTTGGGTATTTTCTAGAAACATCAAACTCTGGGAATAAACCGACTTCTGCCGCAGCCATTAAAAAAACGTCTGCTTCTACCAGATGTTGCATTGAAAATGCCTGACAGGCATCGAAATACAAATTTTCGCTTTTCTCTAGAAACTTGTAAACCACTGTCGGTTCAAGACAGTGAACTTCTGAAATAATCAAGCCATGCTTAGTTACCACCGCAGCCCATCGTTCCAGATGCTCTACGAGACTTTGCACCATTATAGAGGGAGGAACGAGATGACTACTGGTATCAAAAGATACATTTTGATAGGGCAGTCGAGTGCGAACCTCAACTTGATCTAATTTTTGGGGAGGTATAAAGGGACGATGGCGATCAACAAAGGAGCGGATGTGAAGGATGTTTTCGGGATCGTGAATGCCATGCTCCCTCAAATCTATTACCAATTGCTCTGGAGCATCGATATCTCCCTTGAAAACCAGATGTGGAATATCGGCTAGCCTTTGTGCGGTTACTGTTAAAGATGCTTCATTATCATCCACAGCGATTAAACACAACGGATACTGATGGAGTACTTTACCTCTGGCGGACTTTGAGCGTATCGTTTCGTACACCCGCTTTAAAAGTGTTCCATCCCCACATCCCATATCAACAACGTATTTCGGCTGCTTTTCTATGGGTAATTGATTAAAAATAGATAAGATAATATCTTCTACATCAGCAAAATACTTTTCGTGTTGAAATCCATTAGCTACCACGTTTAGAGTGCGATCTACATGGCTTTCGTGACCTAAAGCATCTCTGTTGAACACAGCCTGATAATCGCCAAATAGCACATCGATCATGCGAGATAACATGGGAGTGTAGGAAGCTGTGGTTCCGGTAATTAATGCCCGTTCTACTATAAATCGACCTATATTGGTGAGGTAATAATGACCTTCTTGTCTTAGCGCCCAACCTTTAATCGTAAACAGTTCGTATAATTCCTTGCGCACAGGGTCACTCAATTGTGAGAACAAAGGTTGATATTCGTCTTCTACAAATATGTTGTGCTTATGGAGCGCTAGTAAGATAGAAATGACTAGAATCCCATCTAAGAAGTCTGCCATCATTGGGTCGTCAACATTCCAGCGTTGGATTGAACGAGAAATCCAATTTTTGAGAAGACCCGACGGCTGTTCTCCCATCAAGTAGGACTCAAAAGGCAAGTGATATAAGTCGAGGATTTCCTCTGGTATCTCCTTATGAATTTCAGCCAAATGTGTTAGAGAATACTGTCCAACCTCATTTCGTTCAAGCCAATTGAGCGATCGCATCATCCTTAAAGCCACCTGGAAGTGTCCGCCATTTGCCCGCAATAACTCAACCATTTGCTCTAGAGTCAATTCATCATGATGCTTTATGAGTTCAAACAGTCCCTTTTTTTTACAAGCCAGAATGATTGGAACGGCTACAAATCCGTGTAGGTAACGATTGATAACATCTAACATGAATTTTCTTTAAAGGATAATTTCTGGCTACAAAAGCAACAAGTTTACTCCGAATATCTGTCGAAAACCTTCCCCCTAGTTGCTGTCCTAGATACAAGAAAGCATACTACACCGTTTCCATATAATTTTTTTAGTTCAAATTTATAAATTTATTTTCTGCTACATTATTTCAAATTTCTTCATCTATCTTGAATATTGTTAAAACTTCTTCAACAATCTTAAGTAAGCTGCGTAGTAGCTTGATCGTATAATTATGAGTTAAGTAACTAAACTATGAACCTATCCCACTAATACCGAAATCTGATAATCTATTCTTGTAAATAAGTGGGCGGGAAAATTTACAAGTATGTAACGAAAAGTTAACTAGTTTGACTAGAGTTAAATTTAACACATTGCGTACTGTAGTTTCCTCTTTCTCCCCTAGCTTGAACACCATTAATTACGGCGTAAGCACTCGTTGAATTCATCATCAAATGTTTGCCCTGAGAGTTCATCTTTTTTGAGATGTTGCCACTCCAATTCAATTGGATTCATTTCGGAACAATATTTGGGTAAAAAGAAAATGTACAAACCCATGCTCTCCCACTTTGACCATAGTTTTTGTACCTCATGGCATCGGTGTATCGGCCCGTTATGCTGTACAATTACTTTGGTACGTCCCGTTTTTTCGGCTTCTTGGGCTTCTTGCTCCATCATTTGGATATAAGACTTGCGGTTAACGCCCCCGATAACTAAACCGTAAATAAAACTAATTAAAGGTTGATGGTTCGCCACGTGTAACAAAACCATTATGGCTAGCTTGGGTTGGAGAAGAAATGTCTCCCCTACCGGAAGTTTGGCGATTATACTTACGACGTTTTGCCGTTGACCACTGGTATCGCTTTATCAAACAGCGTCTTCATTAGACTTTACCCAAGCTGAGTACGCCTAAACAATGTGAAAGATGGAGCGAGAAGACTGCTGATAATCACTTGGGAATTGTGGCTAGCTCGTGATATTGTTGCAGACAATCCTTTACCTTGGCAAAAGTCAATCGATAAATTAACCCCTGGAAGAGTTGCCCAAGCGATGGGAGGAATTTTAGCGGTGATTGCTACTCCTGCTGATGCACCCAAACCTCGCGGAAAATCTCCCGGGTGGATTCCCGGAAAAAACCGTCTACGTAGGATTTACTATCCAATTGTTAAAAAAAGAGCGACATCACCCCGTAAAGAACCATCTGTTGCAGTTTAATATCAAAGATTTTTCATACTTTCAGCAAGTCTGTTATTAACTCAGGGGTACTGGGTCGTTTTATATTGCTTAGTCTAAACCCCAGTAAATAAAGATCTTGGTTTTTAAAATTAGAAAACAGAAAATTGTACCCAAAAGTACCTACTTACTCTGTTTTTTTAAATTTTTATTTGCTAAAGTCATTGCTAAACAAAGGTTTTATGCATTAATAACTGTTAGTAAATACTTTCTTTCAGTATAAATACTTAATTAAAAAGTCAGAATCACTTTCGTTGGGGATGCGCGACCCCTCTACATGCCTTGCACAAAAGAACCAATAGGAACATGGCGATTTCGCCTAAACCTTTGTTGAGCATATATGACAATTTGAGAGGTGCAATCTACAAAATCATCAGTGTTATACACTCCAAACTTTATAAATTCAACTTTAAAATCTTCTGCCCAACCAACGCCTTCGCGAATATAAAAGTTTCCAGATTCCAGAATAGGAGCAACAATCTCTGCTCGTTGAGTTTTGTTTCCATGCGAATCAGGATTGAAAGCAGCAACACCAGGCACTTCATTTTGCAGATCCTCAATTACTGCACTGCCTGATGCTTTTTTTTCTATCAGTTTTACACCAACTGTGCCCAAAACAGGTTCCCATCTATCAATCAAATCTAAAATACCTTTTTTAGCTGCTTTAAACCCGCAGCGTTGATGAAAGACATCTACCAGGTAGAAATCTGGGTAAGCGATCGCAAACAAACCCACTGCTACATATGATGCAGTACTAGAAGTACTGCCAAAGGACAAGTCACCTGATATAAATAGCTGGTATTTTTGCGGCAATTCCTTAAATGTCTTCCAAACAGCGTGGCTGAATACACCACCTTCTAGTGGCGCAGGTTCCTGGTCATGACGAGCGCTATAAGCATAAGCACCTAACTCACGCCTTGCTTCTGCATCTTCTTCCTCCCCAAAACGATGAGGATGTAATAAGTCACCAGGATGGCGCACAGCCAGTTTTTTGCCCGTTATGGGTGAAAGTATAGGTTCAAAGATTCTTGCCCGTGTCGGTAGCTTAATAACGCGAAATGCGTGCGAATCTGATGAGTCCTTGTTAATGACGTTGTAAATGTACCCGCTAACATCAGATTCGTGAGTGCGTTGTTGAACGACTATGCACTTGGTTCGTTTTGGATCGTTGGCGCGGGTAGTCAGGTATGCTCTGAATTTTTTAACCTTGCCCTCGCGATCAGCATCGCTCTCGCTGCGTTCTGGGTCGTTTGGGTCGTCACAATTATGCACCAATACTCCAGAGGCAAAGTAGTTATGGTTAGCGGTCGCTATGTTGTAAGTGTTGTCTGGTGCAGCTTTGCGCTTAACAGACTTGACAGTTTTTCTCTGCATTTCGACAATGGGCACCATTGACGGTGACAGGCATAAAACCATATCTCCGGCTACTATATTGCTTGCAGCAATGTAACCCTTACCTTCCACCCACACCGGATGGTCTTCAGTACACTCTAAGATAGTCCCATCATCCAGTTCAATTTCAATGATTTCTTTACCTGGGTTTTGCTCGTAGCTTAGTATTGGTTGCCACTCTACTTGACCTGCCGCATGGTTGTAAGTCGCTACGTCAACCTTTATTTCTTTTTCGACTATGTCGCCTATGGGTAATTCGCCCAGCGATGTCGTTATACATTGATTTGACGGTAAGCAGATAATACAAGTTCCACCGACTCCTGTCACCGAACCATCTAATCCTCGCGCATACATGATGCCGCCTGAGACGTTAGAAAATTCAGTAATTCGGTTACGGTCATCAGATAAAGCACATGCCCCATCTGTAAGTGATTGATACCAAGCTGACTCTATGATTTGGCGACGCTTGTAACTGTGGTCATTAGCCAAAGGAGTGGAATAACTCAAGCACAGGAAGGACTCCCAAGGACTTTTCATCCACACCCAGCACGGGAAAAAGACAGAAACAATAAGAGATTTGAGCGATCGCGGTGCAACATTCATTAGCAACCGTCTATGCTTGCCCTGCGCTATAAGAATTAATTCTTCAACCATAAGGTCATGCGACCAATTCCAGTCCAATTGTGTATTTGGCTCTAGAACTGACCACGCGCCTGGGCGCATCTCATCATAGCCCAATATAAATAACTTTAAACTATCAGCTATAGCACGGCGCTCTTTGTCATTGCTGGAGGCGATTGGAACGCGGGTTGTTTTGATGGCGTTAATCAAAGCTGACTCGGCAATCCAGTTATTGACACCGTAATTTAGTATTTCACGTCGTCGTTTATCGCTGGTTCTTCTCATCGGCAAGCGTGTCCACTAAAGTGTCTATACCCAAAGATTCAGCCTGAAGTTTTGACCCCACGTCCACCGCCATGACACTTGCTCGCATTAGCCCTGCTAGCTCATTGGACTTTAGGACTTCTGGCGTTTGTAGCCGCGTGGCTAGTTCACGCTGAATGATTGCGATCGCCCGTGCGCCCATTGATACCATCGCTTTTGCCGTGCGCTCAGTCTCATCTCGGTACGCTTCAACCTTCCTGGCGTACTCGTCCCGCTTGACTTGCTCACGCTGGACACGAGTAATGCGGTCTATGTACTGGTCGTACTCACGGCATCGCGCCACCCAATTATATCGGCTTGACCACTCCTCCAATGTCCGTCTATAACCTATTGGGCGCTGTAATACCTCTTGCGCGGCTGTTATAGTGCGTTTGCCGCCCAAGTCCCTAAAAACTTGGAACGCCGCCCACGCCTTATTGGATTCGCCCGTTTGCCTTTCCCAAGACTGTAAATCCTCATCCATTTATCTCGCCTATCTTGTGGGCAACGTCGCCCGTGTACGTTTCGTAACGCTCAATAATGGCGCTGGCGAAACGCGGGTCTAATTCGACCAGCCGCGCTCGCCTATTGGTGTTCTGACAAGCTATCAAAGTGCTACCCGAACCTCCAAACGGGTCTAGTACCAAATCGCCGCCCTTACTTGAGTTGGCAATGCAAAACTCTATGAGCGAGGTTGGTTTTTGGGTGGGGTGAATATAACCGTCAGTATCACAGTTTTTCTTATCATAATGCGGTGGCGAGTATTCTAGTATCGTTGTCTTGGTGCGATCGCCATACCACCGATGTGCCGCCCCCTCCTTCCACCCATAAAGTATTGGCTCATGCTGCCAGTGATAGTCCGCTCGACTCAAAGCAAAATGGTTCTTAAGCCATATTAAACAGCTTTGTAGCTTCCACGGCTGTGCCACAAAGGCATTACGAAAGTGATGCCCCATAGTGTCGGCGTGAGTTATATAAATCGGACACCCAGGTTCTAACACCTCATTCATGCGACTGTAAGCTTTGTCAAGAAAGACGCGGAATTCTTCATCGCTCATCTTGTCATTTTGAATCTTGCCCAGTGGATTGGTTTTGCGCTCCTCACTAAAATTACAGTTCCTTTCCTCTGGATCGTAGTCCACATTGTATGGCGGGTCAGTCCATATCAATTGGATTTTTTCATCTCCGAGCAAAGTCCGAGTTGTGACCGAGTTAGTACTGTCGCCTACTATCAGCTTGTGTTCGCCCAGTTCCCAAATATCACCTAACTTACATCTAAGCTCTTTTGCCTCTGCTACCGCATCTGGATCGCCTGTACCTCCCTTGCCGTTGGGTTCCTCCTCTTCAGTGAACAAGTCGCTTAGCTCGTCTGAAGTAAAGAACGCGCTTAAGTCAACATCTTTACTAATTTCTTTAAGTATCTCGGCATCCCACGTAAGACTAACCTCGCTTACCCTATTATCGCAAATTGCCAGTTGCTTTGCTTTTGCGTCCGTCGTCAAATCCAAGTCACTGCGACGAACTATTACCAACTTGCTCCCATCCGTTTCTACCTCAATGCCGTCATTAAATCCTGACTCTACGGCTGTCTCCAGGGTTTTATTCCCAGCTATTACCACACCATTCCTGTCAACAACTATTGACCTCCCAGCCCCTAGCTGCTGCAAAGATTCCTCTAACATCCCACGCCCACGCTCACTACCCTTATTAGCGTTCTTGGGGTCAAAGCTTAAATCCGTTAATTTAACCTCTTTCATGTCACCTGGTTATCGTAACGTTACAATAACCATAATATAAAAAAATAGCCAGAAAATCATTGACAATACGTGCCCGATTGGGCATACTAAAGAGGTAGTGAATGAGATTTCAGCTATGAGTTTTGAAGAACGTGGCATTTCAGACGCTTCTTTAGATGGCGGCTTCAACTTAGAGTTTGATTTTAAGCCAGAAGCGCTTAAAAATGAGCAATACGAGCAAGGTTTTCACTTTGACAAAGACAAGGTGAAATTAGCGGCATCTGAGATTAAAGAGCGCTTTAAGCAAAATGGTTACAAAGGCATGATCAACGATGCTTATTACAAGGGAGTGGGCGTCGCAGTTGAGTCAGAGTGGAGCTTAGACGAGAAGCTTAAGCATGCAGGGCTTAATTGGGAAACTGAAACATCTTTGATGAAATACGGGAAAAACATGGAATTTCTCAATACGCAGCAGCAAGCAGTGTATAGGGGAGATACAGGGCTACTCTTTGGCGTTACTAACGACACTTGGCAGCCTTATCAAAATCGTGAGGTAGTGAATGCTTTTGATGAGTTTTGTGCGATCGCAGGAATTGAAATGGAACGCCTAGGCAGTCTGCGCGACGGTCGCTTAGTGTTTGCCAGCGCGGTTGTTAATGAATCATGGGCAGTCATGGGAACAGATGATGTCATTTGCGGTCGCCTGATACTCACAAACTCACACGAATATGGCGCAGGGCTTACCGCTAAATTAAGCGCAGTCCGGCTTGTTTGCTGCAACGGTATCACTCGCAAAGTTAACGTTGGTACGCGCTCTATTGGGCATAATCAATCCTTTTCAAAAGCATCGGTAAACGCAATTCTGGAAAGTTCAAAGAACAACTTCGCAAACTTGGGTCAGTTGATTGATGAGTTGGCACAAACTCCAATCAGCAATCGGGAGGCTAAAGACTTCTTGATTGAAACGCTAGGCGACAAGGAAGAAAACAGCGATCGCCTCAAGTCTTTTTATGACCAAGGTAAACTGGTTCGGCAAGCTTATTATAACTACGCTAACCACACCAGCATTGGATCTCACTTAGAGGCTAGCAACAATAATGCGTGGGAACTTTTGAACTGCGTCACTGAACAACTTAACCACCATAGCCGTAGCACTGGAGAATCTCACATTCACAGCATGTGGCATGGCGGGAAAGCCCAGGTTGAAAACAGAGTTCTTAATGCACTTGAGCACAACTTTCTTAAACGCCAAAACAAAAACACTCAAGCGGTTACAGTAAAAGGATTTTAGCAAAGGCTGCTCTTAACAGCCTTCATACATAAAAAGAAAAAAACAAGGGAGGTTTAAAACCTTCCTTTTTTATATTACTGCTTGTTGTGTATTACTATTGTTTAAGAACTTCATGATACAAAGAGAAATTTGACTTGAAAGCTTTTGCCTCCAAGTCAGAAATTCAAACATTTTTTGAGTCTTTTATAGATCTTTCTAAAATTAAAACTGGTTATCGTAACGTTACGATAACCAAATATTTCTTAGGCTGCACTCAGTTGCTCTGCTGCGGTTGCGGCAATGGTTTTAGCTTGCGCTTCGCTTTCTAGGTTTTCAGAGATTTTTTGCCCATTAACTTCGGCATACCAAGATCCATCCATCGCTTCGATAATTGAAAGCCTGATGCCCTTGTATTGAGCGCTGGAACCGTTGGTGCTTTCTTGCCAATGCAATTCACTATCGTCAAAAGCAAGTGGCGTAATATTTGGTTCAAATGCCCAGCGTCTAACTCGGACATCAGCAAATGGTTCAAAGATGTTGGCGAACTTTCGCCAACTACCACCCAGGTAATACACCGTAATTTCTGCTTTCGCATAAAACTGATTTGCAACGGTAAGTTCTACAGGGAACAAGATTTCACCAGAAGCAGCAGCAATTCCTTTAAGAGCGTTGCGTACACTAAGAACAGGGTTGGCAACAAAAATAACAGCTTCTGCAATATTACCTTTAACCCATTGCGCAGATAATGCTTGAATCCACTCAAGTAAGTTATCAACATAAAGACAACCAAATACTTTACAAGCACCTCGCTTACCAGGAATTTGCCAATCAGCTTTTAAAGCGTCTAATTTGTCAGATGCGCCAGTAAAATGATGTGTTGCATCTGAGGAAGCATCTGCACTAAGAATATCAATGTCAATTCTTCCCAGAGTATTTGCAACCAAGCGCATAAGATTAGGAGGTAAAACAGGGGAAAATGACTGGGTAGACTCTGCTCTATTAGGTGGAATAGTTCCACTAGGAGGAATGTGGACACCTTCTGGCGTTTCTCTTTTGGCAAATGGGGAGAGTTTGTTGTTTTTTGCGATCGCTTTAGGAACACTAGATGCATCCCCATTCAAGATCATATCCGCAGCAATTTTGGCATCAGCAGGAGCATGTTGGCTGTACTTAATTAAATCCTCGCAGGTCTTTGTTTTCTTGTCCCCAGAGTTAAAAACTTCTCGGATTTTTGTTGCCATCTCTCTATCAGGAGAATGATCAATAAACTGAAGGATTCGAGATTGCGCAGCGGCTGTCGATGGGCTAATATCTGGCTCATTAGCAACTGTTCGCTCCCAAGCAGATCCTAAAGCAAGTGGGTTCTTTGTACTAGATGGATCGCGCAAACGCGCTAACTGTGCTTGCTTGGCTTCGTCGGAACAATACTTAAATCTGATCTCGCGCTCACGCGCTTTAATTTCTGGCGTCTTATCACGAGTCTTGTTCGCATCAAACAAGGCTTCAATGAATTCCACTCTCGTTTCAAATTGACGCACATCAATTGGGATTGTTTCCAGACCAGCGTTTATGGCTGCAAGCGTTCGCCTATATCCTGAGAAGGTTTCTCCATTGGTACTAACTCCAACGGCTTGCAGAATTGGCTTACCACTCATTAAATCCTCTTGAATATCGGATACGTCTTCCTCGTCATCTGTAGGATGGTAAGCTTCCTGATTTTCAGAAGGAAATGCCAGTAACCAAGGATCAAAATTCAGTTTATCGCCTGCCTGCAATGGTTTTTTGTCTTGGTGATATTTCAAAACCAAAACTGAGCGCACCCAATGAAACCTTTTGCTTGGTTCGGTTTGAATGACTAGTTGGGATTCTTGCTTAGACAAAACCTCAAACAACTGCCCAATGTAATCATCTTGTTCTGTTTTTCCAATAATAAAACGGTAACTCCCAACAATTTTTTCAATTGGAGTATCCAAAAAAACAACTTTGGGAACGCCTTCTGGAAGCTGTTTTTGATTTTCTTCTTGTTGTGGCAGCACAGCGAACTCTTCTGGCACCGCAACATTACTAAGTGTCCAATCAGAAGATGGGATTAAGCCAGACTTACCTTCTACTTCTATTTGCCCTGGGTAAATCAACCGCACTAACTTACACTCCTCTCCAGACCTAAGAATCACCACTGAATCTATGGCGGGAGATTCACTAGTTGCTTTTTCGTCATACATTAAGTCGCTAAGGTTAGCTTTAAACACTTCGTCTTGAAAAGTTTCAAGCTCTACTTCGCCATTGTCAAAAACTTGGTAAATCTTGTGAACTTCTTCACCCATGCTTTTGGCAACATACAAGCTAGCCAAAAATCCACCTTTTTCTACTAAATTGAAGAATGCACTTAAGTTTACAAGCTTAATTTCGCATTCTTCAATTTTTCGAGTGTTTGCTTTGCTTGTTCGTTTAGCTCTCAATTGCTCAATTTCTTCTTGAGTGCTTTTGATCGCTGACTGAATAATTTCTATGTCTGTCATATTTTTACCTTAAATGACCTGTGTTTTTAGTATGCCACACTCGCCACACAATGACAAGTCCGTTACGGTAATTTTACGTTAACAACAAAAGAGCTAGTGCGGGGTAGCTCTTTATAATTTGCCCTTCAACCAAGCTTAAAGCTAAAGTTCCATTGGCAATGGAATGCCGTAACTGGCAAAATTTTAGGGGACAATGCGTCAAGATACGATTTACACCTGTACTGGGCAATAATAGAAACTAGTCCAATAACTGTCCAGTTCCCGTAACAATTGTTGTTGATGTAAAGTGCAAATATTGAGTCACAAACAGGCAAAATACTAATATTTTTGCCCTTAGACCTTAAGTAACATATATCGTGCTGAATTTCTTTCACAAGTTCATTCATCTCTCGTTACCGTAACGTTACGCTAACCATCAGAACCACTCAAAGCACTAAAGCTGGCAGAAAAAGCGGCTATACGAGAACTCACATCAATAACAGGCTCAACACTTCTGATATGGCTAAATTGCGCTTCCAGCGGATGAGGGATTGTGCTATTCTTAATGAGTTTCCAAGCCAAACAAAAATCATCTTTTATCGATTTGTGCAAAACTGCTTCTGAGCACATTCCCATCCCAGATAACCCGCCAACTGTCTGCAAAGCACGGCGAGCATAAGGAGATAAACACTCAACTCTTTCTCTTGCATCGTTGGCAGACATTCTTAATGCATCAAGAACAATAATCCACTCAGAAAGTGCATCCACGCTTTCTGATTCTTTAACCAATTCACGAAACTGCTGTGGCGTTGGGTGGTAGCTGTAACGCTCATAAACCTTTTCTATAGCAGACTGGCGCTCTTCCCTTGTTAATTCTTCAAAAATCTTTACCCAAACCATAATGGCTTCTTTGGGTAACTCTATCTCTACTATGTTTGTTTTTCCGTGCAAGTAACTAAAGTACTTGTTAAAATCGGAAAGCATTTTTGTGACTGCTTTAACAACTTCAACATTCATATTCTTTCGTCTCCATAACATTGCTCCTCAAACCTGTTGCGCTCATCATATGCCCATTTGGGCACATTGTCAACAAGCAAGTAAAAATTTATCCCAGCGGACAACCCACAGGGTTTTGTATGGATCGCCTTTGCCGATGTCGCGAATAAAATCTTCATGCGATCGCCAAAAACCTCCCTCGCGCACAAGATCTAATTCAGGCATATCAATCAGCATCTCTGGATAAGGTTCACAAGATAAATGAATCTGACCCAAGTAATAAGCACCAGGCACAAATGGCGCGTTAGACCAGCAAGAGTGCAAATGTCTACCTGAACGATAAGCATTTAGCCACTTGTTCGCGTGGGCATCTGACCAGTTGCGGCGAGACACTGTTTTCATACCTGTTCTCAAAGGATCAGGGACTTTGTGCTGTGCAGCAAGCTTGCAGGTTATAGAAAAGCTTAAAATCATAAGTTTTTCAGAAGCTTAAAAATACTTAAGTGCCAGTAACGCTCATAATCCATTTCTACGGCGTAGCCTTCCCCCAGGCGAGATAGGTGATACTTTGAACGCGAACTTGCTACAAGGAAACCAAGCTCAATAATTCGTCTCGAACGGTTTTGAATGAAAACGCAAAGCAGATATCAAATTCTTGGTTAAATGACCTGGAAATTAGGCAAAACAACTGTGTGTTTAGCGGCTGTAACCGCGCCAATAAGTTGACGTTTTGCTCTGTCATAAGTTAGCCACCAAATATCCCAATAGCTGGGTGGCTTGTCAATCAGGCGACAATACTGATAGCTCAAAACATCGCAGGTCAGTGGTGTAGCAGCGAACCAAGTAGTTACAGCCATCACGTCGCGTTCAATGCCTTCAAAGTCACCCAAAGTGTAAACTGGCTCAACAAGTGGTTCATCCTCAGCTTCAGCTTCAGTTTCAACTGGAAGATTAGCAAGGTAGTTCTTAAGTAACAGGCTAATGTCAGCAAGCGTGTCCGCACCAAACACGGGGTTATGTTCCACGTCAACTACAACATACTTATGCATATTTTTTTGTTTTTTGTTGACGTTCATCTCTAAACCTGCTTCTTTGACCTGCGCACTAATTCCTTCTATCGTTAAACGTGTCATGTCTTTCTTCTTGGTGGTTGATATTTATTATATGCCCATTTGGGCATTAATTGTCAAGCAGTTCTAAAAATATTTTTCTGCCTGGTTAGCGTAACGTTACGATAACCGTAAAAGTTGAGGAAGATTATGAAAAACTACAGGCAGAAAGAAACCTTGCATTTAACCACTCAGCAGATGGAATTAGCGGTACAAGAGCATAATGCCGCTGAGTATGCGATCGCTGCAAAGATGATTCGTTTTGCAAATAGGAAATCACGCTTTATTACTGGGTATACCAGTCGATACTCTGGCAGGATGGTATAATAAGTAAGTATTTAGAATGTTGATGTGTTCTCTTTGGTGGTGAATCGCTTCAAGTTCTTGGGTAAGCGCTTAGAAATGTTTCTGGGCGCTTTGCATTTTGCGTGAGTCGAAGGGCGATCATTGATCTGGTTTAACTGGACGCAAATTCACCCAATCAGGGAACCCATGAGAAACCAAGCCAGAGGATTCTTAACCCCAGAGTTCTGGTGTATGAGGGTTACTGAACAAAGTGTTGACAAGCCAGGACAGTTTGGCACTTGTGAAATGGGAAAAAACAGCTTGTGAAGGATAGTGCTCACCTCGGTAAGTGGCTTCTGAAAAGTTTGCATAAACATCAAAAATCATCAATAAGTCCTGAGCGCTCCATCATCATAATAACTAACTCCTCATCCTTGTTAGCTGCTTCCCAGCACTCGGCGATGTTTTGAATCTCAGCTTGTGTGAAATTGTTTCTGAGGACAATCCTTCTTAATTCATCTCCGCAACGGGTTAGAAAGCTTTCTAGAGGGGATTGAGAAAAAGTTACTACTGGGGTCAAGTTAGTGACAAATTCATTCCAAAAGTTAGCAAGGGTTTCCAATCTAGTTGCGTCGCTGTGGGCTTTTAAAAGATAGTTCCGCACACGATTCTTATTTTTTCGGAACCCATCTTTAGTAAAGGTGCTGCATTGCTTCAAGTGAGAAGTGTACAGCCATTCAGCAAAGTCCCATTTGTATAAGTCGTTGCGACTGCGCCCTGGGTTTTCCCAAGGAAGAATTAGCCGTTTGCTCCCAGGCATCAAAGGCAGGCTTTCAACACTTTCTATTAGCTGATAGTTTGATTGTTCGCTTTTATCGAATGATGCCGCTACGGGCGCGGGAATTTTGTCCTCATGAGTGATCTCGTTTTCTATCAGAGTTTCTGGTGGCTCTTCCGGAGTAAAAGAGAGATTGTGATTTTGCTCCTCTGTGTTATTTAACAGCTTAATGCTGTCCCAGTCAATTTCATCCGGCACTAACTCAGAGACTTCTTGAAAAAGTTGCACATGCTCTTCTATGTATGTATTCTCTAGATAGTTATTCTCTGAAGTATTCTCTGTATATAGATGATCGGAGGATTCCTCTGCTACGTAACTGACAATTTTTAATTTACGTGAATCAGGATTCTTCATTTCCGTAGATTTCTTTTGCTTAGTTACGTAAATAGGCTCCCCATGAGTTAAAACTTCCACTTGTTCAGCAACCTTTTGATGATTGCGGAAGTAAAAGGTAAGTCCTTTGATTTTGTCGTGATAAGAGCAGTACATATACTTATTGTCCTCGCCAAACACTTCTCCCTTGGCAAGAGCTACAGAGTATTCACGTTTTGACTTATAACGAATGCCAATTCGGTCAAAGGCTGTGCGAAATTCTCCTACAGAAAAATTCAACTCTTCTTCCCAAGAGTCGCCTTCTCTGTAAGCTTTGTGCTGGCAAGGTTGCATAAATTTGTAGAACCCATCGCCAGTCCCGTCAAAACGGAATTCTAATTGCTGCATGAGGATAGCTGAAAGCACAGAACCCGTTATGTTGCGCAGTTCCTTGTGGTATGGGATTGGACGAGCAAAAACTGAAAGAGCGCGATTCATGATATAATCTATTCTATGTAATATTTAATTTGATTAATAGTCTGAATTGTTGATTTTGCAAACGAGCTTGCTCTTATCGTCAATTCATTCAATATTAATCATAATTTTACTTCCTTTTTTTCAAGCGCAGTGCCATATGTACTGCGCTTTGCCGTATAAAAATATTCTACATCAAAAAAAATCCCCCTTGTTACCGTAACGTTACTGCAACCAGGCGGAACTGTATGGTTAAATAGATCTATGGTTAAATAGAAATTAACGACTTACGCTTGAATGTTTAACGATTTTTATCAGATCGCGTTCGATAAGCGGATGCGATCTGTCAATTCTTCCAATATAGAAATACATTGGTTAACAGCAGTATCATCCGCATTATCTTGAATATTTAGCATGGTACGCATAATATAACGCATTGCGGCACCGCGATCCTTGTTATTTTGTTTGCACCAATCATCTAGCTGCGCTAATAGACCTTCATCTACATATGCAGCTATCCTTAGCTTTCTGGTTTGCTGTTCTGCGTAAGTTAATCCTTGTACTTTAGGTTTTAACGGGTCTGGTTCTTTTGTGGATTTACGTGTATTCATTTTAGTGCCTCCTTGTATAAATTATTAAATTAAGTGTTATTTTTTTTCGCTTTAGAAGACTCAGACAATAATGCCTCTAGCTCATTTCTGACTTTGGTTATGCGATATTTTGAGCTTCTTCTGTAGCCTCCGTCGAAAAACCTACGTAGCAACTCAGACATTGCAGCCGATTCCGTGGGCTGTTCATTTAATATTCGCCAGTTTTCAAGGGCTTTGTATTCCGCTAAACTTGGGCGGACTGTAATTTGTTTTAATGCCATACTTTTTTTAGATACTGTCTATGACCACATTAACATAATTATTTCTCATCTTGGCGCACATGTCAATATGCCCACATTGACACGTGAAGGCAGCAACGGTAATATGGAACCACTTAGCCAAGAAAACAGATGGAAGAACTTATAAAGCTTTTAAGCGAGCAGAATAAACTACTCAAGCAATTGGTAGAAAGCACCAGCAAGCGATCGCTGGGCTTCAATGATCGCCCTCCAGGTCTCAAAGAGTGGGTGTTTGTTGGTCGCAACGGAGATGATTGCCTTTACAAGCTGGACTCCAAAAATCAACAGGTGATTATGAAACAAAAGAGTTTTACCGGATATATCATCCACGTAGCGGTAGATAAAGTTATGAGGCGGAACAAAGAGACAGAAAAGTTAAATATCACTTTGCAAGCAGGAGATAACGCCTATGTATTGTCGTCCGGACTTGATACTTGCTTTTCTAAATCTTTACTTGGAAGCTTGCTGGCAATAGAAAATATTTCTGAACAATTGTTTACTCTTGCTTTTGTACCTGGGGACGATGAAAGCATTGTGTGGTGCAGAGTGTACGCGCCTAATTACATCAAAGCGCCACTCGTAGAAAGTGAGCAACTGCTACCGTGCGCTCAAATGATTTTAGAGAAATTTGATGCGTCAAAACCTAAGAATATCCTCCCTTTTGTGCAACCAAAGCAGGTCTTGTATCCACAGCACAATGCTTTTATTAAAAGACTTCGCGCAATTTCAGGACACGAACCAGCATGGATTGTGGCTCAGTGCCGTGCTTATGGAGGCGAGCAGCCTGGGCACTTAGCACCCGACAAACTCAGAAAGTTAGTTTATGACATGGCTGGCGACTTTGGATTCAGCCAAGGAATTTACTACACCAGACAGTTGGCAGCACAAAGTTACCAAGACAAGGTGACCAATTTTGAGGCTGCTGGGCAACGCTGGGGAGAGGGCGTGTTGGCTTGGTTTCATCAAGTTAAAAATACTGCATCTGCTGGTTAGCGTAATTTTACGATAACCAGAAAAGATGCATGTGACAGCCTATCAATATACTTTTTGTAGACTAATAGCCGCACACACATTTAATAGAAACACCGCAAAGAGAAAACGTCAATAGATGGTTGACATTCTTTATGAAAAGTGACAATTTGGGCATACTTAACAAAAGAGAGCGAATGCAACTGTACAAAATTAGTAAAAATTTAACGGTTAATCTTGATATGATCTGCTCCATTTGCCAGTTACCAGGCAATAAATGTGGCTCCTCTTATGAAGACCAAGATGAAACTTTCTTGCTCATTACTATGGCAAGTGGAAAAAAGTATCGTGCTGAGGTAGGAGCCATTGGTGACAACTTAAAGCGATCGCCAAAATGTCAAGTGGGGTGTGGAGATAAGTCCAAAGTGTCTCGCTGTTGAGATTTGGGTTGATATTTAACAACTCCCAAATCTCGATTGTTGGGAGAAGTAAGATAAGCAATAAGGTCGTGTGAAAATCCTCGATTATAGGCGTGATTAAAATGATAAAATGAGCGAAACAACATCTCAATCGAAATTTTTTCAGCTTCGATATCGAATTCGTTAGCAACTGTATCAGCCAGATCAATTAAAACAGCATAAAATAGCCACGTTGCCCAAATTTGCAACTTGACACCATTAATCGAGCCAGTCCACAAATATGACATTTTCAACAATCGTTTAACTAGACCAAAAGCAGTTTCGATGTGCCACCGACGACCGTAAAGGTCAGCGACAAGGTAAGGAGGTAAGTCTACTGGATTGGTAACAGAAGTAATGTATCTATACCAAGTATTCTCACGTCTAATTTCGACCAAACGAACAATAATTGGCTTTGCTCGCCCTCGCTTGTGTCCCAATTCAATTATTTGGTCAACGACTTGTGGAGTATGGGTTAGAGTTCTTTGT
The DNA here is from genome assembly GCF_017982655.1 of Brasilonema sp. CT11. Taxonomy (GTDB): domain Bacteria; phylum Cyanobacteriota; class Cyanobacteriia; order Cyanobacteriales; family Nostocaceae; genus Brasilonema. The sequence goes on along the minus strand of NZ_JABXYX010000004.1, from coordinate 78,073 downwards.
ACACGATAGCTTGCTTTCTTTAAACGAGTAATCCAAGCAACACCAGTTGTCATGAGTGCGGCAAACTCAGTAAAATCATAAAAACCCCTGTCAAAAATAAGTAAAGTTCCATCGGGTGTACAACCACGCAACCAATCCCACATTGTTGCATCTGAACAATTTGGATTCTCATCAAAAGTAATTTTGACGGGTAAATAAGTTGTGATATCAACGATTGCGTAAATTTTCCCAGCTAAAGAAACAGCTTTTTCTTGCAGGCTCTGCAGGTGACGAAAAAGTGCTTCTAGTGTTGAACCATCCACAGCCCAGATTCGTTTGAATTTGGTTTTCGCAAACCTAATACTTGCAGGTAGTGGGCGGTTTTTTCTTAGAATCCATCTTGCTTGTAACTTGGGAATTAATTCCATCATTACTTGTTCAAATATCGATGCTGGAAACTCTAGAAATCGCTTAGACAATGCTTGTTGCGATACGCAAGCCGCTTTGCACAATCAATTTGTCTTCTCGATTTAATAACCGATGTAACTCGCGCACCGATGGTACTTGTCGCCACAGTAGTGTTAATACTGCTGCCACCATTAGAGGTAAACCTAGAATCCGGTCGCGTAGTCCCAACTGCTGGTAATACGACAGTTGATTGTATACCAGTGGTGTTAATAGCTCCTCCATCCGCGCCGCGATCACTTCGTTTTCTGGCGCTGGCATGTTTCTATCCCGCTTGTGGTCTGGGTTTCCGACTCTTGGATTTCCCATCCTTTTTTCCCTTGATGCACCTGTTGACAAGCTTACCTTTTTCTTAAGTTGTCACCAATGGGTAGGAGCTGCATTTGCAAAGCACTTGATTGCTTTAACTCACGAATAATTAGACGTACTTTATGGTTACCGTAACTTTACGGTAACCAAGGGGAAACATGAAAGATAGAAATTATTACCGGAATTTTGCCTGGTCAAAATATCAGCGCGATGTGTTTAGAGAGGTTGTTCAAGGCGATCGCAACATTGCAGTACAAGCGTCAGCAGGCGCAGGTAAGTGTTTGGGAAGAGGAACCAAAGTGTTGATGTACAATGGTTTTTCTATTAATGTTGAAGACGTTAAAAACGGTTATGCGCTCATGGGCGACGATGGCACATTGCGCCGCGTTCAAGGTGTAACATTTGGGGTTGATGAATTGTACAAAATTACCCCAGTTAAAGGTGACTCTTGGGTTTGTAATTCACAGCACATTCTGACTTTAGTTAATTCACGTCGATCTGCGATTACTGGTTACGGACGGAAAATAGGAGATAACGAGGTGTTTGATATCTCTTTACCAGAATATTTAGCTTCGGAGGAAAGATTTCGCAGATACTGGAAGCAAATTAGAGTTGGTGTTGATTTTGAAGACCCAGAAGAACTGCCTTTAGACCCTTATTTTTGTGGATTATGGCTAGGTGATGGGGACGTGGTCAAGCCTAATTCATCTGGTGCAATAGTGATAACAGATAATAATCAAGAGGTGATTAGATATTGTGATGTGATCGCTTTACGGTATGGTTTAGAGACAACTCATGTGCCACAAAAAGGTAATTGCATTCGAGTTAGATTCAAGTTTACTGAAGGCTATAAGCGCGGCAAGTACGAATCTAATTATTTAAAGCAAGTGTTGCATGATTTTGTTAGTGAAGATTTTCAAAAGCAGATACCTCATGAATATTTAGTCGCTAGCAGAGTTAATCGACTTAAATTGTTAGCTGGGTTATTAGACACAGATGGTTATTACCACAGTGGATACTATGAGATTGTCACCAAGTACGCTCAATTAAACAAAGATATCCTTTTTTTGGCTCGCTCCCTTGGGTTTGCTGCTTATAGTTCAATCAAATCGGTTAAGCTTGCAGGATGGAGTGAACCAAGGAACTATTACAGAATTACTATCAGTGGCGATGTTTCTCTGATTCCATCTTTGTACAGACAAGTGCCAAAGCGCAAACAATGCAAGGATGTTTTGCGTACAGGTATTACAGTAGAGCCAATTGGTAAGGGTGAATATTTTGGATTTACTCTTGATGGAAACGGGAGATTTTTGTTGTCTGATTTTACCGTTACTCATAATACTTCAACTCTCAAGGGAATAGTTCACTGGCTACCCAGCAACACAAAAATCAGAATCTTTTGCTTCAACAAATCAGTTGCTGACAAGTTAGGAAAGGAAGTGCCAAGCAGAGTAAAGGTAGGGACGGCACACAGCTATGGGTACGCATTGTGTATGAAAGCGACTCATAGCTTTGAAGGAGGTTTGTTAATTGATAATGATAAATATTGGAAGCTAGCAAACTCTGCCATCCAAAACATGATCCGGGAAATATCACAAGGAACAGCAGATTATTCTTTCAACATTTCAGACGAAAAAGCGCTCAGAAGTTTAACAAAAGCAATCTACAGCGTATGCCACATCATTAGAATTGCTTTGCCAGTCTTTAAATTTCGAGAAATAGCAGAAGCGCTTAGAGAGTATGGAGTTGTTATTCCTGGGAATTTAAAATTCTTTGCAATTAAGTTAGCGATGGATTGCATAATCAAGGGCAACAAACAAGCCAGCGAAAAAGCAATTTTCGATTTTGACGACTTGTTGTACATACCTCATCATTGGCAGCTATCCCCATTAGGCAAAGTCCAGATTTTGATGGTAGATGAAGCCCAAGATACCAATGCAGTTATGCAGTCTTTGTATAGGAAGTTTGTACAAGATGGCGCACGCATCATTGTCGTGGGTGATGAAAGACAATCTATTTTTAGCTTTGCTGGTGCGCTTGCTGACGCCTTTCCTATGCTTAGAAGTGAATTCAACTGCGTGCAGTTACCTTTGCCTGTTTCTTATCGATGCCCAAGTTCACACATTGAACTAGCACGACAAATTGTACCATATATTCAGGCTAAGCCAGATGCGATCAAAGGAGTTATGCAGACGATTGACTACGCATTCTTTTATGAGAACGTGCGTGCCGACGACTTGATCCTTAGCCGAATGACCGCACCACTGGTACGAACCTGCATTGACTTGGTGTTGAGAGGCGTTAAAGCGCAAATTAGGGGCAAAGATATTGCAGAAGGTTTGTGTTCAACGGCGCAGGATGTTCTTGGGCATCACCCTATGCCACGATTTACTTATCATTTGCATGAGTGGCTTGAGTCTGCAATTGAAAATGCAGACGATGATTTGATGGCGGACACCATGACCGACACTGCTCATGCGTTGCAGTCTTGTTATGATTCTTTTGGCAATCAGTGTGCAACTATTCATCAGTTCTGCGATCGCATCTTAGAACTTTTTGTTGTAGATTCTACGTCTGAGTGTGTTATCCTTTCAACAATCCACAGAGCCAAAGGTGACGAAGCACAGACCGTCTGGCTAATTGCAAGCGATGAATTACCGCCAGAACGGGATGATTCTAACCAAGAAATACAAGAAGAGAATCTGATATACGTTGCTATAACCAGGTCAAAAGAAAAGCTTTATTTTCTGCCGAATAGACCAGTCTATGACAATGTTGGTGGCATTGCCATATTAGAGGATATTGATTGGAGTAAGTTGCCCAATACCTCAGAAACACTTTCTACACCAGTTATTTCTATGCAATTAGAGCTTTGTTAGATGGATTCACCAGTTACCAACAAGAAGAAAGCAACCCTTAGAGAGTACAAGCGAGAGTTGCAAAATCTGGGGAACATGATCGCCAGAGAGTTAGAAGCTATTAACGAAGATGGCGATGATTTTACGGTTGGTCAAGCCATGAGATCAGTGTCCGGTGAGGTTTCTAGACTTGCTGCTGAATTGAAAGTGCTTGAAGAATTAATGAATGCATGGGGAGCAAAATAACGATGCCTACGGATTTTGAGGTTCTTACATCTTGTGAACTACCTACACCTATCTGAGTACAGATAAGGTGTAGGCTTTCGGCGCATTTTTCAACACTGCCAGAACTTCCTTAGGTTTAGTCCTAGGTAAAGGTGACAGCGATGGCTTTAAATTGCTAACGCGAGAGTGCTTTTTTGTGGATTGCAATCGCATCGCATTCATCAATGCAGACGGCACAACTAGTGATAAACCCGTGCCAGGGTCTAGAATCTTCTATCTTGGTACTAATTACAGTGGTTTTTTTCAGCTATTTAAACAAAATGGCACAGTTCTCCGCGCAATACATAATATACACGAAATGGAGCAGGAAACACATGTCAAAGCAATGGGTTAGTAAACGACTCACAATCAATTTAGCAAAAATTGAGATGGAACTTCTTGCTGCTGTCAGCGAAAAAACTGGGCGCAGCATTACGGATCTTGTTCGTGAATCCATTCGGATCACTTATAAGGAATTTGCTCACTCAGAAAAAAATAGCCCTCGGTTACCGTAACGTTACCGTAACGAAGGACTGAACTTACGATAGTTGTTAACATTCACTGAATGTGCATTTTATGACAAAATGCACATCTTTTTTAAGTATTAAAAAAGGACTGCTGATAAAAAGGCAGTCCGCAATATCGTATTAAAAATGCTAACGAGATACGAGCCATAAACCGAAGGATAAACAAAAGCTCGCCGACTCTGCGGTCGGCAAGCTTTATGCAGCGGCTAATCAATCACTAACTCCTCGTTCCATTTTTGCTTAACCTTCATCTGTTACCTCCGGCGCTGGCTCGTTAAACCCATCTACTGGTGTTAGCCCTTCAGGAAACTTTGGATCGGTAAGCGCTCGACGAAAGCACTCGTCCTCTGTTAACCCGTATTTTCTGGCAGTATAAGCTAGTATCTCTCTGTACTCTTCCTTGCGCCGCCGCACGTAACAACCGACGACGCTTGATAGATTGGCGCGTATAGATCGAGAGCCTAATCGACACATGACTATAAACCAATCTTTATCGTGATCACCTAGTTCAAATGAACTAATCGTTACTTTTGGCATTGCGTTGTTTATCCATGCGACACCTATATAGTAATTTCTCTACACAAACTATTCCTACGTTATTTTTAGCCCACAGGTTGACAACAGGCGTCCCATAAGGTATATTAATTTTTGTAGGCAGTCAACTAAACAGACGAGCGACTGACCAACTGAACGCAACGATACTGTACAACTAACTGCCTGCAACAAACCTTGAAAATTGCATAGGAAATGTGGCAGCAACTAAGCTCAAGATTTTAACTTTAGGCGAGGAATTAGATGCTTTATCAATTTACTGTGATTACTCGCTGACTAAAAAAGAATTAGCAGCTTTGCTAAATTGCTCTCGGACTAGTGTTGTCGCTTGGTGCGATCTCGCATGGCGATCTAGTCCTAGTTTTAGAAATGACACACCTAGAGATAAAGAAGGTGCTTTTGATCGGCAAGCGCCATTAAGCCCATATCAAATCTGGTTTGTCAGTAGGATACAAGAAACAATGAAGCGCGTGCGATCTGCCGATAGAACCCGCGCTTACATTACCGGAGAATTCACCGCGAAGTGGTATTCAAAAGCAAGATTTGACGTACTTTACAATATTATTCAGGAGAAAGTAGGATGAGCTTTAACGTTAAAGATTTGGCAGACTATGCAGGCGTTTCAGTCGCTGAAATGATCACTGTCTTGACCGATAAAGCGCCAGATGTGAACTGGAAAGCAAATACGCCAGTGCCCGACACTTTGGTTCAACTTTTTATGGAAAACGTTGATGAATACAAAGCAGCAAGCACTATGCCATCGGCAGGCGCTTTGATTTCCGCAGACGGCACTGGCGCAAGCATTGCTCAGATGATGATTAATTCAGAAGCGACTCAATATGCTTTGATTGAAGCTTTAGGGAATATCGACATGAAAGATGTGGTTACCACTGCGGTAATGCACAGCTTGGCACAGATTGAAACTTACGAAAGCACAAAGTCAAAAATCTGGGAAGGTTACCTTAAATCTCGATTGAACGCAAGCAATGAGCGCACAAGCCAAGCAAACGATGCAATCAAAAAACAAGCTATGGAACGTCAAGTTGGCATTAGCAACCGGATGCAGACAGCGACCGCCGCATCTACCACTGCTAAAAAAGCACTGGAGGATGCTAACGTTTTTTTGACACAGACACTCGCTTCCATCTAGCTGGTTTGTTGGCTGAGATTTTAGCACGGATGAAACCAAGTCCTATGACAGAAAGTCTTAGCCAGCGAATCATGGAACTAACAGAAGAAGAAATCATGGAAGCGATTAATTCCTTGCGCAATCTTCCAGACGGGAAAAAAGCTATCAGAGATATTGCAAAAACATTCATCAAAGAGGAAAAAGCCATGTTTACCAAAAGCGTTTATTTTGTTCTCAACACTTTTGTTTTTGCCCCATTAGACGCAGTTAATTGGGCTTTAGAAAAAACAATAGGAGCTATTTATTAATCATGAAAATGACTGTAGAGCAAGCAATGCAAGACTTGAAATTTAGTTCAATTAGTAGTGTTGCCGTTGTTTTGTTTGAGAAGTTCCCTCGCCGCAGGCAAAAACCTATCAAAAGAACAACCAAGCTTACGACTCAAGAACTAAATGCATTAAAGTTTCACCGTTATCGTAAAGTTACGGTAACCGGAGGGAAGCGATGACCAAGACTAGACGGACGGTTGATAGAACCGATGTCTATGTTACCAACCATTTTGTTAGCCAGGATGGAGATCGCTATAAGATAGTTCGTCATTACCGCGATGAAATTCCTTCATCAGGACTTAAGGAAGTCATTATCGCACTTTTGGGATTTAGTGGCGCAGGGTTGGTGATTTATTTGAGTTGGGCTGGGGCGATCGCTTTGATCAACCGTTCCAGTCCTCAAAACACCACCACTCAGTACATTATCAGGAACATGCCATGAGACATTTTTGGTGCAGTAATTGCAGAAAGATGACCTATCACTGCTTTCACAGTGGAAATGAATTACAACCAAGAGACAGCACAGGAACATGCTATCACTGCGGAACAAGTAGAGATATATCGCTGAAGCCATATGTTCCTGTCCCCTTTTCTCCAAAAGCACAAAGTATTTACGATGCCCTTGGCACAGATAAGTATGGATTTGAACAGGTGATTGACAATCTGTTTAAGCTGTCCTAATTTACCAGAGGTAATTATGTCAATTTACCAAGATTACTCAGAGCTTATTGATTTTTTTGGCTTAGAAACATTTGACAAGTTTGATGTTGAAACGCTTGCGATCCTTTCGCCTGATGCACTTTTTAGGTTGCAAAACTTAGTTATGCAAGCCATAGCTAAGCGGGTTAAGGGGAAATGATTAGTCTGAAAACTTAGTACAAATCAATCATTATGGTGACAAACAAAACCGTGCTTCAAGAATTCACTACCGCAGAGCTTATTGAGGAAATGACAACTCAACTCAATGCTTTTGAACAGTATGTAGAAAGCCAAGAAATCAACTACGCTGTAGGCGATGTAAATACCGATTTGTACGGTGAAGAAGATCAGTTTATAGACAATTTATTTGTAGGAGGTGGTGACGTAGAAATAGATGGAATTGTAAATGATGACGATTTTGAAATTTCTGTTGATGATTTATTCAGGATAGTCTAATGGGAGCATTAGGAACTAACGGCACTGCCAAAAAAGCGGCTGCAAGTACAGCGATCGCCAGTGCCAAAGAATTTGATTCAGTAGATAGCTTTGTTGCAGGAACGCATATTCCGCGTTTCATGCCCAAAGAACTGCTAAATATAGGGCTTTGTAAAAGCAAAGAAGACTTAGAAAAGTTCAGAACATCGCTTGGGGAGTTCCGCAAGGTTGTCCAGTGGACTCAGCAAAAATACAAGATGCAACAAACGGCTGCTGATTTAGCTTTAGAGCTAAGCAAAAGCCAAAATGAGCTAATTAGTTACTTTGCTAAAACAGTGCTCAAGCAGGCGAAATCTGACTCAGAATTAGCCGCAATGCTGGGAGCACTTCCAGGAATGTTGGGTGCTATTGAAGGCACAGTGGAAAAGAAAAAAGAAGAAAAGGTGAAAACCTTTACTGAACGCCTAGCTAAAGCGGGTAAAGGTGAAAGCACCACTTAAAACAAAATCTATAGCCAGGTTAACATCCTGGCTATACCAAGGAGGAGAAGATGGATAATTTGTTACAGCGTTCACGCCGATTAATTAGTTGGATGGCAGTTGGGACTTTTTGCTTTATGCTGCTAGGGTATTTAGCAAAATCAATCACCGCGCTAAGTATAGGAGTTGGGATTGCACTGCTTGCTATCAATTCCTTTGGCATCTACTTGTTTTTGTGTTACCCAGATTTACGCGAAGAAGTGGTACTGGGTATTGCAACTCAAATCCTAGCAGCTTTGTTGCTGTTTTTGTGAGGTGCGGGGATGGATGTCGATAAGTTTCTAAATTCACTAGACATTTTTCAAACAGATGCAGACGAGGAATACGTTCACGTCAAAACAACGGCTGCAACGGTTATCAGTTTAGGGCTGCTATTTCTTCCTCCTAGTGGATTGCGATGGGATGGTTCAATCCGCAGTCCTCTTGATAAAACTCCGTTAAGCAAAGCAGAGGAGGTGCGCTTATACCCTAATGCTGTACTTAATAGGTCTATTAGGATAATGGCAGCAATACTAGGCTTATCTTTAGCTGGGTATTCAGGTTTGCTGGATCATAAGCATTTAAATACTGCTTCGATTCGGCGCAAGAAAAAAGAAGCTAAAAGCATCATTGAGGATGAGCGCATGAATGCGCAGATTATTGAGTACATCCCCGCAGAAAAGCAAATAGAAGCACCGCCATCAAAACAATTAACTCCTGCGGCACAGCAGGCAATAGCGCTACTTATGAGCGCGAAAGGGAAAGAACAGGCAGGAGGAGGAGAAGAAGACCTGGAAGCGCTTGCAGCTTCTAAATTTAAAGTGACAGCTAAACCTGCAAATGTGGACGAAGGCATGAAAGCCAGAAACATTGCAGTTAATAAAGCAATTGAGATGGTGAACAACCCGGTAGAGGGTCAGGATAAATGGGCTAATTTCCGAGATATAGGGAGAAATATCCTTAACGGGATGCGAATCACTGAAAAATCTCTGTTGATCGCAAGTGGAACCGGAACAGGTAAAACCACGACCGAGTTAGACCTTTTAGAAGGGTTAATGAATAATTACCCAAACACCACCTTCTATGCTCTGCTTCAAAAAAACGACCAGCTTACTGGGGTTAAAGACGAAAACAGGCAGGTATTTAATAATCTTCTTCTGACCGACTACCTTAACCAAGGTGATTCTGACGAAGAAGAAGAGCCAGGTATTGTTTTAGAGGACATTCTCAGACCGCTGTTTCAGGTTTACCGGGAGTTTGCCCACAGAAAAGAACTGCCTCCCGAGGAACGCGATCGCCTTAAAGAAACCTCCCCTATCCGCCTAGTCCTCGGAGATTGGTTTGCTACTTTCCAAGAGTTGAAACGGTTAAACAAGAAGGATTTTGGTCATGTGATGAGCATGATCCGACAAATTATCACCGTTGGACGAGATTCTGGTGTTGCATTAATTGTAGATAGCCAATCGGCTGCGCTCGCTAGCTTAGGACTGGCAGAAGACGCCAGTATCCGTGAAAGTCTTGATATTTACTCACAAGGGTTTGTCCGTACAGTAGGAGGTAGAGAAAAAGGTGAAGTACGCACAATGTTGCAGGTCATTGGTAACAACAGCCTCGTAAGTAAGGAGGACAGACCAGGTATCATGGCAGCTTACTTACTTTTAACCAATGCGATCGGCGATGGCAGCGTAACTTCCCCTATTATTTTCACAACTGTTGGGTCTGTTCCCAGTATTGGCATTGTTCCTGACCTTTCTAATAAGACAGTTAGAGAAGTAAGAAAGACACGCGAATCTTCGTTTAATAAGCAGGTAGATGAGCTTGCACAATCAATAGCGCAAGAACTAACAAAAGCGCCTGAAACTAACAAGGGAAGCAATAATGTCCTTGATGATTTGGATTTATCCGATAACGCAATCAAGATGATGGAGGCAATTGATAAGATGAGTCGAAAAATGGGAGGTGAACCGTTAAAACCTTGGGCAGTTGCAAGAATAGCTCATGTTTATGGTGCTGATAGAAACGATGCAATCCAAGAGTTGAAAGAGGCAAATCTAATTATTATTAATTCTGAAGGAAATCTCACGATGAATTGAAAATCCGCAAGATTCGCACAAGGCAGATTTTTTTATCGCCGCGATAAAAGTAGTTTGTGCGAACCACCTTGTGCAAACCTCAAACCCTTATTCTTTCGTTCAACTCGCGCCAGCCCTCGCACCTCTCACGCAACGATTCACGCAATAAGAATAAGCAAGAGCGCGAACCATGCACCCCTCAAAACCCATCCTACAAACTCGTTAATTACTAACAGGAAATTATGCAAGAAGTAATGACCTCTACACAAAAATGCCGCAGAGTTTATGAAGACAATTATTTTAAAGTTACTGTTCGCATTGACCCTAGCTTTAAACCTAAGCTTGACCAATTAATTCGTCAATTTGGTTCTCAAAAAGCTGCCTTGGAATACGCTATTGTTCATGCAGGCATTAGCAGTCGCTTTAATAAGAATAATGTTGAAAAGTTAGAGCATGAAAACAGAGAGATGAGCGCAACCATTGAGAACCTAAAGGAACAGATTCGGGAACTCAAAGCACAAAAGCAAGTCGAAGAATCTAACAATCAACTGTTAGATGAAGCGATCGCCGCCACTCAAAAACGCTCCGAACTCCCAGTTGACATCGAACAAGCTTTCTTAGACTTTCAAAGCGCTCAAGACAGTATTTATTAAAAGATTAGCGCGTAAATCCTAGACACATGCTTAAACACTCTGTGTACATCCGCCTAACTGTTCACTCGTTACCGTAACGTTACGGTAACGAGCACAAAGAATAAATACTTAAAGGAAACAATGTATATTTTTGACAACACCAAAAGTTACGATAAGCAGCTCCACAATATCTACTTGAAGACAAAAAGGAATACATCTACCAGTGTTTCTTTTGAGATTGACAGATTAGCAAATGATGACAGCGAACTGGCTGCTGAATTACTAGAAACTTATACGGAGCGTTACGGATATCCTGCGGAAGTAGCTGCCAAGGATGGGCATGTGTACTTGATGAAAGCAATTGGCTTCTATGGAATTTTTTCTCCTCTTGTGTGTCGATACAAGATCGGCAAGTCCAATAACCCTAAGCGCCGCCACATCGAGTTAAATGGACAGCAAGCCCCATGTCCAATTGACTGCATTAGATATATTGCAGTTGACGATATGGCTGCTATTGAAAGCAAGCTTCATAAACGTTTCAAAGGGAATCGAGTGCACGGAGAATGGTTCGTTTTTTGGCGTTGGGAAATGCCGATGGTTCATCTCGCTTATCAATTTATTGGGGATAGTCTGAAAACCAACAAAAAAGCGAACTTCCCTAATAAAAGCACGGCAGGATTTATTATCTTGGTCTTATTGGCGTTACTGAGCGCTTCCGCAGTCATCTCATCTGCAATAGTTCACCAAACACAGCAAACACAGGAAATGCAACCTATCAAGGAATTAAAAAACGATGGACAATAATCTTTTGAGAGTTCACGAACACTTAAGAGAAGCGATCGCCGCTTTAACCAACGTTGGTGCAGATGGAATAAACTACTTTCAGCTACACATTCGCCTAGCAATAGACTGGGCTTATAATTGGCAAATAACAGTCAAAGCAACACAAAACCAGGAGCTTGAAGCGCTTTGCAAATCAGTGATTGCGATCGCCCTTTGGGCGGCTCCCTGCTGGAGCATCGCCAATACCCCAGTACAAGAAATTCCAGAAACCATTAAAGCTATACACAGCGAGCTAGATAAAGTGATCCCTTCTGTTGTGCGATAAGCTAACACTAATGTGGAAAAATTGTGGAAAGAGGATGCGCATTCTCTTTTTTTCTTGGTTACCGTAACGTTACCATAACCACCCTCGTGCCTGCTTCGATTGTGGCACAAGGATTACAGTAACAATGTGATTATTTGGGCATACTATAAATATAGAAAACAACCACCAAGGAGAAAGGCAAATGAGACGTTACGGAGTAGAAATTGAATTTGTAAGTGATTTGGAATTAGATGAGATCGCCGACAAGTTGCGCCAAGCAGGAATCAACGCAGTAGCTGAAGGCTATAACCACAGCTTGCGCGGATATTGGAAAGTTATTACTGATTCTTCCTGCGGCTATGAATTGGTTTCTCCTCCGCTGACAGGAGAAGAGGGGATCGCTGAAATCATCACAGCTTGCAATGTACTAGACCAAGTAGGCAAGGTTAACAAAAAATGTGGCGTACATATACACATAGATGCCGCAGGTCTAACACTTAACCAAATCAAATCAGTAATCATCAACTACGCCGAGAACGAAGCGGTATTTGACCTGATTATGCCTGGTAGCCGTAGAGGCGATAACAATTACTACTGTCAAAGCATTGCCAGAATCAATCAACCCAAATTACGCAGATGCACATCTGTACAAGAAATATTAGAAGAAGTGTTTAACAACAGCCGATATTACAAAGTGAACATCGCATCTTACTTACGCCACGGCACAATCGAGTTTCGTCAACACAGCGGAAGCGTAGACGGGCAAAAAATTTCTAACTGGGTACGACTCATCCAAAGCTTTGTAATTCGCTCAATAGATGCTGAGATCGCAGCTAACTGTAATACCCTCCGCGCTCGCTTTGAAGCTTTGATCCCCACAAGCCAACCAATTACTGCGCCTACAAAATTAGCCGATATCAAAAAAGAGGTTTACCGAGGTTTGGGACTCGCTGACAGCAAAAGCGTTAAGGCTTGGGCAAAAGCAAACGGGATCAACGCTGATCTACGAGGCAAAGAAGGTTGGTTGAAAATCTTTAATGCCGTATTAACCTCCGCATCTACCGTAGATTTACGCTCTTACTACAGCCAACGTACAATTACATTAGGAACCAACGATTTGGTAGGAGTTGCATAATGAGGTACCAAGTTAAAGATGATCCCGATCATCGTGTTATAGAAGGACGATCCCCAGTTGAGGTTATTACCAGCCTCAAGGGTCAATGGGAAGAATGCGATCTTAAAACTTATATGCGGAACTTTCGTGACCGGACAGCGATCGCATATGGGGAAAATGTAGCACAATCGATTTCTACCCAAAACTGCAAAAAGTTTCTAGAATCTCTTATAAACACTGGAATCCTTATAGCTGTAGAAGATTGACGAGATCGCACCCTTGATCCCGGTTACCGTAACGTTACTATAACCAATACCACTCTCCTAAAGTGGCACAATCTACATAGATTTTATATGTCTATTAAGTCATACTATAAGCATAAAAATAAAAACACCAAGGAGAACGAAATGTCAAACGCTTACAGGAACGGGAGCAGAAAGCCCATCGGCTTTTAGCCGTGGGATGAATGCGTAGCAACTTTAGTTGCCGTCTATCTTGTCTTTTGGTTAGCGATATATTTTTTAATTGTTTCACTTGACGCATTGCCAGCAGTACTACAAAAATAGCTTCTAGTCCACATTGAAGGGAGTTTTAATAGGTGTGGAAATTCTTGTCTAAGCACTCTTGATGTATATCCTTTAAGTCTAAACATTATTTGGTCTGGCGCTAAAGTTGGTGGACAACAAAGAAATAAATGTACATGGTCTTCCATGATTTCAAGAGCTATGATTTTACAATCTAGTTCTTTTGTTTTTTCATACAACAATTCTTCTAGCCGTTTAGCTACGTTGCCCACAAGAACTTTTTTGCGTCTTTTAGGAATCCAAACAAAATGGTAATTAATCAAAGTCACAGATGTTGTTTTGTGTCGATATTCACCCGTCATTTTTAAAGTTTAAGTCAACTAATGGTCAATAAGTTGTACATATCAACCATAATGAAGTATATTGGTTTTATCGTCAAGAGGTCGAGCGATGTTAGTTTTAGAGTGCAAGGCAAAAGGCAAAAAAGCACAATATCAAGCAATTGAAGAAGCTATCAAGACTACTCAATTTGTTAGAAATAAGTGCATTCGGTATTGGATGAACTCTTCTAAAGAGGACAATATTAATAATGCTGCTATTAGCCGATACTCAACAGTACTACGCGCTGACTTTTCCTTTGTTGCTGCACTTAACTCGATGGCGGTGCAAGCTGCTGCTGAAAGAGCATGGCTTGCAATTTCTCGGTTCTACGACAACTGTAAAAACAACAAATCAGGAAAAAAGGGATACCCACGTTTTCAACACGACAACCGTTCTGTTGAGTACAAAACTAGTGGATGGGTGCGACTCGTTCTCTCGAAATGGATTTATCCAAGGATGAGAGGCAATTCCAAAAGTAGATTATAAAACTACTGGAATTGACAACTTAATAATCATGTAGGTGAAATTCCTACCGCTCTTGGTGAAGAGTTGACAGCATAACCCTACAGTATGAGACTGATCATCAATGCTGGAATGCAAGGGTTAAAAGCGGGTAACTGCAAGCCTAATGTGGAATCCCTGCAATCAAAGCTGTGTATGGGTAACTAACGTGAAGGTACGCCTGAATCGTCGTTAAAGTTAACCAGCCAAATAAGGCTGACAGGCTGGAGCCAAAAGGCAAAGGATATATGGGGTCAGCGTTTCCAACCGCGACTGGCACTCACCCCCAACAAACCCGGCGAAAAGTACCACCCTAAACACAACGTCAAATGATTATTAGGAACGAAATAATCCTCATAATAGCTCTCAGGAAAGGTCGATTTCCTGAGTAGGTATCAACCGCAAGCATTATGAAGGACAGGATTGTCTCAGAAGCAAACGCTCTTGGTAATGCTAGAGATAAGCAGACGGAGACACGACAGTTTGGAAGATAAAGCTACCAAGTAAAGTTAAAAAGTCATGAACACGGCGTTACAACCGATGTATGAATGGAAAAACATTCCCTGGCGAAAGCTAGAGAAGAACATTTTCAAGCTTCAAAGGCGGATTTATCAAGCCTCTAATCGTGGTGATGTCAAGACAGTCCATAGACTCCAACGTCTGTTGATGAAATCCTGGTCTGCAAAATGTCTCGCTGTTCGTCGGGTTACTCAGGATAACCAAGGAAAAAAAACAGCCGGAGTAGATGGAGTAAAGTCATTAACTCCAGAACAAAGACTGACACTGGTTTCCAATCTTGAGTTGAATCATAAGGTCAATCCAACCAGAAGGGTAAGGATTCCCAAGCCCGGAACAACGGAAACAAGACCACTTGGAATTCCGACGATGAACGACAGGGCATTACAAGCCGTAGCTAAACTTGCTTTGGAACCCGAATGGGAAGCCAAATTTGAAGAAAACAGCTATGGTTTCAGACCAGGGCGCTCATGTCATGATGCGGTCGCAGCAATATTTAACAGCATTAGGTTCGTACCAAAATACGCCCTGGATGCCGACATATCGAAATGTTTTGACCGAATCAACCATCAAGCACTTCTAAGAAAAATTGGCACATTCCCCAAGTTCAGGCGTGTTATTAAAGCATGGCTCAAATCCGGGGTAATGGATAAAGGAACCTTATTCCCTACAGAAGAAGGAACTCCCCAGGGTGGGGTTATTTCCCCGCTACTTGCCAACATCGCCTTACATGGATTGGAAACAAGAATTAGGGAAAATTACCCCGAATTCATTAAAGTAAACGGAATTAGATACACCAATGGAAGTTGGAAACCAGAGGTAATTAGATATGCCGATGATTTTCTAATTCTCCACCGAGATTTATCCGTTATCCAAGAATGCAGGCAGATTACCGAAGAATGGCTAATAGACATGGGATTAGAATTGAAGCCAAGTAAAACCCGGATAGCCCATACACTTGAAAAAGTAGAAGGCGTAGCTGGGTTTGAATTCCTAGGATTTAATATTCGCCAACATAAGGCAGGGAAACATAATTCCGCAAAAAATACCAGGAAACAAATATTAGGCTTCAAAACTATCATCACACCGGCAAAAGAAAAGGTAAAGCTCCATTACAAAAGATTAGTAGAAATCATTGAGGCTCACATAGCGTTACCTCAAAGTCTCCTAATACAGAAATTAAATCCTGTTATTAGGGGATGGTGTAACTACTACTCAACAGTGGTCAGTCAGGACACGTTTGATACCATTGAACACTTACTGTTTAAAAGACTACTGGTATGGGCTAGCCGCAGACACCCTGGAAAAGGCAAGAGGTGGATTGTCAGGAAATACTGGCAGGCACACTGGAACTTTAAAAGTCCTGATGGTTGGGAGTTGGCAAACCCTGCTAAAACCTCCATCAGAAGACACGCAAAAGTAAGAGAAAACTCTAGCCCCTACGATGGGAATTGGATCTATTGGGCAACTAGAAAAGGAGAACATCCCGAAACGCCTACTAAAGTAGCAGTTCTACTTAAAAAGCAAAAGGGAAAATGCCCATACTGTGGGTTATTCTTCAAAATTGACGACTTGCTAGAAATCGACCATATCACCCCCAAATCTTTGGGTGGCAAGGACGAATATAAAAACTGGCAGTTATTACATCGACATTGCCACGATAAGAAAACGTCTGAAGATGGCAGCATCAATACAAAAGACGTAAGGTATCTGTGATAGCAGACCAAGTTGTTGAGGAGCCGTGTGAGGTGAAAATCTCAAGCACGGTTTTGAAGACCAGTCGGAGGGGCGACCGTCCGGCTGAGTTCATCTCACTACATCCGACAAAACGTAGAATCAACTTCACTGATAAAAAAGAGATTGGTGAACTCAAGCTAATGGGTAAGTGGGATATACACACATATCCTGTCAAATCCATCAAACGAGTTAGGATTGTACGCCGTGCAGATGGGTTTTTTGTCCAATTTTGTATTGATGTCGAATGCAAACAAGAGGTTCAATCCACTGGTCAAGAAATTGGTTTAGACTTTGGCTTGGAACATTTCTACACGGACTCAAACGGATATCATGAACCCAATCCTCGTTTCTTGCGTAAAGCCCAGAAACAAATCAAACACGCTCAAAGGAGAATCTACAAGAAGCAAAAAGGCACAAACGGAAGAAAAAAAGCTCGAAACAGATACGCACGCAAACACCTAAAGATAAGTAGACAACGTACCGAACACGCCAAATCAAGGGCGCGTCACGTCATGCGGTCTAACGACTTATGCGTCTATGAAAACTTGCAGGTTAGAAATATGGTGCGTAATCACCATCTGGCAAAAAGTATCAATGATGCTGGATGGCGGCAGTTTCGGAGCTATCTAGAATACTTTGCCAATAAGTGTGGGAAGGTGGCACTGGCTGTGGAACCTCACTACACTTCACAGGAGTGTCCACGATGCGGCATGATGGTCAAGAAGTCACTATCAACCAGGACGCACACCTGTAAATGTGGTTGTGTTCTGCAACGTGACTATGCTGCTGCAATCAACATACTTCGTAAGGGCAAAGAAAAAATTGCTACCTCAGGGCATGGGGGAAGCAAGACTTCTAAACAGAAGTCAAGAAACGCTAGGGGAGTTGAAACCTCTGTTCAGTCTGGAGCAATCCTGATTGAGTAAGTTTCGACGTTGAACCTAGAATCCCACGGCTTTTCGTTAAACTGAGCGGAGCGAAAGTTTAACAACCGTGGGAGTGTCAAAGAATTGAATTTAACCCAGCAAAAGTTATTGAAGCCCTAGATCGCAAAAACCCTAAATTATGGGCTACTTTAAGCGCTAAAGGAAAATGTCAAGTAACAAACATTAAAATGCTGCAAGTTTTAAGATCATACGAGTTAAATGTAAGAACTGACTTACAAGATGCAGAAAAATCTATACAAAGCGGAGAACAATGCTGGGAAGAATTTCTTAAGAACGGCGAACGATGCAGCTTACAAGGCGGCTACCAAGGCGAAATCACAAGGGTATATGTGAAAACATGGTCATAGAAAATAAACTGGGGATGCGATCTCCAGTTTACTCCCTGGTTATCGTAAAGTTACGATAACCAGGACACCACCAAAACAACTGGCACAACCTCGCTAACTTTAGTATGACTTTTTAATCATACTAAAAATATAAAGACACGGAGGCAAAAACATGGAGCGCAAATTACAGGAAATCAAAAACGCAGCTTTTAAATTAGCCCAAAAGATGGGGATGTTTTGCACACAAACACAGCACTTTAAAAAGCGTGGGCTTACCGTAGGATTAGATCTAAGATCTAAGCGTGGTTGGCTTTTATTAATAGATCGCATAGCAGCAATGGAAACTGGGGTATTGGTTCCTTTCTTGCGCCAAGCTGCGACCGCTATTGCAGCTTAGTTCTCGTTATCGTAAAGTTACGATAACCAACTTGACTTTTGATTTACTAAATGACATTATTGGCATATAGCCAAGGAAAAACAGATGACACGCTTGAAGTTTGCAGAAGTAGAAGAAATATTAACTAGCAAAGGTTACTTGGTAGAGAAGACAAGTTCCGGATATAAAAGCCAAGGGCATCGCTTCAAAAACCTTACAGAGCTTAAAGAGTGGGCATTAGGATTGCCAAGTATTGTACAGGAGAATAAACAAGAAACTGAGCAGCCGCAAGTGCAACCAGAAGCTGAGCCGACGCGTTTTGATGGCTGGGACAGGCAAGGACTCTGGGGTTATCTGGGTGTTGCTGGCATTGACCGGGACGCGCTGTTTGAGACGAAAGATGGTTGGGTGTTCGATAGGGATAAGGCGATCGCAGCCCTAGTAGCTTACGAGTATAGCCAAGGGTGCGCTAACGAACCCTATCACGACAGTAGCCGTGAGGAGTGCGAGGAAGACAAGGAAGAAGAGGTTGGGAGCTTGGAAGTAAACCCAACCGTAAAGTTTGCTCATACTTGGGCTGAGGTTAAAATAGCGGTAAAAGCGATCGCATCTGCTTTAATGGGCAGAAACTTTGCTGAAGCTTTTACGATTCGAGATTTCTTTGTCCCTTGTGGTTTCCGTAAATTAGCGCGAAGTTTCCTTAAGCGTCATTACTTAATAAAAATTCAAGCGAAGTGCCATAGCTTCGCGGAAATGGTCAAAGTCTCTAGGTTGATTGTTAAGTTAGCGTAGTAAACAAATAGGCTGGGAAAGCCCAGTCCCTAGGAGTACCATGATCTTTCAACTTCAGGAAACGCATCTATGCAAAGCAAATAAACGGAATCAACTGCTAAAAGCATGGAGTCAACTGGAACCACATAATTGCGAAGTAGATAAAAAAGGAAGATTTTATATTTACGTAGGGACTCCAGAGGCTGAATGCAAACGGTTGATAACACCAGGACTTTATGACCCATTCCAATGGGACAGTATTTATCTGGCTGTAATGTACGCAGCAGCTAAGCACGAGATTAATATTGTGGTTAGCTGCTCAATCAATCAATTGTTTGAAGTGCGCTTAGAGCGTGGGCATGAAACCCTGGCTTTTGGAGCAAAGGGTACAAACCCTGGTTATTCAGCTTTAAGCGCTTATGTAAGGTTTTTGTGGAGCAATAAATAAATGCCCATTAGTGCCAAAAACAAAAAACTGTACCCAAAGGACTGGAAGCAGATTGCTGTCGCAATTAAAGATAAAGCTAATTGGACTTGTGAGGAATGTAATCGCCCTTGCCGTCGCCCTAATGAAACCTGGGATGATTTCAAGTACCGACTAGCTCGCAAATCGAAAAAATTATATTTGGAATGCTGCGAAAAACCTGTGCGGTTTGTAGCAACTGTTTCTCATAGCGATCACACTCCTTCAAACTGTCACCCGAGCAATCTTCGTTGTTTATGTGCTCCTTGCCATCTACGATATGATGCTCATCATCATGCAAAGAATGCAGCCAAAACGCGCAAGTTGAAGCAGAAAGTTAAACCCAAAAAGTCATCTAAACCTCAGCGGAAATCTTCATCCTCTCCAAAATGAAAGTAGAAGAAGCTAACAAAATAAAAGATTGGATCATCAAAGAATGCAAAAAGTCTCCTGAGTATAAGAAATTAACCTCAAGAGCATTCTGTGATCACGCGGGTTACTCAAAATACAAGGAAGTTGCAACAGAGATCGCAACTCAATTAATCACCATCCCGCAAGCTGTGCAACTAAACAAAACATTAGACCCTACTTGGGGAGCTTGCACCTATGCTTTTTGGCAAGCGACACTATCACCGAATTTCCCTGTTTACGCGCTCACAAAAGAGTTAATGGAGGGATTTATCAACTCTCAACCTCCAAGCCAACTGTGGGGCTTAAAAATGCCATTTGACAGAGCATTGATTATGCTTCCGCAGAATACTCTGATAAGTCCAGATGGGTATAGTCTTAATTGGCTTTTAATTAACTTCCTTGAACCATTTCATGACTGTACGTTCGCTCATTTTTGAAGATAAGAGGAATTAATACCTTACTGTGTAAGGTTTCAACGTAATTCTGGATCTGATGGTGGTGATACCGTGTAATACTTGGGGAAGGAGTGATCCGGTTAACGGTGTATTACACGGAAAGACTCAACCTCTCCTCTTTCCGTGTAATACATGGAAGGAATTAGAGGCGAGCGCTCATAAATATGCCCTTGATGTAATTCTTCATATTACATCCGAAAGTCCCAATCAAGGGTTAAAATTACGGTGTAATACGGAGCAAAACGGTGGAAATAAGTTCTGAGCGGATTGACGATATTCCCGTAATAGTGGAGTGGCTCAAGCAGATGGAGATTGCCAAATGTATTGACCAAAAACTGAAGGAACCGCACGGAAACCACAAAGGACTGAGTTACGGTCAATTGAGTGTATTGTTATTGACATACATCATCACTCAGTCAGACCATCGGTTGTGTGCAGTGGAATCTTGGGTAGAAGCACACCGAAAGATTTTGGAGTTAACAACGGGGTGGTCAATAGGAGAAAAAGATGCCAGTGATGACCGCTTGGCAAGGGTAGTCGAAGAGCTAGGGAAGCAAACACAAGCAACACAGGAAATTGAAGTAAAATTAGGACGGCATCTAATTCGTGCCTACGAATTACCAACAGTTGTGGCACGAGCTGATACAACTAGTTTTAGTGTGAATCATCAACAGGGTGATTCGCCACAAGAAAATCTACTGCGTTATGGCTATTCCAAAGACTTTCGTCCAGACTTGTTGCAATACCGTCAATTACTGGCAACTCTCGACCCAATGGGAATGCCATTGGCTAGTGTTACCCTTGAAGGTAATGGAGCCGATGACCCATTATATTTTCCCACTTGGGAAAAAATGGTGAAAGTGATTGGACACAAAAACTTTGTCTTCATCGCTGATTGTAAAGCAGGCTCAATTGCAACTCGCGCTCAAATAGCAGCAAATAAAGGTATTTACTGCGTTCCTCTGCCTATGAGTGGACAACACCCCCAATATCTTAAGCAATGGGTAATAGAGCCACCAGCAGAAACCCAGGAGATTCGTTTACCGCGACTTAATGAAGAAGAACCTGCGGTGGGAAAGGGTTTTGAAGTGGAGTTAGGCAAGTTTTGGTTAAACCCAGAAACCAACAAGTGGGTACGTTGGCATGAACGCTACTTGGTAGTTTATTCCCCTAGCCTTGCAGCATCTGCCATTCGCGGTCAACAGCAACGCATCAATAGTGCTCAAACGGCTCTCAATAAATTAGCCGCTAAACCAGGAGAGGATTCACAAGCATTAGCTCATAAAGTAGAAAACATACTTGAGCGCTATCGTGTCAAAGATTTCTTCCTAACTTTAATTACAGAAGAAATCATTCAACAAACTCGTCATGTTGGACGAGGACGACCATCAAAAAATTCTTCAACTGAGCCAGTAACGAGTATTTGTCTTCAACTTCATATCCAGCAGATTGATACTGCTATTAAGGAGACAGAAACCTTGGCAGGGTGGCGATTATATGTCACAAATGCGCCCACCGCTCAACTGAGTCTATCACTTGCCGTAATGTATTACCGGGATGAATGGCTTTTGGAGCGTGGATTTCACCGTTTTAAAAGGGGTTCCTTGCCAGCTTTACCCATTTACTTCCAAAACCAAAACCGAATCATTGGCTTAATGTTCTTGTTGAACATCGCTTTGCGGGTATTTACCTTGATGGAGTTTCTGGTACGGCAGGCACTTATAGAAACTCAACAATCCCTAGCGGGTCTTTATGATGGCAATTCAAAGCGAAAAACTGACCGCCCATCTGCTGAGAAAATGCTTAAAGTTTTTTGTAATTTAACTCTCTATTTTCTGCCTGATTCTACCATTTTCATCACGCCTCTGTCCGAGCTTCAAAAACAAATTCTTTGTTTAATGAAAATGCCTGAGGTTCTTTATCAGGTAGATTTGGTGGGTAGTTCAACATAATTTGACCACTCATAAACATAATACACGGAATTGAAGTCCTATTTCAACATCAGGTCTTACCGTGTATTACACGGAAGAATCTGAGTTCATGTAACACACTCGCTCATGAATTCAGTTTATCCATGCAATACACGGTCAGTAGACCGAAAAGTTTTGCGATCGTCAAAAAATAGTAGCCCGTGATACAGTTTTCCTAAAGTCTAAAAAAGTTGATCGCTTTTAATGATTCATAAATATAACTTATGAATCAACCTCGCAGAATCAACCTCGCAGAATCAACCTAAGCCAGTCCTACGTCAAATGCACTTCACGGACTAGCCCATAGTTGCAGTCTATAGTTTGACGTAAAAATTCCAGCATTTGTTTAAGAGTAAATAAATGAGAAAAAGCCTTTTTACTTGTTCTTCTTAAAGTACTCAAATAACGCCATAATAGATAAATCCAAATATTAATAATTAAAAACGCTAAAGCTACAAATATAAACCTAATGGTTGGATTTTTAACAGTTGTTTTGATTCGGCATTGATTTTTCATCCGATAGCTGCTTTCAATCCCAAAACGAAGGCGATAATCATCATGTATTGAATGCAATGACAACTTAACTTTATGAACAGCATAAACGAAAAACTCTCGTCCATGCGCTCGTCTCTTTCCTTTTTTATATGTACAAACTATCCAAACTTGAAAGGTGACTGAACCATGTTTATCGCTATTTAAAGTGTAAGTTGTTTTATAACTACGCCGACCTCTAATTAATTGTCTAGTTCCTCCATGTTTACCTCGGATAATCGCTGGCATTTCAAATGGAATATCTAACGCTTGCAGCCAGCGAATTACTGGTACGCAAAAGAACTCTCTATCTAACAGTAATCGCTCAATTTTTAATGTTAAAGGTTCAATTATAGCTAAAAGATAAGTGATGATTGCCACTAAAGTGTCTTGTTGTCGAACAGCTTTAATGGCTAAAGTAACTCGCTGATTTTTCTTAATTACGTATAAAGTTGCATAAGCATAGAAAGAGCAAGTACCGCTTTTCGCCTGACTTCTATAAATATATGGTAATTCTGATGGTGACGGCTGACCATAATAGGGAATTAAGTTAAAATCGATAGCAATTTTGTGTCT
The DNA here is from genome assembly GCF_017982655.1 of Brasilonema sp. CT11. GTDB lineage: Bacteria > Cyanobacteriota > Cyanobacteriia > Cyanobacteriales > Nostocaceae > Brasilonema. The sequence continues at coordinate 54,619 of NZ_JABXYX010000004.1, read as the reverse complement.
TCCCTTTTTAATTCCCTCTGGTAATCGGCTTTGAAGCGCTGCATTTAAATCTGATTCCAGGGAATTGAGGTCTGAATATTTTCCCAAATGGTAGTAAATATTCTTGCTCGTGGGCACATTTTTTAAAACTTTACTAGTGTTTTCTATACTATCCTTCTGAGCGGCGGCTCTAATTAAAATTTCAAAAATATTCTCTTGCTCACACTCACCTTGTGTTTTTATCGGAATATGTTCCGTTAAACAGTTAACTACTTCTTCTACAGTCTGACTATCAGTTAAAACTGAGAAATTTGTCGTACTCATTCAACTCTATTCTCCTGCGTCAATCTCCTCTTTACTGACTAGATTTTACAAAAATTCATCCTTTTTCTGTATCTTCGCTTTTGAAATCCTCATTCGGTGTAATACACAGGAAAAGAGAGCATTTTCGATGTATTACATGGAAAAATGGTTATTTATCAGATATTGTAATAAATTGTAATACGAGATCCAAAGCCTTTGGTGGTTCATCCATGACGGGGAGCGAGCTAAACGATAGTCAAACAAAGTCCTTTTACCAAGTAATATACGGTTGACCCCAACCTAGTAGCGCGTCCACACTAAAATGTTGGGTTGAGGCTGCAGGGGGGCAGGGGGCAGGGAGCAGGGGAGAGGGAAAAAAGACTTTGTGCGCCGATTAACTTCTACCCAACAAAATAGACTAGACGCGCTACTAGGGTTTAGAGTTTATAGATTAGCTTTTCTTATCAAATTATTTTTCCGAAAATCCGAAAAAAAGTATTCAAAAATACAGTTAATTAGGCAGCATTCTGATTTTTAATCTGTTTTTTAAGGCGATCGCAAAACTTTTCGGTCTACTGACGGTAGCTGTCGGCTTCTCTTTCCATGTATTACACCGTTACTCTTCTTCAGCCTTTTCCACGTATTACATGGTATCACTATAATCAGCTCCTCAATTCGGTTTTTCCTTACCCTGTCAGGCATTAATTCCTCTCGCCCTCACAAAATAAACGAACGTACAGTCATGAGGAGAAAAGAGATAACGCCTATCTTAAGTACGTAGGCGCTAAATGCGGGTTTAATATAAAACACAACATCGTTAACAGAAAAGGGATAGATTCCTTCAGACTTCGATGGGTAACGTCGCTAGATCTTAATTACATTTACTCTAGCACGACAGAATTGCCCAGCCCGGAAAATGAGCATCCTATTGCTGGTTTCAACTATTATGTCAACGGCAATGCGCAAACAGAAGCGCTTTTTATCAATCAGATTAGTGGGCTGGTGTTTCAGATTTTGTTGTACATGATTTCTAAGAAACCAGAATCAGTTAATGCGATCGCAAAGACAAGCAAACCCAACAAACATCAACGCAGACCTGACCCAAAAGCAGAACGCAATTTTATTTGGGTTGGGAAAGAGTATAAGCATCAACGCCAATCTCCCCAAGGTGGTACTCATAATAGCCCTGTAGGTCATTTCCGGCGCGGTCATTATCGCGTTCTTTCATGGCGAGAAGCAGATAAACAGGAAATTTGGGTACGTCCTACTTGGGTAAATTGAATTACAAAAACGTTGTCACAGCCTTGGTTATCATAACGTTACGGTAACCAAGGCTATCTTTAAAAGTTGGGATCTACCAGTAGCTGTTGACACTATGCCGTTACTGGTACGCGACTGTCCTGGATGGTCTTTCAAGGTTTTGGGGTCAATCGTGCGATCGCTGTCCGTAACTGCATCTCTAGTTACCAAATCCTCGCGGTTTAAGACGCTTCTTCCTAGAACCCAGTAGTTCAGCAAATACTGCTTTCTCTTCGCTGCTTTTTGCCCATGCGTCCGATTCTTCTTTGGTTGAGTCGAACTCTCCATCAACAGCTCTCTGTGCTAAATCTTCATGCCCCGCACCACGCAAATCCGCGACCAAAGTGACAATAGGAGCCATAAGATCTGATTTGTAATCATGGTAGTAGTTGGCTTTTGCTCTAGTTATTATGGGTGCTAGCTTGGGGTCGTTCTTTGCTTCCAGAGCTTGTAATAGTTTCTGCGTTGATACATCCATAGTTTTTGTTTACACTTCCCTTAAATTGGATTTGCTAGAAATTCTACCTGAGCAGTTACAACTATGGGTTTCATCGTCCCCGCCTGAGATATCACCTCCCAGTTAATAGATTTCACTAAATAATTGCCAAAGCTTTCACCTGCTATCGTAAGCGCTTTAGGCGTTGTGGAACCTTTTTCAGCGCGGAGCAAGTCTAACCGAGCTTTAGCGCTTGTGTTGTAGCCCACACCAGGCATAGAGCTAAACTTAAAATCTATCTTTATCCTATCAAGCTCGTCAGATATCCAGTGAACACGAGAAAAGCCATTGATAATCGGAATCTCAACATATCCTGATGTTTGCTGTACCGCAATCTTTAAGATTTCCGGTACAGCAAAGGTGATAGTGCCAAAGCTGCCAGATTGAAGAGACATAGTTCTGCACTCATTTTAATGGTTACCGTAACGTTACGATAACCAGCTAAATGTTAAATACTCGCTGTAATTCTATCATGGTGCGCCATGAATCAGATTGCCTGAGTGTGTGAACGCATCTGCGAAGAAAGTATTTATGATTTCCCTGGCTAAACCCTGAAAGTTGGATGATCGCACCCAAAACATAAAGCCAGTTGCCTTCAGTCGTAGCAGTAAACACTTGTTGTTCTTTGTTATTGTCTTTAGCAGCCCCATAGGCGAACCGCGCCGCGCTTTCTCCGTTATAAAGGATTCCTTTTGATTGCAAGTTAAGAATACGATTAATTACATTAGCGTACTCAATATTTAAATCACTGGTGATAGGAGAACCACCACTCATGTACTGAACACGCACTGCGCTATAAACCCCATCAGTAGAAAAGCGAACCTGCGCAGTGGAATCACTGGCAATACTGGTTGGTGAAAGCGTGAGTACTGGAGAAGCATTTTCAAAATCTAAAAAATCATAGAAGAAAATGGTTCCAGCTTTAACTCTAAGCAAAAACCCATATTGCTGGGCAAGGGATTCTAAGATTTCAGCGCGGGTTTTACCTGAGAATCTGTAAACGGTTTGACTGGATGAGTTTTGGGTTTGAAACCCTGCGATCGCACCCGATATACCACTTAAATTGTTGACAGTTAAGCTAAGCTGTGTTGCTTGAGTGTCCACGATTGCTCTGATAGTAGCATTGTCATAGCTGTACCCAATTTCATTGAGTGCACCACCATTAAAATCAAATGCACTCATGCCAATGTTGTAAACCTTGCGGACATGGTCATAAATAACGTCATTTACCTTATGGGTTCCTGTGGTGATGTTATTGGGGGCAGGATCAGAAGAGTATTTCACTTGAATTTCTACCGCATCACCAATTTGAGGAATAAGCGTTGCGCTAGGGTCAAGGGTAAATTCACAATGTGAGCGACCAAAGCCAGGTTCTTCGGTATATGAAAAATCGCTGATATAATTTCCAATGCTAGTAGTCCCAACACTAGAGTTGATAGACACATAGCTAATAATAGGACGCTTTACTGCCATATTATCTCCGATTATTTCTGCTACGATTGCGATCTAAAAGATCCAAAATCTCACTCGACCATTTTTCCATTTGTGCAAGTAACTTTCTACCATCATCCTGATTTGCAGACCCTGAAAGATTTACAGTGGGTTGAAAGTTAATAGTGATATTGGATGAGGAGTTATTTCCCATCAGCATTGGCGCTCTTTGCTCACTAGGCATCGCGGCGCTCGCAACCGAAGAAGCAGCTTTGAGGACTGGAGCAACATTACTCATCATTGCGTCGGCGAATGTTTGCAAAAGTGCGCGACCAGATGCCGTTAAATCTGACAACGCGCCTAGTTTAGCGTCGCTTCCTGGTAAATATGACCTTACCGCACTCATCGCGCCTTGTACCGCATTTACTGGGGCACTGGCAGCACCTTTGATTCCGTCAGCCAGAGTATTCATCATACTTGCGCCAGCATTCTTGAGCGCGTTAACCATTGAAGATACTGCGTCCGTAATTGCTTTGATGATTTGCGCCATCGTATTGCGAACAACGTTGTAGGCGTTGGACATGGAAGATTGAAACGCAGCAGGTAGACCAGATAGCGCCTTGGTTGCAGTACTTACACCTTCTTGGACTTTAGCAACAATGCCCGTCCACGCTGCGCTCGTTGCATTCTGCACCTCTACCCACTTTTGTGAGATTGCCGTCCCTGCTGATTGCACCCGGGCTTGAATGCTAGCCCAGATTGTACCTGCGCTGGCTTGGAGTTCTGTCCACTTTGCCTGAATATTTGCACCTGCTTGGTTTATGGTGTTTTGGATATTTGTCCATGCTGTACCTGCTGCGGTTGTCAGTTCTGTCCACTTCTGAGCAAGTGCATCCTTTGCTTGCCCAATCTTAGCAACAACCGCGTCCCAGGCTGCTGCTGTACCAGCTTTGATGGAATCCCAATGGGTAACGATTTGATAAACTCCGTATGCCACAGCTGCGACTGCCGCAGCAATTGCTACAGTAATCAACCCTGGTACTGAGACAACAGCAGCAACTGCACCACCAACAGCCGCTGTTACCCCAGCAAGTATTGGAGCAATTGTTCCCATTGCCGCGCCTATACTACCAACTGCGGTGATGAGTGAACCAATGATGATGATAAGAGGTGCGATCGCAGCAACCAATCCTGCAACACCCACACCTATCTGCACCAATACCGGATTAGCTTCTGCAAATTTTCCAAATGCTTGAATGACAGGCAGCAGACCACTGAGTAAAGCATTTAACGCAGGAAGGATGGCAGAACCAATAGTTATACCTACTTGAGCCAGGTTAGCATTAAAGACTTGAATTTGACCTGCAACTCCTTGAGTTTTCTTTTCCACCTCTGCTTGGAATTTGGCAAGGTTCCCGGCATCATCCCCCGCATACTTTAGTGCTTCTTTAAATTTATCTACGGCTAAAGCACTTGTCAGAACTTCATCGCCAAAGTCCGCACCAATTAGTTCTTTAACTGCACCCAGCGCTCGCTGTGGGTCAGTTGTGGCAATAGATTTAACTTTGTCAAGGAAGAATTGCACCCCGCCTGAACCAGACTCCTTCATCTTCGCCGCCATTTCGGTCGCGCTAATACCTAAAGCGTTGAGTCCTTCAATTTGGTTTTTGGATAGCACTTGTGGTGCAGCTAGTGTGGTGATGAGCTTGCCCATAGTACGGTAAGCTACGCCGTTTTGAATGCCTAAGCTTTGCATCGCGCCACCGTACGCTGCCAGTTCCTTTGTGTTGATGTTCACAAGCTTACCTGCGGCAGCAGTTTGGCGGACAAATTCTAAGATTTCAGGCGTGGAACCACCAATGGCATCATCTACCTTGTTAGCGGCAGCAACCAACTTCTCCATATCCTGCGCAGATGACCCAGTAATGGTTTGAAGCGCTGCAAGGTTTTTTGACATTTCAATGGCATCGGCACCTGTCGCCATCACACCTTTGCTAACCAACTGAGCAAACTCCACTACCTTATCGCCAGCTATACCTAGCTTTCCAGCTTCCGTGGCAATCTCCGCAAACTTAGTCGGCATTTGTCCTAATGCTGGCGCAGTTTCTAATATCTGCTTTTTGAAATTGTCCAGTTTAGCTCCTTGCAAATCCAATGCACGCCCAGCATCACCTATTTGGGTATCAAAATCTAGCGCAGTCTTAGTTGCAGCCCCTAAAGCAGCGACGATTGGGACAGTGGTCACAGCACCAAGACTTTTTCCAAAGTCCGTCATTTTTCCACCAACGTCCTTTGCTTTTTTGGAGATGTCATCTAAAGCGCCGCCAACATTTTTCAACCCAGCGATGGCGTTACCAACATCCGCCAAAACCTGTAATATCAACTGTTTCGCCATTTTGCCCAACCCCTCATTTACGTAACGGAGGATTCCTCATTTACGTAAACAGGGAATCCTAATTCACGTAAATGAGGATTTCTAATTTACGGAAGTGTTGATTCCCCCGCTCTACTATATTCAGAGAAAACATTCAAAAAAAAACAAACAGAAAATACACACATAAGAACGCACGCGAAATTTTTTGAAGAATAGTCTGTTAAAAGTTAAAAAAAGAAAAAAGAAAAACAAAAGATAAAGAACGTAAACCACAATTATTAACTACGTTCTAATTTAAAAAAGGGATATTTTAAAAAGTCACAATCATTCTTAAAGACTATTTACCCTGCCAGCGCCGCGAAAATCTTTTTTAAAAGCTTTTAATATACATGATGGTATAATTCATCATTTTTAAGAAAATAGAGGGCTTAAAGGCGATTTTTAGTCTTGTTTATTTCTTGCTGCTCTCGCTTCATTTCTTTAATGATTTCAATAAGCCACTCATTCAAATGATGCAAATCTTTAAAATATTGTAAATCCACTAGCGACCAACCCATGTACTTGCACACTCTCAAGATGGTTAACCGCTCAGGTATTAGTTCACTGCATACTTTACCCACTCAAAAAAGAGCTTGCCCTCCTCTATTCCTAAAATTTCAGGATTATTAAGCATGTCATCAGTAATGCAATCGCCATCACGCCGAATATATCCCTTAGCCATATTCTTATAAGCTTGGGCAACGCTAACTCTAACATCCGCTAACCACTTATCCGCCGCTTCCCACGGAATTGAAAGCATCGTATACTCATGATCTTTAATCTTTACGTGTGTAGACTCTGCTAATGTATCCGCATCATCCAGTATATCAATTGTTACAGAAATACTTGTTAAAGGAACCAACAATCTGTTAGCTTCGCGCATTGTCAAACTAAGAATATTCAATTGTATTTCAGTAAGTGGTTCGCTATTTAGTGTGTAGGCTTCGCTAAACAACCATGCCTGCGCTAATCTAGAACCTATTGCTCTTGGATTGCCAGTTTCTCCGGGCATCTGTGATTTTTCAATAAACAGGAAATAAGCCCATGCACACAAAGGTTTAGCAGTAAAAATGAGCGAACCGTCTCTAAGAACAACGGAGTTTGTGGATGCGATCGCCTCAGTAGTCATATCACTATATACAAACAACTACAGTCATTATAAATTGATTTCTGGTTACCATAACGTTACGATAACGATGAGGCAATGACTACTTATAAAGACTGGCTACAAAAAGGAATCGCATTAAGCCATATTGCAGTCTGAAGACACGCAGTATGGCTTAACGCGAGGCTTTTTCAATTCTGATAGATTGCAATCAACACAATTTCTACATCCCCAAAGCTAGCTTCCGATTTGCCCATAAGTTTGTGCCATTCCATATCCATTCCATTTCATCAGGGTTATAAGTGAATGTTTTACCTTTAAATGTTTCTGTGTAATAGTTCACACCCAGTACTAACTCCACCTCCCCTTTATCTGTACTGAACTTCCAACCGATAGGGTACTTAATCAAGATACCGCGCATAGATATGGAGTACGTACCAATATCGCATGCATCTCTTGTATTTTGAAAGACAGCAGATGCATTTATTGTTGCATTTGAGCACACAGATTCCATCGCGGCGCTTCTAACTCCATCGGTAATGCTCATTAGACTAAGCGTTGCAGTAATGGGGTTAAAATCTCCGCCATAACTTAGCGCCCCTCCTGCGCCAGGACGCCTATCTTGGTCAACCTCGCGCTCTAACCCTTCAATGGTGAATTCTGAAGCTGTCCCCGTTGCTATAGCAGGTGTTCCGCTACCACCAATAATTGACCATGCCCACTGACCTCTTGTTTCATAAGTTGATGGTGATGCCATAATTAACCTCCTATGCTCACAGCGAGTTCCATAATTTCCACCATGTTGTTGGGTTGAAATTGTAAGATGTGTTTTAGCCGACCAGCAGGAATATTGCTGTTAGTGCTGTCCCATTGCGCCGAACCGCGCTGCAATCCACTTTGAGTTGCCATTTCAAAGAACATGGCATCGTAAGAGGATGTCGCCATGTTTGCTGTCATTAAGTTACTAGGTAAATCAATAAATTTCCGCGCACGAAATATTGCTTTCTGCATGACTGCATCTTCTGTGCGGATAGCGTGGATAAAGGAACGAACGTCTGAACTACTGGGGAATGTGGAGTTGCGATCGCCCCAAGTTTCAAATCCACCAGGTATATTGTCATCGTTCATAACTGTAATCACCCCTGCTCCCAGTAACTTGCTAGTATCGGAGTTCTCATCAGTAACACTCATAGACAATGATACACTAAGCGTGGAGATACCGAGCAACGGTTGTGATGATACCGTTTTACCATAATCTCCATTTTTCGCCATAGTACCTGCTAAGTGCGTGGACAGAGGTTCATGGATAGTTGGAGTGACTGCGTTGTTTAGGTAGGGGTAAGTAATTATTAAGCGTTCCTTATCCTGCCCGATGCCTGTATTCCCAGCGCGTGCTGTGACAATGTTGGCAATGCTATCCCCATCTGTAGGGTCAATGACAGCAATCGAGCGAATTGCATCCGCCACAGCGGTCGCCGCAGTAACCACCGCATCAGTGTTTTGTCCTGGGGCTAAGATGAAATTGGGGATATCCTTATAGAGAGATGGGATATCTTTGATGAGGTAGATGCCCGTGCGAGCGCCTGTTGTGTCAGACCCCACAATACTGGCGGCATCAGCAACCTTGATAGCGTAGATATTATTGCATCCGTAACGTATCAGTATGTCTAAATTGCGGGGAAGAGTATCCCCTGCCGCGTGTGCACCAAATTTAGCAGTGGCGTCGGCTGCGCTTGTCACTTTTTGGATTGTGTTGTTAGAAACTGTAGCATTGGTTGCTGTGCCTATTATGGCGAGAGGCAAGCTATTACCGGACAATATTGGCGTTGTAGTGCCTGGGTAAATGATGACTCCTTTTGTTAGCGCCATTATTCTTTCTCCTTAACTTCAACAGCCCATCCCCTAGTAAGCGCATCCTGGAAATACTCAGAATCTTCTGGGACTTCGTACTCCTCGTCAAATAATAGTTGAGTCATCTCACCATTAATTTCAACTGTTGCATATGTCTCGACTTTCCATTTAATTCGCACTGGTTACAACCTCCGTGTAAGATATTCCTTGAATCCTTAACTCAGTAATTGTGGGTTCATCCTCCTCATCTGGAGAGGTGTCAAGTATGCAAACGTCAAAAGGAAAGATAGCTTCTATCACCCAGTGTGCTTGATCGCGATTAAATCGCCAATCTGGTGCACCGATAGGTTGGAGAGCATAAGGAGGAGTAAAGCCCACTAAAAGATTTCTGGCTCGCTTAAAAACGTCGTAGACTCCTGCCTTGCTGTAACGGTTAGGAAGCATCACTACCAAGGTGATTTGCCAAGTCTCAGAAAGCAATACTCTGGTGCGCTCATCCCGGTTAGCTTCGCCTTGGGAAAGGACAAAGTAGATGTCGCCAGAATCAGTGCGATCGCTAAACCCTGCCGCCAAATCCGGCAAAGCGCGGACTAAAATGTCTTCCCCTTCTAAATACTCTCTTAGTGGCTGCAACCTTTCGGCAATCGCCTTATCAATATCCGCATATTCGTTTCTATCCGGTGATGGATCTCCACCTATGCACTGCGTCATCTCACAAGATCTCCTATATAGATCTCAAAAAGTGACATCACTTTTGCTTCTCTAGTATTATTAAATCCCAGGATTGGACGCGCTGCCATTTTCTTTGTACCTTCGCTGAAGTAAAGTGCATACTCAACGCTTAAACCAATTTCTCCTTGTAAATCTCCCGTTAGCCTGGTAAAGATAGAGTTAATCATCGCACTCGTTTCTCTCCCAATAGCTCCACTTTTCTTCCTTGCCAAAGTGCTGGGTTTTAAACTTGCCCACGCACGACCTTCTGGGTCAGTTTCAGATACAAACTGTTTCTTGGTTTCCGCTTCCAGATAAGCAAGAGCATTTTGCATGGGCTTGCGCATATTCCTTATCTGATCCGGCAACCCTCGGAAATTCCCCAGGTTTTTTTCGTTTATTTTGACAGTAAAAGTTGCAGCCATTGGTTAACGTAACGTTACGGTAACGGGAGTTAAGATTGACGAGCTATGGCACCAGCACCAACGGATAAGTTAATGCGATCGCATTTGATTATCTTCCATGAAATCTGAGAAGACGGTAACAAGCGACAATTATTAATCTCTCCATCTGGAAATTCAATCCGACCAATAATGCCTGGGACTAAGCCTGATGGTATTTTAGTTGGTTGTACCAAATGCCCGCTCATCAAGCGCTCACTGGTAGCGTAAGCTTCAGTATCTCCTTGCTTGCCAGTGCTGGTGCCACTGCGATCTATCTGCGCCACCAAGGTTATTGTGGTTTTCTTTTGAGCAAAGTTACCACGCTCGTCCAAATCACATGTGGGTTCGATTATCCCAAAGGTGATGGTGGCGTGCTCGAAAACTTTTCTAGACCCCAGTATTTTTCTCATGGCTCAGCGAATTTGCGTACACTAGTTGTTATAAATGGTGTCACGCGAAAAGCGGTTTTTGTAAAGAGATTGTTGTCTTCCTGAGCTTGTAAAGCGTCAAAAGATTTTAATAGCGCATCAATATTGCCAATCTTGGTTCCATCATGAACTTCTACAAATCTAAGTTCAGGATGCGTACCTAGGTAAGCTTTGGCAGCAGCATAGATGCGATATCCTACTCCTCCTTGCTTTAAGGTGCCTGCTGTAGAAACGAGAATATTTTCTACATGAGCGAGGTCTGAATCTTCGTAAAGCTGGGCAACAGCGGGGATTTTGACAAAAGCATCAATTGCAGTAGCGATGGTTGTTAATGGCATCACTTTTTGGTAGTTGATGATTGGGTTTTGGTGGGAGTGTCAGAAGTGGGTGGGCTTATTAGCCCTAATGCGATCGCCACCTCCTCCGGAACCTCCGCTTTCCCTTGCTCGTCAGGATAAAACGTTTTCCCGTTGTACATCACTGGGCGTTCTAAATCAATCTGCATTTGTCCAGTCCTCCGTAGATTGTGGGTCTAAGTATGCATCTGGGCATGATTGCATCACCCCAATACCTAAGGTGAGGATGCCCATCACTTCATCAATTCTAGTCCGAATTGTACTTGTTACTTTTGTCTCATAAGTATCACCGCCATTTACCAACTTGTACTCGATAAAAGAAACAATGATATTTGTAACTTTGACAACTTCAGCACCTTCATGAATCATAAAAACCTCGCGGGAGCTTAGGAACTCAGTGGCTTTTAGCCCTGGAAGTGTTAAGTCGCTGATGGACGGTACACGTTAAGAACAAAGAAAGATTCGGGTGATTGTAAAACTGGCAAGCCTTCCTGGATTAACTCGCAGGTAAAGCTAGGCGGATGCAAACTATCTTCTAGTAAGCGGTTCATTATTCTACCTGGCGCAGAATGACCCACACAGCGACCAATAGCATAGTAGCCCAGGACGTTGGTTAGATTGACTTGCCCTATAGGGTTAGGTAAAGAGACAACTATGTTGCGGTTGGTGCGGCAAACAAATAAGATGGGGTCATATTCTTTGCCGTTAGTTGGGTTGACGCGATCAAAGTAGCGTTTTTGCTCCAGCAACCCTGTTGTTGGGTTCCGTTGGTTGTAAGTTTTATCGTAAGTTTCCCAGCGCGGTAACCGATATCCGCGCAAAAGTACATCTACAGCATCCTCATCAATGATTGCAGGGAGACTGCCTACAGCTATGCCATCATTTTGCTGAGTTGGTCGCAGTGTTACCCCAAAGAAATGGGATCTCACCACGTCGTTCCGCATGAATTTCATCTTCACATCATAGTTAGAAATCATGCGGACGATTTCCAAGCCCTTTTGCCGTGCTGCCGTTTGAATGTTGAGGACATCAGCAACGACATCATAGCCGGATGTGTTATTCCATCCCGCTGGCGCACCAACTGTTCCACCAGGGACATCTATTCTTTGTCCTGGTGCGGTCGGATAAATGACGTCCTCCGAATAGCCATTTGCTCCACGCCTGCGGACTCTACCATCAAGAATTGCCTGCGAACGATAGACCTCGTTTAAGTCCATCATTGGCTTGGTAATATTATTTTCTGTCCAATTCAATAGGCGCTCAGCAGCTTCTTGCAATCCTGGGGAGTTTGCTGAATCACCAGATAGTTGCAAGATATCGTGAATAGCTTCGTAAGATGCAACATCAAGCACATCTTTTTGATTGGTGAAACCAACCTTAACATCAAACATAGCAACGCGGTTCCCACCTTTGTTGATGTCGGTTGGCGAGTAACTGCTACCTGCTTTTGCTAATGAAGAGATGTACTCTATTGCACCTTCTGTGTATTGATTTTTGGGCTTTAATTGCTCTGGCAGCAAGGTTTGAAGTAGATAAGGCTGATCATCAGTCCCGAATTGTAAGATTGGGCTGATTGTCAGCTTATCGAAATCAGAAAACCCGTCCCGCCCTGGCTTGGAGAGGAGAGTTATAACGTCTTGAAGTGTACTAAAAGCCATTTTTCCTCTCTTAAGCCGCTAAATACATTTGATAAGAATTGCGCAGTTTTGTTTGTAATCCGGCTGCGTACGTTGAGAAGTATGGTAAGTAGTTTTCTCTAATTCTTGTACCATGCCGAATCAAATCTATATCGTTATCATGTATTACATCTGGTTTCGGGAAAGCAACAAGGTAAATCTCATCATCGTTAGCGTCCGCTAACCCAAACATTGCACCAGCATCGCGCTCAGCAAATGTTCTACCTACAGCAATGCCATCTCTGATTGGTCGTGCTCCATACCCTGGAAATGCATAAGTCGCTGCATCTGCAATTGCCCCTGGCGATGGGAATATTAATAGTTCTTTGCTGGCTGGAGATGTCCAATCGCTAGTGATGACTGATGTAGAACCGAAAGTCAGCGTCATCCCAGATTGAATGCCCAGCAAATTGTTTAGCGGCTGAGTCAATATAATCTTGGTGGCATTTGCGGCGATCGCACCCGATACCGTTAAGGTGACCTTATCTATTGGATCTATCCCTACCGGATTGATCTGGGCACCATGCGGCATCATTGTGTTGTAGTTTGCCGCCTCCCCAAGCCATGCTTGATACGCGGTAACTATTACCGGAAAACTTCTCATTCCTGCGCTTGACATCGCTTTATCCAAAAGCTTTACATCGGCTCGCGCTACCCATCTGTAACATTCTTTGCTGCTTCGCCATTTCAGCAATATACCTGGTTTTTAGGCTTACCCAGATCGCCACGTTGCGCCCATCTGCGCTCCAATTCAGGTTTTAGCTATTTGCCACCCATCTGTGGCGTTCTTTATTGCCGCGCTAGACCTGCTAACTGCCAAGACAATAATATACCTGGTTTTTAGGCTTACCCAGATCGCCCATTGACATTACATTAGCTTAATGCTAGTTCTTAGTCAAGAGCGATCTCCTCTCGTTACTGTAACGTTACGATAACGAGTCATTTTTTGCCAAAGCGTGCTGGGTTATAACGGCTATTGATGTAAGCATCTCCTAAGTAGCCACCTTCCCTGGCTTGGTTTCCGCTTGGTGGCGCACCCGGTAATTTGTTGTTTTGGCTCTCTTGCTGGTTAGAAAATAGTGCAGCTTTCTTCCACGCAGGCTGTGCTTGCAAATACTCGTCCAAGCTTAAAGATTTATCCCCTTCTTTCACTGTTACAGTTTCGCCCACAAGTTCTACAGGCAAATCCCCAAATAATTGATTAAAAGCTTCGTAATCTGCGCCTGCTTTCTCAGCAAGCGATCTCATCTTGGTTTCCTTTTCTCGCTGTGCTTTATCAGCCCTTAAACCTTCCAATTCTTTTATGTCGGCTTCTGATGAGGTTTTTAATTTATCACGCTCTGTGGTCAATTCCTTGACCTGTCTTTGCAAATCAGATAATTTATTTTCTAATTCTTCTTCGGTGCTGCCAGTCACTTCACTTAATCGCTTAAGCTTTGCGGTCGCATCTCTTAATTTAGTTTGCTTATCTTTACTTTCCTCCAGTACAACTCTTACATAAGCTAGCACTGCTTCTTTGTGCTCAGCACCACCTTCTTGCTTCCCTAAGAATTCTAAAGCATTACTGTAATCGTTCATATTTTTGTCCCTGCCTCTTGCACTATCATATCCCCGGTTATCGTAACTTTACTATAACCAGAACTTGACATAATATGCCCCTTATGTCATATTAGAGGCATAAAGTGATGGGAAGGAAATGAACGTATTGCGCGACAGTCCCCAATCTCAGCGCAAAGGAAGATGATCGCATATTTGTTGTGTGTGATGATTTGACCCAAAAAACTGCGAAAGAGCGAGCTGCAAGAATTCGGAAAGGTCAAGAAATTGTTGAAATTAAATAGTGACGGAAGTAATTATGATGATGCGTAGGCAGGGCTGGACTGATTTCAAGATTTTTAAACACACTATAGAGCCAATTAATCCTAATACTCTTTGCCCACCTAAGCCAGTAGAGATACCAACTGCGCCCACAAAAACACGAACTAAAAAATCAGTAAAATAACAGAGGACAGTTATGAGCAAAATTGCTGTGTTATTCAGCGGTGGCGGGGTCTTGGATACCGCTATTCATGAAATGGGTTTAAAGACAGATCTAGCGGTAGAGTATGACCCAGGCAGAGTTGAGCTATCAACTGCGATCGCCGACTCCTACGCAAAGAATTATCCGAACACAGAACTCTTAAGAACCCCAGTAGAATCAGTAAACTGGATTCCTTACATGGGAGATGACTGGATGCTTTTGCACGCCAGCCCATCATGCAAAAACTTTTCGGCAGCTAATTCTGAGGGGAAAGAAACAGAGCAAGACTTAAAAGCGGCAATTGGTATAGTGAATGCGATAACCGCGCTACGACCATACTATTTCACTTTAGAGCAGGTTAGGGGTTACTTTGCCACAGAATCTATAAAACTAATTATGTGCGCACTCAGCAACCTAGGCTACAGCATAACTTATGACGTGCTTAATGCAAACTTTTATGGCGTCCCACAGCGCAGGGAGCGTCTTTTTTTGACGTGTTGCCGCAATGGAACAACTGTGGGTTTACCTCCGATGCAGCGTCCTATTAGTTGGGGGGAGGTTTTAGGCGATCGTATTGAATCCATGAGAGAAATCTGTCCATCGCCAGCACAAATCAATGCATTGGATGCAGTACGCACCTGCTACCCTGATTCTTACACTTTCCTGATACAAAAGCGAAGCTATCACGGTAAGAATTTAGCAGTCAAACATTTTTGGGAATCCGCACCAGTTATAACCTGCGCTTTGTTTTCAGATTCACATGGCAGCAATCGTCGCTCATTCTTTGATATCTGGTACAAAGGCGACTGGTTAACGTTGTCAATCAAAGACATGGCGATGCTACAAACCATGCCGGATTGGTATATCTTGCCAGAAGAAACACGAGTAGCTGGTTCTATAATTGGGAATGGCGTCCCGACTAAGTTGTATGAGGCAATACTTAAGCAACTATTCAGGCACTATCAAAGACGTTAATTTCCCGTTACCGTAACTTTACGTTAACGGGATGTGGAGATAAAGATGTCGCAAGAAGTACTAAAAATTGCTGCCAGATACGATGAGCAAATTAAAGGCATGGAGGACAAAGCAATAGCTCGCTTAAACCGTGCCTTAGAAACTGCTTACGGAGCATTAGAGAAAGATTTAGTCAAAAGTTATAGCAACATTTCTAGCAATGCCACTTTGTTGCAATCCCAGCGCCGCGCTTTGATATTTAGAGAGCTAGGCGGACTTCTGCAAATAGTAAACCCCGACAAAGCCGACAGTTACAAGGCGATATTTGGCGAGGTTCTCAAAGACACGACCAACGCAGGGTTTGATGTCGCTGGGCTTTTTGCTCAAGCGCTAGGTAACGAGAAACTTAAACCTTTGTCTGATATCGCCATTGAAGCGGTCGCAGCCAGTGCTAAGGGTACTTATCAAAGGTTGCTTAGATATGGCGACAATTTTGCCGACACAGCTACCAACATCATCTCGCAGGGCATTGTACAGGGATGGGGAATTCAGCGCGTTTTGCAGCCGTTGCAGCAGCAGCTAGGAGTGACAAAATCTAGGGCTGAGTCCATAGCCAGATATGAAGCGATCGCAGCTTACAATGATGCGGCTGTACAACGTTACTCTCAAGCCGATATTGAGTGGGTAACCTGGGTGGCAATATCAGACAAAATCATCTGCGGTTACTGTTTGGCAAGACATTTGCAAACTTACAGATTGTCTGACGGTATCCGCCCACCCATCCACCCACGTTGCAGATGTACGCAGATGCCCCTCAAAAAAGCTTGGGTTGACGCGGGAATCGTAGAAGCTGAGTTCTATAGGGTTGAAAGGCAAAAAGCTCTTGCAAACGCTGAAATAACCCCAATCTATCAACCCGCATCTTTTGAAAAGCAAGCGGGTATCAAGCGACTACCTGAGCCAGCATGGGAACCTTAACGCCGGGATGGTATTAAGGCGAGAACTTACACATGGTAAACTTCAGTTATAGCCGTCTTACGTCGCCGTCAAGCATTATATGACAAAACCAATGGGGTGATTGCACCAGAGGAGGGGTGGGCGATCGCTAATGATGATTGCTCGCAAACTTTTAGTTTTTTGCCTGATAGGTTGTGATTGTTTGATAATTAAACCACTCCCCTTAACTTATCACGAATGGCGGAAGGGGACAATGCAATGACACAATACAATAGTAAAAAGCCCTTCCAGCACGAAGAGCTTTCCATCTGTAGAACTAGAAACTGGCGACTCTCAAAGTTAGCCAGTTTTTAACTTTAAACCGACTGACGTTTTAACTCTTGTATCAATACTTGACTGCGTTTGCTAGCATCTTTTGCTTGTTGTCTGTACTGTTTGGCTTGTTCTCGGTCTGTCAAACATACTTCAGTTGCTTTTTTACTAAATTTTACAGCTTGACTACTGAGTTCCTTAATCCGAGTTTTTAATTCTTCAATTGTTTTCATTCTGACTCCAATTCTGAGATGACAATCTCTAAATTTTCTACTTCTTCATAAAGTCTATCTGCTCTACTAGCCAACAAGCTAGCATCATCAAAATCATTGTTTTCTATTGCTTTGTCGTGGGCTTTATACAATTCTTCAATGATTTGGTGTAGTTGTGCATAAGCTTTTAGCAATGCATTTCGTGTTTCTGATTTCATGTTTGCTGGTGTCTTGTTGGATTTATTTTATACTCCCAATGCTTTCAGTTTTAAAGCTCTATTCCACCGTCAAATTCTTCAGGATCGTCTGTTTCTATCAACGCAGGTTTAATGAGTTGTTCTTGATGACCATTTAAGCTTGCAGGCGCTGTTGTTGATATTTCAGGTACAACAGAGTAGTTTCCTTCTAAATACCGCAGATAAAACCCTATTGCGTCCTCTACAAACCGACTCTCACTAACTAAGAGCGCTTCACACCATTGTTGTACTTTGGGCTTTTGATACTTTTTAATCCTGATTTTATCAGCTGTCATTACCCAACCTCCGCTATCAGTCCCATGAGGTTATCAAAAGCACCATTGGCAGAAATCAAGAATCCTTTCTTCTTTAGTGCAGCATTCAGCAGTGGAAGCTTAGAACCACCTCCAATTATCAGGATTTGGTCGCCACCAAGCTTGTACTGTTCTAACTGCTTGATGACTTCTCTAAGTCTGCAATTAATAAAGTCCTGTAGCTCGAACTCATAGACCTTGTAAAAATTGAGATCTGATTCACCATAAGCCAGAAATGGTATCTTATCGCCAGCTTCCGACTTTTTGAACTTCACTCCTATCTCAATACTGCGGTTGATGACATCCTTACTAGGTGCTTGCTTGATGAGTGCTTTGAGGTCAGAGTTACAAGCAATTTTCTCAATCAAGTATTCAGCGCCAAAATCCTTAACTGCAACTTCTCCTACTGGTTCCGAGTTAAAGAATCGACTGATAGACGTATTACCACCACCAATATCACAGATGGTCACCGCACCGTCTAGCTTCTGGCTTTTAAGCGCTGCAAATCCTTCGGGTAAGATTGCTTTAATGGTAATAGTTACACCACATGGGACGCCACACAATTCTACCTTGTGGGTCCCTTCATTCTTCCTGATAATTCCTGAGTGACGTTTAACATCATTGGTAGTTACCGTAACTTCTAGATTCATTTCTGGGTTAATCTGTGGTAGATGAGCTAAAGTACCAAGAAAGTACTCAAGCCACAGAGATGACTTGCCCATGTAATCTTCTACCAATCTCATCAGGTCACTGCTACCACTGCGGACAGCTTGATTTCCTACTAGCCAGCACTGATTGATTAGGTCAGTCCTCACCCCATTGACATAACGGATGTGACCAGGTAATTTATTGGAAGTGTTGGATAAGCAGCGAGCATACCAGCTTGGTTCCCTTATAAGTTCGTAACCTTCGACATAAGCCTTAATCCAATGATTACCCAAGTCAGTCACCGACTTGAACTGCTTCTTATTTTTCGCTGGAATTTTAGGTGTTTTTACTCCCTCTATTTTCTGGGTACTTTTGGGTACATTTGCGGTTGTGTCAGTGGTCTTAGAATTCGTCATAAGTTTTACCCCATCTAGATTATAAGTAATTTTTAAGTCGGATAACAGTAGGTTAGCAGAGAATTGTACCCGAATGTACCCAAAACCAAGCGTGATTTTACTTTGACTCAAAGAGTACTGTCTAAACTATTGTTAGGATAAATGAAGTGTTTCAACTACTATGATTGAAATAAGACACGGCTATTTTTTCTTAGTTACTATTAGTTGATTAGATTTTATTTGTTGATACTGTCTATGATCCCGGTCTTCTTAGGTTGTGTACGACCATTGTCCTTAACATTTTTATAACCGCAGTAATCTCGGTGATTTTAGACTTCAAAACTTCATCAGATGCTTAATCTCAGTCCGTTCTAAATTGTTAGGAAATAATGAGTTTGAGTATTTGTGCTTATGACTTCATCCAACTCGTATCTTGTGTCGTGAAAAAGGCGCTCTAGATATATCTTCAAGCTGCATTCTCCTGATTTTCGCCTTTAGGCTGGTGTTCACTCAGGTCTAGTATATCAGCCGCGCCTTTTCCAGCTTCCACGTTGGCGATCGCATCTTTCTCAATATTTGCAACCTCCGTTTCAGCATTATCAACGTATCCTTGCAAACTAATAGCCGTTGGCTTACTTAAAAGTCCTGCTGCATAGTTATCGCGGATGTCTTTCCTTTCCTCTGGGGATGGTGCTCCTAAATCTAAGAGGATATTAACTGCAATATCATAATTGCTTAAAATCTTTGCTTGTCCTTGCATCAACATGAGCAAAGCTGCCATCCAGCAATCTGCCAAGATTGCTTCTATCATTATTTTGTCCAAGGATAAGGCTGTTTTGAAATCTGCTCGCATCTGCTGTCGCGAGATGCCAGACACTATCATGTCTTGCCCCAGTATATGTCCTTGGTTGCAATTCTCGTAAATGACGCTACAGAAAAGCTTGTAACTATTTACTAGTGAAGTAATATCTACTGGATCATTACTTGCAATGGATGGTGTAGTGTAACCAGTAACGCGCCCAGTTTCGTCAAACTGAGGTATCCCAGAAACAAAAGCCGTCCGACCAGGTGATGCGATCAACTCTTCTTTAGGGATAAAAACATCCCTGCCATCAAAGTCCTGGTACTCCCCAGGAGGCAATCCGTTAAGAACTATATGAGACAAGAAACCCGCAAACTCAATGTTAGTGGGCACCATTGTTAATGCGTGGTTAATACCGTTCTGCGATCGCTTCACAGTTTCAGTGATAAGTGGTGCTCGCTGTATCTCAAAGATACTGAAACGTCCGCCTAGGTTTAACTTTATTTCCTCTGTACCAGAATCATCCATTGGTACAGTTTTGCCGTCCTCATCTTCCCAGCGAAAAACCGTATATCCCTGCTCATCCAGTTCTTGGACTTCTATATAGTTTTTTTCATCTTTTAAGAAAAAGTACTCTATCCGGTCAATAAACCCGTCATCATCAAGCACAAGGTTAACTGAGTCGGGGTTGGGAGAATGCAAGCCAACACGCTGTAAAAGATTAGGGCTATTAGCATACTTTGCAGGACTCCATATTCTTAAGTAACCGTAACCAGTTATAAGCGCATCATCTATTGCTTTGGCTACAGGGTCAGTGTGCCAGGTGTAACGACCAATGCTCATGCGGAGCCATTGGGCTTGCAATCTGCGCAAAGTCTCACCCAGATTTTTTCCCACCGAACTACTGTCGCGCTCACCTGCTTGATTCACAATGTACCAAGTCGGCGCGTTCCCATAAAGTGCATTACGATGACGCACTACCACTTCGCGGCACTTGTTTGATACCTGAAATAGACGTTTTACCCGCGCCATTACTTTGCGATCTGAGTCGGTTATCTCATCGATTTTTGGCAATATTGCGGTATTCCAAAAGCCCTCGCCACTGTAGTAGTTGAGGTTTTCTAAAACTAAAGCAATGTCTTTTTGTCTCATAGCGCTCTAATGTACCAAGTTTCAGGGATTGGTGTGTATCCTTCCAAAGATACGTGTGCAATATTCTCGTTAATAAAAATTACATTGCTTGGCTCTACTTGCTCCATGTCATTGTTTACCAGGATTATCGATACAACTCCATCTGACGCCAGCAAATTGTGCGGAACTGGGATTAAATCTCCAACAAGATCTGCCTGGGTAAAACCCATGCGGTAATCGACAAGGGAACCATTACCACCGCTCCCTGCTCCTACTTGAATAAGCGTTGTATTATCTACTATCTCTATGTATTCAGTATTGTCATCAGATGTTATCGCAACTTGTGATATGGGCTGGACAGATTGATCGCACGTTAAGCGCCTCATGCTGTAACCTCCAAATCTACTTCTAGAAACCCTTGCGAGATTCGCATCCGCTCACCAGTTGTAAAAGCTGCTACATCATACACCCAAACGTTTCTACCGATTTGTGGCTGATCACTCGCATTGCGTCTTTGCGTCATGCGTCTGCTTACCCAGTCCGCACCCATTGAGGTAGTCACGCTTGATGCTAAAGTTGGGGTGACCAGCGATCGCTGCACCGACACTCCACAAATAATAACTGGCTTATACTCTAATGGGTCAAAACCAAATTCAGCAATAACCAAGCCGTTATTCTCTCTGTAGTCTGTCCGGATTTCACCTCTCACTGTCCACCCAGTCAAATCCCTATCAAGCATGAATGTCACTTTGCGAAAGTTTGCACCTTGCTCTACAGCATATCTTCTACCTGGGTGCTCATTGTTTGTTAAATGCAGTACTGCTGTCATACCTTGTTCTCGTTATCGTAAAGTTACCATAACCAAAAGCAATAGATAATAATATAAGCGTATTGTAGAGGATTACCTTGTGAAACAGGCAATCGTTCAGATATTGAGTGGCGCATACTCGCTCATTATTCGCGCAGTTGGTCTTACCCAGAATATAGATTTAACCGCACCAACTTCTGCACCTACGTCTGGGCAAGTATTAAGAGCAAGTTCAGCAACCACGCTTGAGTGGGCAACAATCGCCACTGGTGGAGGCACAGTGACAAGCGTAGCGGTTACCGCGCCATCGACTGAGTTTGATGTGTCCGGTTCGCCAGTAACGACTAACGGAACCGTTGCGATCGCGTGGAAGAACCAATCTCAAAATACGATACTTGCAGCACCCAGTAGTGGAACTGGCGCTCCTACTTTTAGATCTTTAGATACCTCCGATATTCCTGCGCTAGATGCTGGAAAGATTACTTCGGGAACTTTTCCGGTAGGTAGATTGCCAGTTGGAACAACTGGTACAACAGTGGCAGCAGGCAATGATTCTCGGTTCCACGTTCAAAACACTGACACAGGTACTAGTAGCGCATCCTTTGCGGTCAATAACACGGGCACAGGATTTCGCCTTGTAGATATGTCTGGTGCGATGGCAGTGCGAAACCTTGCTAACACTGGACTCACTGATATCATCTGCTATAACCTTACGGTGCAAGGGACACAGACTATTGTCAACTCTGAGCAAGTAGAGATCGCTGACAACATTATCAGGTTGAACTCAAACTACACAGGTTCTAACCCTACAGAAGATGGAGGGATAGAAGTTAATCGTGGGACGTTGGCGGCTGCGCGTCTTTACTGGAGTGAAACAACTCAAAAGTTTATGTCAGGCTTGGCTGGTGCTGAAAAAGCAGTAGTAAGCATAGTCACTCAAGACATCACTAACGCAAGCTTGAGCAGTGGCGTTTATACATGGGCGCATGGTTTAGGACGCAAACCATTATTATGGGCAGTGTGGGACAATACTGGCGATGGCATCTTAATACAGCCAAACACAGTTAATGCAAATACGATGACGTTTAATTTTGCTGGGCAAACTTTAACAGGTACGTGGACATTAGTCGCTGCGGGTTAACCTATGAAGATAGATTTTGTTAATTCAACTTTGCAAACCCAAAAATTTGCTGGTAAAGGATTGTCGATTGGCGCTAGTTTGCCAAGTAACCCAGGTGACAAGGACTTATGGTTTGAGCCAAGTTACGCTCCCCAACCTTGGGAGTTTGATGGAGGGGGAGCTAATGTTTGGCGATCGCAGCCTGTCACTTTTGACATAGCTTTTCCCTCTAACTCCGGAACTTTCCCACTACAAATATCAAAAGTTTTCCCTATTGGCACTACAACTTTGTGGCTAGAAAGTTATGTGGCTATGCTATCCCCACGGGCAGGAACCAGCAATTCCAGCAATTACTTAACGTTTACTCTGCAATGGACAAATACATCGGGGACAGCTACCACGCTAGATACTGGAGATGCCAACGGCACTGGCATCGGTAACTATAAAAGAGTGAGCAATAATATTTATCAGTACGTAACCAACCCTAACCAAGTGCTTTTTATTGTCAACAGGATTGGGACAAGTGTTACTTCTTACCAGGCTTCACTGGCTTTTACTTACAAGTTTGTTAGAGCTAATTCTTGAATTCCTCTGGTTATCGTAACGTTACGATAACCAGAGTTAGGGAACACTAGCGCTTAGGTGCAATTCCTAGCCCACGTTTATTTGGGTTATATCCTGCGGGTTGCCCTTTTGCTCCTGTCCTTACCCAGTCACCACGGTTTGCTATTTTGCGTTCGCTTTCGTTAAGCAACCGTGCAGCTTCGACATTGTTACCTCCGCGCTTCTTTTTCTTGCGTGCTTTGCTGATCGCTTCGCTGCGATACGCCAAGGGCGTCTGCGCTCCGCGCGATCGCTTTTCGTATTGATAGTCGCGCCCAATTTAAATGTAATTCTTGTGCTTTTACCTCCTGGATGACCAAATTGTGAACCATACCCTGATCATTCGTGACATGTTGAGATAATGATGAATTTGTCAATCTATCTATAGGATAAAAATTATGCCAAAAACCGTGATAGAAAACGTTGTTTTTGGGTTAGCGATGCGGAAGCCGCCTGCACTCTATCGCCTAATCTTTGTGTTCATCATTCATCTTTGTGCTGAAACATCATCAGTACAAAGCTTGACTTGATACCTTATTATCTCCTAAATTTTCAGCAGAATTTCTAATTGACTTCTGTTTAGACTAGGACATGAAAAAAGACCCAGTGCCGGTGGGTTAGGAAGGTTTCAATTGGAAGATAACAGAAACTAGATATTTAAGCTGACTTCGGAGTTCGCTTGCGTGATTTAGGAGTCCTTTTTTTGACTATAGGGTAAGAAATTCTACGTTGACGTGTTTTACCTACTTTCCAGCCAGAGGATTTTCCACGAGGTTTGGGGGGATGGGCAGGTGTGCCAATCGCCGCGAAAATTCCCCCCATTGCTTGGGCAACTCTTCCAGGAGTTAATTTATCGATTGACTTTTGCCAAGGCAAAGGATTGTCTGCAACGATATCACGAGCTAACCACAATTCCCAAGTGATGATGGGCATGAGTTCACTCCATCGCTCACACTGTGAAGTTGAGAGTTGGTCGTTCTTCTCTCATCTTCCGGCGAAGGGGGTCTGCGTTAACCGCAGACTGTCCTTCCAAAATTTTATACTAACTACACTTATGCTGCTTGACGAAATTCTCGCGCATTGTGCAAAAACATCCATAGCGGCTGATAGAGAGTTGGTTGTGCTTCTCTCATCTTCCGGCGAAGGGGGTGCTTGTTCTAACTACAGGCATCCCTTGATTTTTTTGCACTGCTACAGAAGGCGATCGCCTGGTTTAGTACAAACTTTATTCAGTTCAAATATATACCAAAATACCACACATACTTTTTTTAGCGATCGCCTGCTTTTAGTCTAAACTCCAGTAATTGACAAAACCAATGTTATCTTAACCTGTCACTAATTTAGTCTAAACTCCAGTACTAAAATTTCACCCATTTCAAAACCTTGGGGTCTTTGTTGTAGCGGTAGGTAGAGCCGTCCTTGCCTTTAATGGACTTACCTTGGCTTGCTCTGCTTCTAATGGTGGTAAGTGAATAGTCGGTTAATGTCTGCATTTCTTTATGAGAAATCCCTTCAATTGTGTCTGTTACTACTCCTTTTTCTGGTTGAGTTTGTGATTGATTATTAGTCACATCATTTCTGGTGATTTGAGCATTTTCAAGGGGACTAGTGACAATTTCTTTTGCTTTTTGCTGCCGATAATCCTGCACGGTTAAAAGTTGCCAACTGGAATCTTGTGAAAGTTCTAGAACCCATTGATGATAATTAAATAGACTTTCTCGATGTCCAACACTGATAAAAGTTGTTTTTGTCTCTTGTAACTGTTGATACAAATGTCCTTCATTCTTCAAATCTAAAGCACTCGTTGCTTCATCTAATATAGTGAACCTAGGATGAGTAACTAGCAATCGTGCAAATGCAAGGCGTTGTTGTTCTCCCAACGATAATATGTTCTCCCAAGAAACTTCTGTATCAAAGTCATCGACTCGACTAAGTAAGTTTTGCAGGTTAACTTGTTGCAAAACTTCTTTAAGTTCTGGGTCGGTCATTTGACGATTCGTATTAGGATAGAGTAACTGTTCGCGCAAAGTTCCCAAAATTATATAAGGACGTTGAGGCAGAAATAAAACGGATTCTAGCGGAGGTCGTACCAAACGACCTGTACCTACGTTCCACAAACCAGCGATAGCTCTTAGCAGCGAACTTTTGCCTCGACCACTGGGACCGACAATCAATAAACCTTCTCCCGGTTGAACAGACAATGATAAATCTTCAACGATTACCTGCTCATAGTTTGGTGTTTGCAACGTGACATTATCGAAAGCCAAACGGTTTTCTTCTATTATTTTAATGGTAGTGATATTTTCTGGTTGTTTGGTCATTTCTTCTAACGCACTCGAAAACTCAGATAAACGCTGAGCGTAACTAGAAAATCGTCCAAAAGTTCCAAATTCAGTTATTAAGTCTCCTACAGCATTAGCAAACATATAACTAGCTAAAGCAGCTTGCTCAACTTGTCCAAAATCAATTTCATTTCTAATAGATAAAGGTGCGAGTACTAAAAATGGAAATATTTGGATAGCAGCTTGATATCCTCTACCAAAAATTTCCTGCCACCTCTCCCAATTAATCTTGCGTTCAAGATTTTTTAGAAGATTATTAAATCGGCGCTGAATTATATTTGATTCTTGGTTCTCTCCACGAAAGAAAGCTATCGATTCAGCGTGATTGCGAACATGAGTTAAGGAATAATTGTAGTCGGCTTTCGATGCAAGTTCCTCTTGATTAATTTTATTTAATTCTTGATTCAAGTAAACAGCAATAAAATTACCGATGATTGTATAAGCAAGCAAAGCAACAGCGATCTGTTGAGAAATTGTCCAGACAATTATTAAAAAAATCGTCATTTCCAGGATTTTTTCTAAGAAAGTAGCTGAAAAACTTAGAGCATTACTGGTAAATGGTTCAATTTCTTGAGATAAGCGTTGATCTGGGTTATCAACATCAGCTTGAAAATTAATCTTATAATAGGCACGATTGCTCAAATATTTATCTAAAATTTGATTGTGTAACCATTGATACCAATCAAGAGCGATTTGTTTTCTCAAAAATGTAGAAAATCCTACTAAAAGCGTTACTACGACAAGCCCGATAGCATAAACTGATAAATTATTAATAAACTTAGAATAATCTTTTTCTAGAATTATGACATCGATTAAATTACGATTAACAAAACTATTGAAAGCAGTTATACTTACAAGTGCAATTATTAATAAGATTAGAAGAACGAGCATCCCCCATGCGCGAATCACTTCTGAGAATGCTCTTTTTCCTGACTTGGTTGGATACCAGTAAGGGCCGACGAGAGCTTTTACATTCTCCCAGAATTGAGTAAAATCTGAAGAAGTATTCGTTAAGGTTTGAGCTTGAATAACTTGAGTTGGCATATTTGAAGATAACCTAATATCTTTGATAATTGAATTTAGTATTTTTAGAGCTGTTGTTAGAGGACTGAAGTTTCCAATGTAATCTTGATTGGATCGAGTAAATCGACGTTTTGTAAAAACCGTTTGAGGGACATTGAACCACTGGCTTTCAACCACTCCATTAGATAGGGAATTTCGCTACAGCCAGCAATGATGCAATCCACCTCAGGCTGAACTTTTAACAGCTCAGTAAAAAAGTATTCTCCCATATGACAAGCCAAATTACAATCGAAAGATTTCACTCCCTGATAAATACTTTGCATCAAAATTGCTTGCAAGGTATCGTTTAATTCTACACAATTTAAGCCAACAGCTTGCAAGGGACGAGTATACAAATGCTCTATGCGTGTGGCATCTGTACTCAGAACTAGCAGTCGATGAAAGTTTCTCATTTTTGCATATTCAACCGTTGCCTCAATCAAGGAAATCCATTTGAGCGCAATATCTGGGTGATGCTGTCGAAACTGTTCAATAACTTGAGGTAAGACATGATGAGCTGTATTACAAAGAATTATAACTTGAATAAAACTGTGATTTGAACGCACATATTGTGTTGCCGTTCTAATAGCAAATACAAGTTTATTTATTAATAATTGGAGAGTATAATTTTCCTGGTAGGATGCTCTTACTTGCCCAATTGCAGAGGTTCGATCCGGAATGAAACACGCTTGAAACAAAATAATCTGTCGGCTGTTTTGAAACCGTTGACACGCTCGTTCAAACGCGCCTAATCCAGCTAACGGCCCCATGCCTCCAATCAAAAGCAGTGGGGAGGCTTGAGTGGATTGAGGATTGAGGCTAATTACCTCAGTTGGATAGTCTTGGTCAGCAATTGTTTCTCCCCGCAACTTTTTTGCTAGGGCGAATGCAAGTAGTTGTTGGCGATGGCCTTGTAAAGCGGCAAGAGCTGGCTGAACTTCTGTAAAACAAGCGTAATTTATGCTTTGAATCATAATTTGAGAAAAATTTTGAACCATAAATTAAGAGAAAGTTAACGCAATTTCAAGCAACACAGCCGATAGTACAGTAAATCTCTGCATCCAATTATGAGAGAGTGTTTAATTTCTAAACCATATATCTTAAATGAGTTTTTAAAACAATACGGTTCAGTTAAGGCTCAAATGGGAGCAATGCGATTTTGTGGGATGAACCCAAAAACGGGCGATCAGTAATGAGTCACCTTAAAGCATAAAGTATAGAAAATTACAATATGACCTAATGCTAAACACGATGATTTGTCTTCAGAAGATGTCTCTTGAAGACTTTATGAACAATAAATTTGATGCTTATAGCTCTACACCCTTGAAAAAATAACTGAGTGTTTATTATTACAAATAATCTCGTCAAGCGATCGCCCTTTTTTGGATCTACCTCACAAAATCGCATTGCTACCATAACAAAAGCTCCTATTTTTCTTGTTCCAAGCACTGCATAGCCTTAACTGAACCGTATTGGGTTATAGCCAGGTAATAATGATAATTAAACCGAAAGGGGAGACAAGTGACGCTCGTCTCCCCCTTTCCATCCCCTACACAATAATTATTATTAAAAAACTCGAATATTAAAAGCGAAGTATAAACTGGAATACTCATTTTTGTGACTTAAAGGAATTGTTTGCCGAAATTTAAAGGAGTTTATCCTATACCGCGTAAGGTAATGGTGCATTTTTCCCGCTTTTCTTGAGTGGAGATTTGCCGTAAAGCTAGTCAGGCTCTCAATTCGGCAAGCTTTTACTTTAAATTTCGGCAATATGTACTTTTAAGTCACAATTTTTGAAGCATATCATAAGTTAACATCTCATTTTTTATTTCAAATCATATAATTCTCAGATGGCAGTCATGTAGATTCTGGTTTGAGAAGCATCCTTTCCCTGTCTCATTATTGAGTACTGAGTGCTTAGTATTCAGAACTATATTTGTACTTAGATGTTTGCTTGTGCTTGGTGGATAGAGGCTTTCAACTGTTCAGCTAAAACCTGAACGTGGGGTTGAGTCATCATTGTTACATGGTTACCTGGGACAAAATGGACATCCACTGGTTGGGCAGAAAACTTGTTCCAGCCCCAAGCTGAATCCTGCAAAATCCCAGAAGGTAATCGACTGGTTGGCTCTTTAACGGAAATCTCACTAGCGCGTAAGAGGGTAATTTGCGTTGGATAAACCTTTTTTGGCATATAATTAACTAGGCAGTTAGCTTTGAGAACTTGTATTGAATTATTAAGCTGCGTAATTTCATCGTTAGGAGACAGAATATCAGCGTTTTTTAACCGTTGTAGAACGTATTTCAGTTGCTCCTCCCAAACTAAAGATTGAAGAATATCTTCAGAAATATCTAGATTCTTTGCAAAAACAATTTCCATTAGCGTAGCGAACTCAGTCAGCCATTTAGCATTATCCCAATCAGAAACTACTGACTTTTCCTGATGAGACGGTGCTTTAGTATCAACAATGGTAACCAAAGCAACCTTATGACCTTTGTCAAGTAATTGCTGTGCCATTTCAAAAGCTACTTTACCTCCGAAAGAATGTCCTGCCAAAAAATATGGTCCTTGCGGCTGAACAAGCTGTAATGCTCGAATGTATTGGGTAGCTATATCCTCAACTTGGGTAACTGACTCTAATTGTCTATCCAAACCATTTGCTTGAAAACTATAAAACGGTTGATCTTGTCCTAAACAACGGGCTAAGTTATACAAGTAGAAAGGATTACCATTAGCTCCTGGAAGACAAAACAAAGGTGGCTTTGAACCGTTGGGCTGAATCGCTACTAAGGGCGACCAGATTGAGCAATCTGAATCTTTTTCCATTATTGTCGCCAACTGTTCAATAGTTGGGTTTTGGAAGAGACTTGTTAAAGGAATATCTTTACCAAATTGCTGCTTAATTTGAGCCATTAAGTAGGGAGCTAAAAGGGAATGACCACCCAGGTCAAAAAAGTTATCTTGTACCCCCATCTTGTCAACTTTCAAAATCTTTGACCAAATTTGCACCAGCTGCATTTCTATTTGGTTACGGGGTTCAACAAATGTGGCTAAGTTACTAATGTAAGAAGGTGTAGGCAAAGCGCGGCGGTCTACCTTGCCGTTGGGTGTCAGGGGCAAGCTATCTAGGAATACAAAACTAGAAGGCAGCATGTACTGTGGTAACTTAGTGGAAAGGAAGCGTCGGAACTCACTAATGGTAGGTGTTGATTCCTGAGTAGGGATGATGTAAGCCACTAGGCGTTGCTCGCCAAGATCGTCTTCACGATCAATTACTACAGTCTGATGTATAGATGGGTGTTGTGCTAATACTGTCTCTATTTCCCCAAGCTCAATGCGTATGCCCCGAATCTTGACTTGATAATCTTGGCGACCGAGAATTTCTAGAGAGCCATCTGGAAGATAGCGTCCGCGATCGCCTGTATAATATAGCAAATCTTTTTCATCATTGCGAAAATGGTTTTTGACAAACCGAGAGCGCATTTCTTCTTTTGCGTTAATGTAGCCCAAACTACAAAATGGTGTCCGCAAGATAATCTCGCCTGGTTCCCCAATACCGCACAGTTGACCATTTGCACCCAAAACTAGAGCTTGAGTTTCAGGAAGTGGCCATCCCACTGGCTGTATCCCTGATGTGGGTTCGCTAGGTACTTGGTAATAACACTTGACTAAAGTTGTCTCCGTCGCTCCATAGAGATTGATAATTTCTCCTGCTTGTGGGAAAGCATCCCGCCAGCGTCGTATAAGTATCTCCTTGAGAGGTTCTCCAGAAAAAAATAACCAGCGTAAATTAGCCAGAGAGACTTCTTTTGGTATATTAACTAACCATGATTGCGCTAAGGAAGGAACTGTATGCACAACAGAAATCTGCTCGCGTTCCAAGTAACGTAGAATTTTCGTTGGTTCTAAGTTATCCCCGTCTGCTGGCAGACACAAGGTTGCACCACTGGTTAAGGGTAAAAAGATATCTCTGAGGATGGCATCAAAGGAAAGCTTTGTTAATTGAGCAATGCGATCTTGCTGACTAATTCTAAAGGTCTGACGCTGCCAGCTTATAAAATGCGCTATCCCTTTATGGCAACCTAACACTCCTTTAGGAATGCCTGTACTACCAGAAGTAAAGAAAATATAGACTGCATCATTACCAGATATTTCCGGCAGGGGTATTGTATGACTGCTTTCTTGGCGATAATTTATGACTGCTCCTGTGTTTTTATTTACACGTATGACAGTTAAAGACTGCCATATCTCCTCGCCTTCTGGGTGCTGACCATCAATATCCAATATGTATTTGGCTTTAGCTTCTTTAAGTATCAACTTTTGGCGATCGCTCGGAAGTTGCGGATCGAGGGTCATTAACACTCCTGCACTCAAGAGTACGGCAAGCATACTGGCAATCAATCCAAAACTTGATGTCCCATACAAGGCTACGACATCTCCCCGTTGGAGTCCGTGACTCAGTATCACCCTTGCTAAAGCTTGAGAGCTTTTGCCTAATTCCTCATAGTTCCAAGTACGAGATCCTTGACACACTGCTTTTCGTTCTGGGGTGCTGTTGACCCAAGAGGCAAATGTTGTTGTGACTAATTCGTATTCTGGTTCTGGTATAGCTGTTGTGGGATCTGGCAGTAAAAGTCGGGCTTGTGGTGTGACAAGAGAATAAGCAGCGATACCTTCAGTGAGCTTCGCTAACGCACTGTCAGGAGCAACAACAATTTGATTGAGCAAATGATGGTATTGTTGTAGCATTTCCAGCATTCGTTCTGAAGTAAATAGGTCAGCATTATAAACTAATTGCAGGATTATTCCTTGTTCGCGTTCTGCAATATACAAGCTTAAGTCAAACTTGGAAGTTACTTCTTTTATCGATATAGGTTCTATAGGTTCTACAGACAACCCAAAAAGTTCCGGTTGGGTGTCTGTCAAGTTAAGTAAATTAAACCATACTTGAAAAATTGGGTTATGACTAAGATTTCGTTGAGGCTGCAATGCTTCCACCAACATTTCAAAAGGTAAATCTTGATGAGCATATGCTCCCAAAGCTACTTCTCGCACCCGTGATAGTAGCTGCCTAAAATTGGGATTACCGTCTAAGCGGGTACGCAACACGAGGGTATTGACAAAAAAGCCAATCAGTCCTTCGATTTCTGCACGGTTTCGGTTGGCGATCGGCGTTCCTATACAGATATCATCTTGTCCACTATCACGCCATAGCAATATTTGGAATGCTGCTAACAGCGTCATAAATAAAGTAACACTTTCTGTTTGGCTCAATTGTTTGAGCGCAACAGTTAGTTCTTTGGAGAGCGCCAACTCTTGATATGCCCCGTGGTAAGTTTGTACAGCCCCTCTTGGTCGGTCAGTAGGTAGCGACAATAAGGTTGGTGCGTTGGCTAGTTGTTGAAGCCAGTAATTCAATTGGCTTTGCAGCACATTCCCTTGCAACCACTTTCGCTGCCAAATGGCAAAATCTGCGTACTGAATCGGCAGTGATGTTAAAGGTGAGGGCCGATCTTGAGAGTAAGCATTATACAGCGCTGCTAGTTCAGAGACAAACACATCCATTGACCAGCCATCCGAGACAATATGGTGCATACACACGTGGAAGGCGTGTTCTGTCTCCGATAGCACGACTAACGTTGCCCTGACTAATGGTTCAGTTGCCAGGTTAAAAAGTTGAATAGCTTGTTTTTGCACTAATTGCTGTATGGCAATTTCTTTTTCGCTTGTGGGCAGATCTTCGCAGTCAATAATTGATAGTGTCCAATTTGTTTGTGTTTGGATAACTTGAGAAGGTTTTCCATCAACTGTAATGAAGTTGGTGCGTAACGCTTCGTGGCGATTGATTATTTCTTGTAAGCTTTGTTCTAAGGCTATTATATTGAGACTTCCAACAATACGTAAATTTAGGGGCATATTGTAGAAGTTACTGTCCGGCTGTAACTGATATAAAAACCACAAACGCTGTTGAGCAAATGACAGTGGTAATTCTGCATCCCTTGCTCGCCTTAAGATAGGTGGGGCAGTTAGTTCTAATTTCTGTTGCTGTAACTTGCTAATAAGATGCGCTAATTCGCCAACTGTGGCGGCGGCAAACAACTCACGCAATGGTAATTCCACCTTGAACATTGTACGGATGCGTGAAATCAATTGTGTTGCCAGTAGCGAGTGTCCCCCTAGTTCAAAAAAGTTATCATGAATACCCACAACCTCTACTTTTATGACTTGCATCCAAATTTGTGTTAACAGTTCTTCTATTGCAGTGCGTGGGGCGACATATTTTTCTGTGCGTAGCCCAACCCAGGCATCGCTATATAAATCTGGTACGGGTAAAGCACGACGATCTACTTTACCGGTGAGAGTTAGTGGCATTGACTCTAATATCACAAAAGCCTGGGGTATCATGTAGTCTGGTAGCTTTGCTTTTAGGAATTGCCGCAGTTCATAGATTGTGGGGAGAGAGTGCTGATGCGGCACTATGTAGGCGACTAAGCGTTTATCACCCCTATTATCTTCACGGACAATGGCACAAGATGCTTGTACATGAGGATATTGGCTCAATACTGTTTCAATTTCGCCCAATTCAATGCGGAAGCCCCGAATTTTAACTTGATCGTCAACTCGACCGAGATATTCCAAGGTACCATCTGCTCGAAATCTTGCTAAATCCCCTGTTTTGTAGAGTCGGTCACAGGTGGCATCAGCAATCGGATTCTGGATAAATTTCTTTGCCGTGAGTTCAGGGCGTTGCCAATACCCTCTAGCTAAGGAAGCTCCGCCAATGTGCAGTTCTCCAGGAACTCCAATGGGAACTCTTTGCAGATATTGATCTAAAATATAAACCTGAGCATTGCTTATAGGTCGTCCAATCGAAACAGAGGTGGCGGCTGAGGAATTGAGGCAGTGTAGGCTTGTGATGACTGTTGTTTCCGTTGGCCCGTAACTATTAAATAGTTGGGGCGGATTGGGGAAATCAGCAACACAACTATGCCAATGATTGACTTTTTCTAGTTGAGCTTCTTCTCCTCCAATAATCACAGTTCTCAGATTTTGAGGAATCCGGAAGTCTTGGGGGGTAAGTTCCGCCACTAACTGATGCCAGTAAGCTGTGGGGAGATCCAAAACAGTTAACTGCCATTCTTGGCAACATCGCCAAAATTCATCGCCCGAATCTAACATATGTTCGGTGCGTAGCACTAATGTTGCACCGATTAATAGACTTGGAAAGATTTCTTCAACAGATGTATCAAAGCAGATAGACGCAAATTGGAGAATGCGATCACTACTGTTGAATTTATACAAAACCCTTGTTGCTGCAATGAAATTCACCAATGACTGATGTTCGATCATTACGCCTTTTGGTTTCCCCGTAGAGCCAGAAGTATAAATTACATAAGCTAAATTACTGGGTTTAACGCCTGTGACTAAATTTTCCTCACTTTCAGTAGCGTAGACGCGGAGCGGCTTGTCGAGAGACATCGCTTGCCACTCAGTATCTAAATAAATGACCTGTGCCTGATTCTTCGGCAATGAGTCCGTCAAATATCGTTGAGTTAACAGAACCGATATTTGAGAATCATCCAACATATAAGCTAATCGTTCAGTAGGATAAGTTGGATCTAAGGGGACATAAGCCCCACCAGCCTTGAGAATCCCCAGCATTCCCACTATCATTTCTAAAGAACGCTCGACACAAATACCAACTAGTACCTCTGGTTTTACCCCTAAATTTTGCAGATAGTGTGCTAGTTGATTGGCACGGGTATTCAACTGGTGGTATGTTACAGACACGAATGCCCTTGTCTGTACATCTTCAAACATTACCGCCACGGCATCAGGTGATCGCTCTACTTGCTGCTCAAATATCTCATGGATACACAAATCTGCGGGATACTCTGCCTGGGTCGAGTTCCACTCCACAAGTAACTGGTACTGTTCAACTTGTGTTAGCAGTGGTAATTGAGAAATTCGCTCCTCTGGGTTAGCTACAATTCCCTCTAGCAAAGTGACAAAATGTCCACTCATCCGCTCAATTGTGCCCGCATCAAATAAATCAGTGTTATATTCCCATATACCCACCAGTCCATCAGCAGTGTTGTGCATCGATAAAGACAAATCGAACTTTGCTGTTGTGCTTTCTGGGATTAATGGAGTCACGCTTAACCCAGTCAACTCGACATTAGACATCGGCGCATTTTCAAGGACAAACATTACCTGAAACAGTGGCGTATGGCTGAGGTCTCGTTGTGGCTGCAATGCTTTTACCAACTCCTCAAAGGGCAGGTCTGCATGAGCCAAAGCTTCCACTGTACGTTGCCGCACTCGACTGAGCAATTCCTTAAAACTGGGGTTACCTGACAAATCAGTACGTATCACTAAAGTATTGACAAAAAAGCCAATTAACCCTTCAAGTTCGGTGCGATCGCGGCAAGCAATAGGCGTACCCACTACAAGGTCATCAGAGCCTGTGTAGCGAGAAAGTAAGGTCACATAAGCTGTAAACAGCATCATGAATAAGGTAGCTCCCTGTTGCCGACTGAAATTAGCAATCGCTTGACTCAGTTCAATTGAAAATTTGAAATTTTGGATTGCGCCCCGGTAACTTTGAATAGCAGGTCTTAGTCTATCTGTAGGTAATTCTAATAAGGTAGGAGCATTTTTAAGTAGTTGCTTCCAGTAGTCAAGCTGTGTTTGCAGTACTTCTGCTTGCAACCATTGCCGTTGCCAAATAGCAAAGTCGGCATACTGAATTGGTAGCTCAGGTAGCTCTGGGTACAAGTTATTACAGAGGGCTGAGTAAATGGTTGATAACTCCCGCATCAATACACCCATTGACCAGCCATCATAGACAATATGGTGTATTATTAGTACCAAAACGTGTTCTATCTGGGTGAGTTTAACCACACAAGCTCGGATTAAAGGAGAACTAGCAAGGTCAAAGGGTCGAGTAGCTTCTGTTGTGGCTAATTGTTGGCAAGCGATTTCTCTTTCACTTGCAGGTAATTCTGTTAAGTCTACTATTGGCACACTTAGGGTTAAGCTGTCAGCAATAACTTGGACTAGCTGTTCGTTGATGGTGCAGAAGTTGGTACGTAAGGCTTCGTGGCGAGCGATAATTTTATTGAGGCTTTGCTCTAACGCCACGACGTTTAACTGACCGTAAAGTTTTATGACTGCTTGTTCGTTGTAGAAGGGGTTATCTGGTTCCAACTGGTTTAATAACCAAAGTCGTTCTTGGGCAAAAGACAGAGGTAAGTTCTGAGGACGCTCGGCTTTGATCGGGGGCAAATCTGTAGCGGTGGCCGCATTTTTCTCTTGTAGCAACAAGATAAGTTCTGCTTTATTTTTAGCTAATAAGTCACGAATTTCCGGTGTCAATACTCCCTCTGGAGCATCAATGCATAAGCGAACTTCTTCCAGAGGCGCTCCGCTAACGCCTTCAACCCACAATTCTACATCCTGATGAGATAGTTCTACCACAAATTGCTTGAGATTCATAAAATCATGTCCTTCACATCATCAACGAGTTCAGCAGAATCTGCGAGCTAATCACAACTTATTTTATAAGTTTAGAAATTTATATAAAAACTTTTTTATATTGCTCATATTTCTATTTTTTCTCTTCCGATTCTACCCGTTTTAGTATTTTGCTTTAATTTTTCTTTTTCTAGCTTTGGTGCTATTTCAGCTATTGTGGGAAACTCAAATAAACTTGCTACAGATAATTGTATACAAAAAGTATTTCGTAAGCGCGACATAACTTGAACCCCTATTAGGGAATCTCCTCCTAATTCAAAAAAGTTATCATGAATTCCTATCTGCTTGATTCCCAACAATTCTTGCCAAATATCGGCAACTTTTTGCTCAATGCTGTTACTAGGAGCAACATAGGAATTGTTCAGTTCTGGTCGTAAATGCACCGATGAGGAAACTGATTCTTGTTTGACGAATTTTACGAAATCTTTTACCTGCTGAAGTCTAGTAAAAAAATCTATCGTCGATACTAAAACCTGTGGTAGTTGATTGTGCAAAATGCGGCTAAAAGCTTCTACACCCTCTGTTGGTAATAAAGCTTGCTGGAGATAGGTGTAATCTAGTTTGTCACCGAATTTCTTCGCAGCATTGGCTGCAATTCCTACCTCTTGCCAGCCATCCCAATTAATTGAGCTTGTAAATGTACTATCTCTTTTGCTCTGACGGTGAGCAAAAGCATCGAGAAAAGCGTTGGCAGCACAATAATCTACTTGCCCAAATCCAGAGATAATTGAATTTAGAGAGGATAGAACAATAAAGAAATCTAGTTTGCTATCTCGAAATATGCCATCAAGGATGAGCGTTCCCTTGACTTTACATGTCATTACGCTTTCTGCTTGTTCTTTAGTTTTTTGCTGAATTAAACTATCACCAGTAACGCCAGCACCGTGGATTATGCCATCAATTTTGCCAAATTGTGCAGTAGCTTTGGCGATCACTATTTGCATTTGTTGCAAGTTTGTTACATCAGCACTAACTGCCAAAACCTCGGCTCCTAACTTTTCTAACTCGTACACTTTGTGAATTTTGCGACTAGTGCTATCTTCTGTATCATGACTAACCAGCCATTCTTCCCAGTCAGTGCGAGCCGGAAAATTATTACGTCCTGTCAGTATCAATTTAGCCCTTACTTTCTGCGCCAAATATTCTGCTAGTGCCAGTCCAACACCTCCAAGTCCACCTGTAATTAGATAAACTCCGCCTTTTTTTAACCTTTGTATACCCCTGTCTGAGTTATCTAACTTGACTGACTCAAAACTTTCTATCCAACGATGTTGTTTGCGATATGCAATAATCTGGTTGTCGGATTTTATCTTTAATTCTGCTTCTAGCTGTTCTATAAGTTGCTTTTCTTCTAAGCTTCCTGACTGAGGAATGACTACATCAATAATCCGACAATCTAAATCAGGATATTCTTGAGGAATAGTTCTGATAGGCCCGATTAAAGTTGCTTGCTCTGGACGTAGTTCTTCTTCTCCAGTTACGTCCTGCATTTTGTTAGTTACAGCTATCAATTCAAACTTATCGTTAATATTTTGTTTGCCAAATGCCTGGGCAAGAAATAGCAAACTGTAAAATCCTAAATCTAAAGCTTGGTCAATTTCTTCAAGTTCTGATAATACCTGAGTTTCATCAGCAAGACTCCATAAATGGACAATGGTCTGAGGAATACGATCTCTAAGTTCTGCTAACAGAGTTTGATAATCTTTGGGTTGTCGAGGATTAAGAGTATATAAGCTCGGATTTTCTTTTCTAAAGGAATCTCCTACTTTGACAAGAATCACCTTTTGATAGTTTTGTTGCAGTTGTTTTACCAAATGCTTGCTCAAGTTACGCTCATTGATGAACAGAAGAACACTGCCTTGTGATTCTCCTAGTTGGCTAAAAGGAAGCGGAGACCTTTTCCAGGATGGAATGTAGAACCAATTAGCAACATCTTGCTTTCTTTGTAATGAAACCTGCGTCTGGTCAGTCTCTTTTTGCCCAAAGTTTGTGGTCAAGGCGGCTGGTGCGGATAGCTCTGTTGCAGAAGCAGCAGCCATAATAATTTTTTGTTCAAACGCTTCAGTTTCAGGAAAAGCAGCAACTTGAAAAAAATCTTGAGCACGTAGTGCTTCAAACCACTGGTCTTTGGTAATAAAAGGCTGACCTGATTTGCATCTTTTATCATCTAAAGGTTTCAACAGCAGACCCCAACTCATATCAAAATCTATTTTCGGCTGAGTTATTTCCCACAGTAAAAGGAAGCCGCCAGGAGCTAATAAAGAGCGTATATGGTAGAGTGTTTCATCTATGTTCCGAGTTGCGTGCAATACATTAGAGGCGATAACTACATCAAAGCTATACTTCTCGAACCCTTGCTCAGTTGGCGACTTGTCTATGTCTAGTAACCGATATTCAACAAATGGATAGTCCTTAAACTTCTGTTGCGCTTGAATTAAGAAAGCCTTACCAATATCAGTAAAAGTATAGTTGGTTTGTTTGGGCGGCAACACAGGTAGTAATGCTTGCGTAGATAAACCAGTACCCGCACCAATTTCCAGAACTCTCAGGCGAACCGATGATGGCAATAACTTAACTACCTGTTCCAAGCTTGAGCGCAAGATAGAGTTGTAGTAATTAACAAGAGCTAATTCTGAATCTGAACCTTTTTTTTCATCTTGGTAAGCCAGTTCATTGAAAAACTCTAAGGGTTCTTGTTCGCCAACAACAACAGCAGCTAAATTTTCGCCACATCGCTGGACTAAATTGACTATTAGAGATGTAGAAGCCATTCTCGCTTTGACTTCTTCTAAATGTTCATTAATATATTCTTGCGAACTAGGTACTAGCCCAGTAAATAACCCGTCCTGTTGCTGTAGTTGTCCTTGTTCCACCAATATTTGCAACCATCTAGACAACAATTGTTGATACCGGGGAGTTATATGGAATTGCACCAATAAATTCTCTAAAGAATACTTTTCTTCGGGATTGCTAAAAGCCTTTAATTGCTGAAATGCAAAGTTGATGTAGGCGGTACATAAACGCTCCAACCACTGGTTGTTCTCCTGATATGTTAATTCGTTGAGTTCTGCATCTCTAGCGTTTGCTTGATTTTGACCTGCTTGTATGAGTGATGTCCATAATTGTGATGCTGTGGGTAAAGTTCGCAACTGCCCCCAAGCTGTTTTTTGTGGGGGATCAATCCAATAACGTTGGCGTTCAAAAGGATAAGTTGGTAAAGGAAGACGGTAATATTCCTGGTGACTATAAAATCCAAACCAATCTACCTTCACCCCAGCCAGCCACAGTTGACCTAATGTGGTGAATAAAACACAACTATCGGATTTCTCCTCTTGAGGATGACGCACCGAAGTTAAAACCGTTTGTGTGGGGGCTTTGTCCGGATATCTTTTCACTAATGTCGTCAGTGTATGCCCTGGTCCTACCTCTAGTAAAACCTGCTCAGGTTTTACTAATAATTTCTCGACACCAGAGGCAAACAACACTGTGAAACGCAAATGTTGAGCGTAGTATTCAGGATTTGTAGCTTGGGTGACAGTAATCCAATCACCAGTAAGGTTGGAAATATAAGGAAGTTTTGGAGGATTTAAAGTAACTTTTTTGACTCGCTCTGCAAATGCCTCTAAGATTGGTTCCATCATGTGCGAATGGAAAGCATGAGAAGTATGCAGACGACG
>NZ_JABXYX010000004.1:0-14899 GCF_017982655.1 Brasilonema sp. CT11 | reverse complement strand
ATTCGCCAATACTATGACCGATCGCACCTTGTGGCTCCACTCCCCATGACTGCCATAATTTAGCTAGAGCGTACTCAACTACAAAAATAGCACTTTGGGCAATGGCTGTTTGTTGAAGTTGCTTTGATGCCTCATCAATCTTTTGTCCACTAGGATAAATAATATGACGTAAATCTAGCCCTAATAGGGGTTTAAGAATTTCTGAGCAATAATCAACTTGTTCTGTAAATACTGTCTCAGTTTCGTAAATTTCCCGCGCCATGTTCACATACTGAGAACCTTGACCAGGAAACATAAAGACAACAGACCGTTCTGTAATCTCTGTATAATTAGTAGAAACTTGTTTTGACTCTAAACTACTAAGAGCATTGACAGCATCTTCTAAGTTTTGACAAACTAGCATCCGTCGATGATTAAAACCCCGGCGACCACTATTGAGGGTATAAGCAACATCACCCAAGTTAAGCTCAGGATGCTCCTTTAAATGCGCGACTAAATTACCTGTTGCCTTCTCAAGCGCACTCGCAGTTTTAGCCGAAACTACCAACAGTTGATATTTTCTCCCCTGCTCCCTGCCCCCCTTCGGGGAAGACCTCCGGTCTCGCTGCGCTAACGCAGTCGCCTGCGGAGGAGCCAGTACTGCAGGAGGGTCTCCCTCCGTAGGTATCTGGCGTTGGAAACCCTCCCGCAGCGCTGTCTCACCTGCTCCCCTGCTCCCTTCTCCCTGCTCCCTGCTCCCTGCCCCCTGCTCAAAAACAGGTGCTTCTTCTAAAATGACATGAGCATTAGTACCCCCCATACCAAAGGAACTAACCCCAGCACGGCGAGGAATATTATTTGTTTTCCATTCAGTCAGGGTTGTATTGACATAAAAAGGACTGTTGGCAAAATCAATTTTGGGTGATGGTGTCTCGAAGTGCAAACTAGGAGGCAGCATTTTATGTTGCAGTGCTAATACAGTCTTAATCAAACCTGCGACACCTGCTGCTGTATCTAAATGTCCCAAGTTGGTTTTTAGCGAACCAATAGCGCAGAAACCTTTTTGATCGGTAGTTTGCCTAAAAGCTTGAGTTAAAGCTGCAATTTCAATCGGATCTCCTAAAGGTGTAGCAGTACCATGAGCTTCGATATAAGAAATTGTTTCAGGATCTACACCAGCTATAGCTTGAGCTTCACCAATTACCGCTGCTTGACCGCTACCACTAGGAGCAGTGAAGCCCACTTTCATTGCACCATCATTGTTAATTGCTGAACCTTTAATAATGGCATGGATGTAGTCGTGATCGGCGATCGCATCCTTTAATCTTTTCAATACCACAATACCAGCACCGCTACCGGCAATTGTTCCTTCTGCTTTAGCATCAAAAGCACGGCAGTGTCCATCAGGAGAAAGAATCATTCCTTCTTGATGCAAATAACCTATTTTTTGGGGAATGCTGAGAGTAACTCCACCAGCTAAAGCTATGTCACATTCACCATTTAAGAGACTTTGACACGCAACATGAACAGCAACCAAAGAAGTAGAACAGGCTGTTTGTACATTTACTGCGGGGCCAGTTAAGTTAAGTTTATATGCAACTCGTGTAGGTAAAAAATCTTTATCGTTGGAAAATCCTAATTGGATCGGGTCAATTGTTTTTAATAATTGATGATTAGGGTAGAGGTTATTGAGCAAATACCTACTCATCCCTACACCACCATAAACCCCGATTAAACCATGATAAGTTTGTGGGTCATAACCAGCTTTTTCTACGGCTTCCCAAGCCAATTCTAAAAAGAGGCGTTGTTGTGGATCTATTAACTCAGCTTCTTTGGCACTATAAGCAAAGAAATTTGCATCAAACAATTCAATGTCTGATAGAACAGCACTAGCTTTTACATAATTAGGGTTACTCAGCAAATCTGGAGAAACGCCAGAATTGATCAATTCTTCATCTGTTAGCCAGGAGATAGATTCTACACCATCTCGTAAATTATGCCAAAATGATTCAATATCTTTTGCGCCTGGAAATCTACCAGCAACAGCAATTATTGCTATTTCAGAATTGTTCAATTCATTATTCTCTACTGAATCTATTGTCATTTTTACCTTTTTCTCTGAGTTCGATATTGTTGCCTGGATTGTAATTGTTGGTTTCTTAAAGTTTTACTTTCACTATGAGATTGACTTCGAGATTTTTTTTCATTCATTGTATCTTCTTTTTTTCTTTTCGTACTTAAGTATTGGCTTAAACTATGTATTGTTGGGTAATTAAACATATCAACAATGGATAGTTCTAAACCCAATTCTTCTTGCAATTGCTGATTAATTTTTACCAGGAGTAACGAATGACCACCTAGCTCGAAAAAATTATTGTAAATTCCTACCTTTTCTACTGCTAATGCTTTTTGCCAAATGCCAGCAATGATTTTTTCTGCTTCAGTATTTGGCATTACGTAATCTGACAGTTCCTGTTGTAAATCTGGGTTAGGCAGAGCGCGACGGTCTACTTTACCGTTAGGTGTCAGGGGTAAGGACTCCAACATCACAAAAACATTTGGCACCATATACCCAGGCAGTTTATTGGAAAGGAACTGACGCAGTTCGTCCGTTGTGGGTGTACTTCGACTTACCTCGGCTCCGGCTCCATCGAGCGAAGTCGAGATGCTCGGCACGAGTCGCTCAGTACAAGTCACATCTTTTTGTGGCACTACATAGGCGACTAAGCGCTTACTTCGACCCTTCGACAGGCTCAGGGCATCGCTTTGCTCAGTACAAGTATTACCCGGAGTTCCTTCATGGGCGATGACACAACAGTTCTGCACATCACCATGTTGCCCTAATAGTGTTTCTATTTCTGCCAACTCGATACGGAAGCCCCGAATTTTTACCTGATTGTCAATGCGTCCTAGGTATTCAATGTTGCCATTCAGTAAATAACGTGCTAAATCCCCAGTTTTGTAGAGGCGACCAGAACCAAAGGGGTTGCTGATAAATCTTTCCTGAGTTAGTTCTGGACGGTTGAGGTAGCCTTTTGCTAACCCCACACCAGCGATGTGCAACTCTCCTGGCACACCCACAGGCACTGGTTGCAAATTTGCGTCTAAGATGTAAACTTGTGGGTTGGCGATCGCCTTACCAATAGATATTTTCTCATCGTCATTGCATTTTGCGACGGTGGCACAGACAGTAGCTTCTGTCGGTCCGTAAGCATTGAAGAAGTTTCTGCCAGCAGACCATTGGGTAATTAATTCAGCCGCACAAGCTTCTCCTGCTACAATTATTGTTTGCAGTGCTGGAAGTTCCTCCACAGGCATAACTGCTAACGCCGATGGTGGTAGCGTGATATGAGTAATAGAATGATTGCGTAATTGCTCAATTAATGGTTTCCCTGGCAATAGAGAGTCTTTTGTTCCCAAGTAAAGCGTTCCACCTGACCTCAGAGCCATTACGACTTCCCAAATAGAAGCATCAAAACTGAAGGAAGCAAATTGGAGAACGCGACTATCAAAGTCTACACCAAAAGTTTGAATCTGAGCTTGAGCTAAGTTGCATAGTCCCTTATGCTCAACCATGACACCTTTAGGTCTACCTGTAGATCCTGAAGTGTAAATCACATTCGCTAGATGAAAAGCTTTGACTCCACTAGTTGGGTTATCTTGATTGTTTTGGGCAATTTGTTCCCAAGTTTCATCTAAAAAGACTTGTTTTGCTTGATGCTCAGGAAGTCTGTCAATAAGTCGTTGTTGAGTCAGCAACACTGGTACTTGAGCATCTTCTAGCATAAAGCTCAAGCGTTCAGTAGGATACTCTGGATCAAGTGGCAGATATGCCCCACCCGCCTTAAGAATACCTAGTAGTCCCACCACCATTTCTATTGAGCGTTCCATACAAATGCCTACTAGCACATCTGCTCCCACTCCCAAAGACTTGAGGTAGTGCGCCAACTGGTTAGCACGATTATTCAACTGCTCATAAGTTAGTTGTTGATCTGCAAACACAACTGCCACAGCATCTGGTGTGCTCAAACACTGCTCCTCAAACAACTGATGGATACACTTATCAGAAGGATAATCTGCTTGAGTATCATTCCATTCCACTAATAACTGCTGTTGTTCAGTTGCTGTCAACAGTGGCAATTGTGAGATTTGCTGCTCTGGGTTAGCAATAATTCCTTCAAGCAATGTCACAAAATGACCAGTCAGTCGCTCAATGGTACTAGCATCAAACAAGTCAGTGTTGTACTCCCAAAAACCCACCAGCCCAGTGGCAGTGTTCTGCATTAATAAACTTAAATCAAACTTTGCCGTTGCGCCTTCTGTGATCAATGGAGTGACAGTCAACCCAGTCAACTCTACTTGAGATGTGGACGCATTCTGGAGGACAAACATCACCTGGAATAGTGGTGTATAGCTGAGATCCCGTTCTGGCTGCAATGCTTCTACCAGCATTTCAAAAGGCAAATTCTGATGAGCATACGCTCCTAAAGCTACTTCTCGAACACGACCCAGTAATTCGCTAAAACTTGGATTACCTGCCAAGTTAGAACGCATGACTAAGGTGTTGACAAAAAAGCCAATTAACCCTTCTATCTCACTGCGATCGCGGTTAGCAATGGGCGACCCCACCAAAATATCTGATTGTCCTGTGTAGCGGTAAAGCAGAGTATCATAAGCAGCCAACAGCGTCATAAACAGAGTACAACCTTGCTCCTGGCTCAGTTTTACTAATCTATCAGTTAACTCAACTGAAAGTGTAAACTGTTGATATGCCCCAGCGAAAGTCTGCACAGCCGGTCTTGGTCGGTCTGTGGGCAGGGACAACAAAGCTGGTGCGTTTGCCAGTTGTTGTTGCCAGTAATTCAGTTGACTTTGTAATACATCTCCTTGCAACCAGTCTCTTTGCCAAATGGCAAAATCTGCGTACTGAATCGGCAGTGGTGCTAACGGTGACGGCTGACCTTGAGAGTAAGCATT
The DNA here is from genome assembly GCF_017982655.1 of Brasilonema sp. CT11. Classification (GTDB taxonomy): domain Bacteria; phylum Cyanobacteriota; class Cyanobacteriia; order Cyanobacteriales; family Nostocaceae; genus Brasilonema. The sequence continues at coordinate 9,943 of NZ_JABXYX010000004.1, read as the reverse complement.
GTACAGCGCTGCTAGTTCTTGAACAAACACACCCATTGACCAACCGTCAAAGACAATGTGATGCATACACATTAATAAGGCGTGTTCTGTCTCGGACAGCACTACTAATGTTGCCCTGATTAATGCTTCAGTTGCCAGATCAAAAGGTCGTTGCGCTTCTTCTTGCGCCAATTGCTGCAAAGCAATTTCTTGTTCACTTACTTCGACTTCGCTCAGTACAAGTGTTGGCAGATGTTGCCAGTCAATAATTGAGACTGTCCAAGGTATAAATGCTAGAGGGTTTGAAGTTCTTACTATTCTCTGCTCCCTGCTCCCTGCTCCCTGCTCCCTGCTCCCTGCTCCCTGCTCCCTGCTCCCTGCCCCCTGCTCCCTGCTCCCTGCTCCCTGCTTCCTAATGATTTGCGTTGGTTGTCCATCAACTGTAATGAAGTTGGTGCGTAAAGCTTCGTGACGATGAATAATTTCTTGTAAACTTTGTTCTAAAGTTGCAACTTCAAGAGTTCCGACTAGACGCAAAGCTGAGGGTATATTGTAGAAGCCGCTGCTCGGGTTTAACTTGTCTAAAAACCATAGCCGTGTTTGGGCAAAGGACAGTGGTAATTCTGCATTCTCTGCTCTTGGTACGATGGCTGATGCTGTTAGATCCTGTTGCTGCAACTGTTGAATATTTTGGGACAATTCAGCGATCGTTGGTGCAGCAAATAAACTACGCAATGGTAGTTCTACTTTCAAGCTGGTACGCACACGGGAAACTAGTTGCGTTGCTAGTAACGAGTGTCCTCCAAGTTCAAAGAAGTTATCATGAATGCCTACTTGCTCTACTTTTAGGACTTGTGCCCAAATTAGTGACAGAATTTCTTCGATTGGGTTACGTGGGGCAACATATTTGTCCGATAATTGGCTGTGTAAATCAGGTGCGGGCAAAGCGCGACGGTCTAGTTTACCATTGGGGGTAAGCGGTAGAGCTTCTAAGATAACTATTGCACTTGGCACCATATACTCTGGTAACTTTTCCTTCAGGAAGCTACGCAGTTCACTAACTGTGAGTGTACTTCGACTTACCTCGGCTCCGGCTCCATCGAGCGAAGTCGAGATGCTCGGCACGAGTCGCTCAGTACAAGTCTGCTCTTTTTGAGGCACAATATAAGCGACTAGGCGTTTGTTCCCAGGAATGTCTTCGCGGGCGATCGCACAAGATGCCTGCACATGACTATGTTGGCTCAGTACTGCTTCAATTTCACCCAACTCAATGCGGAAACCCCGAATTTTAACTTGATTGTCGATGCGTCCTAAGGATTCGATGTTACCATCAGGTAAATAGCGTGCTAAGTCTCCTGTTTTATATAATTTTGAATTTTGAATTTTGTTAGCGTAGCGGGACGCAGTCCATTTTGAATTGTCGAAGGGGTTAGGGATAAATTTCTCTTTTGTTAACTCGCTTCGGTTGAAGTAGCCTTGCGCTAAAAGAACACCAGCAATATACAATTCTCCTGGTACACCAACGGGTACAGGCTGTAAGAACCTGTCTAAGATATAGATTTGTGTGTTGGCAATAGGTCGCCCAATCGAAGGAAGTAGCGGCCAAGTCTCTACTGAATTATTAAGAGTAAAACTAGTGGCTAAATGGCTCTCTGACGGTCCATAATGATTGTGCAGTGTACAATCACTTAGCTTGCTTAACCATTGAGAAATAGCGGGAGTAATCTGCAACTGTTCCCCAGCAGTAATGATTTCTCTCAAATGAGTATTAACTAATTCGCTACCAACAGCGACTTCAGCTAGTTGCTGTAAGGCAACAAAGGGAACAAATAGTCTTTCAACAGCTTTTTGTTGAAGAAAACCTAACAAAGCTGAGGCATCTCGGCGTAATTCCTCCCCAACTAGGAACAATGTGCCTCCAGAACACCAGGTGGTGAATATTTCTTGGAAGGAGACATCAAAGTTAATCGAAGCAAATTGCAGGGTTTTTGCTCCACGAGCAATTTTCAGATTGTTCCTATGCCACATAATCAAATTGCAAAGGGCAAGCTGATTCATGGCTATACCCTTAGGTTGACCTGTAGAACCAGAAGTATAAATTATATAAGCTAAATTATTGGCTTGTACGCCAGAGATAAGATTATCTTGACTGAACTGGGAAATCAGTTCAGCGTCAGTATCTAAACAAACCCTGCACTGAGCGACTTGTGCCGAGCGGCTTGCCCTGAGCGTAGCCGAAGGGAGCCGAGGTAAGCCGAAGTGAAGCTGTGCTTGATGCTGCGGCAGTTGGTCAACGAGTGACTGCTGGGTTAGCAAAACTGAAACTTGAGCATCTTCTAAAACAAAGCTCAAACGCTCAGGCGGATACTCAGGATCAAGTGGCAGGTATGCACCACCTGCTTTGAGAATCCCCAGTAGTCCTATAACCATCTCTAAAGAACGCTCTACACACAGACCGACTAAGACATCTGGTTTTACACCCAATGAGCGCAAGTAGTGCGCCAACTGGTTAGCGCGGTAGTTTAATTCATAGTAAGTAAGTTGTTGATTTTCAAACTCCACTGCCACTGCATTGGGTGTATGCTCCACCTGCTCCTCAAACAACTGATGGATGCACTTATCGAGTGGATAATTTACCGCTGTATCGTTCCATTCGACAAGTAACTTTTGTTGCTCCTGTTGTGTCAATAGCGGCAACTGGGAGATTTGCTGTTCTGGGTTAGCAATAATACCTTCAAGCAAAGTTACAAAATGACCAGTCATTCGCTCTATGGTACTAGCATCAAACAAGTCAGTGTTGTACTCCCAAATTCCTACCAACCCAGAGCTTGTACTGAGCGTAGTCGAAGTAGCAGTGTTATGCATGATTAAAGTTAAATCAAACCTTGCATTTGCGCCTTTGATTGGGAATGGACTGACACTTAGCCCAGTCAGTTCTACTCCGGATGTGGGCGCATTCTGGAGGACAAACATTACTTGAAACAGTGGTGTATGGCTGAGATTCCGTTCTGGCTGCAATGCTTCCACCAGCATTTCAAATGGCAAATGCTGATGAGAGTATGCCTCCATTGCCATTTCTCGAACGCGAGTCAGTAATTCGCTAAAACTGGGGTTGCCTGCCAAGTTAGAACGCATGACCAAAGTATTGACAAAAAAGCCAATTAACCCTTCTATTTCACTGCGATCGCGATTAGCAATTGGCGAACCCACCAAAATATCTTCTTGTCCCGTGTAGCGATAAAGTAGCGTATCAAACGCTGCCAACAGCGTCATGAACAAGGTGACTCCTTGTTGCTGACTCAGTTGTGTCAGTTCACCAGTCAGCTTCTGTGAGAGTGTAAACTCTTGATATGCTCCGTTGTCAGTTTGCACAGCAGGTCTGGGTCGGTCTGTGGGTAACGACAATAAAGCTGGTGCGTTTGCCAGTTTTTGTTGCCAGTAATTCAGTTGACTTTGTAATACGTCTCCTTGCAACCACTGTCTTTGCCAAATGGCGAAATCTGTGTATTGCAGAGGTAGTGGTGCTAACGGTGACGGCTGACCTTGAGAATAAGCTTTGTACAGTGCCGCTAGTTCTTGGATAAACACACCCATTGACCAGCCGTCTGAGACAATATGGTGCATACACAGTAATAAGACGTGTTCTGTCTCAGACAGCACCACTAATGTTGCCCTGACTAATGCTTGGTTTGCCAGATCAAACGGTTGAATAGCTTGTTTTTTTGCTAATTGCTGTGTGGCGATTTCTTGTTCACTGCTTGGCAAATGTGGCAACTCAACAACAGATACTGTCCAATTCGTCTGTTTTTGAATAATTTGCGTTGGTTTTCCATCAATGGCGATGAAGTTGGTGTGTAAGGCTTCGTGGCGATGAATGATTTCTTGTAAGCTTTGTTCTAAGGCTGTCACGCTCAGAGTTCCGACTATATGCAAAGCAAAGGGTATGTTGTAGAAAGCACTGTTCGGCTCGAACTGGTCTAAAAACCACAGCCGTGTTTGGGCAAATGATAGTGGCAATTCTGCATCTCTTGCCCTTGGTAAAATGGGTAGGGCAGTTAGTTCTAAGTCTTGTTGCTGTAACTGCTCAATCTCTTGTGCCAATTGGGCAACTGTGGCTGCGGCAAACAAACTACGCAAGGGGAGTTCCACTTTGAAAATATTGCGGATGCGTGAAACCAGTTGCGTTGCTAATAGGGAATGTCCACCTAATTCAAAGAAGTTATCATGAATGCCAACTTGTTCTACTTTTAGGACTTGCGCCCAAATTTGTGCCAGCATTTCCTCAATGGGTGTGCGCGGGGCGACAAATTTTTCTAGCAGTGTGCTGTCTAACTCTGGTTTTGGTAGGGCACGGCGATCTACTTTGCCGTTGGGAGTCAGGGGTAAAGACTCCAGCAGCACAAAAGCACTTGGCACCATGTACTCTGGTAGCTTTGCTTTGAGAAAGTGACGCAGTTCTGTGACTGTGGGAGATTGTTCAATCTGCGGCACTACATAAGCTACTAAACGTTTGTCGCCCGGTTCATCCTCTCGTTGCATCACTACGTTTTCCCAAACATCTGGGTGAGAAGCTAGTAATGTCTCAACTTCTCCCAACTCTATGCGGAAGCCCCGAATTTTTACTTGATTGTCGATGCGTCCTAAATACTCTAACTCGCCCGAAGGCAAATAACGCGCCTTATCCCCTGTTTTGTAAAGCCGCTCAAAATTCAAGGATAGGTCTTCTATTTCCTCCCTGCTCCCTGCTCCCTGCTCCCTGCTCCCTTTAAAGGGATTAGAGATAAACCGTTGTTGTGTCAACTCAAGACGATTCAGATAACCACGCGCTACCCCTTCCCCACCAAGGTACATTTCGCCAGCAACACCAATTGGTACTGGTTTTTTATATTCATCCAGCACATACACCTGTAAGTCGGGAATCGGACGACCAATTACACTTGCCGTACCATTCAAATCAGCTTTGCTTAATGGACGATAAGTTACATGTACAGTGGTTTCCGTAATTCCATACATATTCACTAACTGGGGCGACTGATCGCCGTGGCGTTCAAACCAAGGTTGTAAACTGTTGATTTCTAAGGCTTCTCCACCGAAAATTACTAGGCGTAAGTTTAAGTCGCCAGTAGCCGTCATTGATTGTTCGGCTTGAATTAACTGGCGGAAGGCTGAAGGTGTTTGATTAAGAACTGTAACTTTTTCTTGACATAATAATTGATAAAAAGATTCTGGCGATCGCGTCACCAGGTATGGCACTACTACCAGTCGTCCACCATACAGCAAAGCCCCCCAAATTTCCCATACGGAAAAATCAAATGCATAAGAGTGGAATAATGTCCACACATCTTGGGCGTTGAAGTGATACCAAGAGTTTGTGGCTGCAAATAGACGAGTTACATTATTATGATTAATTAAAACGCCTTTGGGCTTACCTGTGGAACCTGAAGTGTAAATGACATAAGCCAGGTTATCGGGTGTTGCGGTGTATTCCAGGTTTGACTCGTATTCTTGAGCAATTTTTTCCCAATCGCTGTCTAAGCAGACAATATGCGCCTGATGTTGAGGGATAGTGTGTACTAATTGCTGTTGTGTTAACAGTACCGATACTTGAGCGTCTTCTAGCATGAAACTAAGACGCTCAGTTGGATAATCAGGGTCAAGCGGTACATAAGCCCCACCCGCTTTGAGAATACCCAGTACTCCCACAAGCATTTCCAGTGAGCGTTCTACACATAACCCTACCAGCACATCTGGTTTTACACCCAGTGAGCGCAAGTAATGTGCCAATTGGTTAGCTTGGGCGTTCAATTGTTGATAAGTCAGTTGTTGATTGCCAAATACCACCGCCACAGCATCTGGGGTACGCTGCACCTGCTCCTCAAACAACTGATGGATACATTTATCTTGGGGATAATTCGTCTGAGTATTGTTCCATTCCAGTAATAACTGATGCCGTTCTGACTGGGTTAGCAAAGATAATTCTTCAACTCTCTGATTGGGATCGCTAACTATCGCTTCTAACAAAGTCTGAAAATGACCTGTCATCCTAGCAATTGTATCCGCTTCAAACAGATCGCTGTTATATTCCCATGAGCCAATTAATCCTTTTTGTGTCTGCCAAATCGACAAGCTCAAATCGAACTGAGACGTACCTCGTTCTACCATCTCTGGAGTCAGACTAATACCAGGTAACTCTAAAGTATCGAGCGAGAAATTTTCCAGAACAAACATCACCTGAAACAGGGGGTTGTAGCCAAGAGAACGTTCCGGCTGTAGTGCTTCTACCACTTGCTCAAATGGTATGTCTTGGTGTGCGTGAGCATCCCAGACAACAGAGCGGACTTGTTGGAGGAATTGAGAGAAACTAGGATTATCTTCGATTTGAGTACGCAACACCAAAGTGTTGACAAAACAGCCAATTAGTTGGTCAACTTCTTGACGATTGCGGTTAGCAAAAGGCGAACCGATACAAATATCATCTTGAGCGCTATAGCGATGGAGTAAAACTGCAAAAGCTGCCAGCAGCGTCATAAACAAGGTGACACCTGACTTTTGGCTGAGGGTTACCAGCTCAAAAGTTAAATGCTCTGGGAGTTGAAATTTTTTAGTAGCACCAGAGAAAGTCTGCACTGCTGGACGAGGATAATCTGTTGGCAACTCCAATAAAGGCGGTGCGTCAACTAACTGTTGTTTCCAGTAATCAAGTTGCTTTTCTAGAACTTCTTTAGTTAACCACTGGCGTTGCCAAAGGGCAAAATCCGCGTATTGTACTGTTAACTCTGGTAAGGGATTTGGTTCACCTTTACTAAAAGCGTGATAAAGGACTTCTAACTCTTTGAAGAATATCCCCATTGACCAACCATCAGTAATGATGTGGTGCATGGTCAAAATTAACAAGTGAGATTCTGCTTCTTGGCGCAGTAGAGTAGCTCGCAACAAAGGACCGATACCCAAGTCAAAGGGTTGGCGAACTTTTTGAGTGACTATTTGTTGAATATCAGCTTCTTTTAAACCTTGTAAGTCCACCACTGGTATGGTGATGGTAAAGGTGGGTGATATCGCCTGAAAAGGTATCCCCTCTCTCACCGCAAAGGTAGTTCGTAAAGCTTCATGACGGCGGGTAATTTCGTTGAGACTCTGTTCTAAGGCTGTCACAGAGAGTTTTCCAACAATCAGCACTTGTAGACTTTCATTATAAAATGGGCTTTCCTTATCTAGTTGATAAAGAAACCACATCCTTTGTTGAGCAAAAGATAAAGGCAACTCCCTATCCCTTGCAACTGGCACTAAGGGGAAAGAGGTAGATTGTGTGGCTGTTTGAGCTTCTTTGAGAAAAGCAAGGATTTCTGTTTTCCGCTCTTTAAGTTCCTGCTGGATGGCTACTGTCATTACTCCTTTGGGAGCGCGGCAGCCAAGTTGATCTCCGTCAATCCAGATTTTTATGCCTTTTGTTTGCAAATTAGCTAAAAACTGTTCTGTTATCATATCCTTACTTCCTCATATTCTTCTTCAAGTGCCTCAATAGATCCACTCTTATCCTGAGTTACTCCTCGAATCGCCTCAATACTTTGGGCTAAAGTCGCGATAGTAGGCGCTTTAAATAAACGCTGTAAAGACAACTCTAGTGAGAAATGCTCGCGTAACCGAGAAATCACTTGACCAGCTAGCAGGGAATTTCCCCCCAACTCAAAAAAATTGTCGTGAATGCTTAAAGGTGGCACTCTCATTACTTCCTGCCAACATTGAGCAATTTTGAACTCTATCTCGTTGCGTGGTTCTATTCGCTCCCTAATTTCTTGAGTGTTAATTCCCTTAATCAGGCGATTCCTGCGGAGAGCTACGCTAACGCGATCAATTTCGCCGTTTTCGAGACAAGGCATTTGGGGCAGTTGTACCAAGTTGCAAGTACAAGAAGTTCCAAAGCGATCTTGCACATCCAAGTCTGGTAATTGCACAACCTCGTTACTACTGGCAGTGAAATAAGCAGTTAACTTCTGTAAATTAAAAGCTGACGACTGCCAATGTTGAATGTTTTGGTTACTGCCATCCAAACCTATCAATAGATGGGCTTGTTGATGTTGTAAGCTTGCAAGCATTGAAGATATTGCTTGAGAAGAAGACATCACATAAAAACCTTTGCTACGGATCAGATTCTTCATCTCATATCCCTGGCTCATCCCTGTCTCATCCCACATACTCCAACTCAAACAATAGCTCTGTAAGGTACTGTTGGAATTTTGGTAATGAGAAAAGCAATCGAGAAAACTATTGGCAGCAGCATAAGCCCCAACAGCTGTACCACCAAAAAAACCATTTACTGAAGAAAAATTGATAAAAATGCTGCCTTTATTATCTTTCACCAATTGATGCAGCGCCCAAGCACCCAACACCTTGGGACGCAGTACTGCTGCTAAGTTTTCCTTTTGCTCTTCCAATACAAGCTGCTCATGGGAAGTTCCGGCTAAATGAATTATCCCATCCAGATTCTTACCCCATTGGGATTTAGCTTTTTCAACTATTATCTGTAACTGTTTTAAGTCACAAATATCAACAGCTTCGTAAATTATCTCTCCTCCAAGCTGTTCTAGTTCTTGATAAGCTTTCAGGCGTTGTGCAATAGCGTCTTCTTTATCTAAATGGATCTTCCAAGTACTTTTATCTGGTAAGGGAGTTCGTCCAACCAACAGTAGTCGAGCTTGGTAATGTTTCAACAAATAACGCGCAATTTCAATACCTATACCACCAAGTCCTCCGGTGATTAAATAAGTTCCTCCTTGTTTGAAGGTAACTGAGGCTTGAGGTTTGTTATTCCAATTAACTTTTTCTAGACGAGGAACCAAACGCTGCCCATTTCTGTAAGCTACCTCTCGTTCTTTTGAGGAAACTTGCATCTCTTGTAAGATATAAGCTCCATTTGTTTCAACTTCAGTGAAAGGCAAATCGATGTGACGACAGTTCAGTTTTGGTAGTTCTTGGGGAATAGTTTTCAGCAGCCCTAATACCGCTGATTTTTCATAAGCTATTGGGTCATTTGAGGAAATAGATTGAGTATGACTGGAAATAAATGATAATTGCACCGAATGGTCAAAACCTTGAACTTTGGCTAAAGCTTGAACCAGGAACAATAAACTGTATATTCCATTTTCTTGTGCTTGTTGGAGAGTTTCTTGGTTTTTGACTTCTAAGCTATATTGGTCATAAGTCCATAGATGAAGAATCTGTCCAATAATAATGTTATCTGCTGCCAGAGATTCAAAGAATAGTTGGTAGTCCTTGGCTTGTCCTGGAGTAATTGTGTAGTGTGAGCGATTAATTTGACGGAAATATTCTCCGGGTGAAACAGTGATGTATGGCAGATTCTGCTCTGATAATATCTGACATAAATATGCCCCTAACCCAAAAGAATCTAGAAATACTAGAGTTGAGTTAATAACACTTAACTCAGAATTAAAAGTAATGGGATTTTTGGGTTGCCATACTTGACGGTAGAACCAATCAGGAATAGTATTAGCGTTACCCAGTAAGATATCAACTTGTTTAATAATGGATTGAAAATCACCTGTATTGAAGCGTTGACTCAGTTGCGCTCGCTGAATTTTACCAATAGCAGTTTTAGGAATAATTTTTTGTTCTACTGGAATGAGATAGTCTGGATTGACTCCCACCTTGTTGACAACAGAAGTGCGAATTTGCTTAAGCAGAGTTACTAAATTGTCATCATCAGAAAGGGAAGTATTAAAAAAGATAGCTAGTTTATCAGTATTTATTCCTGGTTGTCTGACTGCACAGGCAGCTGTATAAGAAACTTCTACTCCTTTAACTTCTTCAACAGCGGCTTCGATTTCGTGACAGTAGTAGTTAAGTCCATTGATGATAATTACATCTTTCTGCCGTCCAGTAATAGTTAAACGCCCTTGATAGAGAAATCCTAAATCTCCAGTATTAAACCAATCATCAGGGCTGAAAG
>NZ_JABXYX010000056.1 GCF_017982655.1 Brasilonema sp. CT11 | reverse complement strand
ACAGTAGAGGTTCAAGAATTTCCCACTCTTCGTCTGTTAGGCTGCTGGAGTATGGCATGGTTGCTGGATAAGGCTTTTGCCGTAACTTTACTTCAACACTGTAAAAGATGTCAAATGGGTTCTATAAGACTCGAAAGGATTGTAACTAATTTAGTTCTTTTTGCTATAAGTAGGCAACCTTCGCAAATTATTCTTTCAGAGGTGATTGAACGATTAGCTGTAGAAATAGCACAGAATGCTAATCAAATCAGTCCATATCGTCTTCGTCTAGCCTATAAAATTGATGATTTAATCAGGGTTTTCTCAGCAAAACTAGTTCTAGGAGCTAATAGTTCTAAAACTGATAGTTCCTATCAACCACTTGTCAATGAATTACGATCTCAAATTAATCTATTATCTGAACAGTTCAACTGTTTACTTAGAACTAGGGAAGAGAATGCTAACGAACAGAACAAGCGTATTCAGGATATTTATAATCTTACTAGAAACATTTCTGACTTACATAGAGAGATATCTGCTCGTGATGCTAGCATAACGGCTTTGCAAAAGAATATTCAAGATTTAAGAGAAATTGATCTAAGCAAACAAGCTCAGATAAACAATCTGCAAAATTCGATAGCTAATCTACAAAGAGAAGTTGAAAATTCAACAAAACTTGATCAAAGAAAACAAAACCAAATTAATGAATTACAAAAGCAAGTAGGTCAACTCAACCAGCAGAGGTTAGAGTTACAGCAAAGAATTCGAGATGTAGCGGAACTTGCTCAAAACAAACAATCTCAGATTGAAAACTTGCAGGATGAGAAGTCTCAATTAAGCTCTCAAAAACTAGATTTACAAAAACAATACCAGATATTACTTCAGCAGTATCAACAACAGCAAAATGAAATAGCTGATTTTAAAGCACAAATCAAAAAATTTTCCCAAATCAATCGATCACAACCCTCTAGTCATACCGATCAAATACCTCAAAAGCCTATTAAGAAGGTAGAAAGTAGACCAAAAATTACAGTAGAAGAATACGAGAGGATTTCTAATCAAAGTGATTATGAATATGTTGACACGTATAATCGAAAGGATGGAACCCCTGTGAGAGGGTACTACAGAAGACGAAGAAGACGACCAAACAGATAAGCGCCCACCAGCCCAACAAATCAATGCAGCCAGCAGACTAACAAAAGCCCTAGTGGAATTGCAAAAGCTGCTGCCGCATCTGATTTCAGCTGTTAGCTTGTTTCGTCTTTAACTTGTAGCGGCACTTCCAGCTTATCTATCGATAATTAAGTTTAAGTTATTTTGAGGCTATCTGTGGGACAGTACTTTAAGGCGGTCTGTGGGGCGATGGCACCAAGTGCTCACCCTAGGCGATGCTTAGGAGGAGCCGCCTAAAGGGTGTGATCGCACATCCAGCATCAACGCCTAAAATCAAAGCATGACCAGTTATAAGATGAATATGTTAAAAACACTTTGGGCTACCGTTCGGCAAGGAAAAATTGAACTGCTGGAATCAGCGGAACTACCTGAAGGAACAAGAGTGCTGGTAACACTTCTTCCTGATGATGAAGCTGAGTTTTGGCTTCAAGCTAGCCAAACATCACTTGATGCAGTTTGGGATAACGCCGAGGATGATGTTTATGCCCAGCTACTCCAAAAATGATATTATCTTGGTTCGGTATCCCTTCTCGGATTTGTCTAGTTCAAAGGTAAGACCTGCAGTTGTGGTTAATGCACCGCATGTTTCTCAAGATATTATCATCACGCCACTAACAAGCAAAACAGGATCGTTACTTGAGGGTGAGTTTGTACTTTCTGACTGGGCTGCAGCAGGGCTTAACGTGGTTACAGCAGTCAAGCGAGGTTTGTACACAGTACATGAGAGATTAATTGTGACAACGATTGGTAAGTTGGCGAATTCCGATGTCGAGCAGTTAGAGCAATCCTTACGATCCTGGTTAGGGTTGTTGTGACGCAGGGCTTGAACAGCTTACATTAGGATAGCCATTAAAATGAAGGTAATGAGTCAAATCAGTCACAGTGAAAAGTGGAGTTTAGAGCGATGCAAGAAAATACTACCGAAATCACTGGTTTTCACGCTCATGTCTACTATGATACCGCTACACGTGATGTAGCTGAACGTGTACGCGAAGGATTAGGCGCAAGATTTGACGTGCGGCTTGGGCGCTGGCATGATAAACCCATTGGTCCACATCCAAAAGCGATGTATCAAGTTGCATTCTTACCGAATCAGTTTGCCAAGGTTGTTGCCTGGTTAATGCTCAATCGTGAGGGGTTGGATATTTTAATCCACCCGGAGACGGGCGATGATGTGAAAGACCATACGGAACATGCTCTGTGGCTAGGAAAAAAACTGGAGCTTAATATTGGGTTTCTTCAACAGATTGGAAAAACCTAATAAAAAAAGAGCAGGTACAAAACCCGCTCAATGAAAGCAATATTGATTTTAAATCAACAACCTAATTGCCAATCTTCGGCGCATTAAATGACACCGCTGGCGCTTTTTGACCGGCCAAAGCGGGTAGAGAATTTCGTAACCGCGTCGTCAACTGCACAGTTGTGGCATCATACATCTGAGTGAGCATCTTGGGATACAAACCAATACCAATGATTGGTATTAACAAGCAGGCGATGATGAAGATTTCGCGGGGTTCGGCATCTATGAGTTTCTGGTGAGAAACTAATTCTTTGTTTTCTTCACCATAGAAAATCTCCCGCAGCATTGACAGCAAATAAATCGGAGTTAGAATCACCCCAACTGCCATCAACAACACCACAATAACTTTGAAAGTGGGGTTATAGGCATCGCTGGTGGCAAAGCCAACGAATACCATCAACTCAGCAACGAAACCGCTCATTCCTGGTAAGGCTAAGGATGCCATAGAACATGTTGTCCACATGGCAAACATTTTGCTCATTTTCTTACCAACACCGCCCATTTCATCCAACATGAGGGTGTGAGTACGGTCATATGTTGCTCCTACTAGGAAGAATAAACTCGCCCCAATCAAACCGTGGGAAACCATTTGCAACATTGCCCCATTCAAGCCCAAGTCGGTGAAGGAAGCAATACCGATCGCCACAAAGCCCATGTGAGAAATTGAGGAGTAGGCAATTTTCCGTTTCAAGTTGCGCTGGGCAAATGATGTCAGGGCAGCGTAGATAATATTAACTATCCCCAAAATCACTAACACCGGGGCAAAATAAGCGTGAGCATCGGGAAGCATTTGGGCATTCATGCGAATAAGCGCGTAACCGCCCATTTTCAGCAGAACACCTGCCAGCAACATATGCACAGGGGCTGTGGCTTCTCCGTGGGCATCTGGTAGCCAAGTATGCAACGGAAAGATGGGGAGTTTGACAGCGTAGGCAATCAAGAAAGCAGCATACAGCCAAAGTTGGAGATTGAGGCTGAAACTTTTGGCAGCGATCGCCTGCATATCAAAAGTGATCGTATCGCCAAAAAACGCCATCGTTAAGCCAGCGAGCAAAATAAACAGCGAACCGCCTGCCGTGTACAAAATAAACTTGGTCGCTGCGTATTGCCGCTTTTTGCCTCCCCAAATCGAAAGCAGAATGTATATCGGCACCAGTTCGAGTTCCCACACCAGGAAAAACAACAGCATATCCTGGACGGCGAAAACGGCAATCTGACCGCCATACATCGCTAATATCAAAAAGTAAAACAGCTTGGGCTTGAGTGTCACCGGCCAAGCTGCTAGCATTGCCAGCGTGGTAATGAATCCAGTCAAAATTATCAGGGGCATAGACAAGCCATCTGCCCCTACCGACCAATTCAAACCGATCTGTGGAAGCCAGCTGTAACTCTCAAAGAGTTGCAAATCTGGATTGGAGAAATCATACCCAGTATAAAAAGCAATCACGATCAGTGCAAAATCTATCAGCCCTATGATCAGGCTATACCAGCGCACTGTTTTGCCATCTTTATCTGGAATGAAGGGAATCAGCAGTGACGCCGCTATCGGAAATAGAATAATCGTCGTCAGCCATGGAAAATTTGCTGTATTCATCGCAGGTTGTTAGTCAGCAATAATAATGGTCGGCTATCAACTACTAGCTATTTACTAGCAGTTTTTGCAGGCATTGGTCTTCATTGTTAGGTTTATTTAATAAAAATAAAGAAAGATGAAGGGAAGTCAATACATCCTTCATCCTTCATCCGGATACCAAATATTTAACTCATCCCTTACTGTCCTAGTGAACAGTAGTAGAGACGTAGCGGACTCCGCCTAGAAATCAGGTGACACCGAAAACAATCACTAAACCCAACACAGCCCCAAAGATAATTAAGGCGTAGAATTGAGCACGACCGTTTTCTAGGTACTTCAGACCTTCACCAGTGATCAAAGTAAAGAAACCTGTGAGATTTACAGCACCATCAACAACGCGGAAGTCAACTTCCATCACTTGTCTGGCTAAACGCCGCAAACCGACAACAAAAACACGATGGTAAATGTCATCAAAGTACCACTTGTTGAGGGAGAACTCGTAAAGCGGCTGGATTTTTGCTGCGATCGCCACTGGGTTGATTTTACCCAGCAGATACGTCAACGAAGCCAACGTAATGCCAATCAAGGAAATCCCAACTGAAGCACCTGCCATAGTGTAGAATTCGCCTGGGTTGAATTCAGCCGCTTTTTCTACGATTTCGGCTAAAGTTTCGCTGGGTGGGAAAATAAACTCCTCAAAGTAGTTAGCAAAAGGAGTCCCAAGCAAACCAATCAGTATGGAAGGAACTGCCAAAACCGCTAATGGCAAGGTCATTGTCCAAGGCGACTCATGAGGATATTCACTGTGGCCATGACCGTGACCGTGACTGTGGTCATCATGGTGGTGTTCCTCAGTTGCTTCCAATTCTCCCTTGGTCATTGCACCAGGACCAAAAGCAGGGGCTGCATCAAAACCTGTTACAATTCCCATTCCTGCTGGAGATTTGAGTTTTTGCCACAAATTAGTTTGATTGCCCCGGAATTTGCCTTCAAAGGTAACGAAATACATCCGGAACATATAAAAAGCGGTAATTCCAGCGGTTAACCAACCAACTGCCCAGAGAACTGGGTTTACTGCAAAAACCTTCCCTAGGATTTCATCTTTTGACCAGAAACCAGCAAAGGGGGGGATACCAGAAATTGCCACACAACCAATAAAGAAGGTAATTGCCGTAACTGGCATATACTTCCGCAGTCCACCCATCAACCGCATATCCTGCGCCAAGTTGGGGTCGTGACCGACAACTCCTTCCATTCCGTGAATCACAGAACCAGAACCCAGGAAGAGCATCGCCTTAAAGTAGGCGTGGGTCATTAAGTGGAAAAGTCCGGCACTGTATGCGCCTACTCCCATTGCCATCACCATGTAACCGAGTTGGGAAATGGTGGAGTAAGCTAAGCCCTTTTTGATGTCGTTTTGAGTAATGGCAATTGTCGCACCCAAAAATGCTGTCAATGCCCCAGTAAATGCAATCACGTTCATTGCTGCTGGAACGTGCTCAAAAACTGGGTACATCCGAGCAATCAAGAAAACACCCGCCGCCACCATTGTTGCTGCGTGGATCAGGGCGGAGATGGGGGTGGGACCTTCCATCGCATCTGGTAACCAGACGTGCAGGGGAAATTGGGCGGATTTTGCAACCGGACCCAGGAATACGAGAATCGCCAACACGATGGCGAGCAAATTGCTGACAGCACCTGTTTGGACAAGTTGCGCCAGGCGATCGCCCATCACATCAAATTCAAAGCTTCCTGTTGCCCAGAAAAGCCCTAGAATGCCCAACAGCAATCCAAAGTCGCCCACACGGTTGGTCACAAATGCCTTTTGACAAGCATCTGCTGCTGCCTTGCGATCGTACCAGAAGCCGACCAGCAAGTACGAGCACATCCCGACCAGCTCCCAGAAGATATAAACCTGTACTAAGTTGGGGCTAACCACCAGACCCAACATTGAGGAGCCGAACAAGCTGAGATAGGCGTAAAACCGGACATAGCCTGGGTCATGAGCCATGTACCCATCCGTATAAACCATGACTAGAACGGCTACGGTTGTTACAACCACTAGCATCAAGGCTGTTAGGTGGTCAACAGTGTAGCCCATGTTCAGGTGGAAATTGCCTGCTGCTGCCCATTCCAAGGTACGGGTGTAAGGAGCGTGTCCTTGAATTTGACTCCACAGCAAAGCAAACGACAGCGCCATCGCGAGTCCCATTAAGGAGATAATAAATGCCGCGTTGAGCTGTCGCAGGCTGTTCGTCACCTGATTCAACGAGATTAACCCTAGACCGACCAGCATTGCCCCAAGAAGAGGTAATACCGGAATCAGCCAGGCATACTGATAGATAACTTCCATCACTGACGCCTACTTTTAGAATTCTTGACTAATTTGTCGGAACTGTTAATAATTGTGACACACACACTTTAGGATAAAATACCCCACACAATAGTTATTGGGTGGGGTAATTAAGTTTGGTTTTAGATTTGGTCATCAGTCAATCAAGAGGACAAGCGGACAAAGGGATAATGAGTCATTACCCTGCGCTTATGCGCAGAGCGCACGAACCCTTAAACGTTCTTGCAGCCAGCCGTACGCTTTGCGCTTGCACCACTCCTCGCTAGAGGGGGATATTCTTGGTGCATAGCGCTGGTTCACTATAATCACTCTTTACGCAGAACGACAACCTAAATCCGCTATTTTTTGCCGATGGTAAGTTTTAGGGCGGTTGGTGTAACAGACTTTCATATCTTCCAAAGCTAAGAGTAAATCTTCTCGTCCACGAAAACTTTCCAAACGCTGGCAGACTATGCCATTTTCGATCAACACTAAAGTTGGCAGTGATTTCAGTTTATATTTTGTGGCGAGTTTAAAATTGTCATCAGCGTTTACCCCTACTAATTTAATTTGGTCACCGCATTGAGCTTTAAATTGCAATAATAAAGGGTGGATAATTCGACACAACCCACACCAAGGTGCTTCAAAATTTACTAAAACAGGAATTGAAGATTCTAAAACTTCTTGAGAAAATGTCCGCTCACTAACCGACAACACCATGACGCCTCTAGAATTTATATGGTTTTGATATCAAAACTAACTGTCAGCTTTGGGAGTCCATTGTCAGGATTTTGTAAATATTATCCATTGCAGAACTGACAAAGAAGCTGGCAAAACATTCAAGATGGTAACTCTCTCAAACTTTTTGGTTTTATAGTCGTTATTGTCAGGGTATCTTTACACCAATCTGCTGTTGACCTGACCTGTGCGACAACTTTCCTCCAGACACCTATCATAACCGTGGGTAGTTTTCTTAGGCTTCTGCAAAAAGAAATAGTACCATTATTGCCTGTGGCAATGCTGCTGGAACTAGACGCTCTCGCACAAGTATTGAGGATTTTCTCAAGTATTGGTCGCTGTTGGCTATCTTGTTTTATTCACTAAATTTGAGCAACTAAAGCTGATTATAGAAAAGAAAATAGCGAATTATCAAGTTTTTCCCTACTTTGGCAATTGACCAGCAATTACCAAATTTCAAATTTAAAAACGACTAAGCGCACCCCCACTGACAGCTACTTCAATTAATCCTACATTGATTTGGTGGCAGTGGATGAGATCAAATTAATATTTAATCTCATCAACTTCTGTAGATAAATGCCATTCTATTAAAATCATAATTCAATTTTACTTGTTGCTTCGAGCAATAGAGGGTGTGACCACCAAAGTAATAGCACAAAAATAGCAACCCCCAGATAAGACGGACGTAAAAATTCCTGCCATAAGATAGATTGACGACCCTCAAGTATAGCAGCAAAGGGCATGATGGAAGTACGCTGTTTTACTTGAGCATAAGCTTCTCCATAGCGAGCGCTTAAACGGCGATCCCCGTGCCATACTCCGAATAAATGGTGTAACACTAAACCAATTGAAGTGACAAGTGTAAAACTTGTACCCAACCACAAGGTATGAGCAACACACCAGATAATTTGTCCCACCATCTGTGGATGGCGAGTAATGCGAATAATTCCTATTTCAAAAAGATGTACCTGAGGCTTTTGGATAGCAGCAATTTCTAGGAGATTGAAAGTAGCAGGATACAAAAACAAAAACGAAATAGCTGAGAGTACCCATACCAATGGCTGGACTCCAGGTACATTTTGGACGTACCAAAGTTGCAAGCCATCGTAGCGGTGGTTAAAAAAGTAAATAATTAAGATGACAGCCAACGGCAGGCTACTAAATGCAAAAATAATGCGATAGAGCCTACATCCAATATGCTTTTCTGCCCACGGGCGCAGGGCTGCGCCTCCACTATGGACAATTGCAAAACCAAATAGTAGTCCTAGGATGACAAAATGACTAAGGGTCAACCAAGTCGGCTGCATCATATACACAAATGAAGTAACTTAAAGAAAGCCTAATTTAGTACAACCAATACCACAAACTATGTAAAAAAATCTTAGGCAGGATATCCTGTCCCCATACAGTATGTGCGTTGGGTGAACTCAAGTTGAGTGCCAACACGCGCACCATAAAATAGAATCACCTAATGAAAAAGCGACCATCTGAACTTAAGCCACTTATCATTGACAAGCTGAAGTTAATTAGGACTTGAGAAAAGGAAAATTTGTTAGGGGAAGTATATCTGACTGAACAAAGTTGTTTGAACGACACAGCATCGATGGCATTTGAGAATAATAAAGTATCATCAGATATTAGCTTACAAAACTATCTAGCTCTGATCACATCAAAAAAAGAGGTACAGCACAAAGCAGTCAGTCGCAATGACCATACTCAGACAACAGCAAAGCACAAAAAAACTCCCTCAAGAAAATGTAGATTAATGGCACTTTATGGAACAGCTAAACAATTTACTTCTGATATTAATAACCATATTACGAAAGAAGTTGTCATTGGCAAAAACTTTATTAAACTGAAAAAATGGACTTGGGACTTGCGTATCTTTCCCAATTTAACCAGTAAAAAAATATATAATGGCATGGAGCAGAGGATAGAAAACAGGGCACAACCCTGTCATCTGTCCCCTGTTTTTTATGACCATCCGCTGGGAAAACCAAAAGTCTCCCAGTCCAAATGGTCGTATGCTGAATTAGATGGCTTCATCCACCATAAAGTAGTCATGAATAATTCTTCAGCTATAAGAGTGGATGCAGACTGTAGCAGTCAATCTTATCCTTGTGGGGGACATACAAACAAAGACAGTTGTCCCGAACCTTGGATTAACGGTTTACTGTGGTGGAAGTCGTGGATTGCAGCTATGTGCAGATTTGGTTGGAGGGCAAAATGTGGCAATGAAAACGTTGTTACTCCGGCAAGACGCAAGTCAAACGGAAATTATTGTAACAGCCTACCCCCTGAAAATCTCTCTATTCCGGGGCAACAAAATCATAGTCTCTCCTTGCTGGGGGAAGCATAGAGGGGTGCATGGGATTTTGAAACGAAAACAAAAAAGCGTTCAAGCTTTTGAAACCCAGAGTGGAGTTTAGACAGAATTCTCCAGAAAATCTACTACTTATTAGGGTTAGTTGTAGAAAAGAGAACTTTAGTCAAGATGGTATGCTACTGTCTTTTTCGAGTAAAGTCTCCAAATTTAAGATGCAACAAATCGTGCCCTGTTGTGAAGTTTTTTTACGCTGGTTTGTACAAGACTGCCGCTCATGCTCAAAGTTTGTGGGTTTAGCCTTATGTCTGACCTTCCTTTCACTTTAGATCAGTTACGTATTCTCAAAGCGATCGCCGCAGAAGGAAGCTTCAAGCGTGCCGCTGATAGCCTTTATGTATCCCAGCCTGCTGTTAGCTTGCAAGTGCAAAACCTAGAACGGCAACTGGATGTTCCATTATTTGACCGTGGAGGACGTCGTGCACAACTAACCGAAGCTGGACATTTACTTCTGAGTTACGGTGAGAAAATCCTCAGCCTGTGTCAGGAAACCTGCCGCGCTATTGAGGATTTACAAAATCTCCAAGGCGGTACTTTGATTATTGGTGCTTCTCAAACCACCGGCACCTATCTTTTACCCCGGATGATTGGGATGTTCCGACAAAAATATCCAGATGTAGCAGTGCAATTGCACGTCCACTCCACCCGCAGAACCACTTGGAGTGTAGCTAACGGACAGGTGGATTTGGCAATCATCGGTGGCGAAATTCCTGGTGAACTCGCGGAATCTTTGGATATTATTCCATATGCAGAAGATGAACTGTCACTTATTATACCTGTAGTTCATCCCTTTGCCAAACTTGAAACGATTCAAAGAGAAGACCTATATAAATTAGAGTTCATAGCTCTCGATTCTCAATCTACTATCCGCAAGGTCATTGACCAAGTACTATCACGCTGTGACATTGACACGCGGCGTTTTAAAATCGAAATGGAACTAAACTCCATAGAAGCTATAAAAAATGCCGTGCAATCCGGTTTGGGGGCTGCCTTTGTCTCGACTTCGGCAATAGCTAAAGAGTTACAAATGGGAGTGCTACACAGTGCTCCCATCGAAGGTGTGATAGTCAAGCGGATGCTAAACCTGGTTTTTAATCCTAATCGTTACAGATCTAAGGCAGCAGAAGCGTTTAGTCGGGAAATTCTACCCCAGTTTACTGCACCGGGATGGAATCTAGAAATGTTAAAAACATCACGCAAAGCCGTAATGGTTAGTACAGTGGATGTAGGAGCGCATAATTTTGACGACGATGATTAAGATGTAGTCATTAGGAGGCAGTGCGGTGAGTCCAGCACTGCGGGAGGGTTTCCCTCCGCAGGTGACTGGCTCCCCTTGGGACGAGCGCGTCTGGTGAAGGAGATACCCGAAGGGTGAGTCCAGCGCTGCAGTCCTTGTCTCCCGACTGGCGCTCTTCCGTTAGGCGTGCTATAGGCATACCCGTATCTCCTCCACCAGACGCTGCGCAAACGGCGCACCCGTGCCGCAAGCATAGGGCAATTCCTACAGAGGGAACCGGCATCCCCAGCGAACATAGGGGAAAAACTTCCCCTTCAGGGCTCATCCCCAGAGGAAACCCCTCGCTCCCCCATTGTTCGCGTGCCTGCTGTACAAGAGCAATGCTTACGCTGTAGCTGTAGTGGGCAGCTGCAGCAGGAGGCGCACAAGTGATGTTTATTAGTTAAGCGCTCTTGACTATTGACTATTGAGTGTTGAGTATTGAGTTTGAGTATTGAGTGTTGAGTATGGAAATTTATTGTACTCGTCCACGCTGCCCCCGCCCACAAAATTATTTTTCAGATTTAGATGATCATGGGACCATCAGAACAGTGCAGCAGAAATACTGTACTGCTTGCGGAATGCCGCTCATGTTAGACGGACGCTATTTGCCGGTAAAGCTTTTAGGACGGGGCGGATTTGGAGCAGCGTTTTTGGCACGCGATCGCCGTACCCCAGGAATGCGCCAATGTGTAGTGAAGCAGTTTCAACCTGCGGGAGATTTAAGTCCAACTCAACTACAACTAGCACAAGATCTCTTTGAACGAGAGGCAGTCGTCTTAGAGGACATTGGACGCCAACATGATCAAATTCCAGACTTATACGCTTTCTTTCCAGTGATCATTCCCAGCTTACAAGCAGGAGAGCAAGACCAGTTCTTTTATTTAGTACAAGAATATATTGACGGACAAAACTTAGAGGAAGAATTAGCCCAAAAAGGCAAGTACTCAGAACAAGAAGTTTTAGAAATTCTGCAAGAAATTCTCAAAATACTCAAGTTTGTTCATCAAAAAAATATTATCCACAGAGACATCAAACCTTCTAACATCATGCGCGATCGCTATGGCAAACTTTTCTTGCTAGATTTTGGCGCAGTTAAACTGGTTACAAACGCTCCCATTGGTGCATCTGCTCCTTCCACTAATATATATTCTATGGGATTTGCTCCACCCGAACAAATGTCCGGAGGTCAAGTATTTCCATCTACTGATTTGTACGCTTTGGCTGTGACAATCCTGATGTTATTAACGGGCGAAACAGAGATAACTCAACTGTTCGATGCGTATAGTAACCAGTGGAAATGGCGGAGTCATGTGAGTGTCAGCCCACACCTTGCTGATATTTTAGATAAGATGCTTCTAAGCGCGGCTAATCAACGCTATCAATTGGCGCAGGAGGTTCTAGATGCCCTCAATGCACCTCAAAAGCATATACCTTCTACATACATTAATCCCGGTCAGCCTTCTGTCACCCCACAACCACAATCACAGCAAATACAGACTCAACCCCCAGTACAAAAGCAATCCGTTTCTGCGACTGGGCCTGTAAAACAACAATTTTCTTTAATTAAATTATTAGCTAGAGCAGCGTTTAGTGGGTTTGAAGGAGCATTGATAACAATTGGTCTTTTCAGTTTGCTGCGATCGCCAGTCATCACTTTGGCTGCTGCTTGTGTCATTTTATCAGGATTAATTTTTGCCCAATCGAGGCGATGGATTGGAGGATCTGATTTGTTAATTTTTCCTGCAATCACATTACCGATTGTTTTATTCTTGTTACGGGGCGGTTTAACCATTCAGCAAGTTATTATTTTGTCTGTTGCAGCAGCTTTAATGGCGATCGCAGCCACAGCACTATTTCGTCTTATTTACAAATTGTTATCTCTGCTGCTATAAACTTCTTCTGCTGCTAATACCCATTTATGTCTCAGAAAAACGAAACGCTTAGCATTTTCCTAGCCATTCTTATAACGCTTGGCTTAACCTTTGCTGGCTTATGGTTTCTTATAGAACGCTGGGCTAAAATAAGTAATACAAACCAAGTTAATTCTAATCGTGTTGTCAATCCTTCGGTAAATAATAATCCAGCTAATAACTCTGCTATTCAAAACCCTACGACAACAAGTTGTAGTGTACCAAATCTACCAGCGGGGACATTCAACTACGGTGGTAGTACAACATGGGCACCCATCCGTAGAGACGTAGACCCAGTGCTTCAAAGCATCTGCCCTCAGTTTACTTTACGCTACATTCAACCCGCTGCTGAAAAGCCAGGTTCTGGCACTGGCATTCGGATGTTGATAGATAATCAACTCGCTTTTTCTCAATCTTCTCGCTCAATTCAGGGTGAAGAAAACCAAAAAGCACTACAGAAAGGATTTAGTCTTAAAGAAATTCCAGTAGCAATTGATGGTATTGCGATCGCCGTCAACCCAAGCCTTAACATTCCTGGTTTAACCGTCTCCCAGATCAAAGACATTTACACTGGCAAGATAACTAACTGGCAACAAGTGGGCGGTCCTAGTTTACCTATTGTAGCATACACTCGCAGCAAAGAAGCTGGCGGTACAGCGGAGTTCTTTGTCGAAAATATTTTAAATAAAGAGAATTTTGGGAATAACGTAAGTTATATTAACACGACTACTGAAGCTTTGAGAAAACTGGCTTCGAGTCCTGGTGGAATTTACTATGCTTCTGCCCCAGAGGTTGTGCCCCAATGCACAATTAAGTCTCTGCCAGTAGGGCGTATTTCGGGGCAATTTGTACCTCCTTACCAAGAACCCTTCATACCTCTGTCTGAATGTCCCAGCAAGCATAACCAGTTGAATGCTCTGGCATTTCGTAGTGGGGACTACCCAATTACCCGCAATTTATTTGTGATTTTAAAACAAAATGGTCAAACAGAGCAGCAAGCAGGGGATGCTTATGCAAACTGGCTGCTGACACCTCAAGGTCAAGAACTTATTCAAAAGGCTGGATTTGTGAGAATTAAGTGATGACAACCTCACCCCTTCCCCTCTCCTTAGTAAGGCTACGGTGTACACACAAGTCATCGAATTACCCAAAATTCCTTTGGAACCTCACCCTGTCCTCACGGACATCCCTCTCCTTACTAAGGAGAGGGAAAGATTTTAGCGCAGCTAAAAGCGAGGGTGAGGTTTTGACCGAGATGTGTGTACACGGTAGCCTTAGTAAGGAGAGGGGTGCCCGTAAGGGCGGGGTGAGGTAGGCAACTGAGTATTAATACAATTATCTTTTGCAGCTGAAGCACTGAGGGGAAATCTAATAATTATTAGCAACCTTACAATATAAAACTATGACATCAGATCAAATAGATTTATTGCTTCAACTTCAACTTCGCCAGACGCTTGCTTTGGAAAAAATGTCCGATGCTCTAGAGCGTATCAAAGAGGGCAAATTGGCTATTCCTAATAAAAATGTTGGTTCAGTTTCCAAAGCTTACGCACCGCCATACGAAATTCAGATAGGAGCAAGAATTAAAGTCATTAACGAAAAACTCTTTGGTGAAAGTAAAGAGGGAATTGTGACTGATGTGCGGCGCGGAGGAACCTCCTGGCTTGTCCAAGTGAATGTTGAAGGGGTGACAAGAGTGGTTCGACCTTGGGATGTTGAGGTACAACCTTAATGGTTTTGGCGTAGTGAAGTCAGTGCGATACGCTAAGCGTATCGCGCTTGGGAGTGTAGATAATTAGCTCAACCTAATAAAACATAAAATGTCATTACGAGCGGAACGAAGTGAAGCGAAGTAATCGCAAGAATCGTATTTTATGTTTTTTTATGTTGACCTACTTAACAGATTTTTAAGTTATTTTGGTTTTGGAACTGGAGAGGGATCGCTAAAGATAGTCTTTCGCTGCTTATCGTCAAAAATTGCCCCTCGCTGCTTTAGATCCTGCTTGGTGTCCTCTGTAAGACCTTTACTCCCTCCAAATAAGGCATTCACAACAATAGCACCGCTCAGGTAGGCATCGCTCAGGTGGGCACCGATCAGGTGGGCACCGATCAGGTTGGCACCACTCAGGTTGGCACCGATCAGGTGGGCACCGATCAGGTTGGCACCACTCAGGTGGGTACCGCTCAGATTGGCATCGCTCAGGTCGGCACGGCTCAGGTTGGCACCCCTGATGTCGGCACCCCTGAGGTCGGCACGGCTCAGGTTGGCATCGCTCAGGTCGGCACGGCTCAGGTTGGCACCCCTGAGGTCGGCACCCCTGAGGTCGGCACGGCTCAGGTTGGCATTGCTCAGGTTGGTATCACTCAGGTTGATATCACTCAGGTTGGCACCCCTGAGGTCGGTACGGCTCAGATTGGTATCACTCAGGTAGGTATCACTCAGGTTGGCACCCCTGAGGTCGGCACCCCTGATGTCGGCACCCCTGAGGTCGGCACCCCTGAGGTTGGCACCCCTGAGGTCGGCACCCCTGAGGTTGGCACCCCTGAGTTTGGCACCCTTAAGGTTGGCACCACTCAGGTTGGCACCCCTGAGGTTGGCACCCTTAAGGTTGGCACCCTTAAGGTTGGCACCACTCAGGTTGACACCACTCAGGTTGGCACCACTCAGGTAGGCACCGCTCAGGTTGGCACCGCTGAGGTCGGCACTGAACAAATTGATAAGTATCCGAAAGGCACTACCCAGGTTGCCACGAATCAAGTTTGCAAAAATAAGTTTGACACTAAGTACATTGTGACGAAGAATTAAGTTTTGACTGCCAGATGTCTCACCAGGTACTAGCTGAACATCTTCAAGAATATTTGTATCATCGAGTTTTGTTTTAGAGTCAATTATTGCACCGCTCAGGTCGGTATCACTCAAGTTAACACCACTTAAGTCAGCACCACTTAAGTCAGCATCGCTCAGATCAGCACCGCTCAGGTCAGCATCGCTTAAGTTCGCACCACTTAAGTCAGCACCACTTAAGTCAGCACCACTTAAGTTCGCATCGCTCAGGTCGGCACCACTTAAGTCAGCATCGCTCAAGTCAGCGCCAATCAAATTTCGATCCTTAACTGGCTGACTAACGATCTCTTGCACTAGAGGCCATTTATCATCCAAAATTTGAGCATCCTCAACAGGAAAATCGTTTACTTCTTTTAGTTTTCCTGATTTAAACTGAAATACAAGCCGTTCGATATGTTTTTGAGAACCTTCTACAATTAATCTGATGCTGCCTTCTTGAATATCAGTAATTGTTATAGTGTCTCCTGAATGTTCTTGTAAAATCAATTGAAGAATTTTGAAGTTGTGATCTGAATTGATATCGCCTTTTAATATAATTTCAGCTTTAATTTTTTTACTTAGTGTATCTATTACAGTGACTTGACGGCCAGGTGTTGGCGTTTGCCCCACCACCTCACTATTTTCTAATCTACTGCGATCTGTTCTTTCTATTCGCTCAGATTGTTCTTCTTCTACTATGTCTATCCACTCCAGTTTCAATGCCTCACATATTCTTTTAAAGGAATCAAGCTGAATTGGTTGACGCTGAAAAAATTTTGTAACTGTATTACGAGCTAATAATTGAGACTGTGCAAAGTTACTTTTTGAATAAAATCCTAGCTTTATCAAAGCATTTTCTGCTTTCTCTACACCTTGTGGAGAGGCGATGATAGTTATTTTCTTCTTTTTTCTGTTTTGGCTAGGATCTGTCATGGTTTTACCAGAGTTTTTTTAAGCGAACGAAGAAGATGGAACAAACAAGGAAGAAGACCAACCTCTATCTTCCTTGTTCCTTTTGACTTCTTCCATGTTAAAGGCGATTGCCTACGGCAGAGCTAGCCCCTAAGGGGGCGCTACGCAAACGCTTAACGCTTGTGCAATCAAAAGTAGGGCATAAGACAATCATAGAAAGGTCACAGGTGATGAACAACACAATCGTTGCGTAGTCAAGATTTTAGGCATTTGGCTGCACATTAGAAGTATGAAGTTTATTTGCTCTGCGAAATCTATGAATAACAAGTTAATCCCTCACTCTGACTCTCCGATAGAACTGAGTATTGCTCGTGAACGCCTGCGACAAGCACGTTATAGTTTCAATCTTGCAATAATTTCTACCGCAGTGTCTGCTTTTATTGCTCTTACAGGTGCTGGGCTTCTGCTGACAGGAAAAGCGAATGAAGGTGCAGTGACTGCTGCTTGTGGAATGATTGCGAGTGTCCGATGTGTTGAACTTGCGAAAGATGCTAATGACAGACTTGATGAAATTTGATCTATGAAGAAATGAAAAATCCTGATTCTGTCGCCGGAATCAGAATTTTTATACTAACTTGCAGTTGTGTAACTTGGAGGCATGAGATTGCCACGCTACACTACGTTCCGCTCGCAATGACAGATTACGCTATGGCAATGCAACTTGGTATTCAAGCCTACCCATCAGCTACTGTCTAGCTATCAGTTGAAAAGCTTCGGCTACAGGTCCTAATGCCAGAACTGGCAAAAAAGTCAATACTCCCAGAATCAAAATGACCCCAGTTGTCACTGCTGTAAACAGACCAGTATCTGTGCGCAATGTAGCGGAGGTTGCAGGTACTGTTTGTTTGTGTGACATACTGTCGGCTAAAAGTAGCAAAACAATGATTGGGATAAAACGTCCCGCCCACAAGGTAAAGCTGGTAGTCAAATTCCACCATAAGGCAGTGGGTGCGGGTTGACTATCAGCTAGCCCCTCGAAGCCAGAACCATTGCCAGCAGCCGCCGAGGCATACTCAAAGATGACTTGAGTCAGACCGTGAAAGCCGGGATTACTAATACCTGCCAAAGTATCAGGAAAGGCAAGAGTAATTGCACTAGGAATTAAAATCAGCAAAGGATGGATCAGCACAATCACGCTAACCAAGGTGATTTCTCGTTGTTCAATTTTGCGTCCTAAAAATTCTGGAGTACGTCCGACCATCAAGCCAGTTAGAAACACAGTTAAAAATAAGTAAATTAACAAAGAAGCAGCTCCAGTTCCCATTGCTCCCCAAATAACCTGAAGAAATAAATTAAGCAGGGCAGTGAAACCACCGGATGGCATAAGGGAATCGAATATCCCATTGGCTGAACCAGTCATGGTGGCGGTAGTAGTTATAGCAAACAGAGCAGTTTGCGCCCAACCCAGCCTCACTTCTTTGCCTTCTAAATTCGGCTGCTCGCCAATAATCGCATTTACCAATGGATTGCCTTGATACTCACCTACAGCAGTCGTCCCAACCAGAACCACAAAGATAGCAAACACCATCCAAAAAAGTAGCTTGCTCTGCCTGGTGTTATTGATGAACACGCCGTAGGTATGAATTACAGCCGCTGGAATGATAAGCATGGCAAAGACTTCCAACAGATTGGAACCACCATTGGGATTTTCAAACGGGTGAGCTGAGTTTGCACCAAAAAAAGCGCCACCATTTTCCCCCAGCAGCTTAATAATTTCAAAGTGAGCTACCGGACCTCTGGCAATAGTTTGCCTTGCTCCTTCTAAAGTTGTGGCTTTTAGAGGACCAGCTATTGTTTCTGGGACGCCCAAGCTAATCAACGCTACAGCGCCTATAATACACATTGGTAGTAAAACTCGCGTTATAGAGCGGGTTAAATCTACGTAAAAGTTGCCCAACCTTCTGCCGCTCAAGCCCCGAATAAAAGCAATTCCTACAGCCAAGCCAGTTGCAGGAGCAACAAACATCAAAAAACCTAAAGCCGCTACCTGACTGAAATAAGACATGGTAGTTTCGGGTGTGTAGTGTTGTAGGTCAGCAGCAACTAAAAATGAAACGGTTGTGTGCAAAGCTGTATCCCAAGTAGGCGTCTTTAAATTTGTTGGATTGAAAGGCAACCATCCTTGAAACATCAACAGTAAAAAAACGAAAATGGCCATAACTGAGTTGCTCACAAGCACGGCTGTTGCATACTCCTGACCAGTCATGTCTTTTTCAGGTTCAACACCGCAGACCAAATAAACAATTTGTTCTACACGCTTCATAACCGGATCAAGCAAAGTTTTCCTTGCCATGAAAACTTGAGCCAAATACCTTCCCAAAATAGGACTCAGCACTACTACAAGCAGTAACGTCAGAGCAATTTGAAAAAATCCTTGTAACATAAATTAGGAAAACAATGATTTAATATCAAGCCCAGTTGATTACTTATTATTCGGTGCATCTGTGCAACAGCTTGAAAACTCATACCCGGTGCTCCAGATCTCCCGTGCAGCGGGTACTGTTTTAACAAAAGAACTCAGGAGTCAGAAGCCAGAAGTCAGAATGAACATAGTAGTGACGCTCGGTTGAGTATGGAGTTTAAATCCCCACCGTCTATACGGTGTTCACTTTCATTGGGATTTAAATCTCCATTCAATTGATTTTGACTCCTGTTAGCGCAGCAGGACGCAGTCCATTCTGAATTCTGACTTCTTTGTTAATGATAAATCTTTAACAGGAGATAATATGCAATGTGATTACTTCTGAGAAATTGTTACTCTGTTCCAGGCAGAGACGAAAGATAGTCTCTCGCTGCTCATCGCCAGCTGCTTATACTGTTGGGGTGAACAATAGTAATTCCTTCGACTGCAACAAAGTCTTTTGGGTTTAAAGTCAAAATATGACTAATGTTATGGGCAAGCACTACTGCTTGTATGCGTAAATCGTGGGTGCGTTTGCCGGAAATCCTATGAGTTGTAGCGAGACTCAACCAAATGCGAAATATATCCGGTGTTTCTTCCAGCCACTCAAACTGATTTATGAGCATTTGCACTGCTCGTTCGGTTTGTTGTGGTGTCCATCCCAATCCATTTACAGCAACGGGACGGGTGGCTACAACCCAAAATTCAATTAAAACTTGAGGTGTAATAAAGCAACGATGGTTGTTAGATATTAAATACCTGATTGTGCGATCAACAAGATTGTAATCGGGTGAAGCTATTTCCCTGGAGCGTAACAGGATATTAGTATCTAACAGATAATCGGTCATACTTCATCATCGTAGATATTTTCTCGCCGCAGAGCTTCATCAGAGAGGTTAGCATAGCTTTTTGGAGCTGTATCTATCCATTCCTGCCAAAGTAATAATCTCTCTTCTGGTGTTTGAGGTTTACTGGTTCGTAACGTTAAATGCTTGTTACTAAGCTTTTCTTGAAAGAGTTTTTGCTCTTCGGGGGAGAGGTTTAGTACCACTTCCACGAGGGAGTTAACAAGTTGTACATTCATGGTTATATATGCGAGTTTCTTTTGTCACGTTATGCAATGGCGACAGACACTCCTACAGAATATCGCCTTATTATAACTCTATTAAAAATCCTCGACTGTGCGCACCACTGTAATAGCAAGTCGCTGTAGTATACCCTTGATTTGCTTGGTTTTGGTTATTTTTAAGATGAAATAATATGAATATCGGTTTGGTGAAGCGATCGCATCAGTTGGTGAATCAAAGACTCTGTAAATATCATTTGCCATTTTAAGCGGCGACGAGTTTGACCCAATACTACCTGAGTAATTCGGTATAACTTTGCAACACGAACAATTTCTTGTGCTACGTTCTGACCAGAGATTTGCAAAAATTCACCCTTAAACTCTTGGCAGATTTGCTTGCAAGTTTCAATATGCAGTGCTTCTACTTTTGTCAGAAAATGGTCTGGACTGTTTACAAACAGAACGTAGAACGGTGCGTTCATATAATCAGCAAATATAGCTCCGCGTCGAATCAGCCGCACAGAGTTTGGCTCACAAGAAATGCAAACCAGAATTCGTTCGTGGATACAGTAGACATTTGCGCTGAGAGCTTTAGCGTGAGAGTTTAGTCGAGCAGCTTGCTGAATCTCTTTCTTTTCTATGTTATCTGCTACCTGTCGCAGCGCTAGTTCTCGCAGAGCCACCAAGTTGGAACGTCGGAAGAAGTTTTGTACGGATGGCTCAATTTTTGTTGTTGGATAAATTTTACCTTCCAACAATCGCTCTTCTAATGTTTCTGGCGTAACATCCACAACAACTACTTGGTCTGCAGCTTCCAGTAAACTGTCTGGAATAAGCTCCTGTACAACGATACCCGTCATCTGGGTGACTTGATGGCACAGACTCTCTAAGTGTTGTATGTTGACAGTAGAAAAAACATCAATACCTGCAGCTAAAATTGTCTCCACATCCTGGTACCGTCTGTTGCGCTCTGCTCCAGGAATGTTAATGTGTGCTAGTTCATCAACTAAAACAAGCTGAGGTTGGCGGGCAATGATCGCATCAGTATTCATCTCGGTGAAGATTAACCCACCCTGTTCTATCTTGTTTGGTGGAATCACTTCTAAACCTTGTGTTTTAGCATCTGTTTCTGGGCGAGCGTGAGTTTCCAGCCATCCAAGAACAACATCTATACCATCTTTTTTTTGTCGGCAGGCTTCATCTAGCATCCTGTAGGTTTTCCCAACACCAGGAGCCATACCAATAAAAATCTTGTGCTTGCCGCGACGAGGTGGACGTAAGTAGGTACTGTTAGAGGAAACAGTATAAGAACTGTACATTATCTGCGCATTAACATTGCTACACACCATCTTACTTGCCTTCTGTACTCATAAGTTCAAAAAAAGTTAATAATTTATTTTGAATGAGTAAGAATAAGCGCCCTTAAGACAAGTCAGTTGCATAAGCGCAAAGCGCACGAATCTGACGTTGCAAGAGCGTCTCCACTCGTGACGGACATATTGTAAATAATAAGTCGGACTTGACATCAGAACGAATCCTGTGGACTGGCGGATGAATAAAAAGTTCAGCAAAAAGAATAAAGACCTCAGAACTCAAGAGTCACAAGAGTTCTGGAACAAAAAATCTTTCATTCTGAAGATAGCTTATAGATCAAAACCATATCTCTAAATAGATAGAGTTTATTTTAGAGACTAAACATCTATATAATTTAATATATAGCATATTTTATCTGAAAATCTATCTGAAATGGCATCATTTTTTGAGAAAAAAGTCACATAATAATAACATGAGAGTTTAAAAAACACTTTTTTTAGTGTTTGGGTTTGTGTTCCAAGAAAAAGATTTGATTGAACCGAGTCTAATTGGTGTTTTCATTGAACCCAATAGTACTCTATGCGGCGTTTGTTTTACCGATATTCCGTTACCGGAAAATTGTGTTCTCTTGGGAATTGTAAGAGAAGGTAAAGTCATTCCAGCAACAGAGAATCCCACTATTTATCCAGAAGATGAGATTTTAGCAGTAGCTATTCATCCAATGATGGCTCCTGCTCTGAAAGTTACTCTTAAGAAAACCCGTCCTATTTATTCTTCGAGCAATAAAACATGCTTAATTTCAGCTAAGCGTGTTGCAAATTCAACAGATATAACACAAAAAACAGAGGCGTCAGGAGTCAGGAGTCAGAATGGCTCCTGTACGACGGTTGGACTCATCTTGGGTTTAAATCCCCACCGTCTATACGATGTTCACAGTTAGTTGAGATTTGAATCTCCATATTCCTGAATCTGTTAGCAGAGTTGGGCGCAGTCCATTCTAACTTCTGACTTCTGAATTCTTCTTGAAGCTCTTTAATAAGTTCAGCTTTTGTACACGATTAAAATCATGAATACTTCTTTTGACTACACTCATGTAACTAAGACTTAGATGCTCTAACCACAGCCTGATTTAGTAGTAAAATCGCAGACATTTACCTAACTTGCTAGTGCTCGTGTGAAGGTGCAGCAACCTAATAGCCTGTAGTTACTCAATTTAGTTACTCAATTTTCAAAAAATCTCCGTATTATGATTCCCTTATTACGTTTGGTGATTCCTGGGGCGATCGCCCTTATTCCTTCCCTGGTTAGCCAAGGTAATGACTTTGTTCAACAACACACGATTCAACAGCTTCAAGAAACAAGGAAATGTTTGAACTGTGATCTATCAGGAATGAACTTGTCGGGGGCAAACCTAGAAGGAGTTGATCTGCGCTCAACTAACCTTCAAGCAGTTAATTTAAAGAACGCCAATCTCCGGTATGCAAATTTGGAGTGGGTAGACCTTCGCGAAGCAAATTTGCAAGGAGCTGATCTCACCGGAGCAAACCTTAAAAGTACATTACTCGTTGGTGCTGATTTGCAGCGGACAAATCTAGAAGCATCTAAGCTAAATAGAACTGATTTCAGGAATGCCAATCTCAGCGGTGCAAATCTTGCGAAAGCTTCAAGAACTGACGACATCCAGAATAACCGCTCTGTCACTTTATGCGAAACAAGATTGCCAAATGGAGTGACATCTAGTCGAAACTGCCAGGGGTTGGCGACTGGTTCGCCCACATTATCAAATTAATTCAAATGAGGAATAATAACACTAACACTCAGGCTCTTCGCCTTCCTAAAGTGTCGAAAGAACTAGCTCTTATCCGACAAAACAAGTTACAAAATCTTCTTGTGGCACTAACTCATGTTCGTTTTGACGTAATTACATTTACTTTTGTGTTGGTTTCAGTCGCTCTGAGTGAACCGAGTTTCCACTTAAGTCGAGGTAGAGGCAAGTTAGGTTCAAACCCTGTGGCGCGAACAGAGCTTCGCAAGTATGTCGGCTAATTCTTCCCCAAACTTAAATGAAGCAAAGGGTTTTAACATTAAGACAATGGTATCAGCACAGATGATCATCGGTAGATTCCGGTGTGGTTATGCTAGTCTTAGACCAGAAGTCAGGACAATTGAGCGCGTCTTTGGTTAAAACAATAGAAGGGTGTACCGCACAATTCAGATAATGGTTGTCTTTAAAATATCGACAGTTCCAACAACGAAATTGTTGAAAGTGGTTGATAGTTGCTTGGCGATTTTTTATACACTTCCTGAAATTTGATAGAAAAAGAAAAACGGCAATTGCCCAAAGAATGATTAAGCAAATAGGAGCAACCAAGTGTGGGTATTGGGGCATAAGTTCGATATGCGGTTTTGTTGTGGTATTATCTGTTGCCCTTTCCGCTTTGGCTAACATCAGGTTTGTCTGATTAAAACTATTTTCTGTTAATACATAAAGTCGGAAAAAATCAGAATTATACATATTAAAAACCTCTATTTATAAGAGTTGCCCATCACCCCTATCCAATGTGTTCAATTTTGTCAAATTAAGTAAAACTTCAAACTCTCTTTAAACCTTTAGAAAGTGAAGGTCGTTCTGAGCGTACTAATCACTGACCACCAAAATTTTCGATATATGCAAAAATTTTTCTATTTTCCTCATATTGTTCCATATCAATCAATCTCTTGACTTTAAGGCTTCATATTCCATATCTTTTCTAAAGTTTCAACATACTGTTTCTTTTGAGACTTAATCTTCTCGTCAATCTCATGCGTCATCTTTTCTATCCTGTTTAAAGTTTCAACTTCTTTAAGAATTTCGACCTTTAGCTTAGTACGTATTTTTTGGTATATTTTGTATTTTAAAAAACATCCTAAGAGAAAGCCGATGACCACGAAAATCAAGAAAAATCCTATAAGAAAGCTTGTACTATGGTGAGTCTGCCCGGTTAACTTGGGTTGGCTAGAGTGAGTCGTCTGGGAAATACTTACAACGTAAAGGGATTGCTCACTCAAAGTGGAAAGTTTGTAAATAATTTGCACATCAACGTTGATAAGAGTCATCTCACTTTCGTCCTTAAGTTTTCTACTTTCCAAGTAGCATTCGTCAAATGTGATTGAATTCCGGTGACGCAAGCAATAATCAAAAAAGCAACGTAAGTAACAGTAATTGCTGTAAAAATTCTCCAGAGTATATTGCCTGAAACGGCTTGAGACCTTTGATTTCCAAGAGTTGGTGTCGCCGCAGCCTCCGCTAGACACGGATGTAGAAATGTAGCTACTTTCCGGGCAACATTTTTTGCTTCGATTTTGCCACTCAAGTAATACCAAGCTTGAGTCTGGGGGTCAAAAATTTTGACAGAATCGATGGAGTGAATATTTAGTGCTGTAGCATATGGGATTATTGAAGCAGGTAGATCTTCTTTAAGACTAAACCCGAAGTAAAAATCGTGATTGTCTGTGCTTGTTCTTTCAGGTGGTTTTGATCGAAAAACAACCTGTTTTGGCAAATCATTCAAGTCTGCCAGAACCTCTTTTGCGGATTGATAGCGTTGTTTGGTTGCTCTTTGTAGCAACTTGCATAAAACCTGCTCTAGAGAAGAGCTAATTGGTGTAGTCAAATATGAGCGCCATATCCAAGCATCTTCATTACAATCATGCAGTTCAAATGGCGACATCAGTGTGAGCAAATGCAAGCAAGTGACTCCCAGGCTGTAAAGATCGCTGGCAAAAACAGGTTTGCCCTTTACTTGCTCAGGTGCCGCGTATTCAGCACTACCAATAGTGGTTCCGGTTTGTTCAGGAATTATGTTGGCAGAATACTTCGCAACCCCGAAATCTACTAACATTAGTTGACCATAACTGCGGCTACGAATAATGTTTGTCGGTTTAATGTCGCGGTGAATCACCTGATAATCATGAACAAACTGCAAAACAGGTAACAACTCTAAGAGTAACTGCCGAATTTCAGCTTCATTGAATGCTCCCTGTTGCGCCAATTCCTCTTCCAAAGTTTCTCCGTCAATCCATTCTTGGACTAAATACTGCTGTCCATCCTGCTCAAAGGAGTCTAACAATTGGGGAATCTGGGGATGCTTACCAAGTTGTGCTAAAAGCACAGATTCCTGGTGAAATAGTTTTCTTGCTTTCTGGTGATGGTGAACAGCTTGGTGATGTGGAAACAATTGTTTGATCAGGCAGAATTCGTTTTGTACTTGACGATTTGCATCGACAGCGAGAAAAGTTTTACTAAATCCTCCTGTAGCAAGGGGTTTGAGGATATGGTAGCGGTTATTGAGCAGCGAATTATCCTGACTAAGGGAAGAAATGCTACCATCCTCCAAAGGCTGAAAGGATTTCTGGGTGGAGGGAAAACTGTCGCTCATAGAAATCGTGGTTGGTCAATTTTGATTTGCAAAGAATAAAGATAAGTACAGGGAACGGCTCTTTCCTAAGCTTTCCATCCCCTGATTCCCCTATTTCTCCATCTTTATCACGAAATTGAGGGTTTCAATACATCCAAAGCTAGATTCAGCTTCAACAGGTTGACTCCTGGTTCACCAAATATGCCCAGAAAGCGACCATCGGTATTTTGAGCAATCAAGGTTTCAAGCTGATTCGGCTGGAGTCCTCGCGCTTTTGCCACGCGTGCAATTTGCGCTTTGGCAGCTTCGAGGCTGATGTGTGGATCAAGACTGGAACCAGAGGTGTAGACTAAATCGGCAGTAGGTTGCACACCTGCTTTTTTGAGTCGATTCAGGTCACCTTCAGTTTGTTTTTTGGGGTCGGGGTCATTTTTGCCCTTAATACGACTGAGTAAGTCTGGATTACTAGGAGCCAAGTTGCTCGCACCAGATATTCCAGTTTTGAGAACACCAGCTTCATCCTTTTTCGGGTCAGCAGTGCTGTAGCTGGTGGTACTGGGGCGACTATTGAAGTAGCGATCCGAAGTAAAAGGTTGACCAATCAATGCAGAACCGATAATTTTGCCTTGACGATTTTGAACCAAGCTGCCATTTGCCTGAAACGGGAACAAAATCTGCCCACAAGCAATCATAAAAAATGGATAAATGATAGCTGTAATCACCCAAAGGACTATGGTAGAACGAACGGCTCTACCTGCATCACGTGCAAAACTCATCAGAATTTCTCCGGTACAAACATCACGAAAAACAGATAGATAGAAAGACCAACCGTCACCAGTCCTAACAGTCCCAATGCCCAAGCTTGGTTGCGAGAAAATGTTTCATTAGTGGCAGCGTAAACCACAGGGGCAACCACTAAGTTAAAACACATCCCCAAAAATAAATACAACGGCAGCTTTTGTCTCTTGGCAGAAGACCAGATTTCAATCGCTGTTTCAAATACAGACTCAGAGATTTGGGGTGATGGAATAATACGTTGTATGCGAACAGGTTTCATAGCAGGGGTTTGCTAATAGTTTGTTATTAATAGTAGGAAAAGTTGATTGCTGATCGCTAAGCGCTCAAGAGAACGGCAGGATGAGGTCAATCAATTTGATGGCAATAAAGGGAGCAATTATACCGCCAAGACCGTAGATGAGGATATTGCGTCGTAGCAGTTGATCTGCTGTCAGAGGACGGAACTTCACCCCTTTTAATGCTATGGGAATGAGTGCTGGGATAATTAGGGCGTTGTAAATGAGCGCCGAGAGGATGGCAGATTGGGCACTTTTTAGCCCCATGATGTTTAGTGCACCAATTCCAGCCGCCGCAAAAATAGTGGGAATGATGGCGAAATACTTAGCAATATCATTAGCAATGGAGAACGTTGTTAATGCCCCACGGGTAATTAGCAGTTGTTTACCAATCGTCACCAAATCAATCAGCTTGGTGGGGTCAGAGTCCAAGTCCACCATGTTCGCAGCTTCTTTGGCGGCTTGTGTCCCAGAGTTCATCGCCACACCGACATTTGCTTGCGCTAGCGCCGGGGCATCGTTGGTACCGTCCCCAGTCATAGCTACCAACTTGCCCTGGGCTTGTTCAGAGCGAATCACTTCAATTTTGTCTTCTGGGGTAGCTTCTGCGATAAAATCATCAACGCCCGCCTCTTGAGCTATAACCTCAGCCGTAATGCGGTTGTCACCTGTGAGCATGATGGTCTTAACCCCCATCCGCCGGAGTTGGTCAAACCGTTCGCGCAAACCTGGTTTCACAATGTCTTTGAGGTAAATAACACCATAGAGATCGTTCTCAAAGCAGACGGCTAACGGTGTCCCTCCTAACCGGGAAACTCTTTCATAAGCTGCGTCTAATTCACTAGGAACATTGCCGTTACGGGAACGGACAAACCCCTTAATTGCATCCACTGCGCCTTTACGAACTTGTTTGCCATCGGGTAAATCGGTACCACTCATGCGGGTTTTCGCGGAGAACTCTACTCCCTCTGCCTTACTAGTATCAAAGTCTACCCCAACTCGCTGCCTTTCTGCCAGTCCCACGATTGACTTACCTTCTGGTGTCTCATCAAACACACTGGCTGCTAGGGAGATTCGCGCTACATCTTCAAGGGAATGACCATTCAGAGGAATAAATTCATCAGCCATCCGGTTTCCTAAGGTGATGGTACCTGTTTTATCTAGCACCAAGGAGTTGATGTCGCCGCAGGCTTCTACGGCTCGTCCAGAAGTGGCAATCACGTTAAACTGGGCAACTCTGTCCATCCCAGCGATACCAATGGCGCTCAGCAAACCACCAATTGTGGTGGGAATCAGAGCAACCAGCAGTGAGATCAGGATGGCAATGCTAGCACCAGCGCGTAAACTGTTCCCTGCCTGCGCTCCATACACAGTGCTAATAAAGTTTGCAATATAACCAGCAAACGGTGGAATTGTTGATACCACAATCACAAACACCTGCGTTAGTACAGCAAGCAGCACTGTCAGCGCAATTTCATTGGGAGTTTTGCTGCGTTCTGCCCCCTCTACCAGGGCTATCATGCGGTCAATAAAGCCTTGACCTGGATCGGCTGTAATCCGAATCGTCAATTCGTCAGACAGCAACCGTGTACCTCCCGTCACCGAACTGGCAATGTCCGTGCCTGGTTGCTTTAGTACAGGGGCAGATTCTCCGGTGATGGCAGACTCATCTACCGAACCGATGCCTTGAGTCACTTCCCCATCAGCAGGAATCATGTTACCAGCAGTCACCTTTACCAAATCACCTCGCCGCAGTTCGGTGGAGTTGATTTCTTTAATGGAACCATCAGGCAGCATTTTGCGGGCAACGGTGTCTGAACGCGTTGCTTTGAGTGCATCTGCTTGTGCCTTCCCGCGTCCTTCAGCCACGGATTCCGCAAAGTTCGCAAACAGGACTGTCAAAAATAGAATCAAGGTAATCAACCCGTTGAACAGGCGTTGCTGATTGATATCTGCCTGTACGGTGCCAAATAAATTGGGATCAACAGTCACTAGGAAAGTGACAATTGTTCCTACCCAGACGATAAACATGACTGGGTTTTTGACGGCAGTTCGAGGATTGAGTTTGACGAACGACTCCCGAATCGCCCTCTGGTACAATCCCCGCATATCTGCCTTGGGGCTATTCTTACGCGAGTCACGGCTTCCTTTTGGAACACGAGGTGAACGGGAAGATGTAGATTGGTCAGTAGTGCTTCGCATATATTAGTCAGTTATGATTTGTCAAGGAAGCGCAGTATTAGTTATCACTGTTCACGCTATGAGTGTTAGCCAATACCTTTAGCAATTTGGAAGGCTTCGCCAATCGGTCCAAATGCCAGGACTGGGAAGAACGTGAGTGCGCCCAAAATGAGGATGACACCAGCGGTTACGCCGGTAAACAGTCCCGTATCGGTTCGCAATGTACCAGTCGTAAAGGGAACAGATTGCTTGCGCGACATACTATCAGCAAGCAGTAGCAAACCTATGATTGGGATATACCGTCCTGCTAGGAGACTAAAGCAAGTACTCAGGTTCCACCACAAGGCGGTCGCGGTGGTTTTTGCACCTGTTGCGATCGCTATTGGAGACGGTTGTGAATCGCCTAAGCCTTCAAACCCAGACCCGTTGTTGGCTGCTGCTGAGGCATATTCGTAAATGACTTGAGCAAAACCGTGGAAGCCGGGATTGCTGATTCCTGCTAGTTGATCGGGGAATGCTAGGGCAATAGCTGCGGGAATGAGAATGGAGATTGGGTGAACCATCAGAATTAAGAAACTGGCAAGCACCACCTCACGCTTTTCAATTTTGCGTCCCAGAAATTCTGGTGTCCTTCCTACCATCAGACCTGTAACGAATACTGCCAAAATTAGGTAAGCAAACAAATAAGCGGTTCCCGTACCTTGTCCTCCAAACACAATCTGGAGAAACATATTGGAAAGGGTGACGAAACCACCATTAGGCATAAATGAATCGTGCATGCTATTGACCGCACCGCACATAGTGGCAGTTGTGAACGCTGCATACAAAGCAGATTCTGCCCAACCAAACCGAACTTCCTTACCCTCTAGGTTCGGTTGCTGACTCCCCAACAAAGCGTTCACAGCAGGATTACCGTTATATTCACCAATCGCTGTAATAATCACAAAGCACACTAGAATGGCAAACGGTATGCTATATACCAACCAAGCTTGCTTGACGTTGTTAGCAATGACGCCATAAGTATAAATCAGCGAAGTGGGTATCGAGAGGAGTGCGACAAGCTGGACGAGATTGGTCAAACCATTTGGATTTTCAAAGGGGTGTGCTGAGTTGATCGCGAAAAAGCCGCCGCCGTTCTCACCTAGTTGTTTGATGATTTCAAAATGGGCAACTGGACCACGAGCTATCGCCTGACTGATATTAGGATCTTCCAAAGTAGAAAACACCGCTGGACCTGCCAGTGTTTCTGGAACACCAGCCGCCATCATAATGATTCCTCCCACAATACAAATGGGTAGTAAAATCCTTGTGATTGAGCGAATCAGATCTACGTAGAAGTTACCTAATGGTCTACCTGTTAACCCGCGAATAAAGGCGATCGCCACCGCTATACCTGTCGCAGCCGAGGTGAACATATGATACCCTAGTCCCCACATTTGGCTGGCGTAACTCAAGTAGGTTTCACCAGAATAGTGCTGCTGGTTGGTATTGGTGATGAAGGAAATGGTGGTGTGTAATATTGTGTCCCAAGTTGGGGCACTTATCTTGGTTGGGTTGAGGGGTAGCCATCCCTGATTCATAATCATGAAGAAGATGAGCAACCCCATGACTACGTTGCTGTACAATATTGCCCGCGCATACTGCCAACCCGTCATGTCCTCCTTGGCAG
Source organism: Brasilonema sp. CT11 (assembly GCF_017982655.1). Taxonomy (GTDB): domain Bacteria; phylum Cyanobacteriota; class Cyanobacteriia; order Cyanobacteriales; family Nostocaceae; genus Brasilonema. The sequence continues at coordinate 17,225 of NZ_JABXYX010000056.1, read as the reverse complement.
AAACGCCAATTGCGGAGTAAAGCACGCGCTCAACTGGGTTCAAAATCGGGTCGAGAAACGTCCTTTGCTCCAGAAAGACACGCGCCATGTATCGCCCAAAAAAGGGAGTTATCACTACTACAATCAGTAGCGTTAATGCAATTTGAATCCATCCTTCTAGCATGAGTTAGTCTAACTCCAGCATCAATAAATTAAGTTTGATATTTTCACATTGACAGTGTTTTTCTCTTGATATCACGACACCACTTCTTACTCCTTCACTTTTATAAAATATTGTCTCTATACTTCAAATTTTATATTTAATCTGCTGTCATGAATTGAGAAATAAAACACCTATCGGTATATAAAAGTCGCAACAGGCTGTTAACCACGATTTAACTGGAAGCAGACTCAAAAGGAAAGCCATAAAATTAACGCTAATGTAAATAAACCTGCGGTTATTGCCACTTTCCAGTGATAAACATAAGTTCCGATGGGTTTTAGTCGAGCCGTTCTATAGGAAATTCTATTTTCTCTCATAATGACTTGGCACCCTGTGTTCTCGGTGCTTATGTGATCCATCATTATCAAACTTTTATTAATGATTTACAAGATATAACTTATCATTTTTTATCATATTGATTAGTATATATATCTTAAAATAGATAAGTGTTTAGGGCGTTTAGATGGATTATATATCTCTAAATATAGATAGAGAGGAAGACAAAATAAACAATGGTTTTTCGTTAAAATTAACTGGTTTTTTGAAGTATTTGTTATACTTGACACATAGCTTATATATTCCGTCTCGAGATGTCGGTCCTCAAACTTGTAAGCCAGAAAAATAACCCGCGTTTGAGAACATCTTGGATAATTATTGGACTATTTACGATTGTGGCGCTATTGGAGTTCTCTACTCCACCAGACTATGTGTTTGGTTACCTTTATATCGGTCCAATTATAATAGCAAATGCTCGTCTGAATCGAATGGCAACGCTACAACTGACTCTAGTTGCTTGTGTTCTAACGATTCTGAACGTATGGGTTCCAGGCGTTTTTCCTGTTAGAGCTTCCACAATTGCTAGTCGATTGATTGCAATTTTAGCATTAGTAGTGACAGGTATTTTGGGCGATCGCAATCGTCTGTATCAAGAAGCACTCTTGAAACAACAAGCAAAACTTCATGCACAAAAGAAGTTAGCAAGTGTGCGAGAAGACTTTGCCTCCACCCTAACTCACGACCTAAAAACTCCTCTACTAGGCGCTATTGAGACATTGCAGGCGTTTGAACGAGAAAATTTTGGTTCTGTTGTTCCTGCCCAGAAAAAAGTTTTAACAACGATGATTAAGAGCCACCAGAGTAGTTTGCAGATGGTAGAAACGCTCTTGGATGTCTACCGCAATGATATGGAGGGGTTAAAGCTGCAGTTAGCACCTGTTGATCTTGTTGAAATTGCTGAAGATGTGGCAATAACTTTGACCGAACTTGCTTCCAGTCGTCGCGTCCATATTTCCTGCAACTACGGTGAGTCAGACTTTCGCAAGTTCCTTTGGGTTCATGGTGATGCCTTGCAACTGCAACGAGTATTTACAAATCTCCTGACTAATGCCATAAACCACTCTCCTCGCGGTGGCAAAGTGGAGGTTGTGCTGGAAGCAGGTTCGTCTTATCAAACTGTCAAAGTTACAGATACTGGGGCAGGGATAATGTCAGAAGAATTGCCAAACCTGTTTAAGCGGTTTTACCAGGGACATAGCGATCGCCAAGCCAAAGGTTCTGGCTTGGGGTTGTATTTGACTCGTCAAATCGTAGAAGCGCATGGCGGCAAAATCTGGGCAGAAAATCAATTTCCTAACGGCGCAATCTTTGCATTTTGCTTGCCCGTCTTGCCGTTTAAAATGTCTGTGTCTAACTGAAATGTGTTCTCAAATTGCCTGACTTTTTTGATCAAACATCAAACAATTTATGCAGGGCGTTTTGGGTGGTCACATTTTCCTTCCCGAATATGGAGTTTGTCTCCACTTTCACCCAAGCCCTGCAAAAAAAGTGGCTGATAGTCAAAAGTCGCATTTACTACACTTCTGCCTCGAAAATTCTTCCTCAATATTCTACTTAACCTTTGCTTTTGCGGCAGATACAAGAGCAATTCTTTGCTCCTTACCAAGAATCATTTGTCCTCCCTTCTAAATGTTCTGGTAAGGGCACAAGAAAATTGAACATTGAGGCTTTCCAAAATGGAAAGTACCTAATTGTGTGCAATCTGTTTGTGGTGGTCAAACAGATTGTCAATTTCAGCAGCAAGTGGGTATCCCTTTTGCCAACTTACTGCCAACCTGCGCAGAGGCATCGAATTCGCAACCCTAGTAGGGTTTGTCAAAATTCGCTCTCCACTGCATCGGGTGTTGGCTTAGTTGCCTCTGTTAATTGACTCTGCTGGCAAGCAAATGAGATTGTCGCCTTGAGTAAGGATTAAGCCACGTTGACGCAATTTACCCATCAAGCGGGTGACGGTGACACGAGTAGAACCGATCGCGCTGCCAATTTGAGCATGGGTGAGGGGGAAAGGCAGGCAATAACCGCGAATCACATCTGGGTCGGTATCGCTCATTGACGGTTCTCCATATTCCTCAATCAACAATGTGAGAAATCCTAAGAGTCGGTCAATCGTGCGTCGTTGTCCCAAGGCACTTAGCCACAGCAGTTTGCGCTGGTGCTGATACCTAAAGGCATCCATGACTTCGCGGCGGAAGTGGGGCCAGTTGTCCAAATCGTGCCAGTACATCCACAGTACAGCAGTTTGGTCTACATGGGCATAAGCCTGGAGCGTGAATGGCGACTGGGCAACAATTTCAAACGGTTGCCCTGCACCAACAAACCCTAAGAAAGCTTCTTCGGGAGTTCTATTGATGCGTCGAGATGTTAGCTGACTTGCAGTTGCACTTACCTGGGCGGTTCCCACCATACGGATCGCACCCCTTTGCACCAAGTACAGCAATCCAGCTCGGGCTGGAATGCGCTCATCTTTGCTAAAGGTGCGGCAGCGGTAGTGTTCCTGAGCCCAATCAAGAATTCGTTGCCAAGTCAAAAAAGGACGTGAGGCCTCAGAGAAAGAGGATGGAGATTGCATAGGTAACAAAGAGCGTTCGGCGGAAGACAAAGACGTCATAAAAAGGTGCAAGGAGTGTCTTCGATGTCGGCACAACAGGCATTAAACCTAACTGTACCACTCATCCAAAAGGTAGAAAGCGTAGCTCCTACTCTTTTGTTATACTTCTTACTGTACAATTAAGGTAGTAAAATTTACTCTAATTTAATTAAATTTTGCACAATTCTAATTTTTCTTTCCGTAAATTTAACTTCTTTCCTCAGACAGATGACAAATATTGAAGACATTATGTCAAGAGCAATAATACTTAATTAAAAGTGCAAGATAAATTACATAAACATAAGTATAAAGCAATAAAACAGTTAGTAAGCAGCAAATTAGCAATCGCTTTAAGTACTTATGCTAATTTAATGCATAGACAATGCACAAAAGACATAAATATTCCTCTATCTCAGGGTGGATATAAAGAGACAATTGTTTATATTTCAGGTATAGCTTTGCGGCTGGCGAAATTTGAAAAATATCCCGCTATAGAGATTGCAAATGGCATTACCTCTCATATTTCAACAAACTATGACAAAGATTTCAAAGTTCAAGTCGTTTCCCCTGGTTGGATTCACTTGGAACTGACTCATCCCCTCTTAGCTGCTTGGTTGCAGAATCTTACTGTAGGGGAAGTTATTGAGCAGGGAGCAGCGAGCAGCGAGCAGGGAGCAGCGAGCAGGGAGCAGCGAGCAGGTGAGACAGCGCGAGTGACGGGTTTCCAACGCCAGATACCAAGTCAGGGAAACCCTCCTTCAGTACTGGCTCCTCCGCAGGCGACTGCGTTAGCGAAGCGGAACCGGAGGTTCTCCCCGAAGGGGAGAAAAACAGAGCAAGAAAGAATGTCCATTGGTTCTTTTTCTATGCAGCACCCCATTAAGAGCTCCATTTCCTCTTCTCCCTTTTCTTCTCCAAACTCTGCTTCCTTATTCACTGCTCAATATGCTCATGCACGGTGCTGCTCGCTCTTACGGCTGGGTGTTCACGAGGGATTGATTAAACTGAGGGAATCAAATGTTGATGAGGGTGATAATGTCAAGCAAAACCTTTGGTCAAGCATTTTTACTCCCAATCCCATTCCTTGGCTCAACAGTGATGAAAAACTGCGTTTCAATCACCCAGCTTCCTATCTCCTGATCAACGAGTTAGTACGAGTGGTAGATAAAGTAGAGGGTTCTGATTTTGGCGACTCAGTTAATTGGGAAAAAGCGGCGTTAGATTTAAGTCGAGTTTTTGAAACTTTTTGGTGTAAATGCCAGATTTTCGGCGAAGTGAAAACTGCCTCACCAGAACTCGCTCAAGCCAAAATAGGATTGGTTTTGGCTACACAGTCTGTATTGAGGTTTGTGTTGGAAGAAAAATTAGATGTTTTTGCTCTCTACGAAGTATAAACAAGACAACCTCCAAAAAATAAACTTTTTTAACAATCATTGACTCGCCATATTTCCTTGGGTATACTATGCAATGTGTGAGGAGCGAACCAGCAAGAGCACCGAGACGAAACACGGCCAGTCGTCGGTGCTCTTTCTGATTTTATCGGTGGTGACACGGAAGTCAGGTTATACAGACAAAATTCCCTGTGACTACCCACTACTAACTACTTTTAACACAGTAAAAATCTCTCAATCGCAGCTGCAACTCCATCACACTCCACGTCAGGAGCAACCCACTGGGCTTTAGCCTGCACTGCTGCTGGTGCATTACCCATCGCTACACCTATAGCAGCATACTCCAACATTTCCACATCATTGAAGTTATCACCAATGGTCATGACATTAATTCTTTGCAGTCCCAGTAATTCTTCGGCTAGGTAACGTACCCCAGTGCCTTTATTGACAAAAGGGTTAGTCGCTTCAAAAAATGTGGCAACAGATGTGGTGAGATATAGTTCGGCTGGGGTGTATTGGCTGCGCAAATTTCCCAGTAACTGTTCAATAATATTTGTGTCATCGCACAATGCCAAAATTTTTGTGGGTTCATTGCTGGTGACTTGGCGTAAGTCTCCCACAGCAATAGGGGTAATTCCACTACGTTCTGCGTAAATTTCTGTTTCCCTGGTTATTTCACGGACATAAAGCTGATCGTTGATATAGAAGTGAACAGATAAGAGCGTTCGTAACTCCGGTTGTTCAAAATAGTCTAGAAGCTTGTGTGCTAACTCTCGGGAAACAGGCAAATGGCGATGAATTTTTTGGGTAGCTGGGTCTTGAATCCAAGCCCCTTGGTAAGCTAACAATGGCAGGCTAGAGCCAATTTCTTGATGAAAACGCAAAGCGGAACGATACATACGACCAGTGGCGATCGCCACTTGAATACCCCGTGCTTGTGCAGCAACAATTGCCTGCTTCACGGCTGTGCTGATGCTGTTAGATTTTCCTGCGATTGTGCCATCGATATCTACAACCAGCAGTTGAATGTCAAAAGTAGATGTATCGCCAATGCCAGGTGATGCCAATTCTGTGGCAGACACTTTATGCATAATTGATGAGTGAATATTGAAGTTCCAATAAGAGATTAACAGGCTATCACGCTGTAGAGACGAGTAAGAGTAAAGAGGACTAACAAGAGAATACAAATGAATTCATCTCGTCATTGTGAACAAATTTTTACACAGATATACAGATGAAATTGTGATTAGTATATGGTAGATGCTATATAGAATTATTTCCACTTACGAGCTACTACTTATATAGTTTGAGTAAGTCATGATATAAATCATTTTCATGCTATGAAAATGCTCAGCAATACTTTCAACCATTGATATTATATTTTTGCATAAAGAGAATATTTTTATTGAGTCTCAGCATGAAAAAATCCTCAAATTTTACAGGACTAATATTTTTATGCATACAAATAATAAAATAAATTCGGAAAATACTCAAGTCACTCAATAAAAACCCAAGATATAAAAGAATGAACTCATGTTCCATTACTAAAAAAGATTTGGATTCCAAACTAATATAGTTCAGATCAGAATAAATTTCAGTTGATGTAGGCAGTCGCAACCCCAGAAAACCTTTAAGTTGATGTTGGGTAGAGTTCCTCAAACGGACAGTTCGTTCTAGTTAGGGGAAGTGTTGCTGTGTAATTGTCTGCCCAACTAAGATCGTTTTATTTTTTTTATAACTGATCGATATTAGAGCCTAAACAACAGAGTATTTTCCAAGACAACAAATAAAGGGTTTATATGATTATAAAAAAAATCACAGGACTTTTTGCTGCAACTGCTGCTATCACAAGTGTATTTTCTGCTGTCACTCCTGCAGGCGCTGCCACATTTACTTGGGAGAACCTGACACCCTATGAAGTTAAAGACAAATCAACCGATGATTCAGGATTCCAATCTCGAATTCCCGAGTTCCAGCAATATGTACAACCGGAAAGAATTACAATTCCTGAAGACAAATTAAACAAATTAGATCCCACAAAACTAACTGTAAAAAATGATCAAAATATTCGCGTTTGGTTCTTAAATGAGGGTGCTAAGTATCAGAACCAGTTGGCTTATGAAGGTATCAACGGTTCTGACTACCAAAAAGGATTGGTTTTTGACAATATTTCTTGTAATACATCAAATGGCGCTAATTCAGCGTGTCAGCTAGGGGAAGAGAATGGCGTTTTAAATATCGGAGACTATGTTGATTTAGGCACGAAAGCAGCTGGAACTAAACTCAATTTCTTTCTGAAAGCAGATGGGTTTAACAATCCTAACGGCTATGTTTACGGCGCAGATGCCACTCAAAATCCAGACAAACTGGATCATCTAGTAGCTTATGAAATGGATGGTTATCTGTTGGTGGGTTTTGAGGATTTGTATGGACCAAAAGGTTTTAAATCTGATGGAAATGGTTTTTTAACAGCTGATCGCGACTTCAACGACGTTGTTTTCTTGGTTGATTTAGGTAGAGACAATGTAGCAACTGTTCCAGAAGATGCAAGTGCGATCGCACTTTTGGGTATGGGAGGAGTTGGTGTGGTGTTACAACTGCGTCGCCGTCGCCAAAAGCAAGCCAAGCAAATCGCTTAATTTTCTCAACATATGGGATTCGTAGAGGAAGCCGCTGGCTAAAATAGGTTTATGTCCCAAACAACACCAAAAAACCAGTTGGCTTCCGATTCCTTAACGACTACTTCTCCCACATTTATCCTAGTGGATGGACACTCCCTCGCCTTTCGTTCGTACTTCGCTTTTGCCAAAGGAAGAGACGGCGGATTACGGACAAAAACGGGAATTCCCACAAGCGTGTGTTTTGGCTTTCTCAAATCTTTGTTGGAGGTGATGGCGACTCAACAGCCACAAGCAATGGCGATCGCCTTTGATTTAGGTTTGCCAACTTTCCGTCACGAAGCAGATGATACGTATAAAGCAGATCGTCCCGGAACACCAGAAGACTTTGTTCCAGATCTGAAAAATCTACACGAGTTGCTGGATGCTTTCAACCTGAAAATCGTCACTGCTGCTCGTTACGAAGCAGATGATGTGTTGGGAACCTTAGCACAGCAAGCAACGGCTGCTGGATATCAAGTCAAAATTGTCAGTGGCGATCGCGATTTATTTCAACTCATCGACACTGAAAAACAAATCAGTGTTCTGTATTTTAGTCCAGACGCCTTAAAAGTTTCTAAAGCAAGTCTTACTGAATTTGGTCCAGAACAAGTTAAAGAAAAACTAGGTATTAGACCATCACAGATCGTTGATTATAAAGCTCTTTGCGGTGACAAATCAGATAATATCCCTGGTGTCAGGGGAATTGGTGAAAAAACAGCAGTGCGGTTGCTGAACACGTACGAGTCAGTGCAGCGAATTTATGCTTCATTGCATGAAATCAAAGGCACACTTCACACAAAGCTAGAAACTGGGAAAGAGGATGCTGAAAAGTCTCGTTACTTAGCGGAGATTGTCCTTAATGTTCCTTTAGAAGTCGATTTAGAAAACTGCATTCTAAAAGGGTTTGATACCAGCGCCCTAATACCTATTTTAGAAAAGCTAGAATTCAAATCTTTTTTAGGTAAAATCAACGAACTTCAGCAACGTTTTGGTGGGAAAGTTGAACAAACACCAGAAACAGAAACAAACGAATCAATCAGCACTCAACTTAAGCCAAGCACAAATAACGAGGATGATGATCTGTGGTTTTTCACTGCTGATGATACAGCAAATCAACAGCAACCCCCTACTTCTGCAATTAAACCACGCATCATTAACACCCCAGAACAACTCACCGAATTGGTAAAGCTGCTGCAAAAATTCACCAACACTCAGCATCCCGTTGCTTGGGATACTGAAACGAGTGATTTAGAACCACGAGATGCTGACTTGGTGGGAATTGGCTGCTGCTGGGGAACAGAAGCAGATGAGATGGCTTACATACCACTTGGTCACAAAGTCGGGGACAATTTAAACAAAGACTTTGCCTTAGAAGCACTACGTCCAATTTTAGAAAGTGCTGATTATCCCAAGGCTTTGCAAAATGCTAAATTTGACCGCTTAATTCTACGGTGTCAAGGAGTTAAGTTGGCGGGAGTTGTCTTTGACACGATGCTAGCAAGTTATGTCCTAAATCCTGATAGTAATCATAATCTAAGTGACTTGGGTCAGCATTACTTGGGTTTAATGGCAAAAAGTTATGCTGATTTGGTTCCAAAAGGGAAAACCATCGCTGATTTGGATATTCCCAGTGTCGCAGATTACTGCGGTATGGATGTTTATGTCACGTTCCAACTCGTGGCAAAATTGCGAGAGGAACTTGAGAAAATTCCAGCTTTGTACAAACTACTCGTGGATGTGGAACAGCCACTAGAACCAGTTTTAGCTGAGATGGAATACCAGGGAATTTCTGTAAATACAGCGTACTTACAAGAACTTTCGCAGCAATTAGAAACAGATTTAGCCAAGTTTGAACAGAAAGTTTATGAAATTGCTGGGGAAAAATTCAACTTGGGTTCCCCCAAACAATTGAGCAAAATCTTGTTTGAAAAATTAGAGTTAAGCACGAAATTTTCCCGTAAAATTCAAACGGGTTATTCTACAGATGCTGCGACATTGGAAAGATTGCGAGAAGTTGATACGACTGGCATTCTTGATGCGATTGTTGAGTATCGTACCTTATCAAAATTAAAATCAACTTATGTAGATGCTCTACCAAAATTGGTTCGTCAGCAGGATACTCACAGAGTACATACGAGTTTTAATCAAACGGTAACATCTACTGGTAGGTTGTCATCTTCTGATCCGAATTTACAAAACATCCCCATTCGCACTGCTTTTAGTCGCCAGATTCGCAAAGCATTTGTACCAGAATCTGGTATGTTGATGGTTGCTGCTGATTACTCACAAATCGAGTTACGGATTTTGGCTCATTTGAGTCAAGAACCTGTTTTAGTTGAAGCTTATCAACAAAATGAGGACATTCACACTGTAACGGCGCGACTCGTTTTTGAAAAAGAAAATGTCACATCAGAAGAACGACGGTTAGCAAAAACGATCAACTTTGGTGTGATTTATGGAATGGGTTCTCTGCGGTTTTCGCGATCAACTGGTGTGGATAAAGCCAATGCGAACGAATTTATTAAGCGATTTAACAGTCGCTATCCCAAAGTTTTTGAATATTTAGAAGCAGTGAAAAAGCAGGCAATATCCCAAGGTTATGTCGAAACAATTTTGGGGCGTCGTCGTTATTTCGATTTTACTAGCAACAGTATACGCAAATACAAAGGCAACAAACCAGAAGATATTGACTTGAAAAAACTTGGTAATTTAGGTGCTGAAGATGCGGGGTTACTTCGTGCAGCTGCCAATGCTCCCATTCAAGGTTCCAGCGCTGATATTATTAAAATCGCGATGGTAAAGCTGCATGAAGTTTTGCAAAGTTATCAAGCACGTCTGTTGTTACAGGTACACGACGAATTAGTGTTTGAGGTTCTACCAGAGGAATCAAAAAAATTACAAGCGGATATTAAGTCTGTAATGGAAAATGCGGTGTCGTTGAGTGTACCGTTAATTGTGGATGTTCGCGTAGGCGACAATTGGATGGAGACTAAGTAGGGAGTCTTAACAGTTATCAGTCATCAGTTATCAGTTACCAGTTATCAGTTACCAGTTATCAGTTACCAGTTATCAGTTACCAGGTAGGAAACGGACAAAGTCCACCCCTTGTTCACCCTTCGGGTTCGCCAGATGCCTACGGAGGAAAACCCTCCTGCAGCACTGGACTCACTGTTTACTGTTCACTGTTTACTGTTCACTGTTCACTGTTCACTGATTCGGTTAGTCATCAATCTCCACTTTGTATATCGACCCGTTCGGCTTCACGTGGACTTTTTGCTTCTGATTCCCGTTCTGGAACTTTACTTCATAGTGAGTCTGATTGTTATCGTTTTCTTTCTCCGCCGAAATCAGCTTCGCGGAGGGAAAGCGTTTTTGTATCGCTTGAGTGACCGTTTTTGGCAAATCAGTGACAGCGATGTCATCCGCCAAGGAAGGAAACGCCCACATACCAAGGATAGTAACAATCATCCAACCCACAAACTTAGTACGCATGGTTTGCATATTGAACTCCTCAAAATATCATTTTTGTTCTGGCAAAAATGTTAAATACTTGTCAGCTTAATGTTGGTAGATTGCTTGTTATTCTAGGGTGTTTTCGCTATGTTATGCGCCTACCTTGTGGTGTATGTTATTTTAACTTCCAAGAAGTGCAGGGAACAGGGAACTCTCAAGACCAGGGCTGTTTCATTCCCTCAAAGCCTCATAATGTCAAGGGTTTGTGAAAGGGTTTGGCGGTTTAATAACCAAAATTAGTCTAGTTGACGGTGCGAAACTATACTGAGTAATTTGAATTACTCAGTACTGCGGCGTTTATTTACGTCATCACTACGAAATCTAGCTAAGATTTACTGCGATTATTAGGAATGTAGTCCATTAATTGAGAATAAAAAAACCAATTATTTTGAGGGTTTCGAGTTTCGCACCGCGAACTAGTCTAAACTGCAAAACTCGTCAGAAAAGGTTTGTAATTATAAAGCCAATCTTGAAACTCCTCACGAGTCGGCGTTTGTGATTGCTCCTGTGTCTGCCTAGAAGATGTTTCGCTGTCGGTTTCGTAGTAGCGCATCTCTCCTAAGGCACTGCGAGTTTGGATTATTTGTGTGCGTTCGATGCGACGCTTCTCGTAGCTAGTAAGAGCTTCTTCAATGCTAGATGATTGGGAAAAGCATTGAGCAAGTTCGTATGCATCTTCAAAAGAAGTATTAGCACCCTGTCCAAGCGAAGGTGCCATCGGATGAGCAGCATCTCCTAAAAGTGTTACCCTACCTTTACTCCAATGGGTTAAGGGTGCTCTATCGCAAATAGGTCCCTCCAAGATTTGCTCGGCTTCTGTTGCTTCTACCAGTCCTCGCAAAGATTCATCCCAACCAGCAAGTTCATTGAGAACGCGAGACTTGGCAAGAGTAGCACTATCGGAAACAGAGAAATCTGACGATAACTTACGAAAAATCCAACAGATATATCCGTCACCTACATTGAGAAGGAACATTCTCTGTCTATTTCCTTTTATGAAAACTAGTTCATCAGGCTTAAGTAGCTCTTGGTTATATTTGATGACGGCGCGCCAACTCATACTTCCCACATAATGAGGCGTCCCATCCCCAATTAATTTTTCTCTGACTACTGAGCGTAAACCATCAGCTCCAATCAGTAAATCTGCATATACCTTTTTTTGATCTTCAAAGTATATTTCCACACCTTTCTCATTCTGTTCAAAGCCGATACAGCGATGATTGAGATGGATAATTTCGGGTGGCAGTTTTGATGCAAGAATTTGTTGCAAACGCCACCACCAAATAGTTATGAATGGTTGTCCATATTTTTCTAAGTTCCTACTTCTTATTGGGTTACTTTGGACTGTTTCTCCTGTCATTTTTTTGAGGATTGCCTGACGAACGTCGCAGCCCGAATGTTTGAGATCCTCGACTATACTTGGTTCAATAGCAGCAAGGAAATTCAAGCCGTTTGCACCAATACCTAAACCAGCACCTGCAGGACGAAATTCTTGTGCTCTTTCGTAAACGTGAACATCAAACCCCTGTTTTTGCAATGCTACAGCAGCCGCTAAACCGCCAAGTCCACCACCGACAATGGCAATTTTCTCGACAATAGGTTTAGACAATTTCCCCATTTGAGCTTTTTGTTGTGTATGAGTATTTGTTGTTTTCATAAGAAACCTCACGCGAGTAAAGTTCAGGACTTACGCAAAAATCACGCAATTGTGTCATTGCGACCGTTCGCGTTGCGTATCGTTAGGGATAGCTTAACAATAGATATTATCCATGTTCCCAAGCCACTGGTGATTAGTGATTGCCTACGGCAGAGCTACGCTTAACGCTTAATTGAAGGGTATTACCTTTTTCATTATCGTGTAACTACATCTAGACGATTTTGTCAACGCATAAGTCCTAGCTCCTTATTTTCTGGAGAAAAATTGAATTTCCTAGGTCAAAATGTAGGTTCTCTATCACTTCTGTCCCAAAAATTATCGCGCCTCGCCGCGTCTCCCCCTCTCCCGACTTCGCGTCTGTTAGTGAGTAGTGAGGCGGAACCTGAACAGGAACCACTCCACTACTGACCTTTCTTTGCTAAAAGCCCCCGCATTCTATGTGTGGGGAATGCGTTACGCAACGGTTAAATTAATGTTGATACTTTCGCAAATGTCGTCGCACATCGCTCTACAAATGTAAGTGCCACCTGCTAGTAAGTGACCGCCATCATCTACCCCATCCCAGATGAATGTCCGTGTACCAGGCTGGGGGTCGTCCTCGTCAACAAGCGTGCCCTTGTGCCAAGCTAGATAATTCCAAAAGCCAATGTAGAGCTTCTTAGTTCCGTGGGGTACGTTGAGACGAATCTCGACCTTAAGAGGTTCGGCGGCTGGAACCGAGTTCAGTCCAAGGGCAGCGATGGATGCTAGGAGTTCCTTGGGAGCAGGAGGCAGTGGTTCGTCAGTGTACTTGTAGACCATCTTGCCCGAATTGTACCCCACCAGTGGCTCGAAGAAGAAGCGGAAGCGATTCGAGTTGACTCGGACATCACTGAGTGGGTCGCCGTTAACGCTGTCCTGAGCGACCCAGTTTTGTCCGCCGTTCCAAGTCCAGCTGTTATAGGTTCCAATGAACTGAGCATCACCCCAGCCCCCAACCCAGCCACAGTCTTTGTTGATAAATCCGATTCCTTCCAGATTGGCGTTAGCAACATGGTTGCCATCGGCACCAGTCCGGCAGTCATTGACGGGAAACATCTCCCAGGTTTGACCACCATCCGTGGTTCTCAAGATGGCACCGCTTAAGAAATTTTCTATGGAAACGAATCCAACCTCCTCATTAAGCCAGTAAATCTTCCAACCCCACCCGCCACAATCGAAGTCGGATGTTAGATTGGCTACGGTGTTAACCCACGTCTTGCCGCCGTCCTGCGTGTAGAGAACGACTGGCTTTAATTGAGCATACTGGGGGTCACGTTCGTAGCCTTTCCGGTCGGGTGGGCAACTGTCCTGCTTCCTTCCACCTACGACCCAACCCCGATTCTCGTTAAAAAAGTGGATATCGATCAAGTTAGAGGCATAGGGACTCATATCGATGACATTCCAGCTCTTCCCAGAATCCGTTGTCTTGATAATGGAGGGACCAGGTTGGTTGGGATCGTTAGCACCAGAACCATACACCACCATTTCGTTAACCACGGACAGACCACAAATGCCTCCAGGAGAACCTTCTGGAAGGTTCTCAACAGCTGTCCATGTGTTACCGCCGTCTGTTGTTTGGTGGAGCAGATACTTCAAATAATCGCCGGGATTTTCCTTGCTGGCATTGGTCACGGCTCCAAACCAGCCGACTTGGGACGAGGCGAACTGAATACAACGCAAATATGGCTTTCCCGGCAAGTTGGGAGGTAGTTGATACTTGGTGGTCCAGCTCGACCCTCCGTCTCGGGTAACGCTCACCTGCCCGTTGCTGTTGACCAGCCAGCCTTCTTGCGGGTTAAAAAACCAGATATCATCGGTTCGCGAGGAGGCAATCGGAGAATTAGTTTTAACCCACCGATAGTTTTTTAAATCTATGGTCATCTTGTTTGCTCTTTTTTCTAGAATGTAGAACTATGACATTGACAGAACTTCGATTATATGCATCAATCCTTACTGGATTTGCACAACGGAAGTTAAGCATGAATCAGCTTCATAGTTGTATTCTTGATAGATGTAGCGCGCATCTACTTATGCACTTTTGGGATAGAAATGATCAACAGTCTTGTTGGGGGGCGTACAAGCGATTCAAAAAACCGTAAAGGGCACTGAGGATTGGGGATTAGGGATTGAGGTAGTGGTATATCAAACGAAAAATTATGGAACGGGCTTTAACCCCGTACCATTTTTGGAGCATTTCCCAGTCGCCAGTCCCCTTTACCTTTAAAAAGTTTTCGGTCTACTGACAACTTATTAACCAAGAAGTCCATTTTGTTACTCGCTTAAAAGCGAAAGCATCTATTAAATATCTCAAAATTTTCAGCTATGACCATTCGGTTAAAGACCGATTGATTCAACTTGGTACTGTTCGTCGTGGCGCACCAGTACTGACATTACGTTTAATCGAAATCAAAGTTTCTAAAACTAGAGAGCCGGTCAAGTAATAATGGTTGACCGGCTCTCTAGGTTAATTCCTTCATAACCAGATTGATTCCAAGCTTTGTCAGTGATGATTCCAGGCAGGGCAATCGCTATTTTAAATTCTTCAGCACCACCCGTTGTTGTAGTTGTTGGTGTCGTCGGGTTACTACTACAAGCTTTCAGTAGTAAACTAGTACCAAACGCTGCTGAACCAAACAAGAAAAATTGACGCCGACTAAGGTTTGTTGTCATAGCTTGCGATTATTCAGTAGGACTTGGAGTAAAACCGCAGCATCTAAACGATAATTGGATTTTTGCAACAAATCTAATGACGTAGAGAATCGACGACGGTGAGACATGCCTGAAATGGACGCTGCTCACCGTCTTTCAGTGAAAATTCGCCTTTTAAACAGGTTTTTTACCCATCAACCGTAAGAAAAGTTTTTCAAGTTCAATCCACACAAACATCAAAGCACTGAAACCAATGCAAATACCCAACTCAGTTGGACTCAGCCAGTGTGTACCAAAGAAATTGCGTAGGGGTGCCACGTAAATAAGCATTAATTGCAAAATTGTTGTGATAACAACAGCCCCCAATACAAAGAGATTTGAGAAGGGATTCATTTCTATAGTCAGTCGGGTATTTGAGCGAATTGCAATAGCATGACCCATTTGGGCAACACATAGGGTAGTGAATACCATTGTCTTCCATCGCTCTGGGTCTAGTCCAGGACCAGTGACTACTTGAACATGATAATATGCCCACTCCATCAGAACAATCGAGATGATGGCAAAGATAATGCCAATGCGAATCATGTAAGAACCCAACCCCCTAGCAAAAATACTTTCGCGAGGACTGAAGGGCGGGCGCTTCATCACGTCAGGTTCAGGAGGTTCTACTGCTAATGCCAATGCTGGTAAACCGTCCGTAACCAGGTTCATCCAAAGAATTTGCAGCGGTGTGAGGGGAACGCCTCCCAGTCCGAGAACTGGTGCTGCTGCAATCGTGATCACCTCGCCAATATTACTTCCAAGAATGTACTTGATAAAGCGGCGGATGTTGGTGTAAACAACTCTACCTTCTTTTGTGGCAGAGACAATGGTAGCAAAGTTGTCATCAAGTAAGACCATATCACTGGCTTCCTTGCTCACGTCGGTACCAGTGATACCCATTGCAATACCGATGTCAGCTTGTTTGAGGGCTGGGGCATCGTTGACACCGTCACCTGTCATGGCGACAAATCTGCCTCGACGTTGCAGCGCTTGTACAATTCGCAGTTTATGTTCGGGGGCGACACGAGCGTAAATGCTTACTAAGTCAACGTTTTGCTCCAGTTCTTGGTCGGTCATTCGTTGCAACTCTTGACCTGTAATGGCGCGATCGCCTTCTTGAGCAATGCCCAAATCTGTGGCGATCGCTCGTGCTGTCAGTTGATGGTCTCCAGTAATCATCACTGGTCGAATACCCGCATCCCGACATTCTTGCACTGCTGATCGTACCTCTGGGCGTGGTGCATCCAGCATTCCGATCAATCCCAGCCAAACTAAGCCTTGCTCGGATGTCTCATCTGACCCTTCCGGCGGAATCTCGCTCAAGGGTTTATAGGCAAACCCCAGCACTCGCAAACCTTTACCCGCCATTCGGTCATTTTCTGCTAGAATCTCGCGGCGTTGCTGATCATTTAAAGGTGTTGAGCCAGTGGTTGCATAAAAGTTGGTACAACGTGCTAAAATTAACTCTGGTGACCCTTTTGTGAACATCAAATACTTTTCAGATTGCAATAAGTTGTTGATTGCAGGGTCTGGTGATGTTAACGCCGATACACCATCGTTAACTCCTTCAACCCGACAAATCACGCTCATTCGTTTACGTTCTGAGGAGAAGGGAAACTCGCTAACACGAGGTAGCTTGCTGTTCCACTGGTCTTTTTCTATTCCTCCTTTCGCCGCCAGGGTTAGCAAAGCGCCTTCTGTTGGGTCGCCCAAAATTTTCCATTCTCCTTGTTCCTGTTGCAAAAATGAATCATTACACAACGCACAGGCAACAAATAAAGTTTGGATTTCTGGAGATTGGTTTATGGAAATTGTTTGACCATCCAACTGAAACTCCCCTTTGGGGGTGTAACCTTCTCCTGTTACACGAAAAGTATTATTGTTCGTGTAAGCTGATTGGACGACCATCTTGTTCTGAGTTAAGGTGCCAGTTTTATCAGAACAAATAGTCGTGACAGAACCTAGGGTTTCTACTGCTGGGAGTTTGCGAATCAAAGCATTGCGACGTACCATTCGCTGGGTTCCCAGTGCCAAGGTAACGGTAATAACTGCGGGTAAGCCTTCTGGCACGACAGCGACCGCCATACTTAAAGCAACTTCCACAAGCTCTTTAAGGTTGCTAAAACCTTTTACTTGGATCATGTTTTGGATGACAACGCCCCCAACG
>NZ_JABXYX010000251.1 GCF_017982655.1 Brasilonema sp. CT11 | reverse complement strand
TCGCGCTTAATATCCTCTGTATATCCTTTCTGATTATAAGACTCAATGAACTGACGTTTACAGTTTACACAAATGTAATGAGCGTTTACCTCTTTGTCTTCCATTCTTACGAATGTGACTTGATGCACACCTTGGGCATTTCATGGCGATTGCCTACGGCAGAGCTACGCTTAACGCTCTAATTCATATTTCTATTCTGCAACGCCAAATATCGAATCACTTCGACGCATCGATGCAAGCCCAAATGATATGATACGACACGATTAAAGCCAAGCTCGCTCGTACTGAACAGGTGAAAATTTTTCCTGTCGCAGTTTTTTGGCAGCAGATAACGCCCAGTAAGGATTGCGTAGCATCTCTCGTCCTATTAAAACAATATCAGCCTGACCTGTACGAATAATCTGATCCGCCTGTTCTGGAGATGTAATTAAACCGACAGCGCCTGTGAAGATGTTTGCCTCGTGGCGGATTCTCGCGGCAAACTCAGTTTGATAACCAGGGCCAAAGGGAATTTTTGCGTTGGGTACAGAACCACCGCTAGAAGTATCAATTAAATCCACACCTAATGAATTCAGTTTCTCTGCTAAGACGATACTCTGCTCAATATCCCAGCCATTTTCTACCCAATCTGTTGCAGAAATTCTTACCCACAAGGGATAATCTGATGGTAATATTTTTCGCACCGCTTGAACGACTTCTCTTAGCAAACGAGTGCGATTTTCAAAACTACCGCCATATTCATCGTTGCGTTTGTTACTTAGAGGCGAGAGAAATTGGTGTAAGAGATAACCATGAGCCGCATGGATTTCAATGACTTTAAACCCAGCTTCTTGTGAACGTTGAGCCGCTTGTACGAAGTCATTTATAATCTGTTGGATGCCTTCTGTGTTTAATGCTTCCGGAATAGGGTGGTTTTCGCTAAAAGGAATAGCACTACTAGAAAGTACAGGATGCCAACCACCATTGGATGTGTCTAAAACTTCTCCTCCTTCCCAAGGTGGTGCAGTACTGGCTTTCCTACCAGCATGAGCAAGTTGAATACCTGCAATCGCCCCAAAGTTATGAATTGCCCTAACAATTTTTGCCAATGGCTCAATATGCTCATCCAACCAGATACCCAAATCTTGGGGACTGATTCGTCCTCCTGGTTCGATGGCTGCTGCTTCAGTGAAAACTAAACCTGCACCACCAACAGCACGACTCGCCAGATGAATCAGATGCCAATCATTAGCATAACCATCTGTACTGGAATATTGACACATTGGCGAAACTGCGATGCGGTTGCGAAAAGTCACTGCGCCAATTGTTAGGGGTGTAAATAGATCTGTCATGGTAAGGATGAAATCTCACTAAATTGAGTCATGTGTGCGCAAACAGATTGCTCCTGAGAATTCATGTTGCCTATCAAAAGTTTAGGTGTCATCTAACTGCAGGACTGTTGCCCTGGATTCTCCCATAAAATCGCTTACTTGGAAGTCAAAATTCAAAAAACTTTCTTTCAGGCTTTTACACTATAATTGTGAGCTTCTTTACGCTTTGAGTTTATCCTTTAGGAGAAATATTGGAATACCCTGAGCGAAAAGACCGCACACTTTTTTGTTCTGGATCATACTGATTTCGCAAAATACTACCAATATCGTTGCCCATAACATGAATGGATACTGATGGCGCAAATATTGTTGTCGCTTTAACGGCATGAATATCGCCATCAGGAGGCAAGAGGTGGTAAATATCACCGCGTTTTTGTTGCTGGACTTCAATTAGTTCTAATACTGCACTTTCTTGTGTGTAACCGTTATCGACACGCTGATAACGAGTCTCTTCAAGTTGACCTTTATATAAACCAATCAGTCCCCAAGCGAGATGATCGTGGACGGGAGTTGTAGAACCTGGAGGAATCACTAAACTGAAGATAGTCAGAGAACGGTCTTGAGCACGATATAGTAACCATTGTCCAATACCTCCCCCCATAGCACTATTAGGGTTGGGTTGAGCAAAATTTTCTGGTAGCCAGTTTTGTTTTGTTAACAGTGTTTTGAAGTGAGGCTCAAGTTCGGTGAGGGTTAGGGCAGGATTGTGTTTGGTGCGAGCGCGTATATCTCTAGCAGTGGCAACAAACTCTCGTAAGTCAATACTATCCACAAACCATTGGTCTGCTTCTAAGGGTTCAAGAATGGTAGCGTGAAACATAGGATTTTAGATCGTTGATTCTAGATTTTGGCTTTAGACAGACGCGGCACACTCTGTTTGGTGTTCTAGCCGCACTTGTACCAGCAAACAACGGTAATTCGATTAAGTTTATGAATATTAATGGTTTAATAGTAACAATTCAGGCGATGATTGCTTGTGACGAGTGATACTTTTTATGACTGTTATCCAAATCTTTATTCTGATTGGAGTTTTCTTGATAGCAAGCATTATCAGCGTCATTACTGGTAGTACTTCTCTAATTACCGTACCTATAATGTTTCAGGTTGGTATTGAGCCGCGCACTGCTCTTGCTACTAATATGATGGCATTAACCTTGATGAGCGTTGGTGGCACATTGCCTTTTCTTGGGAAAGGAGTGATTGATCGTCGTCGCTTACCACTACTAATATCACTAACGCTCTTCGGTTCAATTTTGGGAGCATTACTTGTTTTTATTGTTCCGTCAAAATCAATACCATTTATTATCTCTATCTCAATGATTGCAGTTACCGTGTTTTCAATATTCAACCGAGATGCGGGAATAGTGCCAATACAGGGAGTGCCTTCACGAGTAGCAGAAATAACGGGATATGCGGCTACCTTCATATTTGGTATCTATGGAGGCTTTTTTAGTGGCGGCTATGTAACACTGCTGACAGCAGCTTACATAATGCTATTTCGCATGACATTTGTCCAGGCAATAGCTACCACTAAACTCATCAATATATTTTCCTCACTTGTTGCTACCATAATTTTCATGATGCAGGGAATTGTGGATTACAAACTAGGCTTTATTCTTGGTATCGCTATGTTCTTTGGTGGAATTATTGGAGCGCGTATTACACTCAGATTAAGTAACACCTGGTTGAAACGTATCTATCTGACAGCAATAACTATTCTTGCCTTTGTAACATTCTATAAACAAGAGCAAAAAGCGCCTCAAACAAACGTCCGCTAGAAGATTCCCGACTTTTATAAAAAATCGGGAATCTGAAGATTTTCAATTTTCACGCTCTTATTTAGAACTACTATATTATCCACGAATAAAAAAATAGCAGGTCATTGCAAAACCCACGATGATGACAAAACCCTTCACTAAATCAGGCTGAAGTTTACGGGCATAGTATGCGCCACCGTAACCGCCAACCACTGTCCCTAACATCATCAAAAATGCTGGCTGCCATGCGACGACTCCGGCAATAACATAGGTGACAACAGCAAAGCCACTTGTACAACTCATTAACAGCATCTTCAGGGCATTCATCTTGTGAATATCCTTCATTCCCAAAATCTCCATCGTCGCTAACATCGACATAGCGACACCTGCACCGTAAAATCCGCCATAAATGGCAATAAAAAATTGGATGAATGAAGCAATAATAAGCGATCGCCTAGAGTCTTCTAAATCACTATGTAACCAAGTTGTAATCTTGCCGCCGAAAGTAAATAGAAGTGTAGATAAAAGTAAAAGGTAAGGTATGAGGCGATCAAAGATGCCTGTCGGGGTGTAAAGCAGTAATAAAGCCCCAATCATTCCACCCACGAGGCTGATACTGACTAATACAAGAGAGATATGGTGCTGCCCGCTCAACTCATGACGATAAGCAGCAAGACTGAAACCGCATCCTAACCATCCTGCTGTCATACTGGTAGCATTCGCATTGATGGATGGTAAGCCAATAAAAATTAGTGCTGGAAATAAAAGAAAGCCGCCACCACTAGCAACAGAAGTCAATGCTCCACCTAATACAGCAGCAACGAAGAGAAAACAAGCTTGGGCACTCATCAAATTCACTTCCTCGCACACAAAAAGCGATAACCGACATCAATAAAATCTGTTCACCATTGTTATGAGTAAATTGTCGTAAATGTGAGTTTTCAAAGACAGCTTCATCCTTTTTCTATCGCTGAACTTGCGAGTGCTGATTTCCCCAAGGACAGACAAATCACATCGTTTTGAGGTGTGTGGATGCGGCTACAAAGGACATTTCGATAATGTCTTTCGAGAGGATTATTCTTAGATAAACCTGGATTTCCAATTAGTTCTAGTCCGATTTCGACGGTGCGAATGGCGTTAGTTGTCGTCAGATATTTCACTGTTTGCGCTTGCAAACCAACGTTGGTGTCATATTCACCTTTGTCAATGTCAGTGGCTAAACTGTAAATAAGTCGGTGGTTAGCGTACAGCAATGCTTCAATTTCGCCGATCGCAGTTTGGAAGCGGGGTAAAGTTGCCAGACTTGCACCTAATACTAAGTTGCGTTCAGAGGTAGTATCCTGAGATGAGGGAAAAAAGTTAAAGAACGTAGGCGAGCGCAATCAGAACAAAGTTCTCGTAAGCCTTGGCAGAGTACATCCTCAACTTGATCTAAA
>NZ_JABXYX010000055.1:28432-48424 GCF_017982655.1 Brasilonema sp. CT11 | reverse complement strand
AGATACTTTACTGCAAGGGTCAGCCGATTTGATAGACGAAGCTGAAAAATATAAATAAGACTAATCATTCATTCATTAAGTTCGCGAATAATATCCGCGAACTCACTTTTTTGTCCAAAGTCCAAATATTAGATCCCCACTGTATGCACAAATGGAGAATTACGGCAACCTGTTAAAACCTCAGAAAGAATTTCGAGATCTGTTTGAATTTGGTCGCTATCAATAACCAAAGGCGGACAAAAGCGAATGGCTGCTTTTCCACAACCAAGCAATAACAAACCACGTAAGAAAGCTTCTTGAACAATAAAATCGCGCAGTTGAGAATCAAACTGACCTTGATTATCTAACAAATCGACTGCGACCATCAAGCCTTTTCCTCGTGGCGGTGAAACTTGCGGAAACTGCTGTGATAAACGACGCAAACCCTTTTGTAGTAATGCTCCCATCTGAGTCGCGTTTGCCATCAAACCACTTGATAACAGTCGCAAGGTAACGATCGCAGCCGCGCAGGCAACGGGATTACCACCGAAGGTGGTAGCATGGGAACCTGGTTGCCAAGTCATGATTTCCGGACGAGAAAGAATAGCTCCCAAAGGTAAACCACTGGCAATACCTTTTGCTGTGGTTATGATATCAGGCATAACATCCCAATGTTCAATGGCAAATAAACGACCTGTGCGTCCCATCCCAGATTGCACTTCATCAACGACCATCAGAATGCCATGATGATCGCATATTTGGCGAATACGCTGCAAAAATCCATCCTCTGGCACAATATAACCCCCTTCTCCCTGTATCGCTTCCACAACAATTGCTGCGATCTCTTTTGGCGGTAGCATTGTGGGAAATAATTGTTTTTCTAAGTAATCCAAGCTTGCGTGACTTCCGTAGGGGATATGCGTCACGCCTGGAAGCAGAGGACCAAAGTTTGCTCGCTGCACGACTTTGGAACCAGTCAGAGACATTGCGCCATAAGTGCGTCCGTGGAATCCTCCCAAAAAGGCAACTATCAGAGAACGCCCAGTATAATATCTTGCTAGTTTGATCGCTCCTTCGTTAGACTCAGCTCCAGAATTGGTGAAAAACACCCTTGCACTATTAGGAAAAGGGACGCAGTCGGCTAATTTCTCCGCCAGTTCTACCATTGGTTCGTAGTAAAAATCAGTCCCCGACATATGCAGCAGCTTTGCTGCTTGCTGTTGGATCGCTTGCACAACTTCCGGGTGTGCGTGTCCAGTGGCTGTGACAGCAATTCCTGCAGTCATATCCAAAAACATATTGCCGTCTACATCTTCCACCATACACCCCTCACCTCGATTAACAACCAAGGGATAGTCGCGGGTGTAGGAACAAGAAGTGACAGCGCGATCGCGTTCCACTATCTCTTTCGCACGAGAACCAGGTAAAGATGTTACTAAGTGCGGTACACGAGGTAGAGCGACTCTGGATTTGAGATTTATGATATTGGATTGTGAAAGGTCTACCATGAAAAGTTGATATCAAATATTGATTAAATAGTCTTGTACTACAAAAAGATTATGTGTATACTTGGATACTAAACGTTGAATATTAAAAGCATATCCTTGACTTTTTGTCTAAACTGTAGTGGAGACTAAATAAAGTTACATAGCCTAATTAAGTATTATTGCTTAAAAACATGGTTTTGGTTAGTAAGAAAAATTTTAGGGAAAAGAAAGAGAAAAATATTCGATATAATCTACTACCAGTTTTACTAGCGGATTTTTATTTTCTGAATAAAATAGAGGTTAAGGGAAAACACTGAATTTTTGATTATGCATTTCTGCTTATCAGCGAAAACTTAAGGGAAAGTACTTAATCCTACAATAGGAAATGCAATCAATATTCAGATACAAAAATGTACTTCAAAAAATGTGATTTTTTTTGAATGTCATTTAAATAGCCTTTGGCTGACTGGCAATCAACCAAAGGCTGTCTAAAAAAGCTGCTTAATTGTTTTTGGCTAACTGGCAATTAACCAAACACTCAAACAACTTAAAGGAAAACTATGAAAAAACAAAAAGATGACGCTTTTGGCAAAAGCGTCCACACTTCTATTGTAGAAGAAAACGCTGATGATTCAAGTCAGTCTAAAGAGGTTAAAAAGAAATTATTTTTACACAACTGGCGAAAACTACTCAAAATCACCAAGGAACTCGGTTCTATTGCTTCGCTAATTGTTACTTTGCTTAAGATTCTTGAGGAGTTAGATCTGTTCTAGCAAGGAGGCTATTTTAATTTCAAAATACCTCCTTATCTTCCACCCCTCCGGTTTCTCGGAGGGTTTTTGTGTCACTGATGCTGTTCACCCATAGATGCACACATTTAAACTGGGACAGAATTTACTAATCTGACTCGTCTGTAGTTAAGTTATGGTTTCACCCAACCCTAACGACGCTGAAAAGTCAAACTGGCACGATTTTTGCATAAAAGATTTCAGACACGTTGGAAAATATGTAATGTTTCAACCAGCAAAATATCAGTTCGGTCGTTTAGGTGCATTCTTAGTTCTGGCTATGAGTAGTTTGGCGATCGTCGTGGAAACTCCCGCATTTGCTCAACCACAGCCTCAAGATGTACAAACTTTTACTTCACCAGATAACTCTTCCCCACCACCAGTATCACCAGAAGCGCCAGGAGCACGACCAGTGCCCCGACCAGATGTTAATCCGAGAGTGCAAAATCCTCCACCAGGTATATTTACAGAACCTCCTTATAACCGTTCTTACGAAGCTCAAGCGCCACGTCCTCCACACAAGCGAGGAGAACGACTAGGAAAGAAGGGTCCTCGCCCAGATCAAGGGCCAGCAATGGCTCCCAGACCAGATGGACGGAATGCTCCGCCCCCACCTCCAGCACGTGGAAATGAAGTAGCCCCTCCACCTCCTGCACGTGGTAGTGAAGCAGCTCCTCCACCTCCTGCACCACAATAGTAATTGATGAAGTGTTACCTCTGGTTCCCAGGCTGGGCCTGGGAACCAGAGCAACGTTTTAGGATAGGTTTAGTGTTTTGTCTTGGTGACGGGGTAAGATGCTGTGCCAAGTTTAGTAGTATTGGGTGGTTTGGTGCGATCTGCGCGGAGCGCAGCAGCGAAGCTATCGCCAGTGCTTTTTCATAGTACATTCTTGCTTCATCAACTCTGCCAACTTTCAACAGTGCGTGAGTTAAATATGATGTGACGATGGTCAAACCTGTTTCATTTTTTAAATTTTTGGGGTTTTATTTGAATTTGATACATATACTTAAAGTGCTATGAAGCTAAACTATGGCGTTGTTGGATTTGTAATTGTAGTAATCTTGTTTTTAAATTCTCCTGGTTTAACACAGCAAATAGAGAATGGTAGCAATCACGGAGGAGTGAATTAATCACGGCCTATCTACTATATTGGACTTCGCACAAATGCCGCTCCTATAAGTTCTAGAACTGATGATAATAATGATGTTAGTAATAATTTTAAAGGTTATTGCCATGCTTTTATAGAGACTTTAAAAACAAAATTTAATAAAAATATAGAGACACTACCTGTTTCAAGGGACAAACATTTAACTGGATTGGCAGACGACGAAAAACAACTGGATGCTCTGTGTGGCCCTTACACTATAACCACAGGGCGTGAAAGCGGAGAACTACAAAAAAATGGTTTAGATGGAAAATTTTCAAATTCTTTTGCTTGGACAAGCATAGCAGTTGTACTAAAAAATAAAGATAAAGATATTTTTTTACATCCAACTTCAGTACAAGGACTGAAAATTGGTGTTCTCAATGGAACTACTACAAAGGAAGCTGTTAGAGCACTGTACCCTTCATTAGTTAAGAAAATTAAGTATTACGATAACTTTGAAGAAGCAATTAAAAAACTAGAAATTGGAGACATTACTGCTTATTTTGATGATGAAATTCTTTTAAAAACTAAGTTAAAAACAAACTTATTTCAAAATTCAAATAAAGAATCAGAATATACAATTTTGCATATGCCAAGTGTTATAGAGTATGGAATAGTAGTTTTTCGTATAAAACAAAATAAAAATTATAAGCTATTGCAAGAGATAAATAAGTTACTGGAGAACGTACAACAACAGCCAGTTGGTAGCATAAGGATTAAAATTTTAGAGGATAATAAGAATTTTCAAGATTTCATTAACAGTGTAGAACCAAAAGAAGATAGTTCAAGAAAACCTAACCATAGTCCTCCTGTTTCTTCTAGTCAAAATTTGAATTGACTGTTAGTATTTTCTATCATAATTATTAGTGTTATTATATGGCTTTATTTTCAGATTCCTACTAAAAGCAAACCTATTTCTCCAATACATAGTCAAATAAATACACATAGTCAAATAAATACAATTCTAATTCTGGCAGCAAATCCAAAAAACACTTCAGCTTTGCGATTAGGTGAAGAGGTAAGAGAAATTGATGCGGGATTGCAACGAGCCAAAAAACGGGAACTGTTTGACCTGAAACAACGCTGGGCTGTGCGTGTTCTAGAGGTTTACCAATCATTATTAGATTTAAAACCGCAAATTGTTCATTTTAGTGGTCACGGTTCAGGAGATGATGGTTTGGCACTGGAGGATGAAACCGGAAATGTGCGATTAGTGGACACAGATGCACTGGCTAAACTGTTTGAGTTATTTGCATCTGATATTGAGTGTGTTGTCCTCAATGCTTGTTACTCAGAAGTTCAAGCAAATGCCATTGTTAAGCATATTCCATATGTGATTGGAATGAACAAGGAGATTGGTGATAAAGCTGCGATTAAATTTGCAACAGGCTTTT
Source organism: Brasilonema sp. CT11 (assembly GCF_017982655.1). GTDB lineage: Bacteria > Cyanobacteriota > Cyanobacteriia > Cyanobacteriales > Nostocaceae > Brasilonema. The sequence goes on along the minus strand of NZ_JABXYX010000055.1, from coordinate 43,628 downwards.
ACAATGCACTGGGCGCTGGAGAATCTGTAGAGTTTGCTTACAAGCTTGGGTGCAGTGTTATTCAGCTAGACGGTATTTCAGAAAATTTGACTCCAGTACTGAAGAAGAAATAGTCTATTAAGAAATATAGCTCAAAGCTATCTCTGAAGTGGAGATATTTATAATAACAGACAACCAAAAACGCCTAAAGCTTCCGTATCCATTTCCAACTCATAGGATGCAATAGCCGGAACAATAGGTAAAGCTACATAATCATGCTTATACGTATTATTCTTGATTATAACCACCTGATTCGGTTAAATTAGGTTTTTGTTCAGTAGAAAATTACTTACAGCGTTTTTCATCTATTTGAACCACAATCAATCGTAGGGACGCAAGGCATTGCGCCCCTACAGTGTGGTCTATTTACCCGAAAATTGCTGTAAATAGACGTAAAAATATACCATCAAACCTTGTATCAAGCCCAGACCGCCACGCAGATCGCTCATTTGATCCCTACACCGTTCGGCTGAGCGCTCACGGCGAAGCCCCTACACCCCTACACCCTGCCCTACGGGCATCTTACGATGACTAGATGAATCAACACCTGCAATTTTGCGGTACTTGGTCACAGTTCTGCGAGCGATGGGTAAACCAAACCGCAACTTGATCAACTGTGCTAATTGGTCATCACTATAAGGCTTTGCAGGAGATTCTTCTTGAATCAGTTGGTGGATGAACTGCTGTATTTGTTGTGGTGTTTGTCCACCAACACGAGCAGGTGTGCAAAGCTTTTGTAATGGTACAATCTGGCTTGGTTGTCCACCAATTAACAGATATCGCTCGCGCACAATTCGACTGATAGTTGCATTTGAGAGTCCCACCGCTTGAGCAACTATTTGTTGCGGCGTAGGAACGAGATCCAATGCGTCTCGACTTGAGAGAAAAGCTTGCTGGCGAGCAACCAAAAACTCTCCAACTTTGAGGAGATTATCTTGCCATTGGTTTAATGCGGTGAGCAAAGAACGAGCTTTTTGCAACAGAACTTCCAGCCGTTGAGTTTCTTTGGTTTTACGATGTGAACGGTTGAGAACAGCAACAGCTTCCTCATCCAGGCACAAATCTCGACTCACCTCGTAAGCCAACATAACTTGCCAACCGCCTGCATAAGATTCCGCTTTCAAATCGGGGGTGACAATTGGTGCAGGGCTGTGACTAAAGTTCCTGGCTGGTCGAGGTTCTAGCGTTTGAATCTGGCGAATAGCACTACCGAGTGTTTCTGAATCAAGACTAGATCTAGTCTGCCGTAGCTTTTGCAGTAGCGCCTCTCGGTGAAATTTTGCCTCAGTGGAATTGCCTACACAAGCAGCCATCTCCTCTAAATAATCCTGGACTAATAGTCTTGCTAAACTTTCGGGTTGATCCGCAAGTTGCAACAACAGACATTCTTGAAGCGATCGCGCACCAATTCCCGGTGGATCAAGGCGTTGCAAATCACAAACAACGGCTTCTAGTTCGCTGATAGAAAAGCCACTACCCGCCGCCCAGACTTGCGGTGATTCTTCTAAGTAGCCAGACGGAGATAGCCATTGGATCAAGTAGAGTAAGGCTTTTTGCTGCCGAGACGATAAGTTAAGGACTGAAATTTGTCCTTGCAGATGTTCTTGAAGACTAAGTTCTGCTGCTGGTGGAGTATACCAATCTGGCAAAACATCTGACACCAGAGTTTCTCCATTGCCAGAACTCGTCGTGCGGCGCAAAAAGGGATTTTGTTCAACTTCATTTTTAACATGCTTAAGAACCCGTCGGTGATCCAAGGGCAGCAGTTGCACGAGATAGCGCAAGCTTGGATAAAGGACTGCTTGAGTCTCTAGATGGGTTTCTATCGAAGGAGTGGATGTGAGTGCAGACATGACTTTCTGCTCCTATTGTGGTTGTCGTTCTTGACTCAATATCAGATGCTCTGGTAAGACAGTGCGCCCACCGGAAAGCACGGCAGCACGTTCGAGCGTGTTTTGCAACTCGCGGACATTTCCAGGAAAATGGTAGCTTGTGAGTTTTTCCATTGCTGCCATTGTGAGTGCTAAACGCTTAAGTCCTCGGCGTAAGGCAATGGTACTCAAAAAGTACTGGGTTAGCTGTTGAATATCTTCCGGGCGATCGCGCAATGGTGGCATATCAATCCGGACTACGTTGAAGCGGTAATATAGATCTTCGCGAAACTGGTTCTGACTGACCATCTGCTCTAAATTCCGATTAGTAGCAGCGAGAATTCGTACATCTACGGTACGAGTTTGGTTACTTCCCAGCCGTTCAAATGAGTGGTCTTGTAAAACACGCAACAGCTTACCCTGAATAACAGGGCTGAGTTCCCCCACTTCATCGAGAAAAATTGTACCAGCGTTTGCCTGTTCAAACCGACCAATTCGCAGGTGATTCGCTCCGGTGAAAGCACCTTTTTCATGTCCGAATAATTCAGCTTCTAGCAAATGTTCTGGGAGGGCGGCACAGTTAACCTTCACCAATGGTCCTTTACGACGAGGACTGGTAGTATGGAGTGTGGAAGCAACTAATTCTTTACCAGTGCCCGACTCTCCTGTGATTAAAACAGTAGTGTTTCCTGGAGCAACCCGCCCGATGAGTTTGAAGACTTCTTGCATAGCAGGCGATCGCCCCAATAACTCGTCTGACTGCTCCAAACTCTGCAAGTCTGACTCTCCCATTTGATACACAGGTTCTAGGTGATGCGCAAGTGCCTTTTGGGTGATATTAACTAAGTCTTCCAAATCAAAAGGTTTGGTCAGGTAATCGTAAGCACCCAACTGCATGGCTTCAATTGCTGTGCGACTGGTACCATAAGCAGTCATGACGATGACAGGTAACTCAAACAATCTTTGTTCTAGAGTTTTGAGGACTGTAATTCCTTGGGTTTTGGGCATCTTTAAATCCAGAAAGACCAAATCAGGATGAGTTGTGTTGTCAGTGAGGAGTTTCAAACCCTGTTCTCCATCTGCCGCTTGCAGCACCTCATAGCCTTCATCTTGAAGAATTTGGGCGATCGCCTGCCGTAGTGCTCTTTCATCATCAATAATCAGAATTTTAGCCATATTCTATTTTGCTGAGAAGTTTGGAAGAGAAAACGAACCGCGTAGACGCGTTCGCGAAGCGTGTCCCCTTGGGACTCAGCGGCTTCCCGTAGGGTAGGACGCAAAGGACACAAAGAAATAAAAGTTTTAGAGAGTTCTTAAGTTAGTCGTAAGGTAAGAAAACACTAAATCGTGTCTTTCCTGGAGATGATTCCACCTGGATATATCCCCCATGTCGAGTGACTATTTCATGACTAATTGACAGTCCGAGTCCTGTTCCTTCTGGTTTGGTGGAGTAGAACGGATCAAAAATGCGTTCTTGCTCTTCTGGCGGTAAACCAGGTCCTTTATCTTTTACCCAAGCCACAAAGTAACGCTCTTTTTGCTGACTTTGAGCGCCTAACTCCTCTTCCACTCCTACCGTCACCTGTTCTCCTTCTGGGCTGGCTTGAATTGCGTTGAGAATTAAATTCACCATCACTTGTCCCAGTTCACGACGACGCAGAGAAATTTCTGGTATTGGGTGAGCGGGAGCTTGGTAGACTAGGTCTACTCCTTGTTCTTCAGCTTTGAGACGCAACAGCGAGACAGATTCCAAGACAATGTTCTCTAACGATGTCAGAGCTAAAGCCTCCTGCTGCTGATTTTTGTCAAAAAATAAAAGTCTCTGTACAAGATGCTCCAAACGGTCTACTTGTTCTAGGAGACTATCAATAGGCAATGTGGTTAAGCCTTGCTTTCGCAGTTGACGGTCAGTGTACTGCAAATTCAAACGCATACTAGCCAGGGGATTGCGGATTTCGTGAGCAACACCTGCTACTAGCTGTCCTAGTGAAGCCAATCGCTCGACGCGATGCAGACGCTGCTCCAACTCCTGACGACGGGACTGCATTGTATTGATGGCATCTCCTAACATTCCCATCTCGGCGGGTAGGGGTGGAATTTGATTTGCCTGATTTGCTTCCATTGCCTTAATGCTCTGCTGTAGCCGTTGCACACCCCACTGTAGCTGGAGCGCAATGGCAAAAGTCCAAAAACCAACCACCAACATTCCCAAGACAACTGGTACGCTAAGAATTTTTTGCTGGCTGTCCTCTGTGCGAGGTATCCGCTTCATTGTCCATACTGCTCCCCAGAGTGGCAGAGGATCTGCGCGCACCACCACAATGTCCAGCTTAGGACGCAGGACGAATTCTTGAGGCAATCCTTGACTCGTTGCCCGTCGTGCCAGTTGGAGAATTGTATCTCGTTCAGCTGGTGGAATATCGGTTTTGGGGACAGATCCACCGTGTGTGGGATAAGCATAGCCCAGAAGCTGATCTCCCTGTAACAGGTAAAAGCCACCTTCAACTCGCCCAAAGTTCGCCAGTACTTCAGTGGAAAGCTCTGTTAAAGGTCTATTGATTTTCCCTTTCGAGACTCCCCGGTCAAAAAGACCCGATTCCCAAAACAGCTTGATTAAACGCGTGTTGGCTTTAGCAAGTTCTTGCTGATTATGAGCCACCACTGCGCCTTCAAAACTTTCAAACAGTTGCACTAACAGCAATAATGCTACCGCGCTCAAACCTAAAAATAGGATACTCAGGATGGTGAGCTGCTGCCGCAGTGTCCAGCGTCGGAATTTCATCAAAAATTGGGTTCATGAGTAGAGAGTTAAAAAAGTGGATTTGTGTCAACAGTGGCACACCTCTTATTTTGCCTTACTCAAATGTGTCTGACCTGTACCTTTGGCACGATTTTTGCACAACAGAATTATGAACCAAGCGTTGTGTGACACAAAACAATCACTTCTCATCCATTCACAAAGATCCCACCATGAATCACCTTAATGATCGTATATCTAGTGAAACGGCTGCTGATGCCTTTGCCCTAGCTGCAAAATTACACGCGCAGCGACATCAAGATTATTCAACTGCAGAATTGATGCAGGCAGCAGCAGAAGCAAATATTTCACCAGAGGCTCTTCAGGAAGCGTTAAAACTGATGCAGGCAAAACAGATACAAGATCAAACGCAGCGGCGTAATTTGCGGCTGATGCTCAGTAGTGGAGCTGTGGGGGTGGCGATCGCCCTTAGTAGTGTATGGGCCTACAGTGCGATGAGCAGAAATCCAGCTTGGAGTGCAACTTCGTCTGAAATCAGTGCGGTACCACCAAATCCCAGTAATTCCGACCAGAGTCGTGGAAGTACTTCACTACCTGTTCCTCCAGATTCACCACCAGTTCCTCCAGAAGATGATGCTACCACATTGACAGGTAAAATTCAGCAATACCTGCTCAACCCTGAAGGTAGAGTAGATGGGTTATTGCTCAACAATAAAGTGCAAGTGAAAATTCCACCACATCTGAACAGAAATTTAGTTGCACAAATCAGTCCAGGAACTGATATCAGCGTCACAGGAAAAATGGGTGTATCCACGCCCTTTGGACAAGAAATTAAAGCAAGCCAAATCACCAATAATCAAACCCAGCAGACAATCACAAACGAACCAACTCCCGATGCACCACCCCCATCTCCACCTACCCCCAGTGATTACAGCAATTTATCAGCTGAAGGAAAAGCCCAAAAATGGTTGGTAGGACATCGAGGAGAAATTAATGGCGTGATTCTCTCTTCAGGAGTACAGGTGAAGTTTCCACCTCATGTTGGCAATCAACTTGTTGATACAGTTCAAGTCGGTGATAAAGTGCAGGTACAAGGTTTTGGTACTCGCAATAAATACGGTGAGGTTATTAAAGCTACTACGTTAAAGGTGAATGAACGCAATGTGGCAATTGCCCCTTAAACAAAGGAAATCAATCTTAAAGACAACAGCAAATTGCGTCACCTCAACGAATAAGTTCATGACCCCTCAACGCACGACTATAGACTAGTTCTCTTTGTCACCTAATATTACAGTACATGAGGAAATGATGTATGTTTCTTTTGATGAATAATTAGTAACACAACTCTCTGAATATACTGTCGGTTTAAAGGCTATTTCTCATTTAGAAGACTACTTTAATAATGAAGTACCACCAGTAAGGCGATTTAAAATCGAATTTATCCTATCAGAATTTATTTTGCGAAAAACTAAAGCAAAATAAGTATAGGAATCCGGTTTTATGAGTGCGAATTGACAAAGTAGAGGTAGGGAAAGCATAACGCTTAAGTTTAACAGAAAGTGTACCTAGCTTAGTCACAAATTAAATATGAGTCCTACATGACCTCATCTTTTGTGAAAAGGTCTTGAGGCAGCAAAGATGATTTATCAATTTGATGTCAGATGACAAACACATTTCCTAGGCAAAAGTCAACAAAATCAGATTTTTATATCTTCTATATCCTGATGTAGATACACTCCTCAGTTGTTGGCGTCACAATTAAGCAGTGACACTATACTAGGAAATCATTCACTCATGTCAGAATATCAACGTATAGAAGAAAAAATGCTTTCTCGCGAAGCTGAAAAGCTACTTTCTAAACAGCTAGATACAGCAGACAATATAGACGTAGATATACAAACTGATTTTCTAAAATTATTGCAGGGGCTAGTAGATGGTGTTTCTGTTGAAGGTCAGGGATTGGTTAAACAAGACATCCGCATACAGGAAATCAAGCTGCAAATAGATAACGTTGCAGTTAATCCATTGAGTGTTCTTGTTGGTCAAGTTGAACTGAATGAACCAGTTAATATCACTACTCGTGTTGTCATGACAGAAAAAGATATTAATCGTGCTATGACTTCCCAGTTTATCCGTAGCAAAATGCCAACCTTTGAATTTAATGCCGATGGTAAAACTGTATCTTTATATCCAGAGGAGATACAAATGAAGCTACTAGAGGATAATAAAATGACAGTGGCGTTAAAAGTGAAATTAACAGAGGATGGAAAGACTCGTCCATTAAGTTTTACCGCACAATATTCTCCACGTACCGACGAAAAACCTATCATTCTAGAATATTTTAACTGCACTCAAGGAGAAGGCGTTTCACTTGAAGTAGTTGTTGCCTTAATGCAAAAAATAAAAGAATTGGTAAACTTACCATATTTTAAATATGAAGATATAGTGTTGCAAATCAGAAAGATGGAAATACAAAAAGAGATGATGATACTTTTGGTAGATGCTCGTATTAAACAATTTCCTTCCTTATAATTGTTAGGAATTTTTAGTAAGAAAAGGAGGTATATTAACTAATTTTTAACAACAAAAGATTGTATCAGTTTAATTGCTGGGCATGTATTAAAAATAAACCTAAAACTATACTTTTAGAGATATAGACTGGTCTAATTTTCAATGATTAAATAATTTTGGTAAGAGGAGTTATTTTTATGCAAGAAAAAAGTAGAAAACCAAGCCAGAAAAGTTTAAAGGCACTCGATTTGTTAAACCTTTTTCTAGCTGATGTACGTGATGGTGTTGGACCATATTTAGCTATCTTTTTAAAAGCTTCAGAAAATTGGCATCCAGCCGATATTGGGATTGCAATGTCCGCTTCAACTGTTGCAACAGTCATTGCCCAAACACCAATAGGTGGGTTGGTAGATAGATTGCGTCAAAAACGAATGTTGATTATCGTAGGTGCGACGTTTGTATCTATTGGCTGCATCATCATAGCCCTTTTTCCGAGTTTTCCGATAGTCATTGGTGGTCAAATTTTAATTGGTTTAGCAGCAGCGGTGTTTCCAGCTGCGATCGCCGCTATTAGCTTGGGACTGGTAGGACATGATAATTTAGATCGTCGAGTTGGTCGCAATGAGGCGTTTAATCATGCAGGCAATGTACTTGCAGCGACTTTGGCTGGTTTAATAGGTTTTTTGATTAGTCGCAAAGGTATCTTTTTTCTGGTAGCAGCGATGGCGGCGGCTAGCGCAGTCGCCGTTTCGAGGATTCGCGAAAAGGAAATTGACCACGAATTAGCGCGTGGTGCAAAAGAAGAGGATGAGGATGAGGATACTCCAGAAAAACAGGGGCATGAAGTCTCTGGGTTTATGCAGTTGTTCAGCGATCGCCGCATACTTTTATTTTGTCTTGCAGTAATTCTGTTTCACTTTGCCAATGCAGCGATGTTACCACTCGTTGGTCAGAGACTTGCAGAAGGCAAAGCTACAGGAGCTACACTTTATATGTCAGCTTGCATCATTGTTGCCCAGTTGGTGATGATTCCTTCTGCTACTTTGGCTGGTCGTTTCGCCCATGCTGCCAGAAAACCTGTCTTTTTGCTTGGCTTTGCTGTCTTGCCAATTCGTGGTGTACTTTATACTCTAACCGATAATCCTTATTTTTTGGTTTCTGTACAGATTTTAGATGGAGTTGCTGGCGGTATTTTCGGTGTACTTTCTGTACTCATGGTTGCTGATTTAACTAAGGGCACAGGTCGGTTTAATATCACACAAGGAGCATTAAATACTGCTATTGGTATAGGTGCTGGTCTGAGTAATCTGCTAGCTGGGTTTGTTGTGGAAAAGGCTGGCTACAATACTGCTTTTCTTGGCTTGGCTGCGATCGCTGCTGTTGCTACTGTTATTTTCTGGATGTTGGTACCAGAAACTAAAAGTTCACACAAAGCACAATCTTTGGTTGCAAGCGAGTCTTGAGAAAAACTTTATGAATAACGACTGATTGTAAAAGTATAGGGCACATTATACAACCGCTAATTACTAATTGTCTCCTGTTTCTTACAATTAGTGGTTAGCTAATTTGTTTGTATTCTCTCATTTCTATAACTGGCGAATGATGGAATTAGATGTCATAATTTGTAACCTCGTAAAGGAACATATAGGCACGAATTTTCATTTATGCAAGAGTATGATGTTGTCATTATCGGGGCAGGACACAACGGTTTAGTTTGTGCTGCTTATTTACTCAAGGCTGGCTATAGTGTGCTACTATTGGAAAAACGTCCTATTCCTGGTGGCGGGGCAACAACAGAAGAATATTTACCACAAGAAGCTCCTGGATTTAAGTTTAACTTGTGCGCTATCGACCACGAGTTTATTCATCTAGGACCAGTTGTACAAGAATTAGAGCTGGAAAAATACGGTTTGCAATATCTGGAGTGCGATCCTGTTGTTTTCTGTCCGCATCCGGATGGCAAGTATTTCTTAGCTCATAAATCAGTAGAAAAAACGAGTGCCGGAATTGCGCGTTACAATGAACGCGATGCCAAAAAATATCTAGAATTTACAAAATATTGGCAGCAGGCAATTGGTGCGATGATTCCTATGTTTAATGCACCGCCCAAATCTGTCTTAGATATTCTTGGCAACTACGACATTGCAAAGCTGAAAGATTTATTTTCAGTAATTGGTTCTACCGATAAGACGCTGGACTTTATTCGCAATATGCTAACCAGCGGTGAGGATATTGTCAACGAGTGGTTTGATTCAGAATTTCTCAAAGCACCTTTGGCAAGACTTGCATCAGAACTTGGTGCGCCTCCCTCCCAAAAAACCCTTGGTATTGGTGCAATTATGATGGCAATGCGTCATAATCCAGGGATGACTAGACCGCGTGGCGGTACTGGTGCATTAACGCAAGCCTTGGTAAACTTGGTGACAAGTAAAGGTGGTGTTATCCTGACAGACCAGCACGTTAAGAAAATTTTGATTGATAATAATCGTGCTGTTGGTGTGCGGGTGGCTAATGGCGTAGAATATCGTGCTAAGCACGCAGTGATTTCAAACATTGATGCCAAGCGTGTGTTTTTACAATTAATGGATACCAGCGATGTAAATGCTGCTGACCCAGATTTACGGGAAAGATTAGAACGCCGCATTGTCAACAACAACGAAACTATCCTCAAGATAGACTTGGCTTTAAACGAACCACTGCGCTTTGAACACCACGAACACAAGGACGAATACCTGATTGGCTCTGTTTTGATTGCAGATTCTGTTACTCATGTAGAACAGGCTCATAGCAAATGTAGTTTAGGAGAAATTCCAGATTCTGACCCCTCAATGTATGTTGTTGTGCCAACAATGCTAGATCCGTCGATGGCACCTCCTGGTAAGCATACCGGATGGATTGAGTTTTTCTGTCCGTATCAAATCGCAGGTGCAGAAGGCACTGGTTTAAATGGTACAGGGTGGACGGATGAATTAAAAAACAAAGTCGCAGACAAGGTGATTGATAAGCTAGCAGATTACGCACCAAATGTGAAGGACGCAATTATCGCCCGTGGTGTGGAAAGTCCGGCGGAACTAGGAGAAAGATTAGGCGCGTATAAAGGAAATTATTACCATATTGATATGACCTTAGATCAGATGGTATTTTTCCGTCCCTTGCCAGAGATTGCCAACTACCAAACACCCATTTCGGGTTTGTATTTGACAGGTGCAGGCACTCATCCCGGCGGTTCAATTTCAGGAATGCCAGGACGCAACTGTGCGCGAGTCTTTTTGCAGAGTAAGCAGCCCATAGTACAAAGGCTAAAGGACGCAGGGGATTCGATTAAATCAACAGTTGAATCTGTGTTTAGGATTAACCAAGCCTAAACTACCTAGACTGTACCGCAAGGTCAGTGTAGGCTTTTAGCAGCCCTGAAAAGTCTGTACTGAGATGAAAATAGACTTCGTGGCAGTTGTCAGGCAAAAGGTTAAGGGGGAAAGGGGAAGGGAAATTGAAGAAAAGCAGAGGGCAGGAGGCAGAAGGAGCACTTCTGTTGGGTATAAAACCCCAACCGATTGAAGACAACGCCAGACGCCTCAAGTCGGGAAACCCTTTCGGCAGTCGCTCATGGGGAAACCAACGCCAGGTCCCTACGGAGGGAAACCCTCCTGCAGGACTGGCTCCCCAAGACCGCGCTGCCTCACCACGGCGCTGGCTCCCCTGTAGACGGTGGGGTTTTATACCCAGTTGGCTCCAGCCAGAAGGCTTCACATTCATACAGAATTTAACCTTCTGCCCTCTGCCCTCAGCATAGCTGCCTTCCGCCGAAGGCGGTTCAATTTTCAACAACCCAATCAAACTTTGTCTCGCTTGATGCGATACGACTATTACGGCTATCCGGCTGATTTTCTGTTTCGCTATCAAAAAGCGATCGCCGCTATCACAGTAGCTGATGTGTAACGAGTGGCATAGCAATACTTGAACCCTGAAAATATGGTGACTCTGGTGGTGGGTAATCAAAGTAATATTAATCCGCTATTACACGCAGCTAGCTTGCCAAGTGATGCCGATAGATGTGACTATTCAAGGGAAGCAGGGAAGAGCGACGAATTAATTTAAAAAGACAAAACTCCTTTATTAATGTCTGTCAAAAAGAAAGGCAGAAGTAGGTTCGCGCAGCGTCTTTGAAGGAAAAGGCAGAAGTTTTAAAGTATAATAAAATACATTTTGGCTTTGTTCCCAACGCAATTATTGACCGAACCCCTATGCCTAACGGCACGCTACGCTATCGGGGCAGGTGTAGGGGTGTAGGGCGCACCTTGTGATCGCTTTACTGTATTAGCGATTAGTGTTGTTAACGTCAGTTGCCCAATTCCTCTTTGGAGATTGGAGACATATCTCCTTTTATTGTGTCGGAAAAATCAATTGAAAAAGCTTGATTTTTAACATAATTAACGAAAGTATAAAAATAGATTAAGTACAAGTTAAAGCGAAGCAGAGCTTTATTGCAAATTATTTAATGAGTTTGAAGTAAGAACATAGCATATTTGAAATGCATTAATCTTAAATTTAAAAATAATAAATTCCTTAATTTTTTAGGGATGTTTCAAGCAGTTTCATTTTACTTACTATGTCTCATGACCGAACAAAACCTGACACTCAAGCAATAGACAATGCAACAGGTAAATTTTTAACACCGTTTCAGCGCAAAATGCTGCAAAAAAGTTTGCATAAGGATTTACCTGAGTCTTATCGCCAACGCATTGAAATTATGTTGCTAGCAGATTCGGGGAAATCTCAAACCGAAATTTGTCAAACCTTGGGGTGTTGTCCAGCAACAGCACGGCATTGGATGCACATAGCACGTACTGGAATGGCGCACCAATGGCAAGAGTCTCCAATTGGTCGTCCGAAGGCAGTTAATGAGGAATATTTGCAGCGTTTGAAAGAACTGGTTACCCATAGTCCCCGTGATTATGAATATTCGTTTCAGACTTGGACAGCCCATTGGTTGAGCAAGCACTTGGAGAAAGAGTTGGGGATTTCGGTCAGCGATCGCAACATTAACCTTTTGCTGAAAAAAATGGGGCTTTCGACTCGAAGAACCCAGACAGTTGAGAAAGTAACCTCCAAGGAAAGCACCCGCATCACAATTGGCGACCTGCAATCTTCCTCTGAGCCTAATCTTCCATGTTCTCTCAACATAAACATCAATAAATATAGCGATTTAAAAGTATAATGACACTACTGTTAAGCTCCCAAAACGTTGGCAATTATTTATTTAGTCAGGGTCTTTGTACCACCGAACAACAAACCCAGCTCCAGATTGAATTAGTAGCTGCCAAGAATTTTAACTTGAGAGTGAGTTTACCAGATTGTTCAAAACTCCTTGTCAAGCAAGAGCGGTACTATCAGGATGGGAAAACATTTGGTGAGTTTTTAGGCGAATGGCGAGTTCAAGAGTTCTTAAACCAATTTCCAGAACTGGATCACCTTCGCCCATTGCTGCCGGTGGTGCTCAATTTTGACCCAGAGAATTCGATTCTTGTCTTCAAGTATCTGGATGACTATCAAGATTTGACTGATTTCTACGCTCAGGAAAAAAACTTCTCAAGCCAAATCGCCTCTCCAATTGGCACTGTTTTAGCTACTATCCATCGTGCCACCTTCAATCGTCAGAACTATCGGGAATTCCTCCATCAAAATCAAAAGGACGCCGTCACTGGTCAAGTGCTTAACTTGATTCGGGGGCTGGAACGGATTGGACCGGAAATTTTTGGAGGAGTACCCGCAGATGCGCTAAAATTCTTTTCGCTCTATCAGCGCTACGACAGCTTGGGGCAAGCGATAAGAGAACTGGGCAGCGCTTTCGCTCCTTGTTGCCTGACGCATCATGACCTGAAGTTGAACAATATTCTCCTGCACACCAATTGGCAGCAATCCGGTGACAGCATTGTGCGCTTCATTGACTGGGAACGCTGTAATTGGGGAGATCCTGCTTTTGATTTGGGAACACTTATCGCCAGCTATCTGCAAATTTGGTTAAGTAGCTTGGTGATCAGCAATTCACTCAGTCTTGAAGAATCTCTACGCCTAGCGGCGACTCCCCTTGAGGTGCTTCAGCCTTCGATCGCTGTTCTGACCTTGGCTTATTTCGACACCTTCCCAGAAATCTTACAACAGCGCCCTGACTTCTTGCGGCGTGTGGTGCAATTTGCTGGTCTTGTATTGATTCAACAGATTTTGGCGATGATTCAGTTTCAGAAAACCTTCGGCAATATCGCAATAATCATGCTTCAGGTAGCTAAGACATTGTTATGCCGTCCAGAACAATCCATGTCAACGACTTTTGGCACTGCTGCTGCTGAATCTGGACGTTTGAGCTGTACTGCTGCTTAAGATGTTTAGTCGCAACTCAACTATGACACAATTACTAGATTCTCTAATTCAACAGCCAGATGTAGCAACTAAGCGAGTGCTGGATGCTCTGCAAGAAATTGCCAGCAAGGTTCAGATCGAGTCTGACTTCAGCATTCGTCATCCAGATTACAAACCCTTTGAACTGCCAGCAGAGGCGATCGCCCGCTTTCAGCAAATTCCTGTAGAGATTCAACGCAAATATGTGAGCCTGCAACTGCGCTCTTTTCTCTACGGCATCTATTACAACGGTGGTATGCGAACTACCCACGCACGGCTAACAAATTCCAATCCTCTGCCACTGGACTTAGAGAACAATACTTTTTTGGGAGTAGACTTGGGTTTTTACAATCGCTTGCACGAAAGTAATAGCGGCACTGGCTACTTTGACTCTTGTTGGTATGTTCTTAGGGAAGAAAGTGATGGCAGCGTAGCCGTGACTAAGAATGGTCTAAGGTTGCATATTGAGCGCGATCGGCATCTGCAATCAGCACAAGCTACTGTTGTGGTGGGTGAAGAGGTGGCTATCCGCATGCCGAAAAATCTGCTCCAAAGCGGTTTTTATGTGGCGGTGGGCAATGCAGGACCAACTCGTCTCGATTTAGAGGGTCATCAGCAGACTGTGCGAATCTACTTCAATTTGACTTCAGAAGGTGCAGTTGCGGTGATGAGTGCTCTGACGCAGCATCTGAACGAAATGGCTATTCCTTTTCACTTCAAGGTTTTGTACAACCCAGCTGATTACAAGCGCTACGACTCAGGGGTTTTGTACTTTGACAAGAGCGACTATGAAGCCATCGCCTCTGTGATTTCGACAGTTTACCAATTGCGATCGCATTTTCAGCCAGAAGTTCCCTTATTCACCAAGCTGCTTGCACCAGGGTTGGGGTTAGCAGAAGAACCAGACCACAAGTTTACTGACCGAGAAAGCTTTGGGATGAATCGGTGTCAGATTGTCGCTAATGGATTGTTGGAAGCTTCCGACAAGGGGGATGACTCACCAGAGGGGAGATTGACCTCTATTTTTGAGCAATTCTCCCGACTGGGAATTGACTGGCAGCGTGCCTACCTCAATGCCAACTCTGAAGACATCTATGCACCAGTCAAGCTATGTGATTGATACTTTCAAATCTCTAAAAAAATTGCACATTCAAACTTTTCTAGTTCAGCCCAAGAAGATTCTTGGGCTTTTTTATTGGTTTTGCTAACATTTAAAACTTCTGGAGAAATAATTATTGCACTTATTTCTCGTACTTAGGATAGAGACATTTCTTATTGCTTTAGTTAGTTCTACTACTTTCAGTTGATACACTTATCAACTTCATCTACCCCTACAAGTAGTTTTTACAAAAAAGCTCTATTTATATAACTTTTATATAAATATTTTTTTTAAATGAAAGGTAGAAATAACTCTCTTGTCACCTCAAAATGTAGATTTTATTTCCTAAAATACCGCAAAAAAGCTTGAATTCCGTAAGGATATTTTTTAGTATTTAATCATGAAGCAAACAAAAGTATTTGATTAACAAATACTAAAAAACATTGATTTCAAGGAGAACTCAAATGGCTGATATTACTGTTAAGGATTTAAAACCCGCAGGGACTGAATTGTTTTTCAATG
>NZ_JABXYX010000055.1:0-28332 GCF_017982655.1 Brasilonema sp. CT11 | reverse complement strand
ATCCGGAAAGTTTCATTACTGAAATCGGTTCTGAGGATATTGCTAATATCCAAGGTGGTAGCGTCATTTGTAATAGCGTAGCTTGTGCTAGCGTAGCTTGCAGTGTGATCATCATTGGTAATACTTGTAGCCGAACCTAAAGATTGAGCAATTAAACAGAAGCGTTTGTCTAAATACTAAAAAACATTGATTTCAAGGAGAACTCAAATGGCTGATATTACTGTTAAGGATTTAAAACCCGCAGGGACTGAATTGTTTTTCAATGATCCGGAAAGTTTCATTACTGAAATCGGTTCTGAGGATATTGCTAATATCCAAGGTGGTAGCGTCATTTGTAATAGCGTAGCTTGTGCTAGCGTAGCTTGCAGTGTGATCATCATTGGTAATACTTGCAGCCGAACCTAAAAATTGTATCTAATGTTCACTTGCTTGTTAGTCGCAATCGAGCTTTTATCTAAAGTGGGAGTAAGATTTATAATTTTTATTTTTACTCTCACTTTTCGCTTAGACGCGATCTAAAGAGGATACACTTATGGAAACCATACTAAACTATAAAAATATCTATCAGTACTTGCTTAATAGTTGTATTTGCCCAGAAGAAATAAAAACTATTTCACTAGAATATATAAAGCTAGATAATTTTTACAGGCAAGAGAAAGCTTTTCCCTCTGCCATTGCTGCCCAATTGGGGACTACTTTAGCAAGGCTGCATCGTGATAGCCTGAATCATCAGGAATTATACGAATTCATTGCTAAAACAGATCCTGGTAAATTAGGTTATCAAAATCCTAATTATTCTGCTCAGCTCCTAAACAGGATTGAGCCAGAAGATTTCAGTCATTTTACTCACGAAAGCATTATTTTTTTCAAAAATTATCATCGCCATGAAAGTTTTACATCAGCAGTAGCAGAGCTTACTCTCAATCAGCACCACTGCTGCCTGACACATAATACCCTCAAGTTAAATAACATTTTAATATCCAGGGATTGGGAAAAACTAATTTCTAAAACAGA
The DNA here is from genome assembly GCF_017982655.1 of Brasilonema sp. CT11. Classification (GTDB taxonomy): domain Bacteria; phylum Cyanobacteriota; class Cyanobacteriia; order Cyanobacteriales; family Nostocaceae; genus Brasilonema. Next base: position 27,318 of record NZ_JABXYX010000055.1, on the reverse strand, counting down.
ACAGTCAAATCAAGGCATTATTAAGTTGATTAACTGGGAAAACTGGAGTTGGGGCGATCCAGCGTTTGATCTAGGAACAGTGATTTCTAACTATTTACTAATATGGCTTAACAGTTTAATTGTGCATCCTTTTATTGAACTGCAAAAATCTCTGCAAATGGCAACAATACCTTTAGAGGTACTTCACCCCTCAATTGTAGCTCTTACCCAGGCGTATCTCAGTAGTTTTCCCATTCTAGATTACTATCCTAACTTTATGGCGCGAGTTATTCAGTTTGTTGGTCTTGGCTTGCTGTATGAAATTGTAGAAATAAGTCAGTGGCAAAAAAACTTTAATAATAGGGGTCTTTGTATACTTCAAGTTGCTAAGAGCTTATTGTGTCGTCCAGAACAATCATTTAGCGCTGTTTTTGGGATGGCAGAACCAGAAATAACTAATTTAACTAATTTAAAGCCATCCTCTATTAAATAGCTTCAGGAATAATTTTTATGCAACTGCTGCAGTCCCTTCAAGACATTGCTACTCAGGTTAAAATTAAATCTGACTTTTGTGTCAGTCATCCTAATTACAAAGTAGAGCATCCAGCCGAGGTAGTAGCCCAGTTGCAACAATTACCTCAAGAAACTCAGGCTAAAATCCTGAGTTCAATGCTGCGAGAGTTTATATATGACATTTACTACAACGGTTCACTTCTGGGAGAAGCAAGTGAAGCAGTGATGGCTGATTTCTCTGTCTTAGGGGATAAAACTGTTGCAGGAACAGATTGGGAATTTTGCGAACAACTAGATAAAAGTAATAAAGGGAAAGGTTTCTTTGAGTCGGGATATCGCGTGTTAAAACAAGAACCAGATGGTAGTCTCTTAGTAGAAAAGCAAGGCATGGGTACGAGGATACATATCCAGCCAAACCGCCATCTCCAATTAGTAGATCAAGCAGCAGCTGTAAGTGATTTGGTTGTAGTCACCATGCCCCATAATTTATTTCAACTTCGATGCTATCTGGCAGTTGGAGATGTAATTGGTAATAGCAAAAAAGAATACTCTAAAGTCATAATATTCTTCAACTTCAGCCCTGAAGGTGCAGTTGCCGTCATGGAAAGTTTAACGTCGCAACTGAACAAATTTAAAGTACCCTTCGGCTTCTATGTTTTAGACAACCCTTTGTATTTTGGACGCTATGATTCAGGAATTCTCCGAGTTCCTGTAGATAACTACGAATTAGTTCGGACAGTTCTACAGACTATTTATGCAGAAAACAAATCGCACTTTCAGCCGCAGGTTCCCTTGTTTACTAAGGTACTTGCACCAGGACTGGCTTTAGCAGAAATGCCTAAATCTAGAGAAGATTTTGGTAGCATTCGTTGCCAACTTATTGCTAATGGCTTAATGGAAGCGAGGCTCAAGGGTGATGAATCAAAAGAAGCTAGGATGACACATATACTCCAACAGTTTGAGCTTCAAGGAATAGACTTAAAACATCCCTACCTCGATCCTAACTCTGAAGATATTTACACACCATTCGACGAGTCAAATATAAATTTGCTAACCATATGAATATATTGAATAAATTCCAAACAGGAATTATTTTAAAACATAGCACATCTTTATCATTCATATCTGAGGAACAAAAAACCATACTGAGCAATGGTCTGCGGCATTTCATACTATCGAATATCCCTGAACAGGTAGCGCAAGCTTTGAAGCAAATGGTCGCAGGAACACAACTTGACAAATTAGCCACTTTACTGCCGGGAGATAGGCTGGAGAAACTTATTTCACTTCTGGATTCAAAGGGTGTAGTACGACCTTTGTATGAAAATGACTTTAAGGAGACGCGGTTTGAGAAGCAGGTGGAGTTTTTCTCAGATTTCGTTGAAGATCCCAACACTCCACAAGAGAAGCTTTTAAAACAGTTAGTATGTATCATCGGTTGCGGTGGAACCGGAAATATCGCAGTTCAACATTTAGTAGCTGCTGGCGTTAAAAACTTTATATTGATTGACGATGATCTTGTGAACATAACAAACTTTAATCGCCAGTTTTGTTTTAGTCAAGCTGACCTCAATACGCCGAAGGTTGAAGCACTGCGTAACTACATTTTAGCGAGAGACCCTGAGATAAAAATTGATACTCGTAAACAAAAAATTAATTGTCTGGAAAGTTTATACCAAGCTTTAGAGAACTTAAAAAAGCCGGATTTTATTGTGTGTTGTGCTGATACCCCACCGATTACCATTCAGACATTGGTCGTACAGTATTGCCTACAGGAAAATGTAGCGTGTACTTTCTCAGGAGTGAGAGTTTATGATGGCTTAGTAGGTCCACTCTTGACTGAGAAGAGCCATATGGAAAAATTTATTCAGCACAATCAACAGATAGAAAAGCAGCAATATGAAAATTCTCCAACAGTCATATCGTCGTCGATTTCATACCTCAATACAATGATCGCAACCTTAATGATAGCGGATGCGATCGATCTGCTAGCTGGTATTAAAAAGCCGCTCTCTTTGAACACGACCTTACAGTACAATGCTGACCAGGCGAAGATGATCACGATTTCTGAGTGGTAGGAGTTGATTTACCAGGTCTGTGACAAAAACAATCCGGACAACTACTATGAGGTTACTTAATTTATGAGCGAAAAACTTAGTCTTGGCGTTCTGGATTTCTGCGATTCAATCACTACGACAATTAGACTTGCTCCCCGGATTGAAGCTTTTGGATATTCCCGCTATTGGCTAGCAGAGCATCATGGTGATGGTCTTGCCAGCCCGGAACTGTTAATTCCTATTCTTGCGGAACTAACTAAGAGGATTCGCGTGGGAATGGCTGGAGTTCTTCTCTCCTTCTATAGTCCATTAAAGGTAGCCGATAATTTTAAGTTGCTCGAATTATTATTTCCCCAGCGCATTGACTTAGGGATTGGTCGTGGTGGGGCAGATCCATTGACAACTCAAGCTCTTCTTGACGGCAGAACTAGGGAACTGGATCTCGACCTTTACAAAGAGAAAATAGAGTACCTGATAGACTACTTGCACGGAAATTCACAGGTGCGGACGACACCTGCTATCTCGACGTACCCGGAAGTTTGGGTTCTCGGTACCGGATTCAATAGCATGCACGTAGCTGCGCACAAAGGTCTTGCCTACAGCCATTCGCTCTTTCATCGAGGATGTCTTGATAACCCCAGTATCCTCAAAGAATATCGAGAAACTTTCCAGCCCCACGGTGAAAAAGTCCTAACACCCCGATGTAACATAGCCGTGGCAGGCATTTGCGCGGACACTGAAGTTCGGGCATACCAATTACAACAACAGCACGCCAACAATTTTGTTATGCTCAACATAGTAGGCACTGCCAATCAGTGTAAAGAGAAGTTGCTGGCGTTGCAAGAACGTTATGACGTTAACGAAATCATCTTCTTTGATGTTTGCCGGGAATTTAATGACCGCTTACGTTCTTACGAATTGCTTGCTGCTGAGCTTAGATTAACAAGTGTGTCTGCCCAAACCAAACAGTTGGCAGTACATGCTTCTAACAACTCCTATGGAGATGCCACTTGAGTGCGATCGCAATTAAGCTCGGTCACAATTTCTAATTCCGCGATTTGTTGCTTTAACCAAGCTGCAAACAAATCTCCCAAAATCTTAACACGCAACTGCTCGTCTAATTTGGCTTCAATAATTTCCTCAACTGAAATTAGATGTACTCCTTTTGGCGTAATTATCGGCTTAAGGATTTGTGGTGGAGTGGCGGCAAAGACCAGTGCTGCAATTTCTGGTCGGAAATCTTTGCGGCGTTGTATGCCGCAATATCCCCTGGCGCGGCGGATTTCTGGTTCTTCAATGTATTGGTGGGCAATTTCTTGAAAACTAATTTCGCCTTCTTTCAATGCACAAAACAGTTCCATAGCCAAGTCTTCATCATCGAAAATGACTTCATAGGTTACTACTCCCGCATAATCGAGTTCGTGTTGATAAAAGAACGGTTCAACTTGCTGTCCAAATAAATGTGTCGCCAATTTGTTAGATATCAGGTTTGTGTATGCCAATGCTTCAAACTCATCTATGGAAAGATGATGTTTTTCCAGCCATGCCCAGGTATCTTCAGCTTTGAGGAGTTTATTGGCTAACCGCAAATTATTTGCTGCCTGCTGAAGTTCTTCGATCTCGACTTTTATGCCTGCTTCCTTGGCAGTATCGGTAATAATTTGGCGAGTGGCGATCGCTTCCACTAAACCAGGAATTTGACAGGAAATTTTGATTTGATAAAAGATGTCTTCTTTGGATACATTTATAAATTTTGGCATAGTGCAATTTTTCTCACAATCACTGGATTTGAAATTTTGGATTTTGGATTTTGCGAAAAGTTGCAAGGAGGGTTTCCCTCTGGAGCAAACTTTTCAAGACGGATTTTGGATTTTGTAGAGACGCAAGGATATCGCGTTTCTACAGTTCTAAACCGCCTTTTTGCAACTTCTTAAACGGATCTAAGATCAAGTCGATCACACGACGCTGCCGGATAATCACCTCAGCAGTGGCTGTCTGACCTGGCGTTATCAGAATACGTTTGTTGCCATTTTGGATATAAGGCTGCTGTAGGGCGATATCCAACTCAAAAGTTTCTATCTTGCCAGAGTTAGTTTCTTTAACTTTCGAGTCTGGTGAAATCCCACTGATGCGCCCAAGCATTATTCCATAATCTTGGAAGGGATAGGCATCAAACTTGATTTTGACTTTGCTTCCCACCTTCAAGAAACCACTTTGTTGACTAGGCATCTCAGCTCTTAGTACAAAAGGAGATTCCTTGGGGGAAATTTGAGCAATCATCTGACCGGGTTGTAGCACAGACCCAGGTTTGCCGATGGGCAACGCAAAAATTATGCCATCAATAGGCGATCGCACCACTCGTTGCTGTAACTGGAAATTTAAGGATGCGATCTGGCTTTTGATTTGAGCAATCTCTGATTGCAGCGCTGCAATTTGTGATTGCACGTTTTTGAACTGTTCGGTCGTTTTAAGCACAGCCAGTTCGCCTGTATGAATCAGGCTATCTTTGTTACGTTGCTGCTCTTGCAAGCGGAGTTGCGCTTGCTGAATATCCCCCTCTGCTTGATGAATAGCCATTTGAGAACTGTTTTGTTGCTCTTGCAAGCCCGACTGAGCCTGATCTCTCTCCGACTTTGCTTGCAGCAGGTTTTGGTAGTTTTCTTTGACCGCCTGTTCCACTTCTAAAAACCGTTCTTGTGGAATTGCACCCTGTTGAAAAACTTTTTTATATCGTGGTATTTTTTCCTTGGCACCCTGTAAACGAACTTGTGCTAACTCGTGGGCTGCCTTGCTTGAATCAACCGCTTGCCGCGCCTGATTGACTTTAACGAGTTTTTCCTGTTTTTGTAAGTTGTAAGCACTCTTAAGAGTATCAAGATTCTGTTGCGCCTGCTGCACTTGCGTTAGTTTTTCTGATTGTTGCGCTTGGTTTTGTTGCTGCTGGGTACGGATAGTGAGCAGCAATTGATTTTTGAGCAGTTCGAGTTGCGCCTGCTGATTTAATTGCCCAGAAAGCTTTGCCTGCGCTTGCTGCAAATTCATTCGCAGTAAATTAGACTCCAGTTCGAGCAGAGTTTGCCCTGCTTTAACAGTTTCTCCTTCTCTTACTCTCACACTGATGACGCTTCCTGGCGCTGGAGAGTCTATTCTTTGCGTTGCGCCTAATGGTTCAATACGTCCTCTGGCGCTGCCTGTTTCATCCACCTGAGAGAGCATCGCCCAAGGTAAGCCGATAACTGTAAAGCCTACCAGCAAATACAGCATTGAACGCGTCCAAAGCCGAGGTAAAGCATCCAGCAGTTCCTCGGTGCCGTAAAACCAATCGCTGGTTTGAGTTTGTGCTGGCGATCGCTGTTTAACCTCACTAGAATCTTCAACCGAGTCAGGCGCATTGACCAGGGATGATGAATTACGAAATGGGTTTGGCATAGTTTTTACATAAGGAGGGTTAGGAGGAGCAAAGTAGAGACGCAAGGAACCGGAGCGTCTGTACAGAGTTAGGAATTTGAAGTGAAAAATTTAAAACTCATAGTTCATGGCTCATAACTCACAACTTTTAGTAAGCTTGAGCCAACTGTTGCTGATTGAGGTAGTAGTAATGACCTTTTTTGGTAATTAATTGGTTGTGAGTACCGCTTTCGATTAATACGCCGCGATCTAAAACCAGGATCAAGTCAGCATTACGCACGGTGGAAAGGCGATGGGCGATTATTAGGGTTGTCCGCCCTTTGAGAATGGTGTTGAGGTTGTTTTGAATGATACTTTCGGATTCAGCGTCGAGGTGACTAGTGGCTTCATCAAAAATTAATAAGCGAGGATTTCCAAGCAAAGCACGGGCGATAGCTAACCTCTGGCGTTGTCCCCCAGATAACATCCCGCCACTTTCACCGATTTGGGTTTCATAACCCATTGGCAATTGCTTAATAAATTCGTCTGCTCCAGCCAGACGCGCTGCCTCAATAATCTCCTCAAGAGTAGCTTGTGAATGAGCGATGCTTAAGTTTTCCCGAATCGTACCGCCAAACAAAAACGTATCTTGATCGACAACACCAATTTGAGAACGGAGCGAGTTCAGGGAAATGCTTGCCACATCTTGACCGTCGATCAACACATTGCCACCTGTCGGCGGATATAAACCCAAAATTAACTTGGAGAGGGTAGTTTTCCCAGAACCGCTACGTCCCACCACCGCTACAGTTTGCTCTGGCAGTACCTCAAAACTGAGATTTTCCAGCACGTTAATATCGCTTTCTGGGTGATAGCGGAAAGTGACATTATCAAAGCGAATTCTCCCTTGAAGTTTAGGTAAGTACTGGCGGGGTTGATGTTGTAAGTCTTCTTCTGGCTCTGCCTCTAGGACATCATTAATCCGCTCAGTAGAAACAATCACTTCTTGCAATTGATTCCACAGCACTGCCAGCCGTTGGAAAGGATGAATGATGTTGGCCAACAACATATTGAAAGCAACTAATTGTCCAATGGTGAGTTGGTTTCTAATCACAAGCCATGCCCCAAACCACAGCAATGCTGTAGTGGCAACCGATTCGATAGAGGAACTGAAAATTTGCAGGCGGTTAGCAATCACCTGCCCACTAAAGGTTTTTTTAATCAAACGATGGAGCTTTTCCTCCCAATGCCAGCGCACTGTCTGCTCAACTGCCATTGAGCGGACAGAGCGAATCCCTGTGAGGGCTTCAATCAGATAACTGTTCTCGTTGGCTGCGGCATTAAAAATCTCCTTGGCGATGCGACGCAAGAAAGGCGTTGCAAACAGCGCCAGTAGAAAAAATGGCGGCACAATCACCAGCACTAGCAATGCCATCTGCCAGCTGTACCAAAACATCAATCCCACATAGATAAACACTGTCAGCAAATCGAGAATGATTGACAGTGCTTCTCCGGTGAGGAAGCGCTGAATTTTCTGATTTTCTTGGACGCGAGAAACAATATCACCAACGAAACGTGACTCGAAGAACGCCAGTGGCAGTCGGAAGGTATGTTTAATAAAACCCACCATCAGCGCTACTCCGATCCGGTTCGCAGTGTGATCCAGCATATATTGCCGCAGTCCGTTCGTAGCGACGCGGAACAAACCAAAAATTAGCAACCCTAAGCCGACGGCGTTTAAAGAGAGGATGCTGCCTTGGACAATCACTCGATCCAACAGCAGTTGGGTGAATAGTGGCGTTACCAGTCCAAACACCTGAATAAACACACTAGCCATGAACACTTCTAGCAGCACTAGCCAGTGGGGTTTGATTAACTCAAAAAACTGCCAGAATGGTTGAGTTGCTTCCTGGCTTTCTTTGAGTAGGGCTGTGGGTTGCAATAACAATGCATAGCCAGTCCAACCTGCATTGAATTCTCTGTTTGTGAGGGTGAGTTGACCGAGCGCTGGGTCGCCAACAATTACCTGCTTTTTGGTAATTTCATAGACGACGATGTAATGTTTGCCTTCCCAGTGAGCGATCGCAGGTAAGGGTTGTTGTGCCAATTTGTCAAGGCTGGCTTTTACTGGACGAGTAGAAAAACCGATGGTTTCTGCTGCAGCGGCTAGACTTTTTAGTGATGCCCCGCTCCGACTCGTGTTAGTTAAATCCCGCAGGCGATTTACCGACAAGTGCTTGCCCCAATAGCGACTTATCATCACAAGAGTTGCTGCACCACAGTCAGAGGAGCTTTGTTGTGCAAAGAACGGATAGCGCTTGGCGATTCTTCCCCACCAATGCCCCATCCTCACCTTGGGACTGGGAAAGTAGGCTCGTCGCTTCTTTTGCTTTTGTTTTGGCTCTGAAGCTGGCTGCGGAAATGGAATAACATTACTGCCATTCTTCAATTCTTCTGGGAAAGACGTGCTATGAGGCGTCTGTTGGTCATCCGAGGCAACAACTTTTGAGTCAGAGTCAACCAATGCCAACTCAGACCAGTGCTGGAGTGCTGTTTGCCAATCAGCATTGCTTAGACTGTACAGAATTGTTGGTTGTATTGCCTGCCAAGTACCTTGTTTTTCAGTTGCGCATATATTCGCAGGTGTCAAGGACTGACCGGATGAATGTTGCAGTTTTCCCCGGTGCAGCAGCCACAGTTTGCAATCTTTGGATAATGTTGCACTCAGGGTGCCAGTATCCAGATTGTGCCGCGAGAAATAAGATAAGGCTCGGAGCATTTCCTCAACTGAAGTGTTGCGAGGAAGTTGATTCTCGCGGCAACATAACAGTAGCAAGTCCCAAAGTTCTGCTTTGCGGTATAGGCGATCGCTCAAACTGGCATATTTGCCCATCAAAGCTTGCAACGTTTCATCCTTGAGATAGCAAAGCTTTAAGTTTGTAGAAGCTCTAGCGGTGTAAGGTTGAAAGACATCTTCTGGAAACAGAGTCATCTCACCGAATGATGCCCCGCTTGTTAAAGTGGTGATTAAGTTATTAGAGCTATCCATTAGTCTGACTTTACCCGCAAGGATTATGTAGATGCCGCCCTTTGCGGTTTCTGCTTGCCAAAACTGTTTGGCTACTAATGGCTCGACGATTTCTACTTCTTTGACGCAGTTTGCTAGTTCGTTTGCTGAAAGCGAATCACCCAAGCTAGCGGTAATTTTTTCACCAAGCTGTTCCTGGGAAAATACTGATGGCATTTACTTACCTCTAACACAGAATTAGTTCTTGGTCTAAATCACATTGAATGACCAATGGAAACTAGCCTCATTGGATTGCAAGTCTGTGATCGTAATGTGAGTATTCTTAGTATGGCTTGTTGCCCCTTTAGCAAAAGAGCGTTTTTGTTTTGTGGAAAGCCCCATTTGTTTCAGCAACCGATTGATGTGGCGATCGCTAATTTCAATGCCAAATTCAGTCGCTAAATGTTTGCTCAACCATTGGGCTGTCCAGCACCCAAATGCATAGCCATACTCACTAGGGCTATGGTTTACTAATTCCTTCAACCGTTCGATATATTGGTCGTTTACAGTTTTAGGTCTGCCTATCGGTCGCTCCTGCCATGTATGCGCCAGACCTGCTTGTGCTACAGCACTCCAGTAGCGTGCCATCTCCTGAGAACAACCTAACATTTGACAGATTTGGGTTTGAGATTTCCCTTGATCTGCCAGCAACATGATTTCCAATCTGCGCCGATATTCTGGTTGCAAATCTGCTTGCAAATTCTTCAGCAGCAGATTCCGCTGAAAAGGCGTTAAAAACTTACTGTCAGCATACTTACTATCAGTAAAGTCGAGGTGGTCAAAAGCTTGATTTTGACTGTAATACTGTGTCATAATTTGTACAAGCTGCCGTCAACTGGAAAACTGGGCAATGCGTCTGGAGCAGGTGTTAACTAAATCCTGGCAGAAATGGTTTAACATCTGCACAATTAATTAGCCCAATCTGGCTAATTAAACAGTTACGTGATGTGCAACTAACCTTGGGATAGTTCCCCCCTGGTGCTTTGGGAGTCTAGGGGGGTTGTCCCTGGGTTAAGCGATCTCTAGTTCCTACCTTCAGCTTAATTAGCTGTGCTTGAAAGGAAGAACCAAGTACTTTACGTTACTCTCTTTATTTTCTCATCAAAAAAAACATGGAATTTGGCAACAAACCCATGAGCAACTACGGTTGTGGGTGCGTGTTTCCTGTAAGCGAGAAGCGTCCGCCTCTGAAGCAATCATAGACAGTCAAACGGTTGAAACTGCGACAATGGTATCCCAAGAAATTGGCTACGACTCTGGCAAAAAGATAAAAGGGCGTAAACGACACATGCTCGTTGATACACTGGGTTTGCTAATTGTTGTCCTGATAACTCCTGGGAGTGTCAGTGAATAAGCAGGCGCAAAACAAGTTCGCGGCTTCGCTTACAGCAGTTTTTACCTAAATGAACCACATCGTTTGTAATTGTAAGGGTGCAATGCCTTGCCGCCCTTGGACTGTGGTTTATTTACCTGAAAATGGCTGTAACAAAAAATGGCTGTAACAAAGCGCACTATCTGCAGCAAAGCAGCAGCAAAGCTATCGCTTTGATCGTTTGATCACGATTTGGGTTGACGGAGGATATCGTGGTAAGGATTTCATGCACTGGGTTATCGATGTATATTGTTGCATTTTAAGTGTTCGTACCGTACGCAGGAGCAGAAAGGGTTTGTAGTATTGCCCAAACGTTGGCTCGTGGAGGGGACTTTTGGCTGGTTTAATTGGTGAGCCAGCACGATTTTGGGGAGCTAGTGCTCGGCTAGGGTTCCCCGACTTGTAAACGCCTGCCAGAAGGCTTCCCGCTTTCTTAGCACCTGGCGTGGTTTCCAACGCCAGATACCTCTGTCGGGAAACCCTCCTATGGCACAAAGTGCCACGCTACGCTATCAGTATTGGCTCCCCATGTTAGCGGAGCGAGCCGTAGGCTGCGACTGGCGGAGCGCGCAGCATGTCCGGAGGACATCCCCGTTAGGCGTAGGCATGCCGTAGGCATAGAGTGTCAGCGATTGAGTAAGGATTATCAGGTTTTACTTGAGACCACTGAAGGATTTGTTTATGTTGCTATGATTCGTTTGATAATCAAGCAACTGGCGTAACTAAAATCACTTGTCTACAACTTTCAGACATTTTCTAAGGTAAGTAGGTGGACGGGAAAATTTATCAGTTTATCATTGCGAGTTGAACGCAGTCAGCCAGTGCGTTGCGGAGGCAGTGCTGATAGCGTTTGCGTAGCGCCCCCTTCGGGGCTAGCGTGTCCGCAGGACATAGACGGGTTTCCCGTCGCATGCATCTGGTGAGACCAGCGCTCTTTGGAGGGTCTCCCGACTTAGGCGACGGGCGTTCCCGAAGGATGTTGGGGTTCCCCCCGTTGTAGCACCTGGCGAACCCGAAGAGTGAAACGAAGCAATCGCAATGGTTTTGACCACTTTATATTTTGTTAGAGAGTTATATTTATTTGTGCCTACCTACTTAATTGTCAAAAATAAATTAACAAAACCTCCCTAGTAAAGCTGATGCAACTCATTTTTTGATTCATAGTAATTTTGTGTACATCTTGTCAAGAATTTTAAAAAAAATCAATTTTTCCTGATTTTTTACACAAATTCACATCAATCTTTCAGTGAAAATTTCTATCTTTTGTGAAAAATTTTCTATTTAAAAGACATTCTCAAAAAAAATCCCTTATTTTAAAAAACTATGCTGTAACTAAAAATTTCAGTAAAAATACTAAATTTTTTGAGTTATAAAATATATTCTCTAAGAATACTAATTGTTAAAACATCTATCGAAAGGAAGATAAAATTAATCTATATGTTTATAAAGATTAGTATTTTGAATATCTATATTCAAGTGATAATATAATAGGAGAATATCGTTGGGATCAAATGGTGATAAAGGTTATATAGCAAGCCTAGATGATTTGTCAAAAAGGTTTTGATTGAATTAACAGTAGAGGCGCAGAGGGCGCAGAGAAGGAAAACAGAGAGTTTCACGAATGATTTAAGACTGCTATACAAAAGAACTAACTCTAAAAAATCCTTAAAGCCAACCAACAAACCGTAAAATAACCACAGAGCAAAAACAACAAAACAAAGAATGATCAACCGAGCGCATTCTCGTAGAGCATATCATTCGTTTGGTTAAGATATTTCGAGTAGCCTCTGAAAGATTTCGCCTTAATCAAGAGAAGTTTGAACAGATAATTCTGACAATTTGTGGGTTAGTCAGGTTACGCATAGGGGCGTTTATATTACCAGTCTAATATTTGCTAAGTTTGTAGCACAAAAATTATTCACTGCCCACATATCTTTACCTCGTTTTTAATAGCAAGCATCTCAAAGTCTTATTGTACCGTTTTAGCTGGCTAATTTTAGTAGGGTGCGATCGCCTCCGGCGGGCGTTCCGCGCTATCGCACGACCTAAGCCAGTAATGGAAACGTATTAGAGGATAAAGTCGAGATCAACAACCTGTGGTTGTTATTGGTCAGCAGAGGTTTCGTTTCTGAGCGGCAATTCCTCTCAACAGCCAATTAAAGATTACGGTGTGAGCCTGCTTGCGGCAATAGGTGAGCATCGCCTCATCCTAAAAACAACTTGTATGCTGGATTCTGCCTTTCATCCCAATAGCGGTAACCCAGGGTATCAACAAATGCTTGCCATTGATGCATCTCGTGGGGAGGTACCTGCATCCCCACGACTATTTTCCCATAGTCTGCACCATTGTTGCGGTAGTGAAAGAGGCTGATGTTCCAGTCGGGACTCATGGAACTGACGAATTTCATCAATGCACCGGGACGTTCAGGAAACTCAAAACGGTAGAGCAACTCGTTCTTAGCAAGGTGAGAGTGTCCACCAACCATGTGCCGCAAATGTAATTTTGTCAGTTCGTCATCGGTTAAGTCAATGGTTTTGAATCCATGAGTTTCAAAAGTATCAGCCATCTTTGCCGCATCAGCACGGTTTTGAATTTGTAGTCCCACAAAAATATGTGCTTCTTTTTCACCAGCAATGCGATAGCTAAACTCAGTCAGATTGCGTCTGCCAATACATTCACAAAACTTCCGAAGACTGCCCCGTTCTTCAGGAATCGCCACAGCAAAAATGGCTTCGCGGCGTTCACCCAATTCTGCTCGTTCAGCAACAAAGCGCAGGCGATCAAAGTTCATGTTAGCACCGCAGGCAACGGCGATTAAGGTTTGTCCCTGGATTTGTTCTCGTTCGACATAGGCTTTTGCAGCGGCGATCGCCAATGCACCCGCTGGTTCCAAAATCGAGCGTGTATCCTCAAACACGTCTTTAATTGCAGCACAAGTATGATCTGTATCAACTAAAATGATGTCATCCACATACTCTTGACACAGATGGAAAGTTTCTTCTCCCACTTCCCGCACCGCCACTCCATCAGCAAATAAACCTACTTGAGGTAAGCGAACCCGCTTCCCTGCTTTCAGGGATTGATGCATAGCATCAGCATCCACTGGTTCAACACCAATTATTTTAATTTCAGGACGCAACCGTTTCACATATGCTGCAATTCCAGAAATCAATCCACCGCCGCCAATTGCCACAAAAATAGCGTGGATCGGTTGCTGATATTGTCGCAGAATTTCCATCCCGATTGTTCCCTGTCCGGCAATCACATAGGGATCATCAAAGGGATGAATAAAAGTCATACCTTTTTCTGCCTCTAGTTGACGGGCTAACGCATAGGCATCATCGTAAGTATCCCCATGCAATACTACCTCCCCCCCTCTGGCTTTCACTGCATCTATCTTCACTTGCGGTGTGGTTACGGGCATAACAATAATTGCTCGTGTTCCGATATGACGAGCAGCAAGAGCAACCCCCTGGGCATGGTTTCCAGCAGATGCAGCAATCACACCTTGTGTTAGCAAATCCGGTGGTAGTTGCGCCATCTTGTTATAAGCACCCCGCAGTTTGAAAGAAAAGACTGATTGCATATCTTCCCGCTTGAGTAGGAGTTTATTATTCAGTCGTGCAGATAGATTGGGAGCATAATCCAGGGGCGTTTCCTGAGCAACATCGTACACGCGGGCAGTCAGGATTTGTACAAGGTAGTCGCAAAGCATGGGCGTCAACAAGTTGGTAAATGCCGGATGGATGATAATTTTACCGCCAAACTTGTCAGCATGACATACAGGACTTACGCAACGAGATCCAGCAGTTGTGGGAGGGTGTAAGGGTGTAAGGGGGTAGGGGTGTAAGGGAAAACTAAGTACACCTCACCATTAATAAAGGTCTAAAAAAACAGGATTGCCATATCAGGAACTCTACTTATCCACGGTGTAGTTACTTGTGGTTTGGAAAAACTTGCACTAAGATCTTCCTATGAAACAAAATCTGCTTTTTGGACTGTTTATTATACCACAAAAAGCAGATTTTTCTCAAAATATTCAGAATTATGAACCTTACCCTCGCTTTTAGCGTAGCTAAAATCTTTCCCTCTCCGGAGCTCGGAGAGGGATGCCCGACAGGGCAGGGTGAGGTTCCGGACTTACTAGTCATTTTCCGAAATTTTCCAAGATAAAGTGGTAGATATAACCAAATGTCATCTCGCATTCTGGGCTAGTTTATGGAACCTGCAACACTCACAGCAGCTGCGATCGCCACCTTAGCATTTAGCAAAGCTATCGAAAAAACCGCAGAAACGCTGACGGCTAGCGTATTAAATAAATTAAACAATCTACGCGAGAAAATTTTTCATAGGTTCAAAGGTCATCAGAAGTTAGAGCAGACGCTAGCAAAAGCGCAGAAAGAAGGCTCAAAGGCAGATGTTGATTTGATTGCTGCTTATTTGCAGGTAGCAATGGACACAGACGATAAATTTGCTCAAGATATTCAACAGCTTGCCCAGGAAATTAACCAAGAAATTAATATTGGTAATATTGAAGGGCGGAATGTTCAGAATGTTTATGGTGGCGAAGCTTTTCAAGCTAATGATGCGAATGCTCCCACTTTTCAAGGCGGCAGTGGTCATAGCGTTACCATTAACTACAATAATCCCACTCCTTGACTGCAGTCGTCCGAACGGGAACGGACAAAGTTAAATCCCCTTACTGGAATACCAGAGAATTTGCCCAAGAATCGGGCGACGAAGTTCGTCGGGCGAGAAGAAGAACTGCAACAGCTACACCAACTCTTGCAGAAAAACGATCGCGTAGCAATAGCCGCCATTGCTGGTATGGGTGGAGTAGGGAAAACCGAACTGGCGCTGCAATATGCAACAAAACACCGCGAAACTTACCAAGGTGGAATTTGCTGGTTACTTCCGAAAGCTAGGGATGTGGGATTACAGTTGGTGCAGTTTGCGCGTACTCACCTTGACTTAAACCTACCAGAAATATCGCCGGATTTTGATTTACTCGCGCAAGTTGCATACTGCTGGCGACACTGGCGTGAAGGTGAAGTGCTGCTTGTGCTGGATGATGTGGCGAAATACAAAGAAATAAAGCCATATCTCCCGCCGTCATCTTCCCGGTTTAAGGTGTTGATGACAACAAGAGCACACCTTGGGCAAATTCCGAAATTATCATTAGGTGTGCTGCAACCAGAGGCGGCGCTGGAGTTATTACGAACACTCGTTGGTGTAGAACGGGTTGATGAAGAAATTGCACAAGCAACGTCTCTGTGTGAGTGGCTGGGATATTTGCCCTTGGGGTTAGAATTAGTTGGGCGGTATCTTGCACGCAAAGAAGATTTATCCCTAGAAGAAATGTTGCGGAGGTTGAAGAAAAAGCGACTAGAACAACCCGCCCTTGTTAACTCAGAAGACGACATGACAGCACAACTGGGTGTGCAAGTCGCCTTTGACTTGAGTTGGCAGGAATTAAACGACACGGATAAGCAACTGGCATGTTTGCTGAGTTTATTTGCCCCTGCACCGATACCTTGGGAGTTGGTAGAACAGTGCTTACCCGATGTAGATGCAGAAGAGTTAGAAGAAAGTCGGGATGATAAGCTGCTGAATTTGCATTTGCTACAGCGTAAGGAAAAGGGAATTTATCAACTGCATCCACTGCTGAGGGAATTTTTTCAAGCGAATCTTGAAGTCCCAGCTTTTGTGGCAACTTGGGGAAATCTTCAATATGCTTTTGCCACAGCAATGATAGTAGTTGCTAAGGATATTCCTGAAAACGCCACCCGTGAAAAAATTACCGTCATTTCTCCCGCTATACCTCATTTGGCAGAAGTCGCCAAGAATCTCACTGAATATCTTAGCGATGACGATTTAATTCGGGCTTTCGTCGGTAATGGTCGATTTTATCAAGGTCAGGGATTGTATAATCTAGCAGCACGCTGGTATGAGCAGTGTCTAGAAGTTACGAAAAAGCGCTTTGGAGAGGAACATCCCCATGTCGCACTCAGCGTCAACAACCTGGCGGAACCCTACCGTTTCCAAGGAAGATACACAGATGCCGAACCCCTCTACCAAAAAGCTTTGCAACTAAGTCAACGTCTGCTGGGAGAAGAACATCCTTTTGTCGCACTCAGCCTCAACAACTTGGGGTTACTCTACTACTCCCAAGGAAGATACACAGATGCCGAACCCCTCTACCAAAAAGCTTTGCAACTAAACCAACGTCTGCTGGGAGAAGAACATCCTTTTGTCGCACTCAGCCTCAATAACCTGGCGTTACTCTACGACTCCCAAGCAAGATACACAGAAGCCGAACCCCTCTACCAAAAAGCTTTGCAAATGCGGCGACGTCTGCTGGGAGAGGAACATCCTGATATCGCACAAAGCCTCAACAACCTGGCGGAACTCTACCGTTCCCAGGGAAGATACACAGAAGCCGAACCCCTGTACCAAAAAGCTTTGCAACTAAACCAACGCCTGCTGGGAGATGAACATCCCCATGTCGCACTTAGCCTCAACAACTTGGGGGTACTCTACAACTTCCAAGGAAGATACATAGATGCCCAAGCGTTGTTCCAACAAGCTTTGAAACTGTGGCAACGCCTGCTGGGAGAAGAACATCCTTTTGTCGCGCTCAGCCTCAACAACCTAGCGGGACTTTACCACTCCCAAGGAAGATATACAGAAGCTGAACCACTATATGAACAAGCTTTGCAACTGCGGCGACGTCTGCTGGGAGAGGAACATCCTGATATCGCACAAAGCCTCAACAACCTGGCGGAACTTTACCACTCCCAAGGAAGATACACAGAAGCCGAACCTTTGTACTTACAAGCTTTGCAACTACAGCGACGCCTGCTAGGAGATGAACATCCTAATATCGCACAAAGCCTCAACAAGCTGGGAGAACTCTACTACTCCCAAGGAAAATACACAGAAGCCGAACCTTTGTACCAACAAGCTTTGCAACTACAGCGACGCCTGCTGGGAGAAGAACATCCTAATTTTGCCACTAGCCTCAACAACCTGGCGTTACTCTACCGTTCTCAACAAAAATACACAGAAGCCAAACCTTTATACCAAGAAGCTTTGAAACTAAACCAACGCTTGTTGGGAGAAGAACATCGCCATGTCGCCACTAACCTCAACAACTTGGCGGGACTCTACCGTTCACAAGGAAAATACACAGAAGCTGAACCTTTGTACCAACAAGCTTTGGAACTGTGGCGACGCCTGCTGGGAGAAGAACATCCCAATGTCGCACTTAGCCTTAACAGCTTGGCGGGACTCTACGACTCCCAAGGAAGATACGCAGAAGCTGAACCTTTGTTCCAACAAGCTTTGGAAATTTGTGAGCGACAGTTAGGGGTAGCTCATCCATCTACAATGGCGGTTCGGAAAAATTACGCAATTTGCTTGAGGCGGGGATATTTTTGATGGTGCAATAATTAAAATAGCACCACAAAAATTAACTTCTGAGCCTCAACGTTGAAGTTCTCAACTCAGACTTTGCACTTTTGAAGCTGATATTCCGAGTTCCAAGCACGAAGTTCCGAGTTCCAAGCTTAAATGATGGTGTTATATCAAGTCCGGATGATCACTTGTCATTGCGAGCGGAGCGGTAGCGTAGCGTGGCAATCTCAAACCCCTGCGATTGCTTCACTCCACTTCGTTGCGTTCGCAATGACATATCACAAGTATTTTACCGGACATGATATTACACAGGCCATCGCCCACTTAATATCCATCAAATCATCAAAGGCGATGCTCGCAAAGGGAGCCTTACCATTGGCGATCGCGTATCACCGAAGTGGAACATGGTGAGAGCGATAGATCTGATTTCATTGAAAAAGCAGTTCAGGAGAAGATTTTCAGATCTACAATTCAGGAAGTGCATGACCGTAACACGGCTTTTCCCTCCGAAGAAATTGAGTCGGTTATTGATGAAGCGCTGTATTCTGAATTCTTCTTCAAACTGATAACTGATAACTGTTTTAACCCTTCCCCCCCGTAAAATTTACACTCTCAATAAAATACCTGTTAAAGAATGCATAAATCGCCAAAGCCGGTAAAGTAAACACCATAGAAGCCGCCATAATATAGTTCCAATAACTAATGAATTGACCTTTAAAAGTATTCAATCCCAAAGGAAGAGTAAACATTTCTGGTTCAAACAAAATAACTAGAGGTAACAAGAAATTATTCCAATTTCCCATAAATACAAAAACTGCTTGTGCTGCTAAAGCTGGTTTTGCTAAAGGTAAAACAATATGCCGAAAAATACCCCAAGTCTTCAATCCATCTAATTGAGCCGCTTCTTCTAACTCCTTGGGAAAATTCACGAAAAACTGCCGCATCATAAAAATAAAGGTAGCATTGACCATGCTAGGAACAATCATCCCTTGATAGGAATTCAGCCAGCCCAAAGCTTTTAAAATTAAAAATGTGGGAATGAGGGTGATCTGTGCAGGAACTGCTAAGACTGCCAAAATCAGGAAGAACCAGAAGCGTTTACCCTTAAAGTTCAGTCTTGCTAAGGCGTAACCTGCCATTGAGTTGAACAACAAGTTTAATACAGTCACACTGATAGCTATAACCACACTATTGAAGACCCACCGCAGAAACAGCGGTTCTTGGAAAAAAATTTGTTTGTAGTTGTCGAGAGTAAAGTTTTGAGGTACAAAATTCGGTTCACCGCTGACAATTTCTGATAGCGGCTTGAATGATGCTGATAGTGCCCATAAAAAGGGAATGAGCGTGATGATTGCATACAGTGTTAGTAAAATATATAGCAGTGTCTTCCAAGTAAAAAATTTATATACTTTCATTTTGGTAATATTTTTATCAAGGGTTTAGTTTTTCCTCACCATCACCCAGCTTCAATAGTCTCTTCAACTTGAGAATCCAATCAGCTTCTGTAACTTAAAAAAACAACCAGTATTCTAAACTAGATTTACACCTTTTAAATATTTTTGCTAATAAGTTCTTGCACCCAAGATCGAAAAGCTCTCATTTAATAGCATTTTTGCCTCCATTATAAAGTGTAACTTATTTGAAATGAATGGCTTTAGCTCAGTAAGTTTCTCTTACAAATTTTCGCCTCCAAAAAACCGCCGTTGAATCAAAGTGATAACAATAATGACTGCTGCCAGTAAAAAGGCGATCGCCGCTGCATACCCCATCTGCAAGTTACGAAAGACAGCTTGATATATCAATAAAACTACTGTCAAAGTAGCATTATTCGGTCCACCAGTGCCGTTAGAAAAAATATAAGATTGGTCAAACAATTGAAACGTGCCAATCACTCCTATTGTGACTACAAAAAAGGTGACTGGTCTGAGTATAGGAATCGTGATATGAATAAACTGCTGCCAGCCATTTGCTCCATCTAGCGATGCAGCCTCATAAAGTGAACGAGGAATATCCTGCAACGCTGCCAAATAAATCACCATATAAAACGGTGCTGTTGACCAAATATTCATCAGCATAATACCTTTGAGGGCAACGGCTGGATCTCCTAACCAGTTGTAAGTAGGTAGCCCTACAAAAGCAAGAAAATCATTGAGTAACCCATTCGTGTTATAAATCCACATAAAAATCAGCGTCAACACAGCCGATGAAGTGACTGTCGGCAAAAAGTAAAGGATACGCCACCAATTTTTGGCACGAATACCAGAGTTGAGCGTCACTGCTAGAATTAAAGCCAAGACAGTTTGAGCCGGGACAACAATTGCAACGTATTGGGCTGTATTTCTTAAAGCAATCCAAACCTGTTCATCTTCAATGAGTCGCGTGAAGTTGCGAAAGCCTACAAATTGATACTTAATAGCGCCAAGAAGTTGAACTTTGTGTAGAGAAAGAAAAACAGCCCAGAGAATGGGTAGCACGACAAATGCGCCTAACACCAGAATGGTTGGCATCATAAACAAGTATCCAGCCAAGTCTTGTGTGATGTTCGATCTAGGCTTTGTTTGTCGCCTTCTGACTTCAAACACAAATGTACCTCCAACTCATCCGGCATCATCCCGACTGTAGCGATAGGCGATATATAAATTCAAAATTTCAAATCCAATCTCGAAAAAAATGCATGAAACTTTACCTACTCCATTGCGATACGCGGAGGATCAAGCCTCTGGCTTATCGCCTTAATCAGTTCATTCGCATCATCTTGTGCTCGTTGCATCGCCTGTTGTAGTGGTTGCTGTCCTAGCAAAGCACTGACAAATTGGTTGTCAAAATTGTTTACAATCGCTGCTGGATATTCACCAACTTGCCAAGGTATAGCATAATTTACTCCTGCCACAAGTGCAGTTCTTAAGGGGTCTTGATCATAACCCAATTTCTGAGCAACAGATTTTCGAGATGGCAGAGCAAAGCCTGTTTTCGTCCACTTTGTCATACCTTCTTTACCCGTGAGATAAGAAATAAGTTCCCAGGCTTCGGCTTTGTGTTGGGTTTGCTTGTTCATCACGTAGGCAACCGTGAAAACCATCGTAGTTTTGTTATCATTGATTGTCGGTAGTTCTGCAGTAGCAAAGTCTAGATTGGAAAAGGTTTGTGTGAGGTAGGGAATTGCCCAGTTCCCCTCAATCACCATTGCGACTTTACCCTGACCAAACATCTCACTGCCAGAATTTGTCCCAACATCAGATTTTTGAGCGGAAGAGCGGTCTTTTTGATACTGGTCTACTGCCAATTGTAATCCTTGCAATCCGGCATAACTGGCAAATGTTGCATAACCATTCTGGTCTATAAGTTGCGCACCAAAAGCTTTAATTTTGTAAGCCTGACGCGGTAATTCTGGAATTTCTCCAAAACCGTATTGATCAATTCTGCCATCTCGGTTACGGTCTACGGTCAACTTCTTTGAGTAGGCACGCAGTTCATTCCAAGTTGTTGGAGGAATACTTAACCCTGCGGCTGCAAAAGCTTTTTTGTTATAAAACAGAGCAAGTGTCGAATAGTCTTTAGGCAAACCGTAAATATATTTAGTATATTTGAAGCTACTGAGTAGTGTTTCCTCAAAGTCAGCAACGTCAAAATCGGGAGTTATATACGCATCAAGTGGTTCTAAAACATTCTGGCTCATGAAAAAAGGAGCTTCAAGAGCATCTAAATAGAACACATCAGGAGCCGCTTCACCCACCAAGCGGGTTTTTATGACATCCATGTATTGGTCATTGATGACTTCATGCCTGACTTTAATATTAGGATGGTTTGCTTCAAAGTCTTGCAATAGTTCTTTCAAGAGTTTTTGTTCTGCTGGACTTGCTGTCCAACCGCCCAGTTTGATAGTGACTGCGCTTGGTGCAGAGGAAACGCCAGCAAAGGGTAGATTTTGACAACCAATAACAAAGAGCGCGATGATTCCAAAAAGAGCTGCCCAGAGGGTAACTCTCTTTAGGAATACTGTCCTTTGGGCGATTACCACTAATGGTCTTAAAAATTTTAGTCTTAAAAATTTCGACACGTTGGTTCGGATCACAGCCAAGTAAAAATTCTGCCACTTTACATCTTGACTCTGTAACTGCGGATTGATTTTTTCTTTATTTAAATTTTTGTTGAGATATGCAAGTTACAATAACTAAATAATTATGAACAAAAGTTACAGTCCCCACTTGACCCATCTGTGAAGACAAGTATGGAACCAATTTCGCTAGAAACCGCTACGCCTCTAGCCCCTATAATACCCGATATTGCAATTTCAGAACCGACTGTTGTTGCTAATTCAACACTGAGTCCTTCAGTTTTAAAAAAGAATGCTATTCGTATCAGCCTTAGAGCCTCCACTATAGATGGTGTCTTCACATCAATATACTTGACCATTGTCACTGGTGTTTTACTCTCTAATTTCCTGGTGGACTTAAATGCCAGTCCAGTGATTATTGGAATGCTGTCTTCAATTCCAATGCTGGTGAATCTCATTCAGCCGTTTGGTGCGTATCTATCAGAACGCACAACCAGTCGCTTTCGATTTTCGCTCCTTACAAACGTGAGTGCGAGGATACTCTGGTTATTTCTACCCATTGGCATCGCCGCCCTTAGCTTTGGATATATAAATTCTCAGCAATTGATAGTTATAACACTTGTGATTGTCTTGTTAATCAATATGTTACAAGGATTAGGACATCCATCGTGGATGAGTTGGATGGCAGCTTTAGTCCCTCGACAGATCCGAGGAAGGTATTTTGGGTTGCGCAACAGTGCTTTCACTCTAACTCTTTTAATTTGTATACCAATAGCCGGTCTAATTGTCTCTAAATGGCCTGGTGGAACTTTACAAGGTTATGCAGTGCTTGTGGTGTTCGGGACTCTGTCAGGGGTGATAGGTCTTGGGTGTCAGTACTTCCAGGTGGACGTCAATCCACAGATGCAGCATGCTTCTGTCCTCGGTTCTTTAGTGAAAAATGCTATTTCTGGAGATACTGAGAATTCTAGTCAAACTACTGATACACAGCCAGAAACTATAGAAAATAAAACTGATTCTGTACCGAATTCGAGCGCGATAAAAGGTATTTTAAATAACTTTAATTTCTTGATGTCTCTGTTGTATTTCAGTTTCCAAATGTTTGCCATTAACTTGAGTACTCCTTATTTCCCGCTCTATATGTTAAATAATTTACATTTAGATGTGAGTGTTGTGGCACTCTACGCTAGTTTTCAGGGGGCGGCAAACCTGGTGATGCTCACTTTCTGGGGCAAGTTATCAGACAAAATAGGTAATCGTTCAATCTTGATATTAATGGGGATTGTACTTACACTCATACCTTTATTTTGGCTAGCGATTGATGTTAGTTTCTTTGGCATTTGGCTGTGGTTACCCCTTTTACACATGTTACTTGGAGGGATTTGGGCAGCAATTGATTTATGCAACAACAATATGCAGCTAGCAATTGCGCCTGTCAAACAACAATCCCTTTATTTTGGAATAATTGCTGCCGTTACTGGAGTTTGTGGCGCTTTAGGTACAACTATAGGTGGTTTGATTGCACAAAATCCCTCATTAGGTGGTTTACCAGCAGCCTTTGTTGTATCTTTTGTTTTCAGAATCGGAGCAGTTATTCCCCTTTTATTTGTGCAAGAAGCGCGAAAAAACTCTTTAACTGAGGTGATACAAACTCTGTGGATCTTTCGTAAACAGGTAGTAGAGAATTAGACAAATAGCTGTTTATACATAAAATTTTAGTTTCTACTTGCCTTATCATGTTCTGGTGTGCGAGTTATTACTTCAGTTGTACCCAGAAAAAGGAGGAATTACTATGTTTATAAAAAAGCGGTTTCAAGTCTTTGTTCTCATAACCACCTTACTGTTTTTGGTACTAATACCACTTGTTAGTTCTGCACAGAAAGCTCCTTCTTCTAACATAACGACTTCTCCACAACAGACAATGGTCGCTCGTATGTGGCACGGTAGAACACCAGTTGGAAAATCTTCTGAATACGCAGAATACCTTTATGAAGCTGGGATCAAGAAAATACGCTTAATTGATGGTAATCAAGGCGTTCAAGTATTTCGACGCACAAATGATAAGGTAGCAGAATTTTATGTTCTTTCCTACTGGATATCACGAGAGACAATTAAGAAGTTTGCTGGTGAGGATATTGAGAAAACTCATCACTTACCAAGAGACAAAGAATTCCTTCTTGAAATTGAACCTCAGGTAAAACATTTTGATTTACTTGTTAATGAGTGGAACAAGTGAATTTTGATATTGATAATGTTACATTGAACCCATCACAATACCCCAAAAATAAGCTTCAAAACGACCCTGATCTTTATCTATGTATCTCTTGCTTCCCCAAGTATAAACATCCATACAAATACGACCACTGTCACGTTTCCAGAAGAATCCCTTTTTCATCGAGATATTACCCAACAGCGTGATCCAGTGGGTGGGGTAAGGGAACGGTGGCGGATTGTTACCGAGTAAACCCTGTGCGGTAATCAAAGCAAAAGCAACGCCACCAGCAGAAATTACTGTTTCTGCTTCATGCAAAGCATCGACTTCGCCGAAAAGATAAGTGTGGGTGTATTTGACATTCCGATAGCCTAAGACTTCCCGTGCCCATCCTTTCATCTCCCAAGATTTGGTCATTCCAGCTATATTGCGGATAATATCGGGCGCATCTGGTTCAACAGGGAAAACCAGATTTTCTGATTCTCGCCACGTTGCTAAAACCATCCAATCAGCTTGCCCCATTCGTAGTCTGCCTCGACTTTGACGCAACCTATTTGATGCTTCAATACGTCTAGTTCGCCCTTGAAAACCACCAGTTTCAAATAAACTACGGCAGATTTGCACGTAGCGCAGTGGTTGTTTACGAACGAGTTCAAATAAAATCGATGCAGGGCCGCAGAACGGTTGTTGACCTTGGTTAACTTGAAAGGCGTCCAAAAGGCGCGTTTTCATGTCTGTCAGCACTTGGTTTTTATCTAAATTTGACCAAACACTGGGGGCGTTGGATGTTTCAAATTCTGCGATGGCAGAAGCAACAGATGGATCTAATGTTAAGGAGTTCATTGATTAAATAGATGGGTAAACATAAAAGTAATAGGCACAGATGACTCATTGCGAGTTGTTAAGTGAGTGATTAACGACAAGCCGTGAACTCTCATACCTAATATTTATTAATACCCATCTACTTTTATCAATTACAGAATTTTTCCACGCAGCGAACGAACATCTCCACACCCATCGCTAAAATGGTTTCGTCAAAATCAAATCGGGGATGATGGTGGGGATACGCCAATCCTTTTTTAGGGTTCGCAGAACCCAGGAAGAAATAGCAACCGGGTACCTCTTGCAAGAAGTAAGACATATCCTCGCCACCCATTGTTTGGCATTCAGGAACAACACCCAGAGGCGTTTCTACCACTTCTTCTGCCACTGAGCGTACCAAGTCCGCTATGGTAGCATCATTGATGACTGGTGGGTAAAGTGACCAACAATTCAAGTTATAAGTAGCACCATGACTCTGGCAAATTCCCGCAATAATTTGCTCAATGCGCTGCTTAAAAAAGCTTTCATATGCTGGGTTAAAATACCTTACGGTACCACTCATTCTGGCTGTATCAGCAATCACATTATTCTTGGTTCCAGCATGAAGTTCACCCACTGTCACTACTGCCGAGTCAATAGGGTTGACGTTGCGGGCGACAATTGTTTGTAAAGCATTGACGATTTGGGCAGCAACCACAACTGAATCAACAGTTTGATGGGGCATGGCACCGTGTCCGCCTTTGCCCATAATTGTACATTTGAATGTTTCTACAGCTGCCATTAATGCACCAGCGCGGACACCTAGTGTCCCCAAAGGCAGATTATTCCAAAGGTGTAAACCGATAATCGCGTCAACATCAGGGTTTTTCAATACCCCAGCTTCTATCATCGGCTTTGCGCCTCCAGGTCCTTCTTCTGCTGGTTGGAATATAATTTTGACAGTACCAGCAAAAGTGTCTCGATTCTGGTGAAGATAGTATGCTGTCCCTAGGGCAATTGCTGTATGTCCGTCATGTCCACAAGCATGCATTACCCCATCATGTTGTGAGCGGTAGGGTACTTCGTTAAGTTCTTGAATTGGCAAAGCGTCCATATCCGCGCGAATTGCCAACACTTTTTGAGTACTAGTATCGTTACCCTTGATGGTAGCTACAATACCAGTTTGAGCAATGCCAGTTTGATGCTCAATTCCCCATTTCTGTAACTTCTGCGAGACAAACTGAGAGGTTAATTTTTCTTTAAAACCCAGTTCTGGCTTTTGGTGCAATTGTCGCCGCCATTCCACAAGTTGCGCTTGCAGGGAACGAATGGAGAGTCGAACACGAGATAAATCAACAGAAGAGGAGTTCGGGAATGTAGAAACCATGTTTCACATTTTTTAAATTCAAATGACAGCTAAGTACTTTTATTTTTACGCTTTAAACTTTTGCAAAAGGTATTTCTTGCCTCACTCTTCACATTTTTTTAGATATATAGCAATCGTTCTAAATCTAAATCTGATGCTACTTGTGCCATTTTAGATAAATCAGTTAAGTTATCTAGATAAGGTAAGCAGCCATAAATTGGAATGTGAGTAAGTGATTTGATCAATTCTATTGGTGTCCAATCAGCAATTTCTGTATTTGTTCGGGGTTGAACGCAATTTAGAACAATACCTTTTAAATTGATTCGTGATTGTCGTGCTAATGCTACATTAGCGACTGCTTGACCTATTGCACCCAATTTGACTGGAACAACTAACACTGTTGGTAAGCGCCATTCTCCTGCCAAGTCAGCAACCGTCAATTCTTCAGTTACTGGCGAACCTAATCCTCCTAAAGCTTCTAAAAATAGAAAATCACGGCGCTCACGTAAAGCTGTAAAACCTTGCCACACTTTTGCTAAATCTACAGTTTTATTTTCCCTTGCTGCGGCAATGGGAGGAGCAAGGGGTGCTTGAAAATATAAAGGTGTCAGTTCTTCGGGAGATTGATTTAAGGTAAACAGCTTTTGATACCACTCGCGATCGCCCTCTCCCGATTGCATGAGTTTCATAATTCCCATACTCCGGGAGGAGTGATATTTTTGCCAATAGGCTGCCAACGCTGTCGTTAAAACAGTTTTGCCAACCTCTGTATCTGTTCCTGTAATCAATAGTGTGTTTAATAGCTTGTCAGTCATTAGTTATTAGTTATGAGTAGCCAACAACTAATGTCTCACAGTTACTATCATAAATTACTGACAATTCTATTCTATAAATATTTTGCATAGTTTTCATGCAGATTCTGCATGGAATTCTACAACCTTGACGGGAAAGCTGTTTCGTTTGGAACAGAGTTGGGTGGTTCACTAGCAGGCGGGGTATCTTGTGGTTCTGGAGCGGCTGTAGACGGCTGTTCGGGAGTAGGAGTGCTAGTGGGAATGGGAGTAGGAGTGCGAGTGGGAACGGGAGTGTGGGT
>NZ_JABXYX010000250.1 GCF_017982655.1 Brasilonema sp. CT11 | reverse complement strand
GTAATTTTTCTGGTTATACAGTTGTTTGACTCAGCATACGAGCAAGGCTGAGGTAGAAAAGTTTATATTCTTTTATTATTCGCGTACCTTATTCGCGAACACATTTTTTTGTCCAAAGTCCAATGATCTTAGATGAAGCTACCTCTAGTCTCGATTCCATCACCGAAAAAGCGATCCAAGATACCCTAGATTTAGCGATGCACGGAAAAACGGTGATTGTAGTAGCTCATCGCTTGTCCACCATCGCCCATCTAGACCGCATTTTGGTGTTCGACCAAGGTCGCATTGTTGAAGATGGTACCCACACCGAACTCCTCGCACGCAACGGTGCTTACCACAGGTTATGGAAAATGCAGGCCGGTGGATTCTTACCTGTAGAAGCTAGCAATCAGAATCTATCCGATCTACAAACAGGATCGATTTGAACCCGAAGAATAGTACTTTGTCAATGTTCCTTTGATAGTTTGTAATCAGCGCTTCAGCGCTGATTACAAACTATACCAACCCCTCAATTTATGGTTAACAGTCTAATAGTTATAGGTTATTAGATATATGTTATGTTTACAGCAATTTTCAGGTAAATAGACCACAGTGATTGAACCTTCTCGTAGGCATCATCTTCAGTAATATAATTTACAACTTCAGACATTGCTTGATGAAGTGATTCAGGAGTACGTGCCTCACAGGAACGAAGAAATTGCTTGAGTTTTGATAAACATTGCTCTATTGGAGATAAATCAGGAGAATAGGGAGGCAAAAATTTGACAAGTACACCGACGGACTCAATTGCAATTCTTACACGTTCAGCGTGATGAACTTTAAGATTATCCATTACCACGATTGCTCCTTTCCATAAAAGAATAAGCAAGCGTAACATACCAAGCAAAATGCCTTGACCAGAGGAATTTAGCGAGCAATCCAACGGCTCACTGCTGGCAATTGTGCAGAGAACCATAGCGCACCTAAGATACTCAGACTACCACAGACAATCAAGGCATTAGTCGCACCAAAATTATCTGCCAAAGTTCCAGCTAACAAATTCCCAAAGGGCATTGTACCCACCATTGCTAAAGCATAAAAACTCATTACCCGTCCGCGCTTATCCTCGGCAACTAGCGTTTGGATAATCATATTACTACTCGTAATCTGTAGGATGGTAAAGCAGCCTGTAAACACCAGTATGATTGTGGATAGCCCAACTTGACGCGATAGTGAAAAGAACATCAAACTTATCCCGATCAAGACTTGAGCGACTACAATCAAACGCTCTAAGCCCGCAATCCCTCGCCTGACACTCAGATACAAACAAGCAAGCAACGATCCAATCGGCGCTGAGGTGCTGAGGTGAGCCATCGTAGTTGCATCCCCATTTAAAATCTTAGCCGCGAAGACGGGCATGAGCGCGACATGAGACATCCCGACTAAACCCTCTAACGCCAGCATTAATAAAATTGCTCTAATCGGCTGGAATTTGGAGACATATTCAAAGCCCTCCCGCAATTTCTGCAAAGTATAGCTAAGGCTCGTAAGAGTTTGCATGGATCTGACTTTAAGCCGCATCGCTAGCAGGGTAAAGATGGCAGGGATATAGCTGAGGGTATCGTAGAGAAAACAATATTTCACCCCTAGCGTCGCAATCAAAATCCCACCCATAGCCGGTCCCAATACCAGAGAGGAACTTAACATCACTGAATTCAAGGCGATCGCATTACTCCAATCAGCGCGATCGTCTACGGTTTCGGTGACGATTGTATGACGCACGGGCATATCTAATCCCTTGAGAAAACCATTGAGAACACTCAGTACCAATAGGATGGGAAACGTCATCGAATTCCTAAAGGTAAGAATCGTTAATGCCAGGGAAACGCTAATTCCCAATATCTGCACTAGCATTAACAAATCACGACGACTCCAGCGATCAGACAATACGCCCGAAAACGGAATCACTAATAACGTAGGTAAAAATTGTACAAAGCCTGCAACTCCCAACAACCAAGCCGATTTAGTTAAATCGTATACCAGCCAAGGAATAGTTAATTGCTGGGTCATAAATGTCCCAGACATTGATAGTAACTGTCCCCCAAAAAACAGGCGAAAATTACGCCAGCGAAAGGCGGGTAAATACTGGTAAATCATATTACTTACGCGATCGCCTAGTTGTCTATTCCAAATTTTCATGAAGGGAGTTTTAATGTGTTGTGCTAACAATTAGGTTAACTAATAATTCTATGATAATTCTAATTGCTTATCTGTTAACATCTTTTTTCTATAGCAGTCCTATCTGATTTGTAAAATAAACCTAAGCGTGAATAAACCGCACAAGGCGCGAATTTGCGGTGTGGATGTTCCTCCCGCAAAGTTCGCGGTGGGCGCACCACAAGAGGACACTTGCGTGCGGGGGTTCCCCCCCGTTGAGGAATGTGTCCGTCACAGAGGAGGAAAAGAGAGAGTTTTACAAATGATTTAGGATTGCTATATATTCTGGTGCGGTTAATTAACAAATTTGGCGTTGCAGTGTCTTAACTTTTTATAGCCGCTTGCCCATACTAACAACATCATCCATTTTGAAACCAAGGCGTTTGTAAAACTCGATAACGGCTGTGTTGGATGTGCGTATCTGCAAGTTAATTTTGGGACAATTTAAATCTCTGAGTTTAGCGATCGCTTCTTCCACCATATACCGACCTATACCCTGCCGTTGATATTTTGGCTCTACGGCTAAGTAGTTAAGCCAACCGCGATGACCTTCATATCCTGCCATTATGGTAGCAACGACTTGAGACTCAATCAGACCAACCAGAAATAATTCTGGCTGAAAGAGCAGCTTGAGCCAAATATCACGTTTGGGATCATTCCAAGGCACAACTAAACAGCAGCAATGCCACAACTTGATAACTTGTTCCTCATCTTGCTCTTGATACGGTCTGACAATCAAGTTGATGTTTTGCATTTTCATTAGGCAATACAAGGCGCATCTATATTAAATACGGCAAACGCACCTTACAGCAATTTTCAGCTTATTAGAGTACGTTTGAGACAGAGAGTGAAGGAATGAAATCAATTGAAAAACGCTGTAAAGTCTTTATATCGTCAACTACAAATACACTCAGATTTTAAAACTAATTGAGCCTCCCAGGTGTAATGGCTTGCAATAGTTGAGTTGGGACAGCCCCCTTAATATCTACCTTGCGAGGGATGATTTTTTCTTGGAAATAAAAGTCAGCAACTTGCTGTTGTTCGGCAATGATGGAAGGTGTCAGTTTTCTTAACCGACGAACGGCTCGACGTGCGACTGTTTCTAAAACAGATTGGTCAATTTTCAACTCAGGAGCAAGAAGTTTGGCAGCTTCGCTTGGGTTTTGATCAGCCCATTCTCCCACCTTGTCTGCTTCCTCTAAAAACACTCGCGTCAATTCGGGATTTTGAGTGATAAATTCACGCCTAGCAATATAAAATCCACCTAGAGTATTAATCCCTGCAGCATTTCTGAGATTGCGAATAGGAATGCTTTTTTCCACAAGAGCTAAAAAGGGATCTCCTCCTACCCAAACCTCAACTTTGTTCTGAATAAAAGCATCGCGGGCTTCAGATGGAGTCAGACCAAGGACTTGAACATCAGCAATTTTTAAGCCCACCTCTTTTAAAGCTTTTGCTAATAAATAATGTGCATTCGATCCTCTTTGAAAAGCTACTTTCTTACCTTTAATATCCGATAGTTTCTTAATAGGAGAATTATCTCTCACCACAATGCCTTGGTTGAGACCTTTGCTGGGTCTGCGTGCAGCAATATAAACGACTTCTGTTATCCCCGCAGCTTGGGCAAATATTGGTGGTGTCTCTCCCACAGTACCGATATCAACCCTACCTGCATTCATAGCTTCTATGAGTTGCGGTCCAGCGGGGAATGGTCCAATCCAATTCACAGTAACACCCAATGCCTTGAAACGCGGCTCTACAACTTTTTTTGCTTTGACTATATCCCCAGAGGTTTGATAAGCCAAATTAATTACTGTGGATTTAAATCCTGGTGTAGTTTGGGCTTGGGTGCTTTGCACAAAGCTAGCAACCAAGGCAGTTGATAGTGCAAACAATCCCACCACTGTATATTGGACAAGGCGTTTTAATGCAGTGCGACGTTGTGCAAGGAATGGTATTTTCATCGGTATTGTATTTCTCCTAGTTTGTTGAAGAGTGAAATTTTTAGACCTGCTGAAAGTGCTTAAAAAGGACGACTACCAGCAAAAGTTACCGCTTCAGTACCCGTCTTTTATTAACAAGCTTTTAATGTTTTAAAATCAAAATATGGCGATCAGGCGCGTACTATACAAGAAAACTCGCGATAGCGTAAGCGCAAGCGCACGCCAAGGGCTAACGCGTAGCAGCTCCCTGCTGGAGCTAGCGCTGCTGCTTTGCTGTAGATCGCATCACAAAATTATGAAGAAAGCAAACTTATAACAATCTGACCAGCGCTCACTTATAGAACCCATTTGACATCTTTTAGTGTGTTGAAGTAAAGTGACCGCAAAAGTTGTAAACAGTAGTTATGCCATACTCTAGCAGCCTCACAGACGAAGAGTGGAGAATCCTCGAACCCTTACTGC
>NZ_JABXYX010000411.1 GCF_017982655.1 Brasilonema sp. CT11 | reverse complement strand
CAAACCACTTATGAAAGCGATGACTTGCAATAAGGCTACCAGGCATAGATTTCATACCAGACTGTTGAGTAAACAAAGAACGATAACGATTGGGAAGAAAGCCAACTGTTTGAATTAAATTCATTATTATCTCCTAATAATCAAAACCCCTTTGTCGTAATCAAGAACAACAAAGGGGTATTTATTTCATCTCTTTTAGGCGTTAGCCTGTCACCTTTTCTATAAGGCGATAGCCCACACAAAACCACATTGCGGACACTCAACGAGAAAACTTGGTAAAGGAGAATTCTTTACTATTCATTAGGCGTTAGCCTTAGACGAGTTATTTCAGATGAGCCACAACTTCAACAACGCGAAGCGCACACAAAAAACCCAGTCACCCTACAAGTGAATGACTGGGACACGCAGATTACCTTTACTTGACAGTTAGAGGCTTAACTGCGACAAGGCAATAGCATTGGAATGGTGAGTAGATAAACACTAGAGGTATTTTATGACTGTAAATTCCATAGCATTGCTTAGAAAGGGAGCAGATGTAGGTACTCAGTTTTAATACGCCTATAGGCAAGAGACCAGCGTTCGTTTTGAACAGGGTAGAGTTCATGCTTGTATGCAGAATTTAAGGTAATAATTTCACCATCCTTAAGCTCACGTATCTCACGATGAACTCTCAGCTTGGCAGAGCCTATGTTCACTAAGACAACATTTGCCTCAAACAGACGATGATCTCGATGGGGTTTCATAAAGCCACCAGGAAGATATTGGCATAACAAGGCACAATGCCAACCGGGAAGTAAGACATCACCAAGCTCAACTACATGATTATCTCGATTGCTTAGATTAATAGTGGGAGGATATTCCAGTATCACCTCATATCCAAACCACTTATGAAAGCGATGACTTGCAATAAGGCTACCAGGCATAGATTTCATACCAGACTGTTGAGTAAACAAAGAACGATAACGATTGGGAAGAAAGCCAACTGTTTGAATTAAATTCATTAT
>NZ_JABXYX010000054.1 GCF_017982655.1 Brasilonema sp. CT11 | reverse complement strand
AAAAGTGGCGAGATTTAGCAGTTTTTGTCCGGAACACCCTAGTTATTCATAGAACATAGAATTGGTAGATGCACCCTGATAACTCACTTCCCTAGTTGGCTACTCGCTGCTGGGGATTTATTTTTTTACACGAAACCAGCGATATTTAGCGGTTTGCACTTAACTAGGATCTCGCTGACTGGTAATATTTGGTATTCTTCTATATTATGTTATTTCACAAGCTAGTGTTAATAGTTCGAGAGTTTTGACTTCCTCCCACCGTTAACCTTTGGGGCAAGTGTGAGGGATTCCAAAAATCACTATTCAAGTCGATCACCGCCAAACGGAGTACCGTTATAGTGGGAGGCTTCTTATGGAGTTAGGTAAATCTATGAATTTAGCTGTCATCAAGTTTTCTTCCGAAGACTGCGGTCTCTGCCACAAGATGTCTTTCTATGACAAAAAGGTGACAGAAGAATTGGGTTTGCAATTTATTGACGTGAAAATGCAGGATACGGCGACTTATCGGAAGTATCGTCAGATTCTGTTGACTCAATACCCTGATAAGTCACAGATGGGATGGCCTACCTACATTATTTGTGATTCGCCAGAAGGAGAATTTGAAATTTTGGGCGAGGTCAAAGGTGGTCATCCCAAAGGCGAATTTAGAAGTCGCTTGCAAGAAGTTCTCAATTCACCAGCGTCTAAGGAGAGTTAATCACCTCAAAAGATTTTACTTCTAGCACTGGACCAATCATTGCAGCAGTCATAACATCTTCACGCACTTGTCCAGTGACTTTTGCTTGTTGTCCTTGTTTGAGTAAATTTTTATCAACTCCTCTAAGGATTTCATACGTCTCACCCTTATCAGTAACTAGCGCCCAAGCGCCAGTACCAATGTCACGGCGTTCAACGGTACCTGTAACTGTGATGCTCATATTCGTAAAACTGCTCCTAATGGGTGAGAAAGTGAGGGAGTGAAGGAGTGAGGGAGTGATTTCTCGTTTTGCTTCTCCTACTTCTTCATCTCCTCCATCTGGTGTTTAAGCTGGTTGTTCTTCGTTTTTGACAGCTAAACGAGCTAAACCGAAACATAACACGGCATTAACGATGAGGAACATACGGGCTAAAATACCACTGCCCAACCCCCAAACGGCAGGATCTAAGACTGCATTTACCGCTAAACACGCTGCTACACCTAGTGATGAACCAATGGCAAACCACTTCCATTTAGGATTTCCTAGCAACAGGGCCGTTAAGCCTAAGGGAATTAGTACGCTGGCAAACAGTGGGTTAAAAGCATCTGTTCCTTGAAGGGTATTGCCTAATTCCGGAATAGAACTGCCCAACACACGGAAGGGCCATTGAGGAAGGTCAAAAATAAAGATCCCCGGGGAAAAGAATAATCCGGAACTACCTGTGATCAATCCCCAGGATAAATTCCAGCCCCAGCGGAACGGCAAGTAAACCCGTAAAAACCAAGCCAGGACATAAGAACCGACGACCATCAAAATCTTGGGTAACAACGCTATAGCACCGCCATCAATCCAAAAACCGGGGTTGAGATAGCCGCTATCCCGTAGCCAACGGAAGAAGTCTTGGAAAGAAATTTGCCCTTGAGTGGCTAATTGTACTGCAGCTTCTGCGTTGAGTTGTCCAGCGCCATAGTAGTTCAAACTGTCATCTTGAACACTTCGTGCTGACTGCTTGAGGACTTCGATAATTTGGTCTGGTTCTTTGACGCCAGAGGCTTTTACTAATGCAGCAACACCAGCAACGTGCGGGGCTGCCATGCTTGTCCCCTGGAAGCCCATAAACACTCCAGTGCCTTTGTTATCAGGGTCAATGGTTTCTTGTAAAATCTTGCCTGCATCACTACCACCAGGGGCGGATATGTCTACTCCAGCACCAAAGTTAGAATAGGGTGCGCGATCGCCATCTGGACCAAATGCCGAAACGCCGATAACATGGGGATAACGCGCTGGGTAAGAAGCAGAGTTCTGATTTTCATTACCAGCAGCAGCAATGATGATCACTCCTTTTCTATGGGCATAGTCAATTGCATCTTTCATCAGGTGACTTTCACCGCCACCGCCTAAGCTCATATTAATCACATCTGCACCGTTATCAGCAGCAAACTTAATCGCTGCTGCGATATCAGCAACAGTACCACCGCCATACTCACTCAGAACCTTGAGAGGCATCAGCTTGGCTTCGTAGGCAATTCCAGCTACGCCATAGCTGTTGTTAGTCGATTGGGCGATCGTACCAGCTACGTGAGTGCCATGTCCATTGTCGTCGTTGGCTTCTGCTCTATCGTGAACAAAGTCGTAACCAGGGACAAATTCTGTCTCTATGAGATCACGCACGCGAGTGACGCCGCTATCAATCACTGCAACCGTAATGTCTTTGCCTTTGGTTTGAGTCCACGCGCCTTCAACATGAATATTGTGGAGATTCCACTGCTTGCTGTAATAGGGATCGTTGGGACCTTTCAATGTCGGTTTCGCTTCGTCAGCCTCTTGCGAGGGTTCTAATAATTCTCCCAGCCAAGTTGCTTGACCTGGTTTTGGAATTTTGTAGATATAATTTGGTTCAATAAAATCCATTACCTGGGCAAATGGCGACTTTTTCAATTCTTTGAGTCGCAGCTTATCGCCCTTGATGATGTAAACATTCTCCTTGGCCAAATATTGATTATCTAGTTCGGGAGTGACGTTGTACTGTTGAGCAATAGCTTGCAGATCCTGCTGCAATACCTCTTTGGGAATATTTTCTCGAAAATTTAGGACTATTGTCTCAAACTCCCCTTTAGCTGCGAGTCCCTGAAAAT
Source organism: Brasilonema sp. CT11 (assembly GCF_017982655.1). Taxonomy (GTDB): domain Bacteria; phylum Cyanobacteriota; class Cyanobacteriia; order Cyanobacteriales; family Nostocaceae; genus Brasilonema. Next base: position 46,230 of record NZ_JABXYX010000054.1, on the reverse strand, counting down.
TCATAAAATTAAACAAGGCAACGCTCAGCCCGATGACAAATAAGCAAAATAATATTAACTTTCTCATTTCAAACCATTACCGCTTTTTGCCAGTTTGCTCACTACCATAACTCATACAAGCCCTTTGGTGGTGCATCTGGCACTAAACTTAGGATTTTTATACAAACTGGAGGACAATTCTTAAAAGATGGAACGTGGTCTTTTATGGTTACCGCTGTTATTCGCATTTTTTTGGTTGGCTTGGCAAGGTTCACAGGAATATCAAAAGATAGAAGCATACCGCACTTGGGCAGAGCAATTTGAACAAGCTAAGTATGATATTTATGCAGTTTTGGGTCACAAAGGCAACAACATAACTTGGGGCAAACCAACCCCAAAAGGACCAATCAAGTTAGAAACGTTTTCTTTGCTTGATGTGCAAAGCATCACCCTTTTGGTAGACTCAAAACAAGTAGAAGTAGAAAAACCACCCGAAAAAGGTCGTACTATTGAGTTGGAATTTTTATTTTCCGAACCAGACAAAACAGTACGTGTTCCTTTTACAGAGATTCCCTTAGCCGCAGAATGGGGCAAATATTTGCAAAGTCAATTGCAAAGCCTTGAAAGTTAAAAGTCTAAACGAGCCAGCGCCGTGCTGTGAGACCAGTGCTGCAGGAGGGTCTCCCTCCGTAGGCATCTGGCGAACCCGGAGGGGGGTTCCCCCCGTTGAGGCGACTGGCGTTTAAAAACGAAGAACAACCACCATTAACACCAAATGGGGAAGTAAGGGAAGTTTCCTTCCCTCCCTCTCTCCCTCCCTCTCTCCCTCCCTCCCCTAATCTATGAACTCCGAAACAACATCCACGGTGCCCGTTGCTTTAACTATCGCCGGATCTGATAGCGGTGGCGGTGCGGGTATTCAAGCAGATTTACGCACTTTTGCCTTTCACCGCGTTCACGGAACAAGCGCTATCACTTGCGTTACAGCACAAAATACTTTGGGCGTAATGCGGGTTGATCCTATACCAGCAGACGCTGTTGTGGCACAAATTCGCGCCGTGTATGAAGATATAGGCGTCCAAGCGGTGAAAACGGGAATGCTATTTAACAAGGAAATTATTACCGCTGTTGCTGAACAGGTGGAGGCTTTACAAATTCAAAACTTAGTCGTCGATCCAGTGATGGTTTCTCGCACAGGGGCACAATTACTAGATAATGATGCTGTGAACACTCTGCGTCATTTGCTCATTCCTAAGGCTGCTATAGTGACACCAAATCGCTATGAAGCCCAGATTTTAAGCAGTTTACCAATTAATTCACTAGATGATATGAGAGCAGCAGCTCAAATGATTCACAGGAATGTACGGGCAAAGGTTGTTTTAGTCAAGGGTGGAGGTATGCAAGGGAATTTGCGTGGTGTTGATATCTGGTTCGACGGACACAAGATGGAAACTTTGACAACAAAACACGTAGAAACAAAAAATTCTCACGGTACTGGTTGTACTCTGTCTGCGGCGATCGCCGCCCATCTTGCACGAGGATGCGACTTGATAACAGCAGTAAGACAGGCAAAGGAGTATGTCACTTCAGCCCTTTCTTACGCTTTAGATATTGGCAAAGGACAAGGTCCTGTGGGACACTTCTTCCCACTGTTGAATAAGTAAGGGAGTCACAGAGTAAGGAATGACAGAAGTTGCAAAATCGTTTAAACTTCTTTTTTACCAACATTCCTTTTTAAGCTCATACTTTACAAATTTATATCCGATTTTTGATAAACTTGTATCTTTCTCCTCTTAAATTGTAAATTAATCATTTTTCGCTTCAAGAATATCTTTCTATTATTCTTGGGCATACTTTCACCAGACTAATTGTCTCTGGTAGCAAATTCGCTTAACTGACTGACATTAAATTTTGATTGAAATTTACCAATGCGAACAATCTCAAATTCAGTTCACAGCAATACACCAACAGGAAATACACAAGTCTATTCTCCCTCTGTACCGCTTTCTGTGTATCGCGACTTGGCCACAGAGTTGCAAACTGTCCAAGGAAAGTTAGACACTCTCAATGCTCAAAATCAACAAGTCGTAAAAGAAAATCAATTACTTCGGCAAGAAATAACCAAAGCTGTTGAGTCTGTTTCGCGCTTGCAAAAGCTGGTTGATTCACAAGCCAAGATTCATTTTTCTCAAGCTTACCAAGCATCTTCTGATTCTAGAACCCAAACAAAACCACCTATTACTGAAGTAGGTTCTAAAGAGCAAGTTTCCCATACGCCTGCTTTTTATCCAGAAAATTTCCAGACACGTGTTTTTTCCCAAAAAATAGAAATTCCAAGTTCCATTCCAGAACCAGTCTTTATAGAAGAACAGCAAGTTAGCTATGATTCTTACAGGGAATCAGAGCCTTTACGAATTAAGGGCTGGTGGTTAATAATAGGTATCTTGTTCATTATTGCTCTTGGTTTTAGTGCTGGGTATTTGGTTGTACGCCCTTTGCTTCAAAGTCATAGTCGTTAAGTCAAATCATTCTTAAACTCAAAGTGTGACACATCACACTTCATCTTCGTTTAAAAGTTAAATAAGCTACGAAAAATGATAAATTGAACGTAGAAACCTCATAGAATAACTGAAAAGATGATTAAGGTAGATAATGCTTATACCAAATCCGCTTTCATAGTCTCCTTTTTCCCCTAAAATAGGTGGAACTAAACGAGACTTGCCCAAAACTCGTGCAGACTAATGGAAAAAAGAAAGTATACGGATTTGGTATTACTAGTTTTACTTTTCAAATGATAAGTAAATCATCTACTGTTAAGTCATGTGGCAAGTGATTCAATATTTATTTGAGGTGACATTGCTAAGCTAATTAGCATGCTGATTGCAATTTTTTGTTAAGACTATCTACGGTTAACAGTAACTCTTGACTTTTGAATCTTAACAAATCTCACAAGTGAAATCTGCAATCTGTAACAACAAACGCAAAAATGTTAGACACTGGATCTGCTTTGATAGATAAACGTAGAAGTCGGGAGAAAAGAAATGAGAAAAGTAGAAGCTATTATCCGTCCCTTTAAGCTTGATGAGGTAAAAATTGCCCTTGTCAATGCTGGTATCGTTGGTATGACTGTGTCAGAGGTGCGGGGTTTTGGACGTCAAAAAGGTCAAACAGAACGCTATCGCGGTTCTGAGTACACAGTTGAATTTTTGCAAAAACTAAAAGTGGAAATAGTTGTTGAAGACAACCAAGTTGATATGGTTGTTGATAAAATTATCGCAGCTGCTCGCACAGGTGAAATCGGTGATGGCAAAATTTTCATCTCGCCAGTTGAACAAGTTGTGCGAATTCGTACCGGGGAAAAGAATACAGAAGCTGTTTAGCGACAAAAAGTTAGTCGTTAGTCGTTAGTCGTTCATATTTAGATAGAAGTTGAACTAACAACTAACAACTAACAACTAACAATCAGTGTTATTTAAATGAGGCAACTTTTGAAGTAAAGATGCAAAAGCTTTGCCTCTATGGCTAACTGAACGCTTTAACTGTGGCGTCATCTCAGCAAATGTCAATTGCTTTTGTTGAACGTAAAAAATTGGATCATAGCCGAAACCGCTATTTCCACGAGGCGTGTAGAGGATTTCACCACGACAAACCCCTTCTGATTGTAAAGCGATTGTACCATCTGGACGAGCGATCGCCACCACACAAACAAATTGGGCTTGCCGATTTGGTGTGTCGGCTAATTCCCGCAACACTCTGGCAATTCGCTCTTCATCAGTTTTGCCATAGCGTGCAGAATACACTCCTGGTGCACCATCAAGGGCATCCACTTGTAAGCCAGAATCATCAGCGATCGCCCATTTTCCTGTTGCAAGTGCTACTTGGGATGCTTTTAAGCAGGCATTAGCACTAAAGGTGTCTCCTGTTTCCTCGATTTCCAATTCTTCAGGCTTGAGAGTTAAGTCCCAACCAGAATCAGTTAGGTAAGCTTGCATTTCTTTCAACTTACCTGGATTTCCTGTCGCTACTACGAGTAATGTCATAAGTCAGTTAACAGTTAACAGTTAACAGTTAACAGTGATCACTGACTTATGACAACTGAATTACTCTGCCCAGTTTTTTGCCCAAGCTAGAGTTTGATGTACTTGTTGAAGTGTGGGTGCTTCGCAGTACAACCGTAAAACGGGTTCGGTACCGCTAAAACGAATCATTAACCAACTGTTGTCGGCTAGGCGGAATTTGTAGCCATCAATTGTCTGGCAATCAATGACTGGTTTTCCAGCTATTTGTGTTAAAGGTTGGGTTTGCAGTTGTTGTAAAAGACGCGATCGCACTTCCATGCTGGCGAGGGGTAAATCGATGCGATCATATGCGGAGGTGAAATCTGTTTGTTCTTGTAAATGGCGATAGTAATCACCTAAATCCAGCCCAGATTCCACGATCGCTTCTAGCACGTACAATGCTGATAAAAGTGCATCGCGTTCAGGTATATGGCTTCCGTAGCCAATTCCTCCCGATTCTTCGCCACCCAACAAAACTTGTGCTTCTAACATTCTGTCAGCAATGTATTTATAACCGACGGCTGTTTCAAACACTGACAAGTTGTGGAGTGCTGCTACCTGAGGAATCAAGTCAGAACCACTCACAGTTTTGACTATTTCGCCTTTGAAATCGCGGCGTAGGGTTAAGTGGTCGATTAATATTGGGATTAAGATTTGTGAACTTAGGAAATTGCTGTCTCCATCAACAGCGGCAATGCGATCGCTGTCCCCGTCAAACACCAACCCTACCGCTAAACCTCCTTGATTCGTCTTTTGATGATTTTGCATCACCTCAAACAGATGCGAAAGGTATTTGGGTAGTGGTTCTGGTGCGCCGCCACCAAACAGGGGATCACGATTGCTGTTAATTTCTTTGATCTCATTGCCAAGTAGCATTGCCAATCCACCAGCAGCCGCGCCATGCATCACATCGGCAAATACTGTGAGTTTGCCTGCAGCTATAGCATCGCGGATTTTCGCAATCTTGACTTTACCTTCGAGTGCTTGACAATAACTGCCCCAGGGGTTGAACTTCTCTATTTTGCCTGGAGTTGATGCGGGTGGTAGTTCGTCCGATAAAAGTGCTTCTATCTGCTTGGTAACTTCTGGCGGTGCAGAACCACCAAAAGCACTTTTGACTTTTAATCCCAAATATTTGCCCGGATTATGACTCGCAGTAATTACGAGTGCACCCAAGGCATTTTGTTCCTTCGCCGCCCAACTAAAAGCTGGAGTTGGGGCATAAGTATCCGTGAGTAGTACATCAAATCCAGCAGCACAGACAACATCCGCGACTTTATGAGCAAAATCTTCTGCCATAAACCGTCGATCGTGCCCGACAATAATTGTACGGGTGCCTGTTGTTTTTCCGTATGTATCAAGTAAAACTTTTGCGGCAAGTGGCGCAACTAAGGCTACACGCTCAAAGGTGAACTCATCGGCAATGACGCCCCGCCAGCCGTCTGTACCAAATTTGACTACGTTAGCTGCTACTGACATTGAGGTATCCCTACTTTCTAACAGTGGATTCTAGCATTCACACAGGGCACCCGGTAACAAGACTTTTAGTATAAAAAGTGTAATAGTAATTATGATACTATTGATGACACACAAATAACTAAATGTGTTCCTAACTCATTGAAAGTTTGCAAACTTATCTGTTGCCGAAATCAAAGCGCTGAGAATTCCTGGTTCACTCATTGAATGTCCAGCATCCGGGACAACAACAAATTCTGCTTCCTCCCAAGCACGATGTAATTCCCAAGCTGAGATCATCGGACAAACAACATCGTAACGTCCCTGAACAATCACTGCAGGAATATGGCGGATGCGCTCAACATTTGAAAGTAATTGATTTTCTGATTCAAAAAATCCTTTATTAATAAAATAATGACACTCAATTCGTGCAAATGCTTCTGCAAACTCATTTGTGCCAAACTTTTGCATCAGTTCTGTGTCTAGAAACAATCGACTTGTACTAGCTTCCCAAATTGACCAAGCACGGGCTGCTTCCAACCGAGTTTGTGCATCTGAACTGGTTAAGCGTTTGTAGTAAGCTGTGAGCAGATCTTTACGTTCTGTAGGCTCAATTGGTTTGAGATATTCTTCCCAAGCATCAGGAAAAATATAACTAGCCCCCTCTTGATAGAACCATTGCAATTCTTTGTGCCTTAACATAAATATGCCACGTAAAATGAGTCCCGTGCATCGAGAGGGATAAGTTTGACTGTAAGCTAATGCTAGAGTGCTTCCCCAACTTCCACCGAAGACAACCCACTTTTCTATACCCAAATGCGATCGCAGCTTTTCAATATCACTAACCAAGTCCCAAGTGGTGTTCTCCCGTAGTTCTGCATGAGGCGTACTTTGACCACAACCACGTTGGTCAAACATTACAAGACGCCATTTTTCTGGATTGAAATATTGTCGATAAAAGGGGGGACATCCACCTCCAGGTCCTCCATGTAGCAAAACAATTGGCTTGCCATGTGGGTTGCCTGACTCTTCAAAATGAATGGTGTGCAGGTCAGAAACCTTTAACTTGCCTTGTTTGTAAGGTTCGATGGGTGGGTAAAGTTTTTGAATTCTTTGCATTTGACCGCCTAAATTATGGAACTAGTATATTAAATTACTTTAATTTTGGATAACTTTCATACTAGTTCTCATGATCTATCCTGAACAGAGGGAGTAAGCAAGGATTTTATGAAAAAACTTTTCTCACAGATGGCTGTTGCCATTGTTGCTTTGGTTTTGTGCTTCACAACAGTACTAGGCTTGCCGACTAGGGCTGAGGCTAGCGTCAATACTAGTCCACGGGGAGTAGTGATTAAAGACATTTTCTATAAAGGGGTCGTAAAACAGACAGAATCAGATGAATATGTTGAAATTAACAATCAGGGACTAGCAAAAGTAGATCTATCAGGGTGGCGACTCAATAGTGACGATGGTCGGCAAAACTTTTATTTTCCCAAAGGAACGCTACTGACACCAGGAAAAAGTTTGCGAGTGTATACCAATGAGATACACCCAGAAACCGGGGGTTTGAGTTTTGGCATTAAGCGAGCACTTTGGAACAATAAAGGGAATGTGGGGCTACTGTATGATGGACAAGGCAATCTGGTGGATAGCTTCAGCTATGGTAATAAAAAAACCGATAAAGCAACTGCCGTCTCAAAGCAGCCACAAACACCACAAACTAGCCCTGCTAAGTGGTTAACACAAAACAATAAAAATTCATAAATATAAAACCTCCTTAAGAGAATTCTCATTAAGGAGGTTTTATAGCAGTCAAACACATTCACAGCCTGAAATGTCCTTAGAAATCATCCAGAAACTGGCTAATACGGCTGATAACTGGATCAACTTCTTGAGAAGGAGTGGCAGCAGCATGATTAGGACTAGAAGTATGATTGATTACTTCTATGGCTGAGACCTGTTGAGGGGTTGGAGGGGAAGTGGTGGAAACATTGTTCAGCATAATAGCCAATTGAGCCACTTGTTGGCTCAGTTGTATTAGCTGCTGTTCCAGCATTTCCAACCGATTAGCTTCCTTAGCAAAAAAACGTTCCTCAAGGTTAGCTATCTGACTTTGCAGTGCAGCAATTTTTTGTTCCAGAATTTTTTGTTCCACCCCTTGTGTTGCTGTTGCTGCTGCTGGTTTCGGGGCTGGTCGTACAGATTCCGGTACGCACAAAGATTGCCATAAGGCTTCTTTACAGAGGTCGCTGAAAGTTTTTTGGGGATCTTTCTCCAAATGACTTTCCACAAGAGCTAACAAGCTTTCGTCAGCCACCCCTGGCTCAAACGTAACGGATTTCACTACTTTTTTTGACCATTGGAACATCAGTGTTAAGTTCTAGCGCGAGCGTTGGATAACTGTGCCTCTCCATAAATATATTGCCCTAAAGCGTTTGCTTGCCGAGACGGCGAAGCTAAATGGGCATTAATTTTTGCTTCTTTGAGCAAGCGTTGAACATCTTCCCAGAAGAATTCTCCACCTCCTCCGGTGAGAATCACATCGGTAACGCGCTCTGGTAGCCATGCTAGCACGCGGTTACAGATTTCGCGAGAAAACATTTCTATCAAATTGGGGAGAAAGTCATCTAAATTGGTAGGCTTGCTTGCACCTCTGGGACGGTAGAAGCGATCGCCTTTGATTCGGTTGACTGCAGCAATTAAAGATAGAGACTGGCTATCTGCGCCCTCAATTTCAGCAGCAACCAGTTCATAAAACTTGCTCATACCGAAGTCTTCACTCTTTGACGCACCTCGGGCAAAGCGGAAATTATCAATCATCAAACAATCGGTGGTTTGATGTCCAATATCAACAATGGCTACAGAGACTTTGGTAAAGTCGGGCATTGCTGTACCTCTCTTTGGTTGAGCTTCACACCATAGTAAGCTGCCATAGCCTTCTGGCATGACCCAAACCTTGTTGATATTCAATGGTACGCTTTCTCCACGAAAATTCATCACATGAGGACCACTGAGTTGGCTGATGAGCTGTGCTTTTTCCTTCTCAAATTGTTCTTGAGAAAGGTAAGGCAGACCGAGTACCACAGAGATCTCATCTTTGAGCTTAAAGTAGCCAGCGCAAGCCAAGACTTTGATCAGTGCGGATTCGACTTTAGATTGACCCACTCCTAAGTTAGCTCCGAAATCTGCTGCCAATTGACCAACAGCGTATCCATTGCCTTGATATTCCAACCACAGATCCATCAAAGGATCAGTCGCGCGGGCTTCAAAAACACCTCCACGCACTTGTTCCATTGACATCTCTTTCACGTTGGCGGAGACGAACGTCACATTATTAGACTCGCGGCTAATACAAGTCTTTGTAGAAGTTCTACCTAAATCAATACTGAGAATCTTTTTCCCTGGAACACCAGCAATTGGTTGAGGGGGAGCAGTATTTATCGGAGTCGCTGCTGAAACTCTATTCATTGGAATAGCAGCGGCATTCATCGGAGTGGCAGCGGAAGGTTGGTCTGTCATAAAAGCTCCTAGTACTTTACTTAGCTCTCACAAGTTATCATGCTCATCTTACAGAAATGGGTGTACCAGAAAACATCTGTTGCGTCAACTGTAGCAAGCAATATAAAAACAATCACTTAGTTGTTGAGCGATAAACATGGCACGTAAGTTTCACTGAATATCATAGAATGACAAAACTAACAAGCAGAGTTGCAAAAATTTGCCTTTATACTAAAGAATAAGTAAATAGCCGTAATGAATTCCACGATGAGCGTTAGTGGAACCCGGAAAGTTCCCTACTTTATTACCAATGCGGGTTTTCTGGTCAACGCTAAATTTTATATTTAATTCAAACTATCTACTTACTTATTTTTCCAACGCTAGTTATAAATAATAATTTTTACTTTCTCCTGTTTTTTCGCTTACGCTTCATCACCCAGACGACAAATCCCAGGATCAGAACTACAGCCACAATTTTAGAAACAGGAGCCAGATACTTATCCACGAGTTGATACTGACTACCCAAGGCATATCCTAAGTATGTTAGCAAACCAACCCATACAGCGCTGCCTAAAGTTGAGTAGATTAAAAATGGTAGCAGCTGCATATGACTCATGCCTGCGGGTACAGAAATTAAGGTACGTACTCCCGGTACAAGCCGACCAAGAAAAACTGCTTTGCTACCTTGTTGATCAAACCAGTTCTTTGCCTTAGTTATGTCTTTACTTGATATACTCAGCCACTTACCGTACTTATCAGCCCAAGCCTGTAAACGCTTTTCCCCTAATAATCTACCAGGATAGTACCAGATAAGTGCCCCCAATACCGAACCCAGCAGTCCTGCAAAAAATATGCCGATGACATTAAGCTTTTCTGGGGTTGCCCTTGCTGTAAATCCCGCCAATGGCATAATCAGTTCTGAAGGAATTGGGGGAAAGACATTTTCCAGAAACATCAGCACAGCTATCCCCCAGTAGCCCAGAGAGTTAATAGTATTGGTTATCCATTCAAGCATAAAGTGTATTCGGTGAAGTTGCGACAGAAGTTTTGTAGTAATTTGTCATGACCACAGAAAACTTGCTTTATTTAATACTTTTTAACTATTTTTGTTAAAAAATACACTTTATCTAAATAAAAAAGGGTATAGGTTACAGGTTGTGGATGATAACGAGATTGTATTGTCTCGCCCACCACTCAACCGATCCCCCATTCCCTTTCTATACATTGATGTACCCTGCTGTTAACTGTCTTTTGTTCCCTTAAACAGTCGGTGTCAAAGATTGCACTTTTGGTTCAGATTGCCAATCTAATGGGTTCCAAACACGGTCTTCTAACGCCATCTGCTCAATTAAGCTTGCTAATCTCAGGGCTTTGAGTGCTTGTTCACCACCAACTGAAGGTTGGTTACCTCCACGTACGCAGTTGACAAAATGCTCTAACTCTGCTCCTAATTTGTCAGTGTTGCTTGTAGAAACTTTTTCAATCACGCCATCCTGTCTGTAAAGTGCTTGCCGATAATCGTTAGTGTGTCGATGAACCAAAATTTCATTTCTAAGAAAATCTGCCTCAGTGAAGGAGTTTTTACAATGAGCAACAATGCGGCGGATTTTGCAGTGAGTCACTTTACTGGCAGTCACAGTAGCAACAATACCATTGGCAAATCCTAAAGTAGCAGTTACGTAATCTAAATAACCAGAGTCTAATGTACGATTACCACTAGCTGTTAACTTTACTATAGGTGCTGCGGCTAATTCCAAAAGGAGGTCGATGTCATGAATCATTAAATCCAAAACAACTGACACATCGTTTGCCCGACTTGAATATGGACTTGTACGATGTGCCTCTAGCGCCAGCACTTCCTCAGTTTTCAAGACCTTGCTCAATTCTTGAAATGCTGGGCTGAACCGCTCTATATGACCTACTTGTAGAATACATTGAGAATCGGCGGCAGCGTTTACGAGTGATTCGGCTTCAGATATACTGGCTGCGATTGGCTTTTCAATCAGAACATGAATTCCGGCCAAAAGACAGTTGATTCCAACGGCGTAATGCAAACGCGTAGGTACAGCAATACAAACTGCCTGTACATGTGGCAGGAGATCGCAATAATCTTCAAAAAAGCGTACCTTGTACTTGCTGGCTGTTTCTAATCCTCGTTCAACATTTATATCTGCTACACCAACAAGTTCAACGTCCTTCATTGAACTCAGTACTCGGACGTGATGCTGTCCCATATTACCCACGCCGATCACGCCTATGCGGATCGGTCGTGGATAATTGCGCTGTACTTGACCATTTTGTTCTCCCACTGACATACTTCTATTCTGCACTGTTATTCTCTCCTCAACCACCACACTTAGAGACGTTATAGTCCTTGAACTTGATACTCAGCTACCAATCACTATGCGTCTAAAACCATCCAGATGGTAACATAGAGCTTCTATTTATAAAGAATTTCAAAGTTTCTTGTGAGTTCCCGCCATATGACTCGCTTTTATAAGAAGTGTTTAAATTGATGCTTTTTTTGTACTTTACAAAAACTAGAATCACTTTTTTTTTTACCTTTTGAACATAACTAGGACGTTAGTCAAGTGCTCTTTGTTTCACAAAAAAAATGATTACTGAAAGGTAAATCTACAATAAAGCAGTAGGGTGGTAGCCCCTAATTTTTAGTTACGGGTGTGGCTCAATTGCCTGACACAATCATTATTAGTAGATTTGAGAGTGAACTTAAAAGTTCCGGATTGTGCTTCCTCCCAGACCTGTTCTTTGTAGCGTGTCCGAAAGACACAAGTACTGGGTTTTTACACGTGTAGCAAGTTGATTATGAAAGCTGTCATTTTATTATCTGGTGGTTTAGACTCTTCTACGGTTTTATACCAAGCGATCGCTGATGGTTATAACTGCCATACCATTTCTTTTGATTACCAACAACGACACCGACGAGAGTTAGACTCAGCTTTGGCAATTGCTAAAAAAGCAGGTGTGGTAGACCAGCAATTGGTAAAGTTTGATTTAAGACAATGGGGTGGTTCGGCTCTTACGGATGATGCTATAGAATTACCACTAAAGCGTGACATAGAGGAAATGTCTCAAAGTATTCCGGTTACATATGTTCCAGCTCGCAACACCATCTTTTTAAGTTTTGCCCTTGGTTATGCTGAAACGATTTCTGCTCAGTGTGTTTACATAGGTGTTAACGCTCTAGATTATTCTGGATATCCTGATTGTCGTCCTGACTACATCCAAGCCATGCAGGAAGTATTTCGTTTAGGAACAAAACAAGGACGCGAAGGACAAAGCATTTCTATCAATACACCCTTAATTCAGCTAAAAAAAACTGAAATTATCCAACTCGGGAATAAATTGGGTGTTCCTTGGGAACTCACATGGTCTTGCTATCAAGGAGGCGATGTTGCTTGTGGTGTTTGTGATTCTTGCCGTTTGCGTCTTGCAGCTTTTGCAGAACTGGGATTGAAAGACCCATTGGCTTATGCGAAGTAGGGGTGTAAGGGTGTAAGGGGGATGAGAATATAAATGCATTTTCCCAATACCCCTACACCCCTAGTTTGTTGAGAATATAAATGCATTTCCCCAATACCCCTATACCCTTACACCCCTAGTTTGTTGATTCCTGCAACCGTCGCACCTGAATCTGATGTAAGCGTGGTCCAGTGACTGAGATGACGGTAAATTCTAGATTTTCATAGCGAAAGGTTTCGCTAAGGGTGGGAACTTTCTGTAACTGGTAAAGTAAAAACCCTCCTAAAGTTTGGTATTCTTTTCTCAAGGGCAAATCGAGATGCAAAACCTCATTCAGGTTTTCCAGATTTGTTTGACCCTGTACAAGAAAAGTTTGCTCGTCTAAAATCTTGATAAGCAAATCGCTAGTGGTGTCTGGTTCGCCTGGATTACCGATGATTTGAGCAATAATGTCTTGGATCGTAACCAACCCCACTGTTGCACCAAATTCATCTACTACCATGACCATAGTTGGTTCCTCTCGCTGCATGGTTGGCAAGAGTTCCTTTAAGGGAGTATGTTCTGGGACAAATCTTGCAGGACGTATCCAGGGCTGAATTTGTGTTTCTAAAGTTATCTTTCTTAAAGCTAAAGGTTTTGCCAAGTCTTTGAAGTAAACTATGCCGCGAATATCATCCAAGGATTCTCCAATAATAGGGTAGCAAGAGTAACGTGTAGCTATTACTTCCTGTAGAAAAGTCGCAAAAGTAGCGATTTTTGGCAAAGCGATAACGCTGGTGCGAGGAACCATGACTGCTTGTACTGTCTCGTCCCCAAACTCAAAGACGTTTTTGAGTAGTTGTCGTTCTTGTGCTTGTAATCCGCTAGATTCGCGTTCTGTGGAAATAATCAGTTGTAATTCTTCAGGTGTAACTGGCGGCTTCCAACTTTTACCTGTGTATTCAATACCAAAAAGTCGCAATAGCCAACGAGTTGATTGGTTAAGAATCCAGATAAAAGGGCTAAAAAATCTGACAGTTGCTCTGATCGAAGGGCCTAAAAATTTTGCCAGCTGTTCTGAATAGAGTATGGATACTGATTTGGGACATAATTCTCCTAAAACTATTTGTAAATAAGCTATGAAAAAAAAGGCAATTGGAATTGATAGAGAATGAGCTATGACTGTACTCATTCCTTTAGGTAGAGGTAAAGATAGTAGCCATGATTTTACAAGCACAACTATCGTGCTTTCTCCAATCCAGCCTAGTGCCAAACTAGAGAGAGTAATACCTAATTGAGTTGTCGATAACAATCGGTCAATACTGTGTTGCAAAACTTCAACAGCGATCGCCTGAATATCGCCAGCCTCCACCAGTTGATGGATGCGCGATCGCCGGACTGTCACCATAGAAAATTCTGCTGTTACAAAAAAGGCATTGATAGTAATCAGCAGTAGCACTGATAACAATCGCAGCCCCACGTCTGTCCAACTTAAGCTAAGAAAAGCACTCACTGTTGAAGCCGTATAATACTGATGCCCCATGAATATTTTTCTTAATGGTTAGTTATGCTACTCACCACTAATATTTATCTTTCTACGGGAATATTTGATACTTCTAGGCGTAATCTTTGAGCAGGATAATCTGTCAGGGCGAGTGAAATACGCTTGACATTATCAAGTAAAGGTGCGGGAATGCTGACTGTACCAGAAACAGAAGGTCCATTTACTGGCAATTCAGATGGTAAACCCTCTGTGCTCGCACTTAAGGTTCGTCCTTTATCATCTGATACATCCAAAAAACTATATAGGAAGCGTACAGAATCTTTGCCTTTGTTCTGCATTTGTACTTTTAAAAGCAAAGCACCACCAGAAAAGCGAGCTGATTGTACTGAAAGGTTAACACCTTCGCTTTGGGCGTTAATGGGAAATCCTTCCTGAGGCTTTTCTTGTTCAGCGGCGGGCGTTGATTTTTCATCTTTCTTGAGCTTGCTGGTATTTACCTGCTCATCATCATCACCTTTTTTTCTAGATTTGGCAGCTTTAGTTTTGCCCTCAATTCGCGATTTGACAATTTTCAGGATTTCATTCTCCTGGAGAAAAGCAACTCCTGCGTGTTGCTCCTTAGCTGATTTAGCGCTGGTAAATTTGCTGGTAGGACGAGCATCAGGTGCTGTAACACCTTTGAGTGCTGCACTTCCTAAAGTAAATCCCCAAAATGCACTTACAGAACCAGCCCCCAACATCAGAACTAGCAAAATCAAAGTCAGAAGTATCGTAGAATTTAGTTTCATTGCCAACAAGTCATTGCAAAAGAATGCTGGTCTATTTAAAAGTATCGAAGTTATTTACTTCAATTTATAGAGGAGCTTAATCAATATTAGTCTCCACTACTGCCACGTCAAACTATATGGTATAAAAATCTGGTATATTATATTAGCATTGTCAAATTCTATTGACTTGTGCTATGATCGAAACTCGACCAGGGTTGGCCGAGCGGTTGAGGCAGCGAACTCATAATTCGCGCTAGGCAGGTTCAACTCCTGCACCCTGGATTTAAAAATAGTCAGGAAAAACTTTTTGGATTTTCCGTAAGGATAGTGAACAGCATTCCTGAGTCGGGTTTGAAAAAAAGAAATCACACGCTCAGCACTTGTTGCTAGGATGTCTGAGAAGTATATTTTTGTCATTATGAGTGGAACGCAGTGGAGCGTATTGTGATGACATATCAAGCCGAAACTTATGCGCAACCCAATATCAGCGCAACAATTACTGATTTAGTAACCGTTAGCCAATACTTACTCGATTTACTTTGTCAACTGGCATATAAAGAAGGTGATTTTGTCCTCTCCTCAGGACAGCGGAGTTCTTACTATATCAACGGCAAGCAAGTAACACTTCACCCCCAAGGTGCTCTGGCAATTGGTCGTATTCTCCTATCTATGCTGCAATTAGAGACTCAAGCAGTTGCTGGTTTAACATTAGGAGCAGATCCGATTGTCAGCGCTGTCAGTGTGGTTTCTGCATATGAAAATCGACCGATACCAGCGTTGATTATTCGTAAGGAAGCCAAGGGACATGGAACAAGGGCATATATTGAAGGTCCCAGTTTGCCAGAAGGGGCAAAAGTAGTAGTTTTAGAAGATGTTGTCACAACTGGACAATCTGCTATGAAAGCCGTTGACCGACTTAGAGAGGCAGGTTATACCGTGAACAAAGTGATTTCACTAGTAGATCGTCAGCAAGGAGGAGCCGAATTATACCAACAAGCAGGCTTGCAGTTTAACGCGGTGTATACGATTAAGGAAATTCAAGAGCGATATCGGCAACTTAGAAATAGTTAGTGGTTAGTTGGTAGTAGTGAATTTTCTACTACCAGCTAATTACTGAGACTAACTATTCCCAATTCCTAACTTTGGGTTACCGTCACCTTATCCTTTGCTAAGAACTTCTCAAGTTCTGTGAGTGCATCAGCATCAACTTTGGTTTGCATGGGGCAGAACTTGGGACCACACATTGAACAAAACTCAGCAGTTTTGTAAATGTCTGCTGGCAGAGTTTCGTCGTGGTACTCCCTCGCTCTTTCCGGATCGAGTGATAATTCAAACTGACGGTTCCAGTCGAAGTTGTAACGGGCGCGGGACAGTTCATCGTCTCTATCTCTTGCACCTGGGCGGTGTCTGGCTATATCTGCGGCATGAGCGGCTATCTTATAAGCAATCAAACCATTCCTGACATCTTCAGGATTGGGCAAGCCCAAGTGTTCTTTTGGTGTGACATAGCACAACATTGCAGTACCGTACCAACCAGCCATTGCTGCCCCAATTGCCGAGGTGATGTGATCGTAACCAGGGGCGATGTCCGTCACCAATGGTCCCAGCACGTAGAAAGGGGCTTCAGAACACTCTTCCATCTGCTTTTTGACGTTGAACTCAATTTGATCCATTGGAACGTGTCCGGGACCTTCTACCATGACCTGTACGTCATCTTCCCAAGCTTTACGAGTTAGTTGTCCGAGAGTTTTGAGTTCCGCTAATTGTGCATCATCAGAAGCATCATGGGTACAACCAGGACGGAGGGAATCACCAAAACTGAAGGAGACATCATATTTTTTAAAAATTTCAATGATGTCGCGCAAGTGGGTATAGAGTGGATTTTGCTTGTGATGAGCGAGCATCCATCTTGCCAAAATACCTCCGCCGCGAGACACAATGCCAGTGAGACGACTTCTGACTAAAGGCAAATGCTCAATCAAAATCCCAGCGTGGATAGTCATGTAATCGACACCCTGCTGGGCGTGTTTCTCAATCACATCCAGAAAATCATCTGGTGTCAGCTTTTCAATATTGCCGTGGACGCTTTCTAAAGCTTGATAAACTGGTACTGTCCCAATTGGTACTGGTGAAGCTTTGATAATCGCAGTGCGAATTTCATCCAAGTTTCCGCCACCAGTGGACAAATCCATTACGGTATCAGCGCCATACTTCACCGCTAAATTCAGCTTTGCGACTTCTTCGTCAAGATTGGAAGAGTTGGGAGAAGCACCGATATTGGCATTAACCTTACACTTGGAGGCTATACCAATACACATTGGTTCCAAGTTCGTGTGGTTAATGTTAGCAGGGATAATCATCCGTCCCCGTGCGACTTCGTCTTTGACGAGATCCACGGGGAGGTTTTCCCGCTGCGCGACATAATGCATTTCTTGTGTAATGACACCCTGACGTGCATAATGCATTTGAGTGACATTGCTCTGCCCACGCCGCTTGGCAACCCATTCAGTCCGCATATTTGATTTCCTCGATAAACAGCTTCCCTCCGCCGGTATTACCCGGATTCAGGTGTTAAGAGTGTAATCTCAGCCTGATATACAGGCACCCCTAGCATAAGAAATTATCTTAGCATTTTCGTTATGGGTCGGAGCATGGGAGTTAAAAATTTGTAAGGTGACTCTCGCTGACACGCAAATTCAAAATTTCAAAAAATAATTTTATGACTGATGTATTGAGAAACTTTATTATCTATCAGAAAAAGATGTCTGTTTTCAGCGATCGCGCCGCACGATCAAAATTATTCGTTTTTAATCAGCGTCGATGTTGATCGCCACTCCTCTACGCAAGAGATTGATAGCGTCGCCCGTGTCTTTTTTTCTCAGCCTCTCTTTAGAGCGAACGATAAACGCTCGATTCCTGCATGATGTCTCTCCGTAACGGCAAAAATGAGCGGTGACTTGTACTAAGCACTTCCAAGTTTAATGCCCTGATGGTAGCAGAATCTCGTCTCCCTTAGAGGCTATGTTAGACTGCTTATCATACTACTTTGGAAAAGAGCTAAAGCATCACTACTTTAGATAATTCCCAGTAATTCTTCGCTCTACCTAGTAGGTTCTAACAATGTGAGCCTCTTCTGACAAGTTTTCTTGATTACAGTTCTAGCCAGCGATTGGATAGCCAACCATGACCTCTCGACCACTTGATTGTGCTGACAGCAAAGCTGTTAGACGTGCTTTCGTTCCATCATTGTTGAGATCTCCAAACTCCCAGCTAAACGCTAACTTTCGCTTTCAGCTTAAAATCGATACATTGAGACTTTGACGGATACGTGTATAAAAGGTTGGTATAATATCTCGAAACTGCTGGAAAATGCAGGTTACAAACTTCAACACAACTGTCAAAAATGCTATATTGCTCAAGTGGAGAAACCCGCGTACGCAACTGGATCTGTTACATCTAACGTCTCTACAATCCAAAATCCAAACCCTTCTATTTCTCCCCTTGGTAAGGAGCAATTCAAGAAAGGCGTTAATTGGAGTGAAGCTATTAATATGTCTTTGATTATACTTTCACTAGGATGTAGTCTAGATGGCAAAATGATAGCAAGCGGCAACATAGACGATATGATGAAGTTACGGGAAGTTGAAATAGGTCAATATTGCCAAGATATACAAAAATGATTACTAGTGTTAGGTTTCGTCTTCTTAGGCGATACAGTTGCTAGTGCTTGTTACTTGTATCAGTGGTCTAAAATTACTTATAACAATTTACTCCTCCCTCTGTGTCGCGCCAGCGCCTGGTGCTGTTCAAAAATAGGTATTCTTCTGGCGGTTCGAGAGTATGATCTAACTATCAAGCTTTGAACTTGTGAAACAGAGAAATGCTTAAATACGATTCAAGTGTCAATATGTAAGTCCTAATATTTTAATTTTTGTTTTCATTTTTATTTTAAATTTTTACTCATGACTTACCGACACATTCTGTTTTACAAACCGTATGGTGTCCTCAGCCAGTTTACTAAAGACACTCCCACTCGTAGCACCCTCAAAGACTATATCGACATACCCGATATATATCCTGTGGGTCGTTTGGACTGGGACAGTGAGGGGTTAGTGCTATTAACCGATAACGGGCAATTACAACATCGCCTTTCTCACCCTCAGTTTGGACACGAACGGACTTACTGGGTGCAGGTAGAACGAATTCCTGATGCTGCGGCTTTGACGCAGCTACAACAAGGTGTGACGATCCAAGATTACCGCACTCGCCAAGCTAAGGTGGCGCTATTGCCAATGGAGCCTTCTTTAGCAGAACGCGAACCGCCGATTAGGTTTCGCAAAAATGTGCCGACAGCGTGGTTAGAAATGACTTTGACAGAGGGCAAAAATCGTCAGGTCAGGAGAATGACGGCGGCTGTGGGATTTCCAACTTTGCGCCTGGTCAGGGTAACCATTGCCCACCTACACTTAGATAACCTACAACCAGGTCAATGGCGTGAGCTAACATCCGGTGAACTCAAGTTGTTAGTCGATTTAGCTTTTGCAGGCTCTAGAAAGTTAAAAAGCAAATGAACAAAGCTTTTAGATTATAACTAAAGTATGAGTGTAATTATCATTGTAGAGCCTATCATCCCAAATCTCATCAGCTTGTATTGTTTCCTAAACCTAAAGATATGTGTCGGAATATGTGAACATGCCTAGTTTTCGTGGCAATTTTTTGTAAAGATATAGCTTGCCAATATATCAAGTTTATAGTTAGTATGCGTCAAAATTAAGACTGCCACCAAAATTCGCCAGATGAATCACAATATATTGTAGTTC
The DNA here is from genome assembly GCF_017982655.1 of Brasilonema sp. CT11. Taxonomy (GTDB): domain Bacteria; phylum Cyanobacteriota; class Cyanobacteriia; order Cyanobacteriales; family Nostocaceae; genus Brasilonema. The sequence continues at coordinate 26,687 of NZ_JABXYX010000054.1, read as the reverse complement.
TATTGTAGGCAGGTGCTAACAAATGTGGCACTTTTGGATTGTAGTGGCTAAAAGCACCTTGGAACGGGAATTAAGGAACTTCCACAATGCTGATTTGCCCTCAGTGTAAATTTGAAAACCCCAATGCTAACAAATTCTGCCAACGCTGTGGCGCTTCACTGACTCATAAGGTCTGCCCTGAGTGCTGCACTCATTTGGCTTTAAATGCACGAGAATGTGATAACTGTGGCGCAGCATGCGGAAGCGTTTTGTGGGCAATTATTACAAAAGAAGAGACTTTGCCAGTAGATGAGGATAAGGAAGATTTTGCTTCCTCATCTTCTTTATCTCCTCTATCAGCAGGTTCTTACCTAGACTCACAAAAGCGTTATCAACTGCTAGAACCGCTGCCAGCGTTACAGGAAATTGCTCCTAACACTCAAGTCTCGGTAAGAGTTCTAGACTGCCAACCATACCAAGTGTCACTCCTTGAGGTTATGCTGACAAATCAGCACAAGGGGTTAGTTATGGAATCAACTGGGGTTGATAAAATTCCTAGTCTCGCCAAACCTTATATTGCCTTACGATCATGGTGCCATCTGGGAATACCGCCCATTCATGATGCTTGGCAGCAGGACGACATACAGGTAGTACTCATCGAAGATCGCTCAAATTGGCAAGAATTACTTCATTTGTGGGAGGATGATTCACTAAGCTCGTTACAAATTGTACATTTTTTTTCCCAGATGACTCAGCTTTGGTCAGTACTGGAAAAAGCTCACTGCGGTGAAAGTTTGTTGGAATTATCCAATATACGAGTTGATGAAAACCTGTCCTTAGCACTACAAAGATTGTATGTAGAATCGCCAGAGTATACAGCTGTTCAGTCTTCAGAAGATACAGAAGCAACACTACCTGTTGTGACAGTTGCGCAGCCAACAATCCAAGCTTTAGGGGGAGTTTGGCACGCACTTTTTAGACAGTCTCAACGCACTCAATTTGGCTCTGTTTTGAACCTACTCGGAGAGTTAGAACAAGGAAACATACAAACGCTAGCACAGCTGCAATCATCTCTGGAAGATATTGTGTCTGAATTACAAGGTAATTCTACAAGCGTTTCAATTCCCTCTACATTGCCTAAGAGCAATGCTGCACCCACTGTGTTGCAGTTAGATGACCAAGAGGATCAGACTGAATTCAAAAGCGATGATAAGTCCACAGTTACGCAACGCGTGCAATTAATAAGCCTGGAAAATGCAGGACTTACCAATGTTGGACGTCAACGCGATCATAATGAAGACTATTTTGGTATTGATACAAAAGTATACAACCTAGAATCACCCAACAGCTACACCTTGCAGGCGCGTGGTTTGTATATTCTGTGTGATGGAATGGGCGGACACGCGGCGGGCGAGGTTGCTAGTGCCTTGGCTGTAAAATCTTTGCGCGAGTACTTTCAAACTCACTGGACTTCTAACCAACTGCCAACAGAAGATAATATTCGCGCAGCAGTGCGGCTAACCAATCAAGCAATTTTCAATGTCAATCAACAAGATGCCCGTTCGGGTATTGGGCGCATGGGCACAACTTTAGTTATGCTTTTAATCCAAGATACTCAAGTTGCGGTAGCTCATGTCGGAGATAGTCGTCTGTACCGAGTAACTCGCAAAACAGGACTTGAACAAGTCACATTGGATCATGAAGTTGGTCAACGGGAAATTTCTCGGGGTGTGGAGCGTATTGTAGCATATTCGCGCTCTGATGCTTACCAGTTGACTCAAGCCCTTGGTCCTCGCGATGAACAGTCTATTATTCCCGATATCCAGTTTTTTGACATAAATGAAGATACCCTTTTTGTTCTTGCTTCGGATGGTTTATCAGATAATGATTTGCTGACTCTTCATGGGCAGAATTACTTAGCACCTTTGTTAAGTCATTCTGCCAATCTGGAAAGTGGTGTTCAAGCTTTAATTGATTTGGCAAACCATTACAATGGTCATGACAATATTACTGCTATACTTATTCGGGCAAGAGTGCACCCAAGTATAAAACAACAGCAATAATTGTAAATTACTGACAAGGATAAACAGGATCAACACAGGGAGAGAGTAACAAAACAAGGGAAACTTCTGTTACTTCCTTACTCCTTCTCCCCAACTCCTTGTTTGCCACTTTCTACTCCCTTCTCCTTAATTAAAAATTACCTATGGTCACGCTGACCCTGTTAGAACCTCAACAAAAAACACCTCTTGAGCAGTGGCACTTTGACGACGAGTCCATCATTCGGATTGGTCGTTCAGCTGATAATGACGTGGTTTTAAGTGATAGTTTGGTGTCACGATATCATTTAGAACTCCGGCAAGTCAATTCCGATAAAAATGGTGGTTCTTGGCAGGTCATTAGTCAAGGCACGAATGGCACTTTTCTCAACGGCGTTTTAGTCACTCAAATTTTATTGTCAGATAACTCTGAACTGCAACTGGCGCAAAAAGGTCCAATTCTGAGATTTGAAATTAACAAGCAAACAACTTCACAATATTTTCCTTATCCAGCGCTACCTTATACAAGTTGCACCCATGAAGGAAACTCACCTAACAATTTGTTTTGCATCCACTGCGGTCAACCTTTGTCCATCATTCAGACAATTCGCCAATATCAGGTATTGCGAATTCTGGGACAGGGAGGTATGGGTACTACTTATCTAGCTTGGGATGGATTAGGAAGAATAGCTGGACACCCACAATTGTTGGTGTTGAAGCAGATGAATGCTGATATGGCAAAAATTGCTAAGGCACAAGAGTTATTTGAACGAGAGGCAAATACTCTTAAATCCCTAAGCCATACTGGAATTCCTAAATATTATGACTCTTTTGTCGAAGGTGGAAAGAAATATTTGGCAATGGAATTAATTCATGGACAGGATTTGGAAAAACTAGTTTATTCAAAAGGGCCTGTTGTCCCAAATCAAGCGATTAGTTGGATGATTCAAACCTGCGATATTCTAGAATATCTCCATAGCCAACACCCACCCTTGATTCACCGGGATATTAAACCGGCGAACCTCATGGTGCAAAACCATAATGATCGTATCGTTGTGCTAGACTTTGGCGCTGTCAAAGAGATTGCTACAACGCCTGGGACTCGTATTGGTGCAGAGGGCTATTGTGCCCCCGAACAAGAACGGGGACAACCCGTCACCCAATCCGATTTATATGCCATTGGACCGACACTTATTTTTTTGTTAACTGGCGAAAGCCCTTTTAAGTTCTACCGCCAGAGAGGGCGAAGTTTTCGGTTTGAAGTCGCAAATGTGCCCACAATTACTCCCCAGTTACGGCAAGTAATTGACCACGCCACAGAGCCTTTGCCATGCGATCGCTATCAAACGGCGAAGGATTTAGTCGCGGCTTTAGCAGTGTGCAAAGTTTAGGGAATAGCTATAAGAAACAAGAAATAGAGACCGTATTGCCCTACTTCTTATTCTTCATCCCAAGCTTCCACTGCTAGCAATTCGCTTACTGGATCTTGCATACTAAACCCATAGTCTAGCAATTCTTGCTTCAAGTGCTGCCATTCATTGCCGAAGAGCAAAGCGATTTTCCAGATACTATCTGTGGGCTTGATAATATTAGAATCTGCGAGTGAACGCACATTACGCTGCAACTTCACCATTGGGTGAATAACTTGCTGCTTACTCATAACCTCGATTAAATTCAGATTTGGTTGGGTAAAAGCTTAATCAAAACTGCTTTCCGTATTGGAATTCTTGCCGATGCGTGGAGCTTTTTACTTTGGCAAAGCAAGTCTCAACTTTCTAACTATATCATAACTTAACTCAAGTGAGTAACTATTTCATTGGCTTTTGTACGGTAATCCCTACCTGTAGGAGTTACATTTTCTTACCAGAAAGTCGTTACTTTCGGCAGATTTCAAACAGTACCTACTTTTGTATCTTTCATAAACAATACATTTTGGGCACGTTCAGAGGATATATGCAAAATGTTATTTTTTTCTTTCACCATGAACTATGCAAGTTTTAAAAAACTTATGTTAAGAAAGGTTTTTTGAAGGTTTTCACGGAACAGTGAACTGTGCAGTTAACTGGAGTTATGCCGAATTATTTAGTTATATACGATCTACTAAACATCTAGCATTATTATATAGAGGTCAGAAAAATTTCTCTAAAAATTTAATATTTTCAGTAGAGGCAAAAATTCGGGAAAATACACTCCAAAAGAAGGAAGACATAAAAATCATACGTAAACAAGAATTTTGAGTTGTATAAAATTTTTATATTAGTTGTCTTGCTAGGATTCAAACCGAAATAAAAGTGGATAGTTTGAACTACCCACTTTTATCAACGATTCAATTAGAGATTGAAACGGCTAAATTTTTTTATAAGGACTGATTCTTTGAGGTATCATTTAACCTGCTACTTATTCAGTTCCTTGTAGTTACTCGGGCATTGCGGTTCCGACGAGTTTCCGTTAGTTGTGCTATTAGGCTGCTGTGCTGTTCCTTTCCCAGTATTAGTAGACTCACATAAGATGGCTAAAACATCTGCTTGAGTGCTACTGTTTTGTTTTGATAAAATGACAACACCTGCATAGGATTTGAGACTGTCTTTCTGAGAGATGCCATTATTGACGACAACTTGATTGTCGGTACTTGGTGTACTTCTGTACTCGTAGTTCTCAGTTTTGGATTTAATACCAATCCCTAATTCACTTATATCCGCGAACCGACCATTTTCCAAGTAATAAGCTTGCTGCGCTCGGTTCATGGAACCCACATAGGTTTTAGCCTCTGATTGTTTTGCTTTGTTGGCTTGGCTAAGGAACGAGGGCAAAGCAATAGCAGATAGAATACTTATAATAATAATTACTACTAAGAGTTCAATGAGTGTGAAGCCCTCATCCTCCTTTTTTTTCTTAATAACGTAATGCAGTAATTTAGCTTTTATCTTGATAGTCATACGTAATTTTTCGTATATGTGTAGCTAAAAATAGAACTAATTTACTTATTCTCAGTTTCAAATCACTCCTCCGGGATACTTTGGAAAGAGGGTAAGGTAATTGGAGCGCAACCGGGTCTTAATATTCCTAGATTGGGATTTTCTATCACGCCCTGTCTGGTATGCTATATTAAGTCATAGTCGTTATGAGTTTATATAATTTTATGACTAATTCAACAATAGAAAACGTAGTAATTATCGGTTCTGGTCCAGCAGGGTATACAGCTGCTATTTACGCAGGACGAGCTAACCTCAAACCAGTTGTCTTTGAGGGTTTCCAATCCGGGGGGTTACCTGGTGGTCAGTTGATGACAACGACTGAAGTGGAAAACTTTCCTGGGTTTCCCGAAGGAATTACCGGACCCGAGCTGATGGATAAAATGAAAGCTCAGGCGGAGCGCTGGGGGGCTGAATTATATACAGAAGATGTTGTTGAAGTTGATTTGAGTCAGCGTCCTTTTATAGTCCGCTCAGACGAACGGGAATTAAAAACCCACAGCATTATCATCGCTACGGGTGCGACAGCAAAGCGCTTGGGTTTAGCCAGTGAACATCAATTCTGGAGCCGTGGAATTTCTGCTTGTGCTATCTGCGACGGTGCTACGCCGATTTTCCACGGAGCGGAATTAGCGGTAGTGGGTGGTGGCGACTCGGCGGCGGAAGAAGCAATTTACTTGACTAAGTACGGCTCGAAAGTGAATTTGCTGGTGCGAACTGAGAAGATGCGGGCTTCCAAAGCCATGCAAGACCGGGTTTTGAGCAACCCCAAAATCACGGTTCATTGGAAGACAGACGCAGTGGATGTGTTTGGCAACGACAAGCACATGGAAGGGATAAAAATCCACAACACCACTACTGGTGAAGAGAGTAAACTGCACGTTAAAGGATTATTCTACGCCATTGGTCACAAACCCAATACATCTTTATTCAAGGGACAACTGGAACTCGATGACGTGGGTTACATTGTCACCAAGCCTAGTTCTCCAGAAACAAGCTTAGAGGGCGTTTTCGCTGCAGGCGATGTACAAGATCATGAGTACCGTCAAGCAATTACCGCTGCTGGTAGTGGCTGTACGGCGGCGATGTTGGCAGAACGCTGGTTGTCTGCGAGTGGGTTAATTCAGGAATTCCATCAAAAACCGGAAACTCCAAATAACGAACTAGAAGAGTTAGCCCAGAAGAAAACCGAGGAACAACAAGCCGCTGAATTTGATTTGAATACAACCCGCCATCAGGGGGGTATTGCTTTGCGGAAGTTGTTCCATGAAAGCGATCGCCTAATTATCGTCAAATACGTCTCTCCTGGTTGTGGTCCTTGCCATACCCTCAAGCCCATCTTAAATAAAGTCGTGGATGAATTTGACGATAAAATTCACTTCGTTGAAATTGACATCGACAAAGACCGAGACATTGCTGAAAATGCTGGTGTTACAGGAACACCCACAGTTCAGTTCTTTAAGGATAAGGATCTGCTCAAGGAAGTCAAAGGCGTTAAGCAAAAGAGTGAGTACCGCCAATTGATTTCAAGCAATTTGTAGGTAGTGAGTAAAAAAGAAAGGAGATGAAGCAATTTCATCTCCCTACTTTTCCCTATACCTTTTCCTCTGCTACCCTGAAAACTATTTCATGTTTGCTAGTGGGCTTTTGCTCACGCAGTAACCGAAGGTATTCTTCTGCATCAACGCGACTCCGGTGGCGGCTGACGACTACCCTTTCTGACGGGGACACTGAATTGATAACCGCCCAGGGTTTGAGGCGTTCTTGATAAGCCATAATGAGATTATCTTCTTCAAAAAATTACGAGGCAGAGCCAGCGCTGTCACTTTCGGTGGTTAGGTGCTGGCTTCTGCTACTTTAAATGATATTGTTGCCATGTTAAATAATGTTACAAATCTTTATAAGGAATTTAATTTTTGATATTGGACACGCTGGCTCGGCTTTGCACCATTACATGAAACCATCTGGTATGTAAAATGGTCATTTATAGTTCATAGCCGCGAACTCCTCGCTTCGTTTATGACCATTACGAAAAGTTTCCAACTAAGATTTTTACGGTTTCCCGAAAGCCCCACCCTTTCCCAGCAATTGATGCTGATTGGGTTAACTATTACTCTATTTTTCGTGTTCCTAGCTCTTTTCGCTCCCTTACTTCAGCTATTGGGTTTGGTGCAAAACCCTATAGATTCCTTAAGTAACCCCATTCAAGAACCACCCTCACTTCAACATTGGTTTGGTACTAGCCGTGAAGGTTATGACGTCTTTTCCCGCACTCTATTTGGTGCTCAAGCCGCCTTGCTAGTCGTTTTATTAGCTACGGCGCTTAGTATGTTTATTGGTGTGCCTCTGGGTATGTTGAGTGGCTACGCGGGGGGTAGATTAGATAAAGCATTACTATTCGTTATGGATAGTATCTACACTCTACCGGGGCTGCTGCTTTCGATAACGCTAGCATTTATTGTGGGACGTGGAATCTTAAACGCGGCTCTTGCTATCAGCATTGCTTATGTACCACAGTATTATCGTGTTGTTCGCAACCACACTGTGAGTGTTAAAACTGAAGTGTTCATTGAAGCAGCACAAGCAATGGGTGCTAACACTTGGCAGGTTCTTTCTCGATACCTGTTTTTCAACGTCATTCAAAGCGTACCCGTACTTTTTACCCTTAACGCCGCTGACGCAATCTTGATTCTGGGAGGTTTGGGCTTTTTAGGGTTAGGGCTTCCAAGAGAAACGCCAGAATGGGGACGCGATTTACAACAAGCTTTGCAAGCCCTACCCGTTGGTGTTTGGTGGACTGCTCTTTTCCCCGGATTAGGGATGACAATAATGGTTGTGGGGCTGTCGCTACTTGGTGAAGGGTTAAATGAGTATATCAATCCGCGTTTACGAAAAGACATCCGGAAATAGTCGAGAGGGATTTGTTATTAAATAGTGGTTAGTCGTCAATACAACAACTAACAATAAAAAATCATACTTGATATCGTTTGCTACCCTAATATCTGTTGTACTTATCATTGAGAGATTTGTGTGAAAGATAATTTTTCTTTAATTGCTGCCGCTGCTGGTGGCTTCATGCTTTCCGTTGCCCTGACTGGCATTTTAAGAGGTGCGCCAGTCGCATCTTTAGGGGGTAAGCCTAATTTTAATCCCCTGACTGTCGCTACTTTACAACCCGCACCAAAGACTAGTGAAAATGTAGAAATTTTTGGTAGCAAAACTGGTAAAAAATAAAGTAGCAGATTTAGCAGGGGTGGCAAGGAATTTTCTAGCCAATGTCGCAGATTGTTTGTTGAGCATTTGCTCATGCTGCCTCTTGCAAAAGTCAATTTCTTTGAATCACAGAACCACAGTTAACAATTCAAAATTCGCTCATGGACTGCGTCCCACTGCGCTAACAACATTCACGCATTGAAGACAGTTTCAAGCGGGGATTTCAACCCTGACTGAAACTGCCTCGTCCATCTGTGGTTCTCAATCGTCCCAAACTAGATTTTTGCATAAATCTACTCATCCGTTGCCAAATCAGTGACAACTTTGTGCTTATTTGTGAGGGGTTTGAAAGTGGCAGATTCTCAAGTCATTGGCATTGACTTAGGTGGAACAGCAATTAAGCTGGGGCGTGTTACTAGAGATGGCACTTGTTTACAATCGTTAACTGTCGCAACGCCGCAACCACCTACACCAGAGGCGGTTATGCTCGCAATGGTAGATGCGATTTCCATTCTGGAACGTTCCGCTAACGCTCAAGTTGACAACCAAAGTCATACTATTGCTATTGGTGTTGGCACTCCAGGACCAGCGGATGCAGCAGGACGTATTGCCAAAGTCGCCATAAACTTGCCAGGATGGTATGATGTTCCGTTAGCCGAGTGGCTGGAAGCAAAGACAGGAAAACCTACCATTATCGCCAACGATGCTAACTGTGCAGGGTTGGGAGAAGCTTGGTTGGGAGTAGGTCGCCGCTTTCAAAATTTTATTTTACTCACTTTGGGAACTGGAGTGGGTGGTGCAATTATCTTGGATGGTAAACTGTTTATTGGTCATCTAGGCGCTGCAGGTGAGTTGGGATTAATCACCCTCAATCCAGATGGTCCAATGTGTAATAGTGGTAATCAAGGCTCTTTGGAGCAGCATTTGTCAGTCACTGCCATTCGTCGTTGTACAGGGAAAGAACCAGCAGAACTGTGCGCTCTTGCGAAAGCAGGAGATACAAAAGCATTGACTTTTTGGCAAGAATATGGTAAGTATTTGGGGATTGGATTGACCAGTTTGATTTATGTGTTGACACCAGAAGCTGTTGTCATTGGTGGCGGAATGAGTGCAAGTGCCGAGTTTTTTATACCATCAGTCAAAGCAGAAATTGAGCGGAGAGTGCAGCTGACTTCACGTCTGGGTTTACAAATATTGCCAGCAGAGTTAGGCAACTTTGCAGGAATAGCAGGTGCTGCAAAGTTGGCTTTTTCAAAAGTAGGGCTGGTGTAAAGTACTGCACTGGATGGCGGTAGCTAAAACCTCTTGTGATACTCAACAACTGCGCGATTATCATCAAAGAAATTGGTAGTTGCACGCAGACGAAGGGAATTATTCAGTCGATAATTAACACCCCATTGGAAAGGATCGTTTGTTGTCAAAATCTTGAGGGTAGAAATAGAAATCTTACGATTCAAGTCTACTCCAGCCTCCGCTGCCAACTCCAAACTTGAACTCGTCCTACCTGTTTGTACACTGTCAGAAAGAATAGTTGGGAATAAACGCAGTTCACTTAAACCGAGTGCAGTACCAATTTCGTTAAGAGGTTGCTGAAGATTGTTCAGCACAGCCGAACCTGCTATATTAATAAGTCCCAAAGTACCATCGTTGTTGCTGCCTTCTTGATTATTTACATATCCACCCCCAAGCAGGGCAACAATTTCTGTTTCGGTGCGTGCAGGACTGCTTGTCAATTCTACACTTTGATCGAGTTTACTTGCAGGACCTTGTACCCTAGCTTCGACACGAATATTTTCTAAAGCTGCCAACCCTGTAATATTTGGTTTATTGAGGTCAGTATTTTGAAGAACGTCGAGTACTTTGGCAAATAGTTGGATGTCTAAGTTGGGGTCACGAGGTTGATTTGCCCGAAAAATAGCTTTATGCTTATACCCATTAACAAGGTTAAATCGAGTCGTAAATAAATTGACGCTTCCTCCCTTAAGCCGAATAGTTCCTTCTGGTACTGGTTCGCCAAATGAACCGTTGACGGTTAGGGAACCAGTTGCACGGAAACTAAGAATAGGTGGACGGGTAATTTCTACGTTTTTGCCTAGCTTTAACTTTAAATCGTGAAACTTAGTAGTTGTATTGCCAAATTTAGGACTAGGTTTAGGTGAATCTTGCTTTGCAGCCTTTAGGCGTGAGACATTCGTATCATCGCTATTTTCAGGGGTAGTTGGATTTTTAGATTCTGCAAGTGATACCTGACCATTATCTAACTGCAATTGACCACCAACCATTGGGTTAAGCGCAGAACCAGTCAAGAGCAAGTTACCACTGACATCTCCCTTGTAAAGTTCCTTAATATTCAAAGCCAATTGATTAAGGGTCACATTGAGAGGATTATCTATTTTCGTTCCTTGGTTGGCGACAGGAATTTCCCCTTGTGCCTCAACACTACCTTGGTTATTATACTTACCTCGAAGATTTTGTACGATGATGCGGTCTAAATCAAACTGCACTTTTCCTGTAATATCTGTCAACTTTCCTGGTAAAGCTTGAGATGAAAAGGTAGCATTATTAACAGTGGCAAGTCCATCTATGATTGGCTGTTGCCTTGTACCCCGTACCATCAGGTTTATTTCTCCCTCACCTTTTTCAAAGGCTACCTGGTTGGTTAACAGGTTTAAGACTGCTAATCCTTCATTTTGCACTTTCATCTCCAGACTAATATTATCGTTGTCTGGTTTTACGGAAGCAAAAGGTAACTGATATGGTATGCTACCAGCAATCTTAACAGGTTCTGAACCAGAAACCACAACGTGACTGCCAAAGTCCAAGCGACCATTGGTATAGTTGAAACTCGCAATTGCTGACTCTACTGCTTTTTGATTCAGAGTCCCTTGTGCGATTTGCAATTCTCCCATTGCCTGTGGATTTTGAATGCTCCCGGCTATTGCTGCTGTGCCGTTAAGATTACCAGTTATACCAACTGGCATTTTGACAAAATTATTCAGCACTTGTACGGGGAAGTTGATCACTCGCAATTGACCAGATTGTTCACTACCGCCAATGTTACCTGTCAAGGCGATCAGCCGGTTCTGAGACTCAATTCGCAAAGGTAAAAATCTCAGAACACCGTTTTCAAATCTGCCTTGAGCAATCACTTGGTCTGCTTTATACAACTGCTCTAGTTTATCTCCCCTGCCCCAAACAAAGTTTTGACCATTAAAATTAAAGCTGACATCCAGTCCGTTCGCAGCAGCAGTATCTATGGAGACTTCACCATTGAAAGTTCCTTTTAAATCTTCTAAATCTGGTATGCGAGAAGCATCGCGACGCTGTTGTTTTTGTTGTGCGAACTGGGATTCAATATCAGCAAAGCGGTTAAGTTGGGTTAACAAAGGCTGATTATCTGCTAGCCCAACTGACTGAATAGAACTCAAATCCGCTGCTTTGCCATAGTTTGGTTCAGACAAACCGCGTTGGACATCTTGGAATTGGTATATCTGTAGCGCACTCAAGACATCTTGCACCTCACCCTGAGTCACGTTAAGTTTACCTTTGATTTGCGGACCTTTGGGAGTTTGGGTGAAAGTTCCAGCCAGGGCGTAACGACTAAGACCTTTGACAAATTCACCATTGTTCATGGTAATTTGACCATCGCCGTAACTAAACTGTGCATTCAGGCGATCGCCCTTAATCCGACCAACTTGAGGCTTCGCAATGGCAACATCCCCCTGTGTGGCGAATGTCTTTTGATTAACTTGAAAATTCCCAGTCAAAACTCCTGCAATTGTACCTTTACCAAGATGACTGTTAGCAGGCGGGGTAATATTCAATATCGGCAAGGGGAAATTGTCTACTTTGATTGCCAAATTATCCCCTTGACTTTGACCGCTGGCTAATGAATCTTCCCACCGCACTAAGAAAGAGTTGGGGCGATTGTTTGCATCTGCGTTCACAGTAATACGATCGCGTTTGCCCACGACATCTAAATTTAAACCCTGTCCCTGTCCCGACTGAATATTTCCAGTTAAAACCGACTCAAAAGGCAATTGATTCACCACCAAGTCACGTAACCTTAGTTCCCCTTGTATATTTGGTGCTGGTAGTGTACCGTTGATTCTCCCACCAAAATCGGCTTTCCCCGTTAAGCCTACACTCTTGGATAACGGTATTGGCAACTTTTGCAGATTCAAATTTTGTGCCTGAACGTTCAAATTGAATTCAGTAATTTCTGGTATACCTTCCCCACTAGATTTGGCTAAAATGTAACCATTAGCATTCAAATCCGGGGAAGTGGCTCGCTCAATGTTCAGCTTTTGTCCATCCCAACCAACAGCTGCTGTTAGTGGTTGCTCAATACCACCAATACCTTGAGAAAACTGTACCTGACCTTCGGCACGCACGTTAGATATATTGAAAGCTCCCACGGTGCCTGCGACTTGCAGCTTACCACCGAACTGCCCCCGCAGCTGCTGCGACAACCGTTTTAATTCCACACCAGAAGCATCAACTACAGCCTGATAGCGACCATCTGCCACTTGGATATTGGAAGCAGTCACAGTGCCATTTGCGACATTTAGTCGCGCTTTACCTGTCGCTTTTATCGCTTGTGGCTGAGACGAATTAATGAGACCAGCAACATTGAATTGACCACTTAAATTACCGTTCAGCTGCGGTGATACTTGTGTCAAACGCTGCAATGGTACGTTATTTGCTTGAAGTTGCATTTGATAACGACCGTTAGCAAGTTCAATATTGGAGGCGCTGACTGTGTTACTTCCAAAACTCACACGTGCTTGTCCTGTTGCTGTCACAGCTTCTGGTTTGAAAGATTCAACCGAACCTGCAACGTTGAACTGTCCGGTTAATTTTCCCTGAAATTGTGATGGTGATTGTGCTAACTGTTTCAAATCAACGTCATTAGCGTTAAGTTGTGCTTTGTACAAACCCTCTGCCACTTGGATGTTGGAAGCTGTAATTGCACCACCCGCAACTAATAGCCGTCCCTCGCCCGTCGCATGCAATGTTTTGAGGTTGAAAGCGTTTGTGTTTCCTGAAACTTGGAACTTACCCGCTAATGGTCCTTGTAAACTTGGGGGCGCTTTTTTTAGTAAGCGTCCCAACTGTACACCATCTGCAACTAATTGAGCAGAAAAGCTTTCTTCGCCAAATTGAATATTAGAAATGGCAACTGTGCCACCTGCAAGTTGAACTTTTGTGTTATCTGTGGTGCGAATCGTGTCAATTTTGAATGGGGCTGAGGTTCCTGATAAGATGAGACGACCGTTGAAGCGTGCCTCATCAACAGAGATATTTTGTAGTTGAGTGGGATTGACAAAACGCTGCACTTGCACTTGGGAGGCATCGGCGATCGCCTGCCAACGCTGATTAGCCCAATTGCCAGCAATTTGTACTTTACCACCAGCAACATTAACAGCAACATTCCGGAAAGAAACAGATTTGTCTGGGGCGATGATAGTTTCTCCGCTTCCGGGGTAGGTTGCTTGGGGTGCTTGCCATTGTACTGTTGTCTGAACCTTGTTATCACTGCCACTCAGTTGAGCTGTTCCTGAGACAGTGCCAATTTGAAATCCTGGTTTTGTGTCGTAAACAGAGGCGATCGCATCTCCAGGAACGTTCTTTGCGGTGACGTTAAAATCAATCTGAGGAATTTTGTTAACAAATTGAACTTTACCAGCGCCTGTGATTTCACCACCGACTGCGGCTTTACCCTGAATATTTTTAAAAGTTATGACAGAAGCAACAGGAGAAAACTCAAACTGTGACTGAACAGTATTAAAATCGACTTTATCAATTTTTGCTGTTTTGATGGTAGCGACTGTGCCAGAGAGAATTGGATTGGTAGTTGGTCCAACAAGCTGTAAGTTTGCCTTAACTTCCCCAATTGTCGGTACTGGCAATTTTACCTTGAGAGTTTCGCGGGCATCTGCTACGTTCACCGAATTCACACGTGCAACCAGGTTGTAGCCTGCTTTTCGGTCAATGGTACCGCTACTTACCAAGGGAATTTTGCCATAACCCGCAGAGACATTCTCTAACTGCATTTGGGTTTTTTCAAACCGTACGTGACCTTGAGAATTAATAAATGGTTGTGGCATTCGGGGAACTTGAAGTTGAACCCCTTGCAAACTAGCATTACCGAAAATGAGCGGGTTTTGCTGTTTTTGTTTGAGTTGAATGTTGAGAATTTTCAGATCACCCTCAACTCGACCTGCTTGAAATTGTACCGGTAACTTAACGATGCGAGAAATCTCAGTAGCAAGCAAGTTTTGCCCACGCAGGGACTCTAAATTAATTTCTTGTGTCTTTGGATGAAGGTCTCCCTGTATCGAAACGTTACCACCATTATTTGATTGTCCACCCAAATCAAATTTTATCAGTTTGTAGTTTTCTAATAGTTGTGCGGTTCCGTTGATTTGTGAGAATGCTACGGATGAGGGAGACGAGACAGGCGAGGGAAATTGGGGAGAAGTTCCTTGATCAATATCTCCCACAACTTTCCTCAACTGCGGTACCAAGATCAGCTTGGCATTGCGAAATCGCAGTTTGTCTAAATTTGTTTTAATCGGTCCTTTTTGAGGTGAGGGGATTATTTTTGTGGTTAGCCAGCGCCCTTGTTCATCTTGTTTAATGTAAACATCTGGGTTGACTAAAGTGACGTCTAGGTTGAGCTTTCGGTTAAACAACAGCTGTAATGGATCAAAACCTACCTCCACACCCTCGACTGTAACTTTATCTGGATCTATAGATGTTGCTGGGATGGCTGAAGCTCCAAATTTCACTCCCGTAAGCGATAGTTGCTTGACCTGTCCCAGTTCTACTGGACGGTTCAGTGTAGTGGTAAGATTGCTTTGTGCCAGTGGCACTAATTCTTTATGAATCAAATTCCACAGTCGCCAAGTACTGCCGAGAATTCCAAGAAACAAAATTCCGCCGAAGGCAATGCCACTACGACTTAAAATCAGCAGCCATTGATACTTTTTATAAAAATGGAGGGATTGGGAGTGATCATCTGGATTAAAAGCTTTGGTCATGTCGTCTCTCACTACTGACTCACCGAAACAGTCTTGAGCGCCGAGTGTAAATTCTGAAAGTGTTATCAGTTTACATTCTTTGAGAGACTCAGCGCTCAGAAAGAGGTTTGAAGCCTATGCTAGTTGCATAATAGTCGCTTTTGGGGAAAACGCCACTTGCACTGAATACTGGGAAACCCAAATCCGGCGGTGGCTGCCTTACACAGCATTATCGTGTGCAACGTGCTTGCTGCCTTAAGTTTGGGAAGCATCCTAGGCGAAAAACTAACGGCACTTACATCAAGCCGGTACAGCCACTCACAGCACTGCGTCCCGAATTTCTTTGTGGAGCCATCATAGCCTTTTTTCCTGATTTTATCCCCCGAATGTATATGTAAGGATTTATTCAGAACTTAGCACTCAAGATACGGATGGAACTGCCACACTGGTAGAACTGATTGGTACACAATTAATTGCGCCTACTCCAGGATAACCGACGATACAAAAGACGGCAGGAGTTTTTTTCAGTATTCGTAAGAAAAGAGGGAACGCTTAACGCTTAACGCTTAACGCTTAACGCTTAACAGGGAATAGGGAACGCTTAACGCTTAACAGACAAGAAGGGGGATTTAGTTTCTTGAAAGCACCGCATTCTTAGGCGTACCGCTTGTTATTGATGAAAGAAACACCCCTACACTCCTACACTCCTACACCCTTACACCCCTGTGTTTATTCACAGACTACTCACTTTCTTGAAGAAAATTATTGATATTGTCGTCTTTACCTTGTCAGGAAAATATTAAGATTTGATAAAAAAGTGAAAATTTTTGCTTCGACTTTTCATTGGACGCCTTCTAGAACTTTAATTAAAAATAGATCAAAAATGTAAGATTAATGATTACACCCATGCGTGTTTTTGTACTACTGTTTAATGCTCGGACAGAAAATGAGGGAATCCACACAATTCAGGTGGGCGATCGCAATAAAGTTCTGATGTTCGAGTCAGAAGACGACGCGACACGCTTTGCCCTCATGCTGGAAGCTCAAGATTTCCTCTCACCAACTGTAGAGGCGATTGATTCAGAGGAAGTGAAAGAATTTTGTCAAGGTGCGGACTATGATTGGGAAATTGTCCCAAATGACAGTGCTTTGGCAATTCCCCCAGAAGTCAACGTTGAAGAAACAGATTGGAAACTAGAGTCCCAGGAGAATGTTGCTGAGGAAACTCTGCCTCGCAGCCAGGAGTCCCAGGAAAAACCGGAAATTTCTGATTCCGAACTAGATAGCATTCGCCGCAAACTGGAAGGATTACTATAGTGAGTCATTAGTCACTAGTCACTACTGATGACTTATTACAAATAAACGGCAGTACTTCCGGAAAACCCGCTCACAGTACTGCCTCCCAATTGCACTTTGGATAAAAAACAAATGACGACGAATTTGCAGGGGCGCGGTCATCTTTTGACAGAGCAGGTTAATCCTGATAGTCTTAATTTAGACCAGCTAAGTTCTGTTGAACTGGTAGAGTTATTCAATCGCGAAGATGCAAAGGCAGTGGCAGCAGTAGGTGTAGCTAAAGTTCAGTTAGCTCAAGCAATTGAACGTACTGCTGAGTGTTTGCATCACGGAGGACGTCTTTTTTACATCGGAGCAGGCACAAGTGGTCGCTTAGGAGTGTTAGACGCTGCAGAGTGTCCACCTACTTTTTGTACATCTCCAGAAATGGTACAAGGAATTATTGCTGGTGGTGCGGGTGCACTAGTCCGTAGTTCGGAAGATTTGGAAGACAGCGCTGAAGATGGTGAGGCGGCGATCGCCCAACGACAAATCACACAACTTGATGTAGTGGTTGGCATTACAGCCGGTGGAACAACACCTTTTGTTCATGGCGCGATGAGTGCTGCTCGTCAGCGAGGAGCGACTACTATATTTATAGCTTGCGTCCCTGTTGAACAAGTGGAGTGTGAGGCTGATATTGATATTCGCTTGTTGACTGGGCCAGAGATCCTTGCAGGTTCAACTCGTCTCAAAGCGGGTACAGTCACTAAACTTGCTTTAAATACCCTGTCTACAGGTGTGATGGTCAAGTTGGGTAAAGTTTATGGCAATCGCATGGTGGATGTGGCGGTAACGAATCAAAAGTTACGTGATCGCGCTATGCGTATTTTACAAGACCTCACAGGTTTAAGTCGAGAAGCCGCTGGTTTTTTATTGGAACGTAGTGGTAAGTGGGTAAAGTTGGCACTATTAATGCATTGGACTGGTTTGGAAAAAGAGGAGGGCTTACAACTCCTGTCACAATACCAGGGTAATCTCAGGGCGGCTGTTGCTAGTTATAAAAACAACGAGCAAACCTGAACATTCTACTTCGAGTTAGAACTAAAAAAGTGAGAAATGAGGAGTGACTTATTCCTCACTTACAACTTTTTTGTTTTTTGATTGACAAGTTTTTGACCTTTTTTTTCTAATTATCTTAGCTCAATCACTAAAACTTTATTATTAATTAATAAATCAAATATCTTCTCAAATTTACTTCTTGAGATAGACGTAAAAAGAATTTGATTATCTCTTGAGGGAGATTGGCTAGTTTGTTTATAAATTAGAAAATACTCATAATTGCCGAAATTCATTCAACACTTGCTAATCACTATAAGTTAATCGCTTTAAGCCATTATCCTTATAGTCATTAGTAACTTAATTATTGTCTTTTTTCAATGCATCTCCTTCTCTTCTTTTTATATACTCACTATGGCAAAGCCAATTGAATTTAATTTATTTGCACCCTACAACGAAGCAGCTTCTTTAATTGGTTCTTTTTCAGATTGGGAACCAATTTCAATGGAAAAAGGTGAGGATGGTTATTTTCGCACAACCGTTGAATTAGAAGATGGTGATTATAAATATAAATTTCGTGTGCAGTCAAAGTCTTGGTTTTTTGAACAAGACCAATGGGTAGATGTCACAGACCCCTATGCAACTGATATTGATGAAATGAGTGGGAATGATGACAGTGTTGTACATATAAAAGATGGGGAACGTGTTGTAGATACTTACGTTTGGCAACATGACGATAAACATCTGCCCGCAAACCAGGAATTAGTTCTTTATGAATTGCACGTTGGTGACTTTTCTGGTGGAGAAGATGATCCACATGCGCGAGGAAAGTATAAGCACGTGGTTGAAAAGTTAGATTACCTCAGTGAACTGGGAATTAACGCGGTTGAGTTAATGCCAGTTAAAGAATATCCAGGGGATTATAGTTGGGGTTACAATCCACGTCACTTCTTTGCGCCAGAATCAAGTTACGGTCCGACAGCGGGATTGAAAAATCTTGTTGATGAGTGCCACGCCAGAGGAATTCGTGTGATTATGGATGGTATTTATAACCATTCAGAATCATCAAGCCCATTAACACAAATTGACCACGATTATTGGTATCATCATGAGCCTCGCGACCCCGATAATAACTGGGGACCAGAATTTAATTACGAACACTATGACGAAAATTTAGAGACTTATCCTGCTCGGAAATTTATTGGTGATACAGTTCGTTATTGGGTTGGTGAGTATCACCTTGATGGAATTCGCTACGATGCAGCACGGCAAATTGCTAACTATGATTTCATGCACTGGATTACGGAAGAAGCCAGAAATACTGCCAGCATGAAGCCTTTTTATAACATTGCCGAACATATTCCAGAAACGACTAGCATCACCAACGCTGATGGACCAATGGATGGCTGCTGGCATGATAGTTTCTATCATTGTATTAAAGACCATATCTGTGGTAGCACCTTTGATTTAGAACGCCTCAAAGATGCGATCGACGCAAAGCGTCAAGGCTTCATGGGTGCTACAAATGTTGTGAATTACCTCACCAATCATGATCATGATCGCTTAATGGTGGAATTGGGTAATAACAATATCTTTGATGAAGAAGCTTTTAGGCGGTTGAAGTTGGGAGCTGCTATCCTTTTAACAGCGATGGGTATACCCATGCTTTGGATGGGTCAGGAATTTGGTGAGTACAAGCCGAAAACACAAGAATCATCTAAAATTGAATGGGGCTTGCTAGGTAATGATTTGAATCGTAGCTTGTTTGAATACTACAAAGGCTTAATACACCTGCGTAAAAGCAATCATGCTCTCTACACAGAAAATGTTGATTTCATCCACGAAAATCCAGAAGATAAAGTGTTAGCTTATAGCCGTTGGAACGATGAAGGTTCTCGTGTTGTGGTTGTGGCGAATTTCTCAGAAAACTTCTTAGGCGAGTATCAAGTTTCTAACTTCTCCAACAATGGCACATGGCACGAGTGGACAGGCAATTATGATGTAGAAGCTAGCGACAATAGCATTACGATTGATATTGGACCATATGAAGCTAAGGTGTTTGTTTGGCAGTAAATCAGTTATTAGCTGTCTGTCATCAGTTGTTAGCTGAAGGTAATATAGCAATCTTAAATTGTTCGTGATTTAGGATTGCTACTTTTGTTTTTTAAACTCAATATTATATTACCCCTCTCGCACCATCCAAACCAACATTCCCAAAATGACTTCCACTGGTGAAACAGGATAATCATTAAAATCAATACTCAATATTTGTCCTTCTAATTTGAGAAATCGCCATGCAGTCCCGCTACTAACACTGCCATAAATTGTAGGAATTGGGATATTATTAGCCTCATTAAATTTTTGTGCTGCAATCATTTCTGCTGCACACTGTCCCAAACCTAGTTTCAAGTCGGCTTTTTTAGCTTCCACAACAATAACTGCAGGTGCTTCTATAAATATTTGTTCAGAAGAACGACTGATTAAAAAATCGCACACCCCACTTAATCCCAACTCTCGGGCAACAGTAAAATCTTCACCAGAAAAAAAGCTGACTTTTCGTTCTAAAATCTTACGTACTTCTACGAGAATAGGACTGATAATGAGTTCGGAATGGGCTTTTTCTGAACCTGTCGCAATTGCCGGTGGTAGCCCTTCACTCAATGCTTCTTTGAGGTAGAAACTGGGTTCTATTGGTTGAGTTTCTGATAAAAATCGTCCGCCTTCAGCCGTCTTGGTCAGGAAATATCCGACATTTTTGCAAAACAAACATCTCAAACTTAATCGCTCTGAAGTTTACAACACATTTACATTGAGTGGAATTTTAAAAAGATTGTTTGTAGTTTCGCCGCTTTTTGACGGGCATTATCTTGTTCTAACCCTGCTAATTTGTAGTTTATACACTGAATAATGTAGAGACGTTACCCTTCGGGGAGAACCTTCGGTTCCGCTTCGCTAACGCCAGTCGCCTGCTGTGGGAAACCCTCCCGCAGCGCTGGACTCACATGCAACGTCTCTACAGAGATTACCGTTCTTGTTTACATCAACTTACAAAACTGTTCCAATTTCCTTCAAATAAACCCGTGTAAAAGGTTCATCTACACCAAGAGTATACTCTTCTATCAAACCCTTGCGCCTAATAGAAATGTTGTCTCCATTTTTAATTACAACAGTTGAATCATCAAAAACATCCCGCGTTAGCGTCATCTCAGTTTCTGTAGGATTGTTTAAAACTACCATGTTACTCCCGTAGTAAAACATTCCTTCATTTTCCAAAACGTCTTCTTTGTATTCAGCAATAAGCATATCAAGCTTAGGATTACGCAACAAAGAAAGGATATTGGTGTTGTAATCTGGACTCAAAATTTTTGCTGAACGATTTATGAAAACACCATCACGACAAACAGCGCCTATTGTCCAATCTGGATGTTGTAAAAGAATATGGTCAATTGTTTCTTGAATTTGCTGAACTGAGATATTGTTGAACGTGACTATTGGTATTCTGGCATCTGTACCCACTTGATAAAAAGTTTCGAGAATGTGTGAGGGTACATCAATGCTTTCACCAGTAGAAGGCTTGAGATGCATCAAAATTCCTGGCGCAGCGTTGATTTCTAAGATAGAAAAGTCGTTAGACTTCCAAGATTCGCTAAGATTTGGTGCAATAACATCAATCCCCAGGCAAACAAGGCGGAAGTGTTGGGCAATGTCTTGTGCCAAAATGATATTGTCAGGATGAACAGTGGGGGTAGCGTCAATGCTGACACCTCCAGCCGAGAGGTTAGCAACTTTGCGAAGAGAAACGTTTCGATCCTTCTCAACGACACTGTCTAATGACAAGCCCTGTTGTTCAAGATACTGTTCCATCGCTTCGTCGCACTGAATTTTCGTCATCGGCGAGGTGGGTGTATCCAAACGCCCAGGTTTTCGGTTTTCGTCTCGGATTAACTGTTGAATGGTTGATTTCCCATCACCCACAACCCATGCAGGACGACGTTCAATAGCAGCAACAAATCTGCCATTGACACACAACAAGCGGAAGTCTGACCCCACAATGCTTTTTTCAACAATAACTCGGGTCGGCTCGTTTTCTGGAATTGCCTCAAGCGCCCTTCTAAAAGCAGATTTGAGTTCATACTCGTCTCGTACTTCGGCTGTGACTCCAATTCCTTTGTGACCAGCCACAGGTTTGACTGCTACTGGGTAGGCAATCTCTCTAGCTACTGCAAGAGCCTGCTTTTCTGAATTCACAATATCACCTTTTGGCACTGGAAAACCCAAGGTTTTTAGAAACGCTTTGCAATCATCTTTGCGCGTGGTGAAGTCGGAATCTAGATGGCTATCGCTGTCAAATGTCGTTGCTATTCCGCGAACCTGTTTTTTACCGTATCCGTACTGTGTCAGTCCTTCATCCCATAGATAAAAAGCGGGAATACCTTTTGTGTCAGCTGTACGCAGTAAAGCGTAAACTGTAGGACCACCATAGACAGATTGCCGGAATTTACTTTGAAGTGTTGAAACTTGTTCTTCAAAAGTAATGTCTTTGTGCTGAGTTATGGCTTCAAACCAATCCCATACAAAGTAAAGTACACCTCTAGTTGTACGCTCGTGAAGCGATTGTATGCTAATTGTCGCATAACTTTCATATGGCTTGATACCCCAACGGTTGAGGTGCAAGCCCATATCTAGCTTTCCGACTTCTGACACGGTGCGGGCAAACAGATGAGCATAGGAATCAAATGTTTCGTCGCGCAGCTGTGGGTAGCGAGCGCTAATAATTGAGACGTAATCCTCAATTGGCAGAGGTTTTGTAAACTCAGTTATAGCAAAATCAAATACCAACGCGCCTGCGTCCAAGTAAGGATTTGGTCCTATGTAATGCTTGAACTTGAAGATGTCGAATGCATCAGTTTTTCTGGCATTGATGCGAACCGTATTGGTGATTTTGTCTTGAACCATTAGACTATTACCTCTGACTAAACACCCTGAAATCTGAATAAATACTAGCGTTTCCCCAGATTTATTTACTGTCTATGAGTTTAATACCCTTTTGTAAGCGAAGGTCAATGCCTACGCTACATCTGTGCTTTCTGGTTAACACTGGCATTAATAACTACTTTTATATTTCTTATTGTACTCAGTATCACCAAGAACATTCAGCTATCTAAAGATATAGTTGAGCTGTTATACTAAGTGAATAGTCAATAGTCAAAATAACAGATGCATCAACATTTAACCATTGCTATTGACTAGTACCTAAACATATAACCTTTGAAGGGTGCAATTAGACACTAGTTAATTTATAAATAGTAAGCACTAAGAAGCGCTAAGGAGACGGCAAGTATGACTAACGCAAAAGCTGTTCTCAGAAAAGAGGTTCAGCATCTTGCTGAGGAAGCTTTCCAACACAAACTCATTTCTGGATATGGGGATGGTCCAGACGGTAATGAGTATCAAATTGTATATCAAGGTAAACCCAGGCATTTCGCTTTAGAAGAGGCACGTTCTTTTTTATGCGAGTTACTGTTTGAAACACAACAGGGTGACCAACATTCTGAAGAATTTAGTATTTGACGTTAAACAAGAACACCACAACTCACCATGAATAGTATACGGCACTCAGTCAGATAGACCTCCGGAACATTATTGAAATCGGGAGGTGTTTTGATTTTTACAACCATCCTGATTTTACAAGGAGGCACGCTCAAAATCTGAGGGGCTTGCACCTGTATTTAATACAGCTAGTTATGGACTTTTCCAAAGTATTCTTGGTGTTCTCACCATAAAGATATGTGGATTCCACAGACTCGTTTTGTCACGTAAAGCGCAGTTCTGCTACCTGTGCTATATTTCTATGGGCCATATATTACTGTCAGTGCTATGGGAAAACCAACAAATTTTGTTACATTTCGGGTTAATGATCTAGAGAAAGAAATCTTACGCAATTACTGCGAAAAACTAGGCAGAACGCAAACTGATGTACTGAGAGAACTTATACGTAACTTGCAAAAAGAAAACATTACGTTAGGTTAAAGTCAACGTAAAATAGTTTATCTTATCCCACGGCTTTTGCTGTTCGCGTAGTTCGGCGCTAGCCATAAATCAGCGGTCTTGGTATTTTCAATGGTCGTGGGGTGAGCCAAAAAAGTTGCCTTTCAAATTTATACAAAAGCTAATACAAGCCTCTTACGGGTCAAAAGTCATAACGGTTAAATGTTTCTGACTTTTGACCTTATTTATTTACTTGAACTTGAATTAGATAACAGTCATTATTGTTACTCTAATCATACTCTTTTTACAGAGAGACATGTGATTATTTACTTTGCATATTATAGTCTGCATTAATTTTTTGTATCTTTCTCTACCAAATGGTAGTTTTTAACACTAAAATCATCATGTTTTATATAAATAGACCACTTGTATCAGGAGGCTCTATGGTAGCTAGTGACATTAGGCGCCAACTAGTCATTATTGGCGGGGCGGAAGATAAGGAGGGGGATTGCCAAATTCTTCGAGAGTTTGTTCGCTACGCTGGGGGTACAAAAGCCAAAATTGTGATCATGACAGCCGCGACAGAACTGCCAAGAGAAGTCGGAGAGAATTATATTAGAGTGTTTGAACGGCTAGGTGCTGAGGATGTTCGTATACTTGACACTGAAACCCGTGAAGATGGGTCTTCATCTACAGCGTTAGCAGCGATAAATAAAGCTACAGGTATATTTTTTACTGGAGGAGACCAAGCCCGTATCACAAGTATTCTTAAGGATACCGAAGTAGATGCAGCTATTCATCAGCGCTTCTCTGAAGGTATAGTTGTTGGAGGTACAAGTGCAGGAGCCGCTGTCATGCCAGATGTGATGATTGTGGAAGGCGACTCCGAGACAAATCCTCGAATGGAAATAGTAGACTTAGGTCCTGGTTTGGCTTTTCTTCCAGGAGTGGTGATAGACCAACATTTCTCACAACGCGGACGCTTGGGACGCTTGGTTGCAGCTTTAGTACAGCAACCTGCTGTTTTGGGATTTGGTATTGATGAGAACACCGCTATGGTTGTAACCGATAACCAGTTTGAAGTCGTTGGGCAAGGTTGTGTAACAGTTGTTGATGACTCAGAAGTTGTGCATAGCAACGTTGGCGAGATTTTGAAAGATGAACCTTTAGCAGTTTGCGGAGCAAAGCTTCATATTCTGCCACATGGATACAAATTTGACTTTCAAACCCGTAAGCCTATCCTAGATAGTCGTACTGTAACAACTGTCCCTGCACCAGCTGCTTAAAAAATACTTATATTTTCACCAAATGCATTGACAAAGAGGTGGGAATTAGAGAATGCTAGTTCCCACTTTTTTGTGACTTTTGATTCTTTTTTCTCCATCAAATGGCAAAAAGTATAATGTGTATTATAACTACCAAAAAATTATTAGGTCTTTGAGAAAATAATTTATTAGAAAAATAAATTGAACTCAAGAAAGAAGATTGATTTATCTTGAGATGAAAATATATTTGTATATTCTTGATTTGACTTGATTACACTGATTAAGTAGTTTAAATGGCAACTAGTATTGAATTTTCTTTATTTGCTCCTCGTAATCAAAAAGCCGCCTTAATTGGTTCTTTTTCTGAGTGGCAAGAAATACCAATGGAAAAAGGAAATGACGGCTTTTTTCGTACTCAAGTAGAATTAGAAGATGATATTTATCAGTATAAATTCCGTATTCAAACGAAGAGTCCACAGTTTAATCCAGAGCAATGGATAGATGTTATTGATCCTTATGCAACAGAGGTTAATGAAAAACTAAAAGTCGGTGTAGTAAGAATTAAAAATGGAAAGAAGATTCTTGATACTTATGTTTGGCAACACGACAATATAAAATTACCAAACAATAATGAGTTAGTGATATACGAAATGCATGTAGCTGATTTTACTGGAGGCGAAGTTGACTCTGATCAGCACGGAAAGTATGTAGATGCTATTGAAAAATTAGATTACCTGCATGAGTTAGGAATTAACGCTATTGAACTAATGCCAGTTAATGAACACTTTGGTGATTATAATTGGGGATACAAAGTATGTCACTATTTCGCGACAGAATCTAGCTACGGCACAACAGAAGATTTAAAACGATTTATAGACGAGTGCCATGCGAGGGGTATTCGCGTTTTGCTTGATGGAATTTTTAACCACACGGATGAAGAATGTCCGTTAATGCTGATAGACAGGAATTATTGGTATTACGAATATATGCATTATCCGGAAGATCCAGGTAATTATTGGGGTCCGGAGTTGAACTATGACAATTACGACGAGAAGTTAGACATTAAGCCTGCATGGAAGTACGTTGGTGATATTATACGGTTTTGGGTTCAGGAGTATCAAATTGATGGAATTCGCTTTGATGCGGTGCGTCAATTAGCTAACTATGAATTTTTAGATTGGGTGGGTAAACAAGCCAAAAAAAGTGCGATTTCTAAACAGTTTTATAACGTTGCTGAACATATTCCTGATACCAGTAAAGTGACGACTCCATCAGGACCGTTAGATGCTTGTTGGCATGAAAGTTTTCGCTATTTTGTGATTCCGCATATTTGCGGTGAGATGTTTGAACCGCAAAAGCTCAAGGAGGTTTTAGATCCAAGAAAACAGGGTTATGAGGCTAGTATAAACGTAGTCAATTACTTAGCGAGTCATGACCGGGAACATATTTTGAGAGAATTGGGTGATCGCGGTATTTTTGACGAAGATGCATTTAGACGAGCCAAGTTAGCAGCAGCGCTATTGCTAACAGCAATGGGTGTACCGATGCTGTGGATGGGAGAAGAATTTGGAGAAGACAAACGTAAAAGTGAAAGTGTCACTCAGCCAAAAAAAATTGCATGGTCTTTATTAGAAAAAGACCATAATCGGGATTTATTTGAATACTATAAAAAACTGATTGCGCTACGCAAAAAAAATTCTGCTTTGCAAAGTGAGAACATTGAATTTTTCCATGAGAATCTAGACCAGGACTTACGCAACTGTCACAAGCAATGGCGCAGCGTAGCTGCGCCGCACGCCAAACAACTAGGTGATAAACATGGGAACATCAGGACGTTTTAGTTGCTGAACTAAATAATTTGATAACAATCCA
>NZ_JABXYX010000249.1 GCF_017982655.1 Brasilonema sp. CT11 | reverse complement strand
GGGAAGATGGGGAAGATGGGGAAGATGGGGAAGATGGGGAAGATGAGGAAGCAATTGCTCCCCCTGCTCCCTGCTTCCCTGCTTCCCTGCTCCCTGCTCGCCTGCTCGCCTGCTCACCTGCTCCCCCTGCTCCCCCTGCTCTTGCCTGTCCGCCTGTCGGAGTTGCTGGCGCTTTAGCCACGGTAGTAGAGCAGGTTTGAGAACCTCCAGCTACTTTAGTTGGAGCACTCGAAGGTCTTTTTAAAAAACGGTTTATGGTAGTTTGTAACCAGGCGCTATCTAACTGTGCTGGGGAAGCAGCATCTACACCCCAGCGCCAGCCAAATAAGGTGGAACGTTCATTAGCTACCACTGCTGCTGGGTTATCTTTGCCACCCCAAATAGCAGCAGCAGTAGTTGTGGCGTTATCAGCAATTACAACGCCACCCCGGACTTGACCGAAGAGTCCGTTTTGGTTTGCCCATTCTACGAATTTTGCTTTTGGTGATGGTTGCAGCTTTTGTGGTTTATCAAGGCTGAATCCCCAATAGCCGCCCAGAATACTTCGCAGTAACTGTCGCACTCCCGGTGCTGATAAAGTTCCTACAGGACCGCTTGCAATTAAGCGTCCTCCTTTGCTCATCCATTCTTCCAGAGCAATGGCTTGTGTTGGCGTTAATGATTCGACATTTGGTAAAAATAAAACTGTGCGATCGCCCCAATCTGCCGCACTCCTCACACTAGATAAAGGAATCACACAATACTTCACTCCAGCCGTCTGCAAGCGGTTTGTGATTCCTGTCCACTGATTTGCATTTTCGTCACTCTGGACTATGCTCAATACTGGTTCTGAAGTTGCCGCAGTGGCTGGGAGAATGTTTAGTAAATGAAATATTAACAAATTGAAATTTAGAATCAGAAATCCTGCTTTTTGAATTTTTGATTTTATCTTTTTACTTCCTCTTTTCTGATTTATCACTACATACTCTCACTTTAACAATTCAAAATCTGCCTGTAGGACACCCTTAAAAGAACAAAGTATGCCCTACAGGCACGCTATGTATTAGTGCAATTCAGCGATTCGTTTTTGAATACAATTTACAGACGATTCATTATTGTACATGAAGTGGTTTGATACAAGTTTGAAGAAACTCTTCAACTCCCGCCACTGGAAATATTTTTACATCCAGCTTACAAGCCACATTCTCAACACTTATATCATCTAAAAATATCAATTCACCATGTTTTAGCATGACAGTTGGTAGCAAAATTCCGTCTCCCAAATCTTGCCCCTGTAACTTCAAAAGCAAATCATGACCCGTTAGCAAGCCCGTCACGGAAATACTTTGTCCCCAGTAATCGCTTGACAAAGCACACATTTTGATCTCTAACCCCTCAACAGAATTCAATCGCTTCAAGATAGGTTGAAATGCTTGCTCTACTGCATTGCCAACAACCCAAGTTAATTTTTTTGGTTGAATTTTTGGTGGTAGCAACTTGTCAGCAGCTTCTGTAAATTGTTTCAGAAACAAATTAATAGAACCGACACCGTTATCTATTTGAGGATAATCTTTATATTCAGATTCACTTGGCAAATCCTCACCAGCAATTAAAAACCACTCATCAGCAAGCCAAACGCAGTTTTGTTTTTTCTTGCGAAATTCTTGCTGTAGCGATCGCACCTGAGAAATAACTTCTTGTGCCTTTTCTCTGGTTACAGGTATCAGTTCATCTTGTTCTGGACGAAATCGCGTCAAACCAACTGGCACCACTGCCACAGAGGCAACGGCAGGTACTTGTCCAGTATGGAAAGATGCTAAATCTCTCAGTGTTTGTTCAAGATGACCGCCATCATTAATACCAGGACACACGACAACTTGTGCGTGAATTTGCAATCTTCTTTTTTTAAACCATTTGATTTGCTGCAATATTTGTCCTGCACGCGGATTTTTCAGTAGTTTAATTCTAACCTCAGGTTCAGTCGCATGGACAGACACATACAAAGGAGACAGCCGCATATTTTCAATTCGCTGCCATTCTCGTTCTGTTAAATTGGTAAGAGTTAAGTAGGAGCCATACAAAAAGCTCAGTCGGTAATCATCATCTTTCAGGTACAAGCTTGAGCGCTTACCTGGTGGTTGCTGATCGATAAAGCAAAACGGGCAACGGTTATTACACTGAATCAAACCATCAAATAGAGCCGTTTCAAATTCTAGCCCCAAATCTTCGTCATAGTCTTTCTCGATTTCAAGGGAATGGCTTTTTCCAGCAGCATCTAAAACTTCTAGTTCTAATACCTCATCAGCGCACAAAAATTGATAATCTATCAAATCGCGAGGATGTGTGCCGTTGATGCTGACAATTGCATCTCCTGGTTCAAATCCAATTTCAGCAGCGATGGAATCTGGTAGTACTTTAGTAATTCGGGCAGGATGAATGATAGCCATGAGTTGTGAGTGATAACATATGAGTGACTATTTATGAATTAATATGCAATAATCAATAGTCTACAGACCTGTAGGCGTCTATGCTATCATTTACGATTTATTAAAAGCGATTGGGCATAGTGAAGATTGTCGTAGACAGATGAGTGACGCAGAAATTCTTACAACGGTAATAACTGCGGTCGGTGTGCAACGGGATTGTTATGCGTTACTGAGCGTTAAGAGTGACAGTACTTGCTCTTATGGTGTTGTATCATCCAAACTTGTGAGTGATATTTTTACACAAGCCTTGACTCCTTGCCAGTCACGTTCTGATAAGTGCCCAATTACAACTAAATTTGCAGATGGTGGCAGAGTCACGATAAAGCAACGAAACATCGAAGCAGCCCGTAATCCTGCTGATGCCCAATCCTGAAGCGCGTAATCAGTAATTCCTAGTACCTTTGTCTGAGTTGTAATGAGTCCAACTATCACATCCGGTCGAAGCGAGTGGTAAGTTTCTGATGACAAGATTACAGCCGGACGGCGTTTAACTCCTGTTACACCAGGAAAATCAACTGTAACTAAATCTCCAGGAGAGAATGTCACAGTTCAATCTCCTCCATATCAGAGAAAGTTGTAGCTGCGTATTGTAGTGAAAAATTCACAATATCGACCTGATCCTCTTGGGTCCAGGTATCACTCTGATCGACCGATGGTAGCTGTTGCCCAACAAGCTCATTCAGAATAAGTGTTGCCAATCGCAGTCGCTCATTTGGTGACAAATTGCGAACCACCTGGGTATAAATTTCTTGGGCAGTAGTTTGCATAATCAGATCCTCCTGCCTTGATTTTAGTTTAATTTACAAAGGCAAACTAACGACTCACCTTTAGATCAGAACCTCTACATGGAAAGTCGCTTCTGAGTTGGGTGTGTGAGAGCTAAGAATATTCTTTCATCTTTAAGAAAGGACGAAAATTAGCGTATTAAGTTAATATCAAAGAAAATAGACTATCTGTATTATTTAGTTATTTCCAGCATTCAAAGTAGCAATTTATAGTTAAGTGCAAAAAATAATTTTAAGCAATCGTGTGCTAGTGGCAACTTTATTACTGAGTGTTGCACTATTTTTCATGATAGGGCTTTCCCTGTCATTTGGAGCGGTCGGGATGACTCCATCTCAATTATGGCAAGCAATACTCCGTCAAGGTGATACGCTCTATCAAACAATTCTCTGGGATTTACGATTACCTCGCACTCTAGCAGCAATCTTGGTGGGTGCGGCTTTGGGAATGTCTGGCGCACTGCTTCAGGGAATGTTACGAAACGGATTGGCAGATCCATTTTTGCTTGGTATCTCTGCTGGTGCTGGTTTAGTCGTTGTGCCAATATTCACGTTAGGAATATTACAGAGTTGGGTTCCTTTGGCTGCTTGGGTTGGCGGTTTGTTAACAACTCTTTTTGTTTATCTGCTTGCTAAGACTGGAGATGGGATTTCAATTGAACGCCTTATCTTAGGTGGAGTCGCGATTAGCTCACTATTTGGATCAATTCAATCGCTATTGTTGCTGTTGACAGACAATGGACAAGTGCAAGTCGCGTTAAATTGGTTGATTGGCAGCTTGAATGGAAGAGGATGGAATCTTGTAGTAATTGCAGGACCATATATTTGTTTATCTTTATTGCTAGGAAGTTTGTTAGGACGTAGTGTCAACTTGCTGAATTTGGGAGATGATTTGGCAGTTGGGCTGGGGGTTTCCTTGGTGCGATCGCGCATTTTTATCGGTGCTATAGCCACACTATTAGCAGCAGGTGCTGTGAGTGTCGCCGGATTGATTGGTTTTGTCGGCTTAATCGTTCCCCACGGTATCCGCTTGTTCGTTGGCACAGATTATCGAGTTGTTTTGCCATTGAGTGCTGTTGGCGGTGCTTTAGTCCTGACAGCAGCTGATTTGCTGTCTCGCTTGGGTGCTGTGGAGTTACCTGTTGGTGCTGTCACTGCGCTTTTTGGATCGCCTTTGTTTATTTGGTTGTTGTATCAACGTAAAGGAAATTTTAATTAGTAATCAAAATCTTATAGCAATCCTATTTGAGTTGTATAGTTATTGCCACTCGGGTTGCGGCATACTAAGGAAGATCCAGAACATCCTAAATATTCCTATGCCCGCTCCCTACAGTGATGACTTACGCTCAAAAGTGATGGCAGCCATCGACCGTGGTG
>NZ_JABXYX010000410.1 GCF_017982655.1 Brasilonema sp. CT11 | reverse complement strand
CGGATTCATGAACGGTCAAAGCGAAAAAAAATCTTATTGAAACTGACCGGATAATCAGAAGGTCACAATAACATGTGCCCGATGGTTAACTGAAATGCCAAAGGTTCACTGAAGGGTGTGAAGATAGGTCCTGTCTGTTGAAAGAAATTAAAATTACCCGCCCAAATCCTGATGGCGAACAGATTAGAAAGCAAGAATGCTCTAAATATCATTAATAACCTCGTCAATATTATTAAAATAATAAATTTATTTACCTACACGTTGCCATTAGGTTAAAATCGAACAAAGAAGCGCAGATTAAGAAATATTTAAAACGATGTCGTTCCAACCCCACTCTGCGCCAGTCTTCTGCGAAAAAAGGACGTAGACTCGCTTAGGGTCAATTTGGAAGTGCTCATTGATAGTCTTGGTAAGTGCTGCAGTGATTTTAGCGTTGTTTTCAGGAGTCAATCCGCCGATGCTTTGCACGGAGAGTCGGGCTGAAGGAGCGTTTGATCCTGCAAAATGTAAGCGCACGTTTGTGTGCGTCTCGACCATCATCCATTCTTCTGGTTTGCTCAAGACTGCGCTAACAGCCTTGGAAACTTCTGATTCGAACTTTGCGAGTTTAGATTCGTCTTCGACTTTAACGGACAAATTAATAGTAACGAGTGGCATTATGACAATATATTAACTACGTCGTGGTCTCGTGCGTAAACTTGGATCTGAAAGCCTCAGCGTAAAAAAATCTTTGTTGCAACGTTATTTTTTTAAACTTCAGCTGTCAATCACCTCCGAAGGGTATTATTTTAATTCTATTCTCCTACACGACTATTGTCGAAGATATAAAAAGTCAGTTTTATTTATAGTTCTGGCGTGGAAATGGTAAACAAACGACAAATCTATTCGATCCGAAATGTTAAATCGTTAATTTTTCTCAAATACAGCTGTTTAAATTTACAAATAATATAATGTATATTTATATAGCTAGATAAAGCAATAGAAGGATTACTGCGTTTCGTTATGTAATTAAATA
>NZ_JABXYX010000053.1 GCF_017982655.1 Brasilonema sp. CT11 | reverse complement strand
AAACCATTGCTACAGGGAGTTCTGACAAAACAGTGAAACTGTGGAATCTAGACGGGCAGTTACTGCATACCCTAACTGGGCATAGCGATTCAGTCTTACGTGTGGTGTTCAGCCCGGATGGTAAAACGATTGCTACAGCTAGTTGGGACACAACAGTGAAACTGTGGAATCTAGACGGGCAGTTACGTAATACCTTAACGGGGCATAACAGTATAGTTACAAATGTGGTATTCAGCCCGGATGGTAAAACGATTGCATCTGCAAGTGCTGACACAACAGTGAAACTGTGGAATCTAGACGGGCAGTTACTGCATACCTTGACTGGGCATAACAGTATAGTTACAAGTGTAGTATTCAGCCCGGATGGTAAAACGATTGCTACAGCTAGTTGGGACACAACAGTGAAACTGTGGAATCTAGACGGGCAGTTACGTAATACCCTGAATGGACATAGCAATTATGTCAATAGTCTAGTGTTCAGCCCGGATGGTAAAACCATTGCTACAGCTAGTTCTGACAAAACAGTGAAACTATGGGACATGGATTTGGATAACTTATTGATACGTGGTTGTAGTTGGGCTTCTGATTATCTGAAGAATGACCTTAATGTTAAGGTTGAAGATCGTCACCTTTGTGATGATGTTCTTAATAGAAAGTAATGTCGGATTCAAATCTCCAGCGATTTAGACAGTTTTTGTCAGTCAATCTCACGACTTACGCAAAAATAACGCAACTTTGTCATTGCGAGCGGAGCGGTAGCGTAGCGTGGCAATCTCAAACCCCTGCGATTGCTTCGCTCCACTTCGTTGCGTATGTCCTTTGGACACGCTACGCTAACGCTACGGACTTTTGATAACTAATTAACCGGACTTGATATTACGCAAAAATAACGCAACTCTGTCATTGCGAGCGGAGCGGTAGCGTAGCGTGGCAATCTCAAACCCCTGCGATTGCTTCGCTCCACTTCGTTACGCTCGCAATGACAATTCATAACCTGGATTCAAAAAGTGGGTGACGAGGGATTTGAACCCGCAACCAATGGATTAAGAGTCCACTGCTCTACCGTTGAGCTAGTCACCCTAAGCAACATTAGGATTTATATCTTATCACCTCAAAGCAAAGCTTGTCTAGCAAATTCAGTCAAGTCGAGGCGAGATAAATTGTTTTCATCGCGCTCGACTCCGCTTTGTTTTACTTTCTTATTTCATTCGAGTGTTTTTTATACTGCTTGAAACCTGTTGAATTTACGTTCATTAACTGCTAGGAGTTGACTGCTGTAAATTTGCCGGAATTTGTTTTGGAACAGTCCAGAAATAAATTGTTCTTCCATCCACTTGCTCGGTTTTCTCAGGTTTCCACTGACCCATATCAAAAGCGTGCGACACGATACGGGTACCAGGTTTGAGTTTCAAGATCTGCGGACGCAATTTGACATTGAGTTCAGGTAGCAAGTAGAGAGTTACTACTGTTGCATCACTAAAATCAGTAGTAAATAAGTCTTGTTGGAGAAACTGCACTTTGCCAGTGAGTCCAGCTTTTTGAGCATTTTCGTTAGCTTCTTTGATGCGTTGTGGGTCAATATCTATACCAACAGCCTTCTTGACACCATACTTCTGTATTGCAGCAATGGGAATTCGTCCATCTCCACTACCAAGGTCATATAGAACATCATTTTTGCCAACTTTAGCAACTTTCAACATTCTATCGACAACTTCCGGAGGTGTTGGTACGTATACAACATCAGGTGTCCGTTCTCTAGGTTGGGCACTTGGTGTAGATGTTTGCTGGACTTCTACGGCAGAAGGAGACGCTTCATTCTGTGCTTGGGAATTCAGTTGCTCTTGCGGAGTGCAACCAGCCAACATTAGGCTACTTACACTCACTGTTGCAAACAAAACCTTTAACGTTGCCTGTAATTTCATGACATATCTCTCCATGAATTAAGGATTTGTGGAAGTGGTTCGTTGACGGTTGAGGAGCAGTAAAGGAATACCTGTTAAAAGAATAATCAATCCAGTGATACCTCCAATACCTGCATAAGTTAGGCTGGAGTATAGTAAGTATGCACAAATTGCACAAAACAGCAACGGTGTCCAAGGGTAAAGAGGCACACGAAAAGGACGGGGAACATTTGGCTCTCGGGAGCGCAGAACCAGTAATGCTACCCCAGACAGGAGAAAAAACAACCAAAACACTGGAGCTGTGTAGTCTACCATCGTTTCAAAACCTTTGCGAGTTAAGGCACCCAGTACTATCAGTGCTAAGGAAATTGCCCCTTGAACCAGCAAGGCATTCTTTGGGGTACCAGTACTTTCTTGCCAACGTCCCAAGAATGCAAAATTCCGAAAGTCGCGCCCTAGAGCGTAGTTAGTACGGGCACCAGTAAAAATCGTGGCATTGATTGCACCTAAGGCTGAAACCGCAATTAAGAAGCTGACGAATCTTG
The DNA here is from genome assembly GCF_017982655.1 of Brasilonema sp. CT11. Lineage (GTDB taxonomy): Bacteria > Cyanobacteriota > Cyanobacteriia > Cyanobacteriales > Nostocaceae > Brasilonema. The sequence goes on along the minus strand of NZ_JABXYX010000053.1, from coordinate 46,637 downwards.
CTCCATTTTCTCCAACAGCGCGACGCATCAAATCAGCTATTGGTGCTGACGATGAAGCCAAACCTGCAAGTCCCAAGCCGTAAATGAATGCTAGGTTAATCAACACAAAAATGACTGTGATGATAGCAATGCTTCCTAACAAAACACGCACCATGTTGCGTTTGCCATCCCGTACTTCTGCTGAAATGTAGGCAGCTTCATTCCAACCACCATAGGTTAACAACACAAAAATCATTGCCTGACCAAAAGCGGCGTTTTGAGTAGCTGTAGTTGATGTATTTGGCGGTACTTGTGAGGCAAAGAAAATACTAACAATAATTATTAGCACTAAACCCAGGACTTTTGCTGCCGTTAGCCAGTTCTGAGTCCACTTCCCTTGCTGCACACCTACAATATTCAAACTTGTCAGGCAAATGACCACACATATAGCGTAAATGGCTGAAGAGTATTCCCCTAAAGGTAGTAACTCAGATGCATAATCCCCAAACACGAACGCTGGTAGAGCAATCGAACCAGTTTGAATAATAGTCATCCGCGCCCAAGCAAACAAAAAGGCAGGACTTCTGCCAAAAGCACGCATGAGATAATGATAAGTCCCCCCAGCATCGGGATAAGCGGTGGTCAACTCTGCATAACAGAGTGCACCAACCAAGGACATCCCTCCACCTAGTAACCATGCTAGTAGTGCAATACCTCCACTCTGTACATTGGCTGCGACTAAGGCTGGTGTCTTAAATATGCCTACACCAACCACCATCCCAACAATCAAGGCAATTGCGTCGATTGTTGAAAGTGTAGGTTTTGGCACTGTTGCTTTTGTTGCCATATAAGAAACTACCTGGAATTTTGGTAGTTAGCCAGGAGTAAACAACTTGAATAAAAGCTTAAGCTTTAGTGGAAACTTTTTTATCTACTTTTGGTATAAGCTGTGGTGTGTATAAGTTGTACATTTATTGCTTTCGGGACACAACTACGCCATAACAAATCTCAAGCCCTTATCTACAAAGGGTTTAACTGCAGATTTCGCTCAGTCATTTGCTACATTTTCACTCTTATTCTCTGTTTGTTGCTCATCAGAAACAAGCACAAACTCAGTTTCTCTATCAGATTTATCATCCCATTGATCCAAAACATCTTTAATCAATACTTCTTGCACCCAAATTTTAGCCACAACAGTCAGAGGTAGTGCAAGAAACAAGCCCAGAAAACCAAAGAATGTCACAAAAAACAACTGGGCTATTAAGGTAACAGCTGGTAACAGCGACACTTGATGCGCCATAACAATTGGCGTAATGAAATTGCCCTCAGCTTGCTGAATAACAAAGTAGAGAGCTAGTACTGCCAGGGCTTTCCAGGGACTATCCAAAAGTGCGATCGCCATTGCTGGTACGACACTCATTGTCGGACCTAAATTAGGAATTAAGTTCAAAAATCCTGCTAAAACTCCCAAAGCCAGTGCTGAACGCACGCGCAAAATTGATAAGCCAATTAAGCTCATCAGTCCCACAACACCCATAGCAATTAAAGCGCCGGTTACCCATCCTTCCAACGACACTTCGCATTTATCTAAAATTCCATCTACCCGCCGCCGATAAAATGAGGGGAACACGCGTACAAATACTTTGCGGTAAGCTTGGGGGTTGGCTAATAACATCCCTGTCAAAACCAGCACCAACAAAATCTTGAGGACAACTTCCAAAGAGCTGGATACAAAGGCGAAGGAGTTTCCCAGTGCTCGATTGATAAATGGTTGTGCTTGTTGAGTCAGGCTGTTGATATCAGGTATATACGGAATGATTTCGTCAGGAATGCGAGATCTGAATTCGTCAAACCAGCCATTAAAACGATTCAAACCCTTGGGTACTTGATATGTTAAGTCTTGAAACTCCTTTGCAAAAGGCGGTACAACTACGAAGAAGAAGAGTACAATCAAGCCTAGAAAAATGGCTACTGATAACAAAACCGCAATTCCACGCTTCATTCCAGAGCGTTGGAACCTTCTAGCCAGTCGATTTAGGGTAGTTGCTAAGACAACTGCGGCAAACATCAGCAACAGCACTTCCCGAATTTGCCACAGAATATATAAAGAAATAACTAAAGCGATTAACCCTATCCATTGACCTAGATTCACTACCTAACTCCTGGCTGTTGACGAACTGCTACTTTTTCTTGCTGCGGTGAGGTTAGCTAATTTTAGCAGTTCCCGCCTAGACCTTTTTTATTAATTTTGCTGTCGTTGGAGTCGCCATAAGAAAACACTTGTCAGAATGACGGTCGGCAAAAAAACGATCACGAGGGCGTTGGTTGCTGTGGCTGGGATATATAAATTCGGAAGAATATACTTAATCAAAGCTGAGAGTCCAGCCGAGAGAAGAAACACTTTGAAAACAAATCCAAGCTGATTTTGCATAACAAGTACGGCAATTCACATTTATCTGGGGGGGGAGACACGAAATAGAAAAATATGTCTCATTCTTTAAAATAAATTCAAGCAGAGCAACAGACAACACTCTGCATTGTAAACCCTCATGATTTACTTGCCAGTGTCGCTGCTGCTATTTTTGGTGTTATTACTGCTGCTACCTTTTTTTTGGTTTGTTGTAGCAGTAGACGTGCTGGTAATTGCAGTTGCAAAATTAGGGTTTTCCCCATCTATCGCAACTTTATTATTTACGCTAGTGATATTGACCAGTACCATCAATATCCCTGTGTACCGTACCGAATCCTCTGTAACAGTGGCAAATGACCTTGCTTCTTTGTGGGTGAGGGAATATTGGGGTATACCCCTTGGGAAAGTACAACGTTATACTGTGATAGCTCTGAATGTGGGGGGAGGCTTGATCCCTGTGTTGTTAGCACTTTATCAATTTACACAAGGAAACGCTCTCGCTATTTTATCAGTAACAGCGATTGTAACAGCTGTTAGCTATTATGCAGCGCGTGTTGTCCCTGGAATTGGCATACAAATGAATCCGTTGCTGGCTCCTTTGACTGCAGCTTTGTCTGCAATGTTAATTGCTGCAAACCATGCCGCTCCCGTTGCTTTTGCTGGTGGCATTCTTGGAACCTTGATTGGTGCTGACTTACTGCATCTTAAAGACATTCAAGCTATGAGTTCCGGAGTTCTGAGTATTGGTGGTGCAGGGGTATTTGATGGTATCGCTTTGTGTGGTTTATTCGCTCTTTTATTAACGTGAAATAATCACTATTTAGTGGTTAGTGGTAAAAAGCAACTTACTACCTGCAAGAAGCTATTACACATTGAATTTGTCTAAATTTAGGAGCACAACGACTTACTAGAATTAGTTTTGTTCATTTTGAACTTTGCTTCGACTGCGCTCAGCAACCATGAATTTTAAATTTTGAATTGGTATACGTGGAGGGTAAATCAACAAATGCCAGTTGAAAGTAATAATAAGAAAAAACGTCAAATCAAACTACCAAAAATGCGTCAGTTTGGTGGTAGCTTGCTCATTCTATTGACCCTTCTTTTTCTGCTGAACTTGATTGTTCCTAGCTTTTTTGGTCCGAAATTACCGCAAGTTCCCTATAGCGATTTTATTGCTCAGGTACAAACAGGTAAAGTAGAGCGGGCTATTGTGGGGAGCGATCGCATTGAGTATGCGATTAAAACTCAAACCCCAGATGGTAAACCTACAGAACAAGTCTTTGCAACAACACCAGTGGCGATCGACTTGGATTTACCTAAAATTCTCCGCGACAATAAGGTAGAGTTTGCCGCACCACTACCAGACCAAAATGGTTGGATTGGCACTCTTTTAAGCTGGGTTGCACCACCATTAATTTTCATTGCTATTTGGGGCTTTTTCCTCAATCGAGGCGGCGGTGGTCCCGCTGCACTGACAGTAGGTAAAAGTAAGGCTCGCATCTACTCTGAAGGTAGCACTGGTGTAAAATTTCTTGATGTTGCTGGTGTAGATGAAGCGAAAGTCGAACTGGAAGAGATTGTTGACTTTCTCAAAAATGCTGAGAAATACACCACATTAGGAGCGAAAATACCTAAAGGTGTGTTGTTGGTAGGACCTCCAGGAACGGGTAAAACACTCCTCGCCAAGGCAATTGCTGGTGAAGCTGCTGTCCCCTTCTTCAGTATTTCTGGTTCTGAATTTATCGAACTGTTTGTTGGTGTTGGTGCTGCACGAGTCCGCGACTTATTCGAGCAAGCAAAACAACAAGCCCCCTGCATTGTCTTTATTGATGAATTGGACGCACTGGGTAAATCTCGCGGTAGTGGTTCAATGATGGGTGGTAACGATGAACGCGAACAAACCCTCAACCAGTTACTCACCGAAATGGACGGCTTTGATGCCAATACTGGAGTCATCATCATCGCCGCTACCAACCGTCCGGAAATTCTAGATCAAGCACTGCGTCGTCCTGGTCGGTTTGACCGTCAAGTGGTAGTAGATCGTCCAGATAAAATTGGTCGTGAAGCTATCCTCAAAGTTCATGCCAGAAATGTCAAATTGGCTGATGATGTGAACTTAGCAACGATCGCCATCAGAACACCTGGGTTTGCTGGCGCAGATTTAGCGAACCTTGTCAACGAAGCTGCACTCCTTGCTGCACGGCAAAATCAACAAGCAGTGACGACAGCTGATTTTAACGAAGCCATTGAGCGTGTTGTTGCTGGTTTGGAAAAACGTTCTCGCGTTCTCAACGAAACCGAGAAAAAGACAGTTGCTTATCACGAAGTTGGTCACGCCATCATCGGCGCTTTGATGCCAGGAGCTGGTAAAGTCGAGAAAATCTCTGTTGTCCCTCGTGGAGTTGGTGCTTTGGGTTACACAATTCAAATGCCGGAAGAAGACCGCTTCTTGATGATAGAAGACGAAATTCGTGGTCGGATTGCAACCCTATTGGGTGGACGTTCTGCAGAAGAAACCGTCTTTGGCAAAGTGTCCACAGGTGCGAGTGATGATATCCAAAAAGCGACTGACCTTGCGGAACGCAGCGTTACCCTCTACGGTATGAGTGATAAACTTGGTCCTGTGGCATTTGAAAAACCTCAACAGCAGTTTCTTGAAGGATATGGTAACCCGCGTCGTTCAATTAGTCCGGAAGTGGCAAGAGAAATTGACCGCGAGGTGAAGCAAATAGTGGATAATGCTCACCATATTGCCTTGAGTATTTTGCAAGAAAACCGCGACTTACTGGAGGAGACTGCACAAGAACTGTTGCAGAAGGAAATTCTCGAAGGTCCAAAACTGCGGGAACACCTCAACCAAGCCAAACCACCCGCTGAACTAGCGCAATGGTTGCGCACGGGTAAGATATCGGAAGATAAGCCCTTGATGCAAAGTTTGCTGGTTTAGGGATTTTGGATTGAATCTATATTGATTATTGAAAAGCGATCGCACTTCCTTTTGAGCGATCGCTTTTTTTCTCCTAAATTTTTTTACCTGCAACTTGCCTCAAATCACAGTTAAGTAACTACAAATGTCTTCAACTGGTTGATTTATATAAAGTTAGTAATAGTTGATTGCCCAATAGCCCGTTAGGGCATTGTGCTTCGTTGCAGTCACAATATTCGTTAAACTTTTGTTTGTTTGACTTCTTCCTGTTCTACTTGTTGAGTAGTTGGTTCTGCATCGGTTGGTCTTTGGACAACAACCCCTAGCAAAACAGTAGCAATACCACCAACGCTACCGCCAACTTTCTGATCAATAACTCCTTGGGTAGAGAGAACAGTGGAAACACCTGCAACAACACCCAGGAAAGTTCCAAGTAAATCAAGTTGCTTTTTGTCGAGTTTCATAGTGGATAATCAAAGTTAATGAGAGTTTACTGATAAAAATAGATATCAAGTTAATAGCTGAGATAAAACCCATCTATTAAGTTGAGCCAAAGGTTTAGCTTGTTTGTGTTCCTTCTGATTGTTAATAGTGGAGAGTGAAACTAACTTATGCACAAAGGGGATATAAACGGGTCGGATAGTGCCACTAAAAGTCATATTTCGATCTTTTGAAAGAACGAAGACCATACCTTTTAGAGTTCCCAACAGACAATAGTTTCTTGAAGGATATGGTAACCCGCATCGTTCAATGAGTCCGGAAGTCGCCAAAAAAATTGATCGCGAGGTGAAGCAAATAGTAGATAATACTCACCATATTGCCTTGAGTATTTTGCAAGAAAACCGCGACTTACTGGAGGAGACTGCACAGGATTTGTTGCAAAAGGAAATTCTCGAAGGCGCACAACTACGGGAACGCCTCAACCAAGCCAAACCACCCGCTGAACTAGCGCAATGGTTGCGCACGGGTAAGATATCAGAAGATAAGCCCTTGATGCAAAGTTTGTTGGTTTAGGGATTTTGGATTGAATCTATATTGATCATTGAAAAGCGATCGCTCAAAAGGAAGTGCGATCGCTTTTTTCTCCTAAATTTTTTCACCTGCAACTTGCCTCAAATCACAGTTAAGTAACTAAAAATGTCTTCAACTGATTGATTTATATAAAGTTAGTAATAGTTGATTGCCCAATAGCCCGTTAGGGCATTGTGCTTCGTTGCAGTCACAATATTCGTTAAACTTTTGTTTGTTTGACTTCTTCTTGTTCTACTTGTTGAGTGGTTGGTTCTGCATCGGTCGGTCTTTGGACAACAACCCCTAGCAAAACAGTAGCAATACCACCAACGCTACCGCCAACTTTCTGATCAATAACCCCTTGGGTAGTGAGGACAGTGGAAACACCTGCAACAACACCCAGGAAAGTTCCAAGTAAATCAAGTTGCTTTTTGTTGAGTTTCATAGTTAGTAATCAAGATTAATTAGAGTGTGCCGACAAAGTATGATACAACCCACACTCTTTCTATTCCGGAAAGACTAGCTACTCAGACGCATTGTCAAGGCGCAAAGCAAGCTTTGCGCAAGATTGTGTTCCTAAGACTTTGCAGGGGAAGCTTTCTTCAAAAATGTGCCGCCCCAAGTCACCTGCAAAAAAACCAGTACTTTATAAAGATTGTTTGTGAGCAAACAAATATAACGGAAAAAGTTAGGTTTTTGCAGTTATTTTCTTAACTTCGTTGCCAAATTTTAATCGTCTTATCTAAACTCCCACTCACCAATAGTTCCCCTGAAGCAGTAAAAGCCAATGCTGTTACCGTGTGTGTGTGACCTGTAAATGTACCGAGCAATTCTCCCGTTTCTACATGCCACAATTTAATCGTTTTATCTGCACTGCCACTGGCAATAATTTGTCCTTCAGGACTCAACGCAATAGCGTACACTCCGTCCCTGTGTCCGTTGAGGGTGTGAAGTAATTCCCCATTTTCTAAGTGCCAAATTTTAATCGTTTTATCTCGACTACCACTGACTAAAATTTTGCCATCCGTAGTGACAGCCAAGGAACGAATAATATGGGAATGACCTGTAAATGAGTGCAATAACTCGGGAGCGAAAGGTATCTGACTTTCCTGTTGGCAGATACGCCAGACTTTAATTTTGCGGTAACTCCCTGTGATCAGAGTTTGTCCATCAGGACTCAACGCTAGTGAATGGGCTGCTGTATCTTCTAAAGATAAAGCAGTAGCAACCTGACGCTGCATCAAGTCCCAAAACATAATTGTTCTATCATCGCCCCCAGTTGCTAACATTCGTCCATCTGGAGTAAAGGCAACACACCGCACCATTCCATTATGTTTGTGCAAAATATCAATCAAGTCTTGTGCCCCTACGTGCCAAAGTTTAATTGTGGAGTCTGCACCAGCACTGACTAATGTCTGCCCATCTGGACTGAAAGCCAGCGAATTCACTTCATCAACTAACCCAGAAAAAATCCAAGGATGTTCTGATAATGTCCCTACTAACTCACCTTTGGTCAAATCCCATAACTTTGTTTCCCCACGACTACCACTTGCTACAAGAGGAGATGTGTTCCTGTTGTTACCCCTCTGACTGAAGGCTAGGCAATTAATTCCCCTGGTATGTCCTTTTAAGGTCTGCCAGCATTCCCACTCACCTACTATTGTCTTGAGTGGATGGTCTGATGGTAAAGTCTGAATTGTTTCTGTGATCACAATTTCATTCAAGACTCGTACCTTGTCTTTGTGAGTACTCAATGATTCCAAATACCAACTTAGCCCTCCCGCGTATAACAACTGACTTGGGGTAATGTATAGTTTTGGCTCACTAAATTCAATTTGATTTGTGGGTAAAAAACCTGCTATTATCGCTTGCTTCTCATAGCCTCTTTGACCAGTAAATGGGTAAAACAAACATAGAAAAATTAAGACTTGATGATTTTTTAAATCTTCTTGTGTGATCGACCATCTAACTTTGTCTTTTTTGATACTGTTAAAACTTTCTCCATCAGCAGCATAAACCTGAAGACTGACTTTGGGATTTAAGCTAAGCACGTAGGGAAATTTGCTTTCACCACGTAAATTTCCCTCATCATCTAGAACTATATTGTTCAAGCTATCTTGTGCCACTTTTTTCACCTGCTTGCCTAGGCGATCGCTCATGACTCGCTCAACAATTTGCTCTCGCAAAAGATAATCTTCCGCTTGGTGCTGGAAGTATCTTGGAAAGGGAATTGCCCAGTCAGGAGAATCAGGATATTCAGGCGGTGTCGGAGGGGGATTTTTGGCGATAATTTCTGCTTGTTTGCAAGCAATCTCCAGCAGTTTTGCCAATGATTCGCCCCAAAATGCCATAATTTCGCTATGGCAACCTTTGACTTGACTTTCCAGCAAAAAAAGATCGTAAGTCTTAGGTTTTTTGATTCGTTGAAGGAAATCAGCTTGTTGAGCCTTTAGTAAGCTAATCCAATCCATTTGCATTCCTGCCGCGCAGTATTTGCATACCTACGTTAAGTTAAGTCAAGGCAATCGCTCAAGTTAGTGTATCAACTTCAGTTGTTTAAGAAGTCGGTCATTTCAGTAGTTAATGTAACACAACCTTTTGGTGTTGATAAACACCAAATAACTATAGTCAAATGATGACGTAGCCAGTTTGCCTTGGAAAAATTGAGATGATAGATGATTTTACCTAACCAAAAGCATGAAATACTGTTTCACCGGACGCAGTTTTAGACAAAACTGTGCTCAAATTTGAACAAATCTGAGGACTCGTTGAAAAAAAGCTCTATCCTAGCTTTTTAAACATAGACACTTACAGCAATTTTCAGTTATATAGACTAACTTTGAGACAGGGAGTGAAAAAACATATGAAAATGCACAAAAAAACTGTAGCTTAAAATACTTTTTAAAAAATTCTGAGTGACACAAGTCTATAAAATTATACAAACGAGGCACAATGGCTAATTCATTTTCCAAAACATAGTTATTGTTTAATCCTCCATTCTGTTTTCTGTATTCTTTTCATATTTTCTAATGTTCCAACGCTAACACAAGGCCACAGTTTTTGTACTTACTTAATTGGGGTGCAGCATGCAAGAAATAAAAAATGTCAATTTAGAAACATGGGAAGAAAAAGTACTCAGAAATTATCTTGATGGTACACGCCTGATAAAGATTCCTGCTTCCCGCAAAAAACGCTTAGTCGTACTCAGGTGGTTAGTGAGAAAATTTGAGCAAGAGGTGACTTACACAGAACGTCAAGTGAATGAAATCATTGGGCGTCATCACCCTGACTATGCGACATTACGACGGGAACTTATCGGTTATCAGCTTATGGAACGCGAAAATGGTTTTTACTGGCGATCCCCAGCATCTGTTTGGAAGTCGGAAGCTGAAATTATGAGGCAGATGTCGTTATAGACAACAAACTGCTTAGATGTTAAACTAAATACAATGCACACTGAAGTAGTTGCAAAAAGTATCCCTACTGTGACTCGGGTAAAACTCCTCAGTTTTAGATTGTTGTAATGTATTGGAACGAGCACATGGCGTGGATCTATCTTTTTATTGCTGGTTTATTTGAGGTAGGGTGGGCAATTAGTTTGAAGTATGCACAAGGGTTTACTAAGTTTGGTTCTAGTGTCGCCACTATTACCCTTATGATACTCAGTTTCACCTTTTTGTCTAAAGCCCTGCGTACACTACCGCTTGGAACTGCTTACACTATCTGGACAGGTATAGGAACCGTTGGTACGGTTTTGTTGAGTATAGTTTTATTTCAAGAACCTCTTGAAGTGCGCCGCCTCACTTGCATTGGTTTAATTATCATAGGTGTGATAGGACTGAGGCTAGTTTCTCCACATTAACCGTCAGCCTACAGTACAGTGTATTTTAGCTCAAGCATGCCACCGAAAGATCAGGGAGTGAAGAAGTAGGCAAATTTAGGAGTCTTGTGAAGAATCGTTAAATTTTCTACCACAAGTGTGAGTCGTAAGAGCCAGAGATCTGCAACTATTGCTGTGGAGAAATAGAGAATCACTCATGAATATTCAAACACCAGACTGGGTTAAACACGCTGTTTTTTACCAAATCTTTCCAGATCGGTTTGCCAAAAGCAAACAACCCCGCAAACGGCTTTTACAAAATGCTGCTTGGGAAGATTGGGAAGCTATGCCCACACTCCAAGGTTATAAGGGAGGAGATTTGTGGGGGATTTTAGAGCAGTTAGATTATATACAAGACTTGGGAATTAATGCCATTTACTTCACACCAATCTTTCAGTCAGCTTGCAATCACCGGTATCACACACACGACTATTATCAAGTTGATCCAATGCTGGGTGGTAACCCGGCTTTTAAGGAATTGCTAGACGCAGCTCACGCACGGAATATTAAAGTTGTTCTGGATGGGGTATTTAACCATTCTAGTCGTGGATTCTTCTTTTTTCACGATGTTTTGGAAAATGGTCCTCATTCACCTTGGGTAGATTGGTTCAAAGTAGAAAAATGGCCCGTTTCTGCTTACAACGGTGAGTTTCCTGCTAATTATGTGGGTTGGAATGACAATCGAGCACTGCCAGCGTTTAATCATGATAACCCCCAAGTGCGAGAGTATATCATGGAAATTGCCGAATATTGGATTAAATTCGGCATTGACGGCTGGCGGTTGGATGTGCCTTTTGAAATTAGAACTCCTGGTTTTTGGCAAGAGTTCCGTCAGCGAGTCAAAGCTATTAATCCCGAAGCTTATATTGTCGGCGAAGTTTGGGGAGACTCCCGTCAATGGTTGGATGGAACTCAATTTGATGGGGTGATGAATTATTTATTTGCAGGACCAACTATTGGTTTTACCGCTGGCGATCGCGTTGTTCTCGAACAAGTACAAAGCCGCGACTACAAACCCTACCCACCGTTGTTCGCGCCTGAGTATGCTGAGAAAATTGAACGACTCTTGAAACTTTACCCTTGGGAGATTCAACTGACTCAACTAAATCTACTTGCGAGTCACGATACAGCACGGTTGCTGACTATTGCTGGCGGTGATAAAGCAAGTTCAGAATTAGCAACTTTACTGCTTCTGACCTTTCCTGGTGCTTCCAGTATCTATTATGGTGATGAAGTTGGTTTACCAGGAGCGATAGATCCAGACTCTCGTCGTGGTTTTCCACTAGAAGCTAATTGGGATATGGAAATTCTCAAGACTCATCGCGAATTAATTGCCATAAGACATGCTTACCCATGTTTGCGTACAGGCGATTACAAAGTCCTATATGCTCAAGGAGAACTCTATATCTTTGCGCGAGTTTTGGGAACAGAAGAATTGATTGTTGCGGTTAACGTTGGTACTGCTGAAGCAAAAGGGAATGTTGAGATTACAAATTTGAACACTCAACCTAATAAGCTTTTGTATGGCGCTGCACAGGTGAAGTGGAGTGTTGAGGGAGAATCTAAGAGTCTGACTTTAAGTCTTCCTCCACGCTCAGGCTCCATTATAGGTGTAGGGTAAGTCAGCTGACTTCTCCTACCCTTGCAGAAGTGCAGTAGATTGCACTCCTATTTTCCTGCAATCATTGCAGGCATCAACACTGCATCTATAACATGGATGACGCCATTGTCGGTAATAATGTCAGTTTTGACAACATTGGCGTCATTCACTTTCACTTTACCATCAGCAGAATCAATTGCCACAATTGACCCCTCTAGTGTTTCAGCATGGTCAATTTCAATTAAATCTTCATACATAGCATCCCCGTAGGCTACATGATACATGAGAATATTTTTTAATTTGGGGATGTCTTGCAGCAATGAATCTAAAGTTCCAGGTGGTAGCTTATTAAATGCCTCATCCGTGGGTGCAAAAACTGTATAAGGACCTGAACTTTTGAATATCTCTACGAGTTCTGCGGCAACAACCGCCTTCACCAGCGTATTGAAATTTCCGGCGTTAATAGCAGTGTCAACAAGGTCAGGCATGAGATAATGTTATGAGGTTACAAAATATTTATAAAGTGATAAAAAAGTATCAGCCTCTATCAACAGAAAGGTTGCTTGTAACTTAACAGGGGGCAGTAACCATGTTGCTGCTGCTAAACTGAAGAGAATGACTTCACTGAACCAGTAATTTATGCTAAAGCGTTCTAAGTTCGAGACGACTCAATCGCAAGTTATGCACCGTGCTGAGGATCTAATTAGTGCAGCCTCAAATCGCTACCGCATTACAGTTCAAGTGGCAAATCGTGCGAAGCGTCGGCGTTATGAAGACTTTGACAATCCAGATGATACAATGATGAAGCCAGTACTGAGGGCAATTATTGAAATGTCTGATGAACTGACTCAACCGGAAATTATTGGTGAAGTCTAGAGTGATGTCTACCGCAAAGAAGCAGGAGACAAGGAAGTATCGGGAGCTGGGGAAGCAGGGGAAGAAAATACTCCCTCATCTCCCTTACTCCCGCTTTTTCTCACTCTCCCTCCCTCCCCATCTCCCCTTGCAGCACATGATTAGGGGAGTTGGTATAATACTGATCAGTCTACTTCTTTTGAGTTCTTCCCAACCGGCTGACGCTCAAAGAGCGATTCCTGGTGATGCTTGGCAAGCAGTTTATCAACAATTACCCGACTTACCCCGAGAAAATCAGTACATTAGCAAAGAAACGGGCAAAGTTTCAGAAAATAACACCTTGGTCAGTCGTATGATACGGTATCACTCCTATTTGAAGGGACGTCCAGCAAACTATCGACTGGATTGGAAGCTGACTTTGGCTGATTACCTGGGTGCTAATGAAGTGATGTATGAAACGACTTATCCTGGGAAAGATACTCTGAAAAAAAATCCTTTTGATGGCGATCGCGCTGTTATTGCACGGCTAAACCGTCGCCAGCGGGATGCGTTGGTGCAAGCTTTAGTAAATGTTTTTAATCCTAATTCTCAAAGTACACCAACTTCTACCCCCACTCCTTCCTCATCAGCGCCAGAGAAAACTACCCCAACTCCCAGACGACTACCCAAACAAGGCGGTGCGCAGTTACTTAAGTGATTTTGGCGATTTTCAGCTAAAGAAAATACACTTCACCCTTATCATTAAAAATTAGAAACCCGGTTTCTGGCAGAAACCGGGTTTGGTGGACTCCAGCAATTTATGCGCTAAGCGCAGGCACTTTCACACAAATCAAATAGGATTGCTATAAGTCCTGATAAAATCAGGAAAATAACTCACGAAAACTAAATATTTTAATATAGTTTCATAAGGATTGAAATAACTATGAAACTCAATTTATTTGCGGATATACTCAGTCCGAAGGTTCGTAAAAGCACTGCGCTTTACGCCGTCGCCTTCACCATCAGTTCAACTGCAACTCTGACTCAGCCAAGTTATGCTCAAAACCAAAAGTTTTTCTGCGGAATGAGCAAGGGTGTTCCAGCAACACTGGTTCGCACCTCACGGGGAAACATCCCGATGATTCGCTGGGTTGATGCAGGATTTGCTCCTCCTTGGATTCCTGAAAAGCGCTGTGAAGATATCTCTGCCAGATTCCAACGATTCTACGAGAACGGCACGCTAAATTTCCTCCGCGCTGGTAAGTCCGAACGTCAACCTGTATTGTGCGTTGCTGGCGAAAAAGGTGGTTCTTGTTTGCCTGACGGCGTATTGCTCACCCTCAAACCTGGTAAAGATCCTGAGGATATTCTACAACAACTGCTTAATGGTCGCGGTGGGGCTGGTCCTGGAATCGTTGAACTGAGTGGTAACACCAACAGAGATGTTGTTTCCTCAGAAAAAGACGCAGCTTACCTTGATGTCCAAAAGCTCCTCTCTAAGATGGAAGGTAGAGGTAGCACATCTTGTCCACCAGGACAACCTCTTTGGAAATGTTAAGCAAATTGCAAACTAAATCAACATGCAATGGCGCTTACTTCTACTGGTTGCCTGTATTGGTAGTTTATCAATCTCCTTGATAGCCTCAGCACCGAATGTCGGGGTTTGTGTTGAGCAACCGTTAACCCAACGTTTGGGAAACCAACTGCAATACAAAGCCAAGTCGATTACAGTCAAAGTTTTGTCAAAAGATTTTCTGGGGTCAGGTATTCTGATTCACAAACAAGGCTCAGTTTATACAGTACTGACGAATGCTCATGTACTCAAGTCAGGCAAACCTCCCTATCAAATTCAAACCCCCGATGGTTATGTGTATGTAGCTGATGTCCCTAGCACCAAAGACTCTCCTCCCTACTTTAAAAACAATGATTTAGCTGTTTTGCAGTTTCGTAGTCTTAAAGTCAGTTATGCGATCGCCTCTATTGGTTCTGCATCAAGTTTGAATGTCGGCAATGAAGTGTTTGCAGCTGGATTTCCCTTTGATTTTGACAGAAATCAAGACCAAGGCTTTGTTTTTAAAACAGGTAAAGTTTCTTTAATTCTGAAGAAAGCTTTAGAAGGTGGATACCAAATTGGATATACTAACGATTTGCAAAAAGGTATGAGTGGCGGACCACTGCTCAATCGCTTTGGTGAGGTAGTAGCTATCAATGGAATGCACGCCGAACCTCTTTGGGGTAATCCTTACGTGTATCAGGATGGAACTCAACCGGAACAACCTTTGCGAGAGAAGATGAGTAAATCTAGCTGGGGGATTCCGATTGAGACATGGAAAAATGCCAAGAACCCCACCCCTTAATCTCCTCGCGTTTGGCTGCGCTAAAATCTTTCCCTCTCCTTCCCTCTCCTTTATAAGGAGAGGGATGCCCGACAGGGCAGGGTGAGGTTTACCCCGCACTCACTCTCGTTCCCAGGCTCCAGCCTGGGAATGCAGTTCGCTTAGGCTCTGCCTCCATTGCTGCATTCCTTGCCAGAGACAAGGAACGAGACATTCGCCTTACGATAGTGGTGTACATCTCGCGTTTTACCTCACCCTTGATTTTAGCGCAGCTAAAATCTTTCCCTCTCCTTGTTAAGGAGAGGGATGCCCGACAGGGCAGGGTGAGGTTCTTCAGGATTTATAAGCAATTCAGCAAACTTAATACTACTAATTTTGATATAACAATTATTAGGGCAAAATTTAAATATGAATTTCTTTTCTCGTCATCTACCAGCAGTGTTGATGGGTGCAGCAGTCGTAATGGTGCAACCTCAACTCGCTGTCGCATTATCTCCAACACAAATCAGCGACATTGCCAAAGAATTTACTGTTCTGATTACTGGTGAAGGTATTGGTTCTGGGGTGATTTTTGAACGTAAAGGTGACACTTATTTTGTGATCACCAATCAACACGTGGTGGATAAGGATGGGAGATATGAAATTCAAACACCTGATGGCAGTCGCTACCCAGTTTACCGCAGCAAAGAAGTACCTGGGTTGGACATTGCTATTTTGCAGTTCACAAGCAAGAAAAATTACCGCCTTGCGAGTTTAGGTAACTCTGACCAAATGAGGCAAGGAATGACGGTTTATGTGGTAGGTTGGGGTTCGGTTAATGATTTATCAGATAAAACCAACAAATCCAGCTATCTTACCTTTGCTGGAATCATTGAGCGTCTGCTGAGCAAAAACCTAGAGCAAGGTTATGGTTTGGCATATAACAATCAGGCGATACCCGGAATGAGTGGTAGTCCGGTACTAGATGAAAATGGTCGTGTGGTGGGGATTAACGCAGCAAGACTTGATAAAAATCTCACGGTACAAGGAACACGACTGTTGGCAGGTTGGAGGTTGGGAATTCCGATTAACATGGTTTTAACAACTCGAAATCGTCCGGTAAGTTCGCCCGTAACCGCACAACAACCAAGTGCTATAGCGTTTACAACACTAAGGAGAACTGAAACTTTAATTAGTTCAGGGCGAGCTAAGATAAATGGAAAAGACTACCAAGGAGCGATCGCTGATTACAACCAAGCTTTGCTGATTAATCCCAACAATCCTGATGCTTACTTCGGACGAAGTAAAGCTTACTATTATTTGAAAAACTACCCGGCAGCTCTTGAGGACGTGAACAAGATACTGCAACTCAGTCCTAAAAATGCAAATGTCTACAGCAACAGGGGTCTTCTCCGCTACGAGTCGGGAGACAAGCAAGCAGCCCTGGCAGATTATAACTCCGCAATTCAGTTAGACCCCAAATATGCAAGTGCCTACAACAACAGGGGTGTTCTCCGCTACGAGTCGGGAGACAAGCAAGCAGCCCTGGCAGATTATAACTCCGCAATTCAGTTAGACCCCAAATATGCACCTGCCTACACCTACAGAGGTATTCTCCGCAAGCAGTCGGGAGACAAGCAAGCAGCCCTGGCAGATTTTAACTCCGCAATTCAGTTAGACCCCAAAAATGCAAAAGCCTACTACCACATTGGGTTAATCAAATACGAACAAGGAGATATACAAGCAGCTATGCGTCAGTTTCAAACTGTGATTAATAACAGCAAATTAGTACAACCTCAATTAGCTCTCGCAGTCGCACTCTATAGTAAAGGAGAGCAGGAACGGGGTTTATCAATGGCACAAGCAGCGCTGCGTTTGGACAAAAGGTATGCTGATGTCAAGTTTCTCAAACAACAATTCTGGGGCGATAAGCTAATAGCAGATGCGAAAAAGCTTTTAGAAAATCCTAAGATTAAGGAGATAATATCTCGCCCATCTCGCAGTCAATGATATTTATATAATTACGAAAAAAACAATATGACTACTAACCTTTTACAACGCATTACCTATAATCCTGACGTGTGTCACGGCAAGCCTTGTATTAGAGGACTTCGTTATCCTGTAGAATTAATTCTCGAATTGCTTAGTTCTGGCATGACAATAGGTGAAATTTTAGCAGATTATGAGGATTTAGAGCGGGAAGACATTTTAGCTGCTCTACAGTTTGCAGTTCGCCTTAGCCAAGTAAAAAGTATCTATAAAATTGCCTCGTGAAATTTCTTGTTGACGCTCAATTACCTGTTCGACTCGCTCGATTCCTGGAATCTGCTGGTTACGATACAATTCATACAAAAGACTTACCTCACAAAAATGCGACATCAGATACAGAGATTAATTCTATTTCAATACGGGATAACCGTATAGTAATTACCAAGGATTCTGATTTTTTAAATTCTTTTTTAACGATTAAAGAGCCTTATAAATTACTTCTTATTACCACCGGTAATATTAATAACCTAGAATTAGAGGCAATATTCGCAGCTAATTTGCAATTCTTAAGTGAGTTATTTGTTAGTCATTCCTATATTGAAATGACTCGCGATTCAATCATCGTTCACTATTGAGGCAGAGCCTCAGGTTATGCATTCCCTGGCAGAGCCAGGGAACGAGGAAAATTCTGTTTTTATTACTTGGGTGATGTGGACGCACTTTCGCGAATCTTCAACGAATTCATCATTGCTTGTGCAGTTTCTAAAAACGTATCATATTGACTTTCTTCTGCTGTGTAAGTCACGATGTATGCTTTGCTATCTTTTACTGTCCAAACTGCCATCCTCTTAATATTAAATTGCTCTTGCTTTCCTGTGTAAATCACTTCATGTGCTGGAAGATTTGCCAATTTAGCTGGATGCGATTCATGAATTCTAGGACTTGTTGAATACTGGGTTATTTCATTAACTTTTGAATTTGTATAATCAGGTAATAAAATAGGTTTTTGCAAGTCTTGCATTTCGACAGATAGTTCTGGTTGAAAAGAATTTGAACTATTGTTTTGAGGAAGAAAGAATTTAGCAACATCACCCGTAAATCTATCTTCTATCTTTTGAATTTTCCAAGATTTAGGATATTTCATCCTAATCATAAAATAGTTGGAACTATCATAAGTCAAAAATGGCGTTTTAGTTAACGATGAATCATTATGTGATGAAGCGAATATTTTATCTCGTATTTCTGGAACCAACACAACTATACAAGGGACAAGAGCAACCAACACCAAAACTAAGGCAATCTTTGTATTTCGCCACTTCTTTAATTTCTTTTTTGTGACTAAGCTTGAAAGCGCTTGCGAAACCTCATTCACTGACTGATAGCGCTTACGAGAATCATAACGCACCATTTTGTCTAAAATATCTGCTAGCTGAGGTTTAACTTGTACCAAATTTCGCCAAACAACTTCATGAGTCTCTGGATTTTTTGGGAGTTGTTTAGGCAAAATTCCTGTCAGGGCTTGGATAGCAGTGATACCCAAAGCATAAATGTCGCTGTTAAATTCTGGATTGCCAATAGCTTGTTCACTTGGCACATAGCCAGGAGTGCCAATAGGGACTGTCTCTCCTTGAGAGTTAGGTTTCAAGGTACTGATTTTTTCTTTGACTGCCCCAAAGTCAATCAGAACTAATTTGCCATCTGAGGTACGTCTAATAATATTTGAAGGTTTAATATCTCGGTGAATAATACTCTGTTGATGAACAAACTCTAATATTTTTAAAATATCTTGCAAAAAATTAATAACTTTCTCTTCACTCCACTGTTTACCTGGTATAATACCTTCGCTTAGAATATCACCGTTTATAAATTCTTGAACTAAATAAAATTCTCCATTTTCCTGAAAATGCGCTGAAAGTCGCGGAATTTGGTCATGGTTACCCAACTTATACAGGACTTGTGCTTCCGTTTCAAATAAACGTGTGGCTGTTTGCAACAAAAACGGATCGGAAAGCTGGGGCTTGAGTTGCTTAACTATGCAATATGGTTTGCCAGGTAAGTCTTTATCTAGAGCCAGATAAGTCTCACTAAACCCTGTTCCCAAAAATTTTATAATTTCGTAGCGCCCCCGGAGCGTTCTTCCCAGCATTTCTTTTACCTAAAGCTGCACAAGTTTCTCACCTGATGCTTGATACCGATTGTGGCACAGAATCTGATTTAGCAAAAGATATCTAGGGCATGATACGGAACCTCACCCTGCCCTGTCGGGCATCCCTCTCCTTATTAAGGAGAGGGAAAGATTTTAGCGCAGCTAAAAGCGAGGGTGAGGTTTTGAGCGATATCGAATTACTCAAAATGCCCTCTCTACGAGACGCACTCGCGTTCGGAACCCTCTGGGTTCGCCAGAGCCGGCACGAGGGAAAACGCCAGGTGCTACAACGGGGGGAACCCCCGCAACGCACTGGCTCCCCTCCCAAGAGCGCTGGTCTCACCTCACCCTGCCCTGTCGGGCATCCCTGTCCTAAGGAGAGGGAAAGATTTTAGCGCAGCTAAAAGCGAGGGTGAGGTTTTGAGCGATTCGGTGTGTACACCGTAGGATTAGGAGTGGAAGAAGTAACACAAGTGGGTGGAGATGGAGAAAATAAGTATTAATTAGAAATATTTGGTCTAAAATCTAAATCTAAAACCCACAATCAACAAAGTATGGCAGATCTGACTCCTAATCCTAGTTTTAGCTTGACACTCCGCTTGGAAATTCCTAACCGCGTCGGAATGTTGGCTCACGTAACCAAAGCTATAGCAACCAGCGGCGGTAATTTTGGTCAAATTGATTTAATCGAACAAACAAGGGATATTTCGATTCGCGAAATCACCGTTGATGCAGCCAGCACTGAACACGCTGAGATAATTGTGCAAGCGGTGAAAGCTGTGCCAGATATTAAGGTGATCGATGTTTACGATCGCACTTTTAATTTGCATCGTGGCGGAAAAATCAGCATTACCAGTAGAATTCCTTTAAAGAGTGTGTCTGATTTGTCGATGGCTTATACGCCGGGAGTTGCAAGAATTTGTACTGCGATCGCCGAAAATCCCGAAGAAGTTTACAACCTAACCATCAAACGCAACACTGTTGCTATTGTTACTGATGGCACGGCTGTTTTGGGGTTGGGAAATCTTGGTCCTGAAGCCGCCTTACCAGTAATGGAAGGTAAAGCCATGCTGTTTAAGGAATTCGCTGGAATTGATGCCTTTCCTATCTGCCTTGATACCCAAGATACTGACAAGATTATCGAAGCTGTCAAAAATATTGCTCCGGTGTTTGGGGGTGTCAATTTAGAGGATATCGCTGCTCCCCGCTGTTTTGAAATTGAAGCAAGACTACGGCAAGAATTAGATATCCCCGTTTTTCACGATGACCAACATGGCACGGCAATTGTCACTTTAGCAGCGTTGTTTAACGCTCTTAAGCTAGTACAAAAGTCAATGGGAAATATCCGCATTGTGATTAACGGTGCTGGGGCTGCTGGTGTAGCTGTCGCCCGCTTACTCAGAAAAGCAGGAGCAGAAAAAATATGGATGTGCGACTCCAAAGGTATTCTTTCTACCAGTCGTACTGACTTGACAGAAGAAAAGCAAGAATTTGCCGTCAAGGCTCAAGGAACCTTGGCAGGTGCTTTGCAAGGTGCAGATGTCTTTATTGGTTTGAGTGTACCGGGGGTTTTAACACCAGAAATGGTGCGTTCTATGACAAAAGACCCAATCGTGTTTGCAATGGCAAATCCGATTCCGGAAATTCAGCCAGAGTTGATCAAAGACGATGTTGCAGTTATGGCAACAGGTCGTAGTGATTACCCGAATCAAATCAACAACGTTCTAGCATTTCCGGGTGTATTTCGTGGTGCTTTGGATTGTCGGGCTGCAACAATTACTACCACCATGTATTTGGAAGCGGCTAGTGCGATCGCATCCTTAATTAAACCCTCAGACCTTAATAGACAACACATCGTTCCTTCTGTATTTGATGAGCGAGTGGTGACTGCAGTTGCTGGTGCTGTCCAACGTGCTGCGCGTCAAGAGGGTATTGCTCGCGGTTAATTAACTCAAGAATATCGCTTGTTGGATGGGCAAGACGCCCATCCTGAAAAGATTGTAATATTATGACCGGAAAATTACTTAATCCTTAACTAAACCGTATTGGTTCATTAAAGTGCTTTTAACTAGGTTGATATAATACTATAACTTTTATTGTTTGTCTTCGTTCAGAAGACGGATTCAAAAAAATAAAAATTACGACTATTCTTAAACCAAAGTTGATGAGTAATATTACTTATGCATAGGACATTTAGTAAGAAATTTCAGATGCCTATAATCATAGGCATTCTCTTATTTGTTCTCACTTTGGGGGAAGTTGTTATCTCTGCGGAAAAAAGCAACTTGTTTAGCCTGTTTCGACCGTTCAATGTCGTGGTCAACTCTAGCTTTATTAGTCCCTTGGTCGAACTATTTGGTGATGTTTCGGTAGGACAGAAAGTTTTTATTGCTAGCAATACGACTCTGCAAGCCGATCCTGATACCCGTATTTGCATTAACAGTGAAACCAACCTGCAAGACAATATTTTATTCTTGGCGTTGCGTAACCAACAAGCTCCTGCATCAAAGTGCGGTAAACTCTCAAGTAGTACCGGTAAACAAGTGAGCATTGCCCATCAAGCAAAGATTAAGAACTCAAAAATTGGCAACTTCACCTTCATAGGTTTCCTTGCCGATCTCAATAACGTGGTGTTAGAGGATGGTGCTTTTGTATTACATGGTGCAAAACTATCTAATGTGCGTATCGGCAAAGACCGCTTAGTGCCAATCGGGGCAGTTATTACGACGCAAGCGCAAGCAGATGCGCTCCCTTTAAAGACAGAGGCGAATTCAAAATTCCAAAAAGGTGTGTTGGAAGTCAATGAGGAGTTTGCCGAAAACTACAGCGAACTTTATAAACAACAGGGATACGACGCTGTAACTGGAGTCACCCCTGCACCAAGAACTTCTTGGAATCCTCAGCCTGTTCAGCCCACTCTTGGTAAAAACATACGGCTTGAAGAATTTGCTCGCATTGTTGGCGACGTGCGCATAGGAAACAATAGTATTGTTGGACGGCGCACCTCAATTCGTGCTGATGAAGGTTCACCAATTATTATCGGCGATAGTGCTAAGATTCAAGACCGTGTTACCTTCCATGCCCTTAAGGGTACTAGCATTCGTATCGGCAACAACCTAGACACAAATGATAATATTGTTATTCATGGTCCTTTAGAGGTAGGAGATAACCTGACTATTGGAGATGATGCAGTACTATTTCGCTCTAAGGTTGGCAATAATGTGACGATTGGAACTGGGGCATTGGTTGTTGATGTGACTCTACGTGATGGTGTACAAGTCCCAGATAATGCAGTTATCACGAAGCAGGAGCAAGCAGACGCCTTGAAATGAATTACATAGAAGATTTAACTTGTAGACGAGCCAAGCTACTTGCTCTACATTTAAGGAGGGTGGGCATTGCAATGTCCACCTCATATCATGTCCGGTGAAAGACTTATCATTAAGACGGCAGGGAGCAGAGCGCAGGGGGCAGGGGGAAAGAGGATTTCCCGGTTTTTGTACATATTTGTACATATTTGGTAATCACAACTAATTACCAGGACACTACTATACACCAGATATGTATTTCAGTCAATTGAAAAGCGCTATAAAATCTTGATCCCCCAGCAAGCCTTAAAAAAGGGGGGAATCTTAAAAGCCTCTTTAAGAAGGTTAGGGGATCAAGTCCTATCATTGTTCAATCCGCGTTTAAAAACTCCAGATACCAGTTGCTGAGTTCTTTCACCGCCAACTCATAAAACTGCTTCCCATGTTCAGGTGTCGCCAAAGCCGGATTTGAACCCATTCTGCCATCAGGATATTTCTGGCGGAAGTCAGCAGCACCATAAATTCTGTGTCCAGTACCAACTTCTTGAGAAAGAGGTGCTTGCTTTATCGCTTCTGGATACACAAATTGAGTCACTGCAACTTCGCTTGGTGTTGCATGAGAACCTTCTTGATCCCCATATAATTCCTTTGCCAACTTGTAAACTGAACCGCACATAAACCAGTTACCAACTTGGCATTGGACTCGTTGCGCGTTGGGAATTTGTATATCTTCCAAGTGGGCGTATATTTCAGAAAAAGCAGCCTTGAGGGTGGCTATATTACCGCCGTGTCCGTTGATAAAGTAAAATTTTGTAAAACCAGCTTTAGCTAAACAGGTGATGTAGTCCCGCAGCACTAGAATCATCGTACTGGGACGCAGACTTATACTACCAGGAAAAGCAGTATGGTGTAATGCCATGCCCACATTAATTGTCGGACCTACTATTGCTTGAGTCGCTTCACCCACACCACGGGCGATCGCCTCCGCACAAATCGCATCTGTCCCAATTAATCCTGTCGGTCCGTGTTGTTCTGTGGAACCAATAGGGAAAATAATACCCCTAGACTGTTGGAGATAAGCCTCGACTTCCTGCCAGGTGCTTAAATGCAATAACATTTTTCTTCCACGTCCTTATTAAGGTTGCACCTTTTTAAGGATAGATTATTAAATGCTGAATTAGGAATTCTGGAAATACTCTTAATTCAATAATTCCTAAATGACTGACGAATCTTGACAATAATGTTTCTTGACATCGCTTCTAATATCCCAAGTGCAGGACATTCCAGCCGGAAAAGTCACCAAATCACCTTTACCCATCTGCACTAATTCGCCGCCCTCAGGTGTAACGATGACATCACCTTCTAAAAAATAGCATGTTTCTTGAGTGTTATAAGTCCAAGGGAATTTTGAAACTTCCTTTGTCCAAATCCCCCATTTGAACACACCCAGCTTGTTAAGCTGCTCAATGCTCGGTTGATGTTCTACGTTAATCTCCATTGTTTGTTCCCTTCAGCCAAGGTGATATTGAAAGAAGCTATCACTTCATGGAAAGTTATAACCTTGGCTCAACAAAGCAACCCAGTTGAAACCTATTACAAAAATGATTGGGACAGATAAAACGCATTAAGCGATTACCAGTAACTCTTTCACAATCGGTAAATCTAAAATCCAACATGGTATGACTTGTTGAGCCTGGTGAAGGTTCATCAATTATCATTGGCAAAATTGAGAATAGAAAACCGCGTTACTTTCCGTGCTCTTGAGGGTGTGAGAAGATCATAAGATCGTCTTTCACGGTTCTTTGGAGGCGGGAGATAACTCAACTATTGGAGATGGTTCAGTACTGTTGTGCTCTATGGTTAGCAATAATCTCACGATTGGCACTGGCAGACATTAATCGTCGTTGGTGTGAGTTTATCTGACGGTGTACAAGTCGTGTGAGAATGCAATCATTATAACGGAGGAGCAAGCTGACGCAAAGACATCGATCATATATAAGATGAAACTTGCACTGCGAGCCAAGCTGTGACCTTACATAAGTGATTTTTTCACAGTTTAACAGTAAGATTGAATATCCTCGCCGCAAACATCAGCCAAATAACACAAAGCACGAAAACGTAATCCCACAAGTTCGTCGTACAGCGGATTTATCTTGCACATTGGGGGAATGTGGGCAATTTTGCGACCAAACAGCAGGATATCTCGCTCAAAAGGACATTGAGCGGGGATCATTCTTGCAAGAAACTTCGCCAATTTCGGATTTTTAATTTCTAAAGAATCAAGCTTACGACGCAATGGTTGAAGTAAATCAACTTTCGGTTGAGCTATTTGATTTGGATTGAGTGTTTGATGAGCTTGCAACTCAGAATGAACAAAACCAGGGAAGAAAATACGTTGACCACGATTTGGAGTTTTGAGAGCAGTCATAGCTAAGTTCACCTTTAAATTTGAATGGTTTGGTTACGGGTTTTTGGCTGTCCATAAAATCTATTTACCTAGCTTTTGAAACAGAATCATGGCAATTCCAAATATATGTATACACGGAAGATTGACTTTTGTAAACACCGTATATCATTTTTATTTAAACTGACCGTACTGTGAAAAACTGTTCACCCTAATACAATACTATAAAAAAATTATAAAGAAAGCTTTTATACTGATTGAAATCTTAAATTTGTTATTGTCGTTTCATATTTTGAATGTAAACGACCTCGGCAAAAACCACATACCACCTTGAGGTGTAGTTTTTTTGCCCAGAAAAATCGTTTAGCTCATACCTAAGCTATATATGATTCTGATGTGATTTATATATACTTCTTATTATATCTATCGCTTCACTAATTTGATGTGAGATATATCACAAAATACCAAGATATAAATGAGCTATGTAGCAGCATTTTTTCGGGTGGACACCGCCAACCCTGCGCTCAAACCCTTTTTAGGTTGTGTCGAGTGCCCACTCTACAGTTATTAAGCAATTTTTGTCGAGGATTAGCCTGACGATAACAAGGTATCCACAACTGCACACCACCGACATAGACTCGATTTTTTGAGTTTTGTGAGGTGAACCGAGATACGTAATAAAGCTTGCTACTCAACTGCTGCTAGAATTTTTATTATTTTCAGGAAATTTACATTTGACTTCAATTTCAAAATTGCCTTCGCTAGAGCCTTCCACCAAGATAGGAATACCAACTTTGCTACCTAGCTTGATGCCAAATTTGATTGTGACTTCTTCAGCTTCAGGTAAGTTGCTGAATGCCCCAAGAGCCAACTTAGTATAACCACGAAGCTTGGCGTGAAATTCTTGAATGTTAACTGTAGGCAGAATATCGCCAATACCACGGTAAACTTCTTCCTCGTCGTTTATTTCTGGCACCTCAGCGACGGTTTTTGACTGAATATAAAGCTCGTACTCTTCACCGTCATCTTTAATTATCAGGCGTTGTACTTCTGACATTGGTAGCCTCTAGTTATTGCAGATTACTATGTTAGTTAGAATACTATTAAAATGCCCATATGCCTACTAGAACAATATGGATGGATACGCCTTAGTGATTGGCATTGCTAACTATAAGAATTTCACACAGCAGCTGCCAAAGGCTGTCACTGATGCACAAAGCATAGCACAGGTACTCCGTGAACACGGTCGCTTTAAAGTTCAGCCGTTACCAGGTAAGCTAGTCGAGAGTGAAAATTGCTGGCGTGTCGCCCCGGACAAAAAGTTAACTGGTAAGGAACTGGGTTCAGTATTGAGGATGTTTCTGCTGGAAAAAGCAAAAGATCACAAAGCACTGATTTATTTTGCTGGACATGGATTTGAAGCACCAACGCTGACAGGTAAGCAAAAGGGCTATCTGGCAACTTCTGATTGTACCGGTGATGGGCAGAATGCGATCGCCTTTGACGACTTCAACGATTTAATCCGCAAATCTGAGCTTACTAGTTTAGTGGTACTGCTTGACTGCTGCTATGCTGGTTCTTTTCTAGAAAAAAGTTTTCTCAGGTCAAGTTTCCCCGTTTTCAACAGCAAAACGGATTACTGTTTGATAACCGCCTCTCGTGAATTTGAAAGAGCACGGGAAGATGTCGAAGGAGGCATTTTTACTCAAGCAGTTCTGAAAGGATTATCTCACGATAGAGCTGATGAAAAGACTGGTGAAGTAAACGCCAACGACTTGTTTAGCTTTGTATCACGCGAACTCAAGCACAGTGGACAAGAACCAATATACATGGGCGGAGGAAGGTCAATTTCTCTGGTTTGGTATCCGCCAAAGAATCCGGTGGTTACTGCGGTTGTGCGTGAGGAGTGTCCTTATCGAGGTTTGGAAGCTTTTGACAAGCAGCATGCTCAATTCTTCTTTGGTCGTAACAAGGTTGTTGAGGACATTTTACAAAAACTTGCTCAGGCGCAGTTTGTCCCGATAATTGGCGCGTCGGGAAGTGGTAAGTCTTCCGTAGTGCGTGCGGGTTTGATTCCGCAGTTGGAAAAGAATGGCTGGCGAGTCTTAGAGCCAATTAAACCAGGAATAGAGCCATTGGCGAAATTGAGAGCAGCCTTTGAGCCATTTTTTCAGCGTCCGAGAGAAATTCAACAGCTTTATGATTTTATCCACAATTCCCCAGATGGCTTGCATCGTGTAATTGAACGTCTCCCTGGTTCAGAGAGTTTCTTATTAATTGTGGATCAATTTGAAGAGGTGTTTACTCTTTGTCCCAAGGAAGAGGAGAGACGCAAATTTCTTGAACTGTTGACAAATTGCTCTGTTTGTAAGAGGTTGGCAATTGTCACCACAATGCGGGCAGATTTTCTCGAACCCTGTTTGAGCTATCCATCGCTGACTCAACTGATTCAAAATCAGGCAGTGTATATGCCGCCGTTGGTAGGGGGAGAATTGGAACAGGCGATCGCATCCCCAGCAGCCCTCCAAGGTTATCACTTTGAGGATGGGTTGCTGGGAGAGATTATGCAAGATGTGGGTAAAGAGCAGGGATGTTTGCCACTGTTAGAGTTTGCCCTAACAGAACTTTGGGAGAAACGAGACAACCAAAAACATCAGCTAACAGTTGAGCAGTATCGGGTGATGGGTGGCGTCATTGGTGCGCTGGATCGTCACGCCGAAGCAATTTATCAAAGTTTTACCCTGCATGAGCAGGAATGGGTTAAGCGAATATTTTTGAAGCTGGTGCGAACAGGTGAGGCAGAAAAGGATACCAGACAACGACAACCCAGAGCCAAACTGTTAGCCATTGGAGATGACAACGTAATTAGTGATGTTTTAGATGAGTTGATTGAAGGACGCTTATTGGTAACTGGGCAAGAAGAACAGCAAGGAGAAGCTTGGGTTGATTTAGCACATGAAGCTTTGATGGAAGCTTGGCAGCGGTTTGATGAATGGTGTGAGGAAAATCGAGAACTGCGGCGATTAATTGACAGAGTGGAAGATCACTTGCGGCAGTGGCAGAGGGAGCGAAAGAATGAGAATTTAATGATGGGTGGATTGCTGGTTAAAGTGCGGGAGAAATGGCAAGAACTGGAACCAGATTTCGATTCTGCCGCCAAGGAATTTTACCAGCAAAGCGATGCTTATCAACAGGATAAAACAGCTTTGCTCAATAACTTCTTTAATGAGATTGATAACTACCGTAAGCAGGTTCAAGAAGTGGAGAGATTGGTTAATAAGAAAATACAAGCAGCAGAAGCTCATTCTTCAGAAGCGAATAACAATGGCAGTTTTTATGCAGAATTTCAAAAAATTAAAGACTGTGAAAAATCAATAGAAACAATTCGTGAAACAGTACAAAGTAATTTCAATATACCAAATAATTTCAAGATACAAAGTAATTTCAAGGTAATGGCTGAATTACACCAGAAAGTAGCAGATGGTTTGAAAACCATAGAGCGTTTTGAACAACGTATGCAAGCTTCCAAAATAGCGGCAGAATGGTTAGATAGGAATCGAGAAACACTCGTGAAAGCATCTGCTGACTATGCTCTAGCTACAGACTCTAGTTTAACTTTTCCTGGTGGATCTGCTGACTCACAGGAGAAAATAAAACGCTTCCACGGCAATATAGACGACTATATCGATTGGCTCTGCTACAGCCTTAACCTTGGTATGCCTATACCTCTGGGTGAAGTTGAGATCACACCGTTACTACCCGATAGTGCTTATGCAGCAGCATTTAATTTCATAAATCGAGAGATGGTATCGAACAAATTGTCTGATAATATTGCTGAAGAGTTGGAAGCATATATAAATTACTTAATTACTTACTTTTCCTCCACTTCTTCTCTTCAATAGCTTAAGTTAAGAAGTCATTTATAAAGCAATACGGTTCAATTAAGACATTGATTCGTTGAGACAGCAGGGGTGTAGGGTAGAAAGAGTGCAGGGGAGAAAGAATTTGCTCCTCTGCTCCCCTGCCTGCTTAACAGATTAATTTCCTTAACTGAACTGTATTGATTTATAAAGTCAAAATTTTTAACTGAGTTTAGTTATTAGCCCGAAATTTATTTCCGGGCTTAAGTCAATCCATTACACGCTATATTTTTCTTTAACTTTTACTTCATCAATAAGTCCTAATAACCTTGCGACTGTCGCTTGTCTTTAAGGTGTTTATTCAGGTTATCTGGTTGTTCAGAAACATGCTCTGATGAGCGCTTGCGTATCCATCCTACACTCTCTTTGGTCTGCTTGATAACATTAACCATCTCTTGATCATTCCCGAAGTGATGTTCGGCTTTTGTGAGAGTAGTTTCCATGTCTTTTAGTTCACGCTCAAATTCTGTCAAGGGAAAATTTTCTTCGTTTGCCATTTCTAAAGTCCTCAGTTACTCTGTGCTATTCTTATTTGCGCGAAATTTACGCAAAATCAGGCAGATAACTTATACATAATTTAAAGTTTTGGTCAAGCGTGATGATGCTTAATTAAAATTGTATGTTGAATCACAATAATTGCTAGCCAAGCTAGCCAAGCTTGTACTTACCAAGCCATCCGATTTTTCCAGTGTTCCAGCGGCATGAGGGTTACGTACAGAAGCGCAACATCCAAGCTCCCAGAAGGAATGAGGGTGAATGAAGGGTGATCGCCTATACTGCAAATCCATCCAGCAGGTGATCGCCTCCACCACCATCACATCTTTTGGTTAAAAAACGTAAAATAGATTTCTGCTATTACTTCGCTACACTGCGTTCCGCTCGTAATGACATTGTAAGTTTAATTAGGTTGAGCTACTTATTGGAAGTTTTGCATTGTAAATACGCGATATTCCTCGCGTCTCTACAATTTTAAACAACAGCCTCCTCCACAACAGCACCCTGCATCTTACCAAAAGCATCAATCAACGTTTGCAATTGTTGATCTGCTTTCATCACTCCTAAACCCCGCACTGTCACTTTACCAGGAGAGTAAACAAAGCGTGATCTGAGGGTTTCCGACAAATTTTGAGCCAAGTTTTTCCAACCAGGTTCTTCCATTTGCGTTTCTAAAACGATGTGCTGTTTGTTTTCTGGTTTAATCCGGCTAAATCCTAGTTTCTTCGCCAGCTGTTTCAATTCCATCACCCGCAATAGTTGAGTCGCTGGTTTAGGAATTGCACCATATCGGTCATTCCACTCAGCAGCAATCTGCGATAATTCTTCTTTAGATTTTGCAGCTGCAACCGCACGGTAAGCACTCATCTTTTGATCCAAATCGGTGATGTAATCGGCTGGCATAAACGCTGTCAGGTTGAGGTCAATTTGGGTATCATCAACTTTAGGAATTTCTTGCCCTCTGATTTCACGGATAGCTTCTTCTAGCATTTCCATATATAAATCAAAACCGATCGCTTCCATTTGTCCTGACTGTTCTGCACCCAGCAAATTACCCACACCCCGGATTTCCATATCCCGCATTGCTAATTGATACCCGGAACCGAGTTGCGTAAATTCCTGGATTGCTCGTAACCGCTGACGTGCGGCGTCGGATAAAGTCCGCTGTTTGGGATAAAATAACCATGCATGAGCTTGAATTCCTGCACGACCAACACGACCTCGTAGTTGATACAGTTGAGCTAATCCAAAGCGGTGAGCATCTTCAATTAAAATAGTGTTGACTCGCGGAATATCCAAACCAGATTCAATAATTGTGGTACAAACAAGGATGTCCGCTTCACCATTGCTGAAAGTCAGCATCGTTGATTCCAATTGGCTTTCATCCATTTGACCGTGGGCGATCGCAACTCTGGCACTCGGTATCATCTCCCGCAACTCTGTTCCTATTTCCTCAATTCCCTCAACTCGCGGAACAACGTAAAACACCTGTCCTCCTCGGTCGAGTTCTTGACGAATTGCAGTGCGTATGCTATCCGGATTCATTGGTGACAAATGAGTTTGAATCGGTCGTCTGGATGGAGGTGGTGTCGCAATCAAACTCATTTCCCGAATTCCTGATAAGGACATATATAAGGTACGGGGAATTGGAGTTGCAGAAAGAGTTAGCACATCAACCTGAGTTCTCAAGCTTTTGATTCTTTCTTTTTGGTTGACGCCAAACCGCTGTTCTTCGTCAACTACCAAAAGTCCTAAGTCGCGGAAGGTTACGCTTTTACCTAAAAGTTGGTGTGTGCCGACAACGATATCTAACTCTCCTGTCGCCAGTCGTTTCAAAATATCGCGGCGTTCTTCAGCAGTCCGAAAGCGGTTGAGTAACCCGACGTTAATCGGGTAGGGCGCAAAGCGTTCTTTTAAGGTGTGGTAATGTTGCTGAGTCAAGATGGTGGTGGGTGCAAGTAGCGCCACTTGTTTACCACCAGAGGTGACAGCTTTGAAAATAGCGCGAATGGCGACTTCTGTTTTTCCAAAACCAACATCCCCACAAACTAGGCGATCCATTGGGCGATCGCTTTCCATATCGCGTTTAACATCCTGAGTCGCTTTAAGTTGATCCATTGTGGCTTGGTAAGGAAAAGAGTCTTCTAATTCCTGCTGCCAAGGTGTATCGTGTGGATAAGTAACGCCTTTTTGTTGCGATCGCGATGCATACAGCTTGAGTAAGTCCACTGCCAATTTCTTGATCGCTTTGCGGACTCTATTCTTTGTATTTTCCCAAGCCTTACCCGTCATTTTGTTGAGTTCTGGTGGTTTATCGTTTGTCGTACGCAAGCGCGACAAAACACCAACTTGGTCTGCGGCGACACGCAATAAGCCGTCTGCATACTGCACCACCAAATACTCACGGGTTTCGTTGTTCAGTGTGAGACTTTCTAGCCTAATGAATTTACCTACGCCGTGGTTCTTATGAACGACAAAATCTCCCTGACGCAGCTTATTGGGATCAACTTGTTTAGAAGCAGCTTTTCTCCGCTTACGGATGTAGCTGGGAGTCGCCAGGGAGTGCTGACCGTAAAATTCACGATCAGTAACAACGACCACCCGGAAGGTAGGTAAAATAAAACCTTCGAGTTCAGCAAGACCAGAATATTTGAGGGCGACTGGTGTGTGATTAACTTGTTGCTTGTCAATTGCGTTGTAGTCGCGGGGGTTAGGAATAAACTGGGCGGGACAGTCGTGTTCTTGCAACAGGGACACAGAACGCGAAGGTTGGGCAGACATTAGCCAAACCGAGAAGTTGCGATCGCGTTCTTGTCGCAGTGTTTCTGCAATTTTAGCGAATTGGTGCGGCATAACTGGCACCCTGCGACTGGCAAGATTAATCCCGCTGTTTTCCTCAACCAATTCTGATAAATTTAATTTGGGAAATTTTGCTGTATCAGCCAAACATTCGTCAAAAGAGCGATGGATTCTTGGTAATGAAGTGGAAATCTCCTCATTTTCCTTGCTGACAAGCAGTTCCCATTGTTCTTCTGCATTTTCTACCCAGCGATCGCTATGGGCGTGACACTGTTCTGGTTCATCAATAGTAATTAACGTATTTTCAGGTAAATAATCTAACAGAGAAGCAGGTTTCTCAAAAGCTAACCCTAAAAAGCGACGGCTACCTTCCACAAGTGTGGAGTCCTGAATATCAACTTCTGAGTCATCACTTAATTGGGCACTCAATACTTGAAACTCAGCACTATCTTTGAGTGCTGTCATTAGGATGGGAGCAAAACTTGTGGGAGTTAGGATCAACTGGTTTATTTTGTCAAGGGCGGCAGAACGTTGGGTTGCTGGGTCAAATTCCCGTATCTGCTCAATTTCGTCGCCAAACCAATCTAGCCGTACGGGTAACTCTGAGGACACAGGGAACACGTCAACAATATCGCCGCGCCGACTCCATTGTCCTTCTGTTTCCACCAAAGGAACTCTTTCATACCCCAGTTTCGTAATTTCTTCACTGAAGGTTTTTAAGTCAAATTCCATACCACGCTTCAGAGTGAAGCAGAAAGGTTTAAAAGCTTCTGCCGGTGGTAGATGAGGTTGTAGGGCGGCGACAGTAGCGACAACCGCCATTTTGGGTAAGGGGGATAAGGAAGATTTTGCTTCCCCAACTCCGTGATCTGTTCCTCTGGTAAGTTGTATCAAATCCGCTAGGACTTGCATCTGTCCCCAAGTCATCTCAGTTTCGGGGTCAAATGGTTCGTATGGAGACGCTTCTGAAGTTGGGTAGAAATGTACAGTTTGCCACCCCATTGCTTCTAGTTGTGTTGTCCAGCGTCCGGCTTCTTCCAGAGTCGCACAGACCACGAACAAATTCTTGCTCTGGGTTTGAGCCAACGCTGAAGCGACCAAACCCTTGGGCAAGCGAGGAATGCCACTTAAGAGCAACTCTTGTTGCCGATTAAGTTTAGAGAGGAGTTCAGTGGTGAGCGCAGAACGCCCCAAAGCACGCACAATGGAAGAAAATGCCATAGGTCACAAAATTATGAAGAAGTCCTTCTCGCTCGCAAGCATAATACTAACGCTTACCACAACTATTTTAAAAGTCTAGACACAGAAAGAACTCTAGCTATAGAGTCATGAATACCTGGTACAATGACCACTTATTCCACTGACTCATGGTTCATATACGAATCAGTGTTAAGCTGCTAACTTATGACTTATAATTTATGACTTTTTTGTATGCAGAGTGTTTCGTAATCACACGTTGCATACTAGATACTAAGAGGTTAAGGTTAAGCACAGTTTGCCGATGGTATCGGTAGTTTTTACAGATGTCTCCAACAATCGAAATTCTAATTATTGTTTTTTTAATTCTTGCCAATGCTGTGTTCGTCATGTCAGAATTGGCGATTTTCTCAGTACGAAAGGTGCGTCTCCAACAACTTGCTGACCGGGGTGATGCTAAAGCACGCGTCGCTTTGGAACTGGCATCCTCGCCGAATCAGTTTCTAGGAACTGTTCAGATTGGGATCACACTCCTGACCATCATCTCTGGTGCCTATGGTGAAGAAACGATCGCCAAGAGAGTAGCGCCTATTCTAAATTTTATCCCTTTGGAGGCAGATTTTAAGCAACACCTAGCTAAAGGATTAGCAATTTTAGTTATTACATTTTTGACACTAATTCTTGGTGAACTGGTACCTAAGCGGCTTGCTTTAAACAACCCGGAACCAATTGCTTCCGTTATCGCTATACCGATGCGTACGCTGTCTAAATTGACATCTCCCGTAGTTTCTCTTTTAAGTTTTGCTACGGATACAGTGCTGCGGTTGTTGGGTACCAGACCGTCCAAAGAGCCACTCGTGACAGAGGAAGAAATTAGAGTCTTAATCGAACAAGGTACTGAGGAGGGAACCTTTGAAGAAGCAGAACAAGATATGGTCGAGCGAGTTTTTCGCTTGGGCGATCGCCCCGTTAGTTCGTTCATGACACCCCGACCGGATATTCTTTGGCTGGATTTGGAGGACTCTACTGAAGAAAACCGCCAGAAGATTATTGATGGCACTTATTCCCGGTATCCGGTTTGTCAGGGGGGACTTGACAACGTCCTAGGTATCATCCCAGTCACCGACTTGTTAGCCCGAAGTTTCTGTGGTGAAAACTTGGATTTAACAGTAGGATTACGACAACCCGTATATGTGCCAGAAAGCACCCGAGGCTTGAAAGTTTTGGAGTTGTTCAAGCAAACCGTTACTCACATGGCGCTAGTCGTTGATGAATATGGTGTGATTCAGGGATTAGTCACTCTTAACGATGTCATGATAGAAATCGTTGGTGATGTGCCTTCTGTTGATGACCAGGAAGACCCTCAAATAGTGCAACGGGAGGACGGTTCCTGGTTGTTGGATGGTATGTTGGGTGTAGATCACTTTTTTGAACTATTCGATGTTGAGGAGTTGTCGCCCGAACACCGAGGAAGTTATCAAACATTGGGTGGTTTCGTCATGGCGCATCTAGGTCGCATACCCTCAGCAGCAGATCATTTTGAATGGCAAGGTATGCGGTTGGAAGTCATGGATATGGATGGTAACCGTGTTGATAAAGTTCTCGTTGTGCCTCAGGAAGCGAAATCTGGTAATAATGAGAAATTAGATTAGTATCACAATGAAGTAGAAGTAGGGCGGGCATTGTTCATGCTCACCCTACAAACTAACAGCTTGCGGTATTGCATCTATAATCATTTGCGCCAATTCACAAAAACCTTCTCCTTCAGCAGCCGAAGTCATATATACAGGGTGATGTTGAAGTTGATTTGCATACTCCAGCACATTTGCCACACCCACAGACAGTGGAAAATAACGGTGATCAAATAAACTTTCATCGTTGGGACTATCGCCAACACTCACAACTTGTTCTGGAGTATTGTACTCAGGAAAGTATTCTTGCAACACCTGTAATAACCCATTTGCCTTGTCTTGTCCCAGAGGTTTGATGTGACACTGTACGTTACTGTAGGTAAAACCCCAACCCATTTCCTGACATAAATGACTCAGGGTTTTGAGTTCATATGTGCTTAAAGATTGCACATCAAATGTCCAATCAGTCACGCGAAATCGATTATCAGCAGATTCTTGGATCTGGGGACATTGAGTTTGTAATTGTTGAAAAGCCGATGCCAAGTGTTGACGATGTGCTATTAAGTCAGGAATGGGTGTTAAAGTAACTGGTTTCTCACTTCCACCCAAGAAAAACAAACCGCCGTTTTCAGCGACAGCACCAACAATGGGCAGATAATACGCTAAACCACTCACCCAACCAGCACTCCGTCCGGTAATAATCACGACCTTAATACCAGCAGTTGCTAAATCCTGCAAACTTTGCAATAACTCACTGGTAAATTTTCCTTTCCTGGTCAGGGTACCATCCATATCCGTAGCGACCAGACGAACATTGCTAAAGCATTGAGTCGATGAAACCTCAGACAAGGGCAGGAGTCTGTGCATAAAAGTTTAGCAAAAAGCTGTCAAACACTAATTTACAGCAAGATGGCACACGGGCGTCCCCAAACATTCAGGCATTCAAAATTTTTTTTATTTCTAATGCGTCAATTCCCCGGAAAGGGGTTGACTTTACCTTGTGAATCACGGGCTAAAAGACCATCTTCCATTTCCACAATCCGATCAGCGATATCCAAAATCCGGTTGTCGTGGGTGACTAACAATATAGATGTTCCTTGCTCTTTAGCAAGGTGCTGCATCAATTGCACAACATCGCGTCCTGATTGCTTGTCTAAAGCCGCTGTAGGTTCATCTGCTAGTACTAATGGGGGATTATTCACCAAAGCGCGGGCGATCGCAATCCTTTGTTTTTGTCCTCCCGAAAGATTTTCTGGATAGTAATCAATCCGTTCTCCTAAACCCACTGCTTTTAGTATGGTCTCTGATTTAGCAATGGCTTGTTGGTGAGAGATAAATTTATTCAACTCTACCGCCATCTGCACATTTTGCCTAGCAGTTAAAAACTCCAACAAATTATGAGCCTGAAAAATGTAACCAATCTTTCGTCGAATATTGACCAGTTTTTTCTGGCTAGCCTTATACAGTTCTATACCTAAAAATTGTAAACTTCCTTCTTGCACAGACCGCAAACCGCCAATCAAGCTCAGTAATGTTGTCTTACCTGAACCAGATGGTCCAGTCATAATAACAATTTCTCCTGGGTAAATGTCTAGATTAATATCATAGAGAATTTGTCTTTTTAATATGCCTTTGCCGTAATAATGGTTAATATGTTTTATGGAAATTACTGGTTCTTTATCGAACATAAATATATCGGGAACTATTCTTAGTTTGCTTAGTTAAATTTTAGATGTTTTTAGAAAATATCAGCAGGGTCAGCAGAACGCAGCTTCCGCATAGCAATAGTACCAGATATAAAGCACATAATGAAAGTCAAAATGAGTACCATTATGGCTCGTCCAACGCTCATCAAAACTGGTAAGAGTGTGGCATCTCTCGCCCGGTCATACAAAAACATAGTTATAGCAAATCCTGGAATATATCCTAAAATTGCTAAAATTAAAGCTTCTTGTAGGATAACAATTAACAAATAATTTTGTGTATACCCTATTGCTTTTAGGGTTGCATATTCCGCTAAATGATCCGCTACCTCGGTATAAAGTATTTGATAGACAATGACAGTTCCTACTATGAAACCCATAATAGTACCTAAAGTAAAAATAAAACCTATTGCTGTACCACTTTCCCAGTAATGTCTTTCATAATTAATAAACTCTTGCTTGGTTAAAACTTTGACATCTCTGGGTAAATATTGTTTCAGATATTGAGCAACAGTGGTTGCATCTGCTCCTGGTTTTAATCTAATCAGACCGATATCAATTAATCCTGACTTATGAAGGGGGAACATTCGCAAAAAATTTAAATCACTAGTAATTAAATTCCCATCTGCTCCGAAAGAAGCACCTAATGTAAATAATCCCCCTACCTTCATTCTTCGACTATTGACTTCTGCTACTACAGTTTTTCCTTGTTCAAACTCAGTAGCGATAGGCCCATATTCCTGTCTAGAAGAACGGTCATATAAAACAACATCAGGCAGTTTCAGTTTATCTAAATTTTCTTTAACACCAGGTAAATCTAAGGAGTTAACGGCTGGATTGATTCCAATAACTAGGAGGTTACGAGAACGACCTGTTAAAGGATTTTTCCAGGCAGTATAATCTAGATAAATTGGATGTACACTTTGCACTGCCTGTAAATCCAATGCTTTGTATAAACGCCTCTGAGAAAAAACCTTCATGGAAAGCAAAGCATTAGATTGATTATTGATGAGAACAATGTCAGCTTGTAAACTCGTATGAAAACGGACGTTACTAAAATATAGAGAATCCCGGAAACCAAGCTGCATAAACATTAAAATATCAGCAAAGGCAATTCCTGCCAGAGCTACAGCTAAACGAGTTTTTTCTCGCTTCAGTTGTAACCAAGCTAGAGGAATCTTTGTCATTATCTTTTGTCCTCAGTTGTTAGTTATTAGCGCATGAAGATTTGAGTTGTCAAAGATTAATTTCAACAACCACCTTGGCGTAAGTTAAGCCTGTCACTTTTTTACTATCTTGTGGAGTCAGGACAATTTTCACTTCTACTACTCTGGCATCAACATCTGCGGCTGGATCTGTATTTAACACATCTTTTTTGCCAATTTGCCTACCAATTTCAGCAACAGTTCCTTGTAATCCTCCGCCAAAAGCTCCATTATCACTGGTTATTACAGCTCGTTGACCAAGGCGCACCTTACTAATACTGTCTTCGGGAACTTCAGCTATGACTACCATCTGATCAGTCCGTCCAATCTCAGCAATACCATTTGTATTGATGCTCTCTCCAGCTTTCGTATGAAGTTTAATAATTTCGCCAGAAATTGGTGCTTTGATATAGCTTAAATTCAATTGAGCTTGTGCTTTCTTTAGTGCAGCGATCGCATTAGTAACTTGTGCTTGTGCAACTAGTAAATCAATTGGACGAATATCTTTGAGTCTGTTAAATTTGGCTCTTTCCTCGTCAATTTGTTTTTGCAAAGTTGCGAGAATTTTGTTCCGGTTGACTCTAGCTTCAACCAGTTGCTGTTGCAAAGTTCCTATGGTTTTTACTTGATTGGCTCTAGCTTCAGCAAGTTGCTGTCGCAAAGTTGCAACTGTTTGTTTTTGGTTTGCTTGGGCTTCTACAAGTTGTTGAGTCGAAGTTTCCGCACCTAATTGCCTTCTATCACGTTCCTGCTGAGAAATTGCACCTTCTTTGTATAACATCTGATAGCGTTGAGCATCGACTTCGGCATTACGTTGTTCAGCTCGTATACGCGAAACCGTAGCTTGGAAAGCATCCCTTTGCCCTTGGACTTGAGCTTGGATACGATTAATTGTTGCTTGTAAGACTGTTTTTTCGCCGCCTAACTCTGCTTGCAGGCGATTAATTGCTGCTTGCTGAGCATCTAGTTCTCCACGTAATTGTGCTTCCAGGCGAGCAATAACAGCTCTTTGAGCCTCAATCTCTCTTGGTGAACCTGCTTTGACATTTGCTAAATTGGCACGGGCTTCTTGCACTTTTGCCTTAGCTTCTTCCATTGCGGCTTGACTACTGGAGAAGTTATCCAAAATAGCAATGATTTGATTTTTTTTAACTTGCTCTCCTTCTTTGACAAAAACTTGTTCTACTCGCGACGTTCCTTGGACTCCCACTGGTGCAGACAGTTTAAAAACTTCCCCTTGAGGTTCCAAACGTCCTAAAGCATTTACACTTGTGATTGGTGCACTGGATACGGGCGGATTTAATTTTTTCACTTGCTCCATTTTGGCTATGCTTAGGACTCCAGTAGCAACTATGACTGGCAAGGTTACAGCAATTAACCACCAAATCTGTGGTTTCTCATTATCAAGAAACTGCTGCCTTACGCTTGAGTTATCACTTACCCTTGACATGATATTTCCCATTAGTTGGAATTTTGCATATACAAAGTAAAAAAGCGAGTTCGGCGCAATTGAATTTAGTCAAATAATAAAAAACGCATCATATACACGCACAGCATTGAGACAGCGTGAAGATGCTGAAGTAACGCCCTACGGCGATTCGTCGCGCTCATAGCAAAGCGCGAGGCAAGTGCTGTGGCGCAGGCATAGAGCTGCCCAAAGTATGTGAATATGAGTTTCACGACTAGTTCTTGCGTGAGTCCTAACACAGTTACAGCAATTTTGTTTGTCTATCTGATATGGATAGCAAACAAAACTGGGTAACAACTCAATTGTGTGTTAGAAAACAAGTATGACTAACCAGGTAAGTTGATTAGCTTCGAGTTAATGGCAACTCATTCCAACTTGACCCAGAACATCATAGATAAGCTGTTTGAAAATGAAGGTTACATTGAAGGATTTTGTGACTCGATTTTGCTTAATTTAAATGAATTCTACATTTGTAAGTTGCTTGAAAACGTAGCAGAACCTACAGATAGGAAGATGGAAACCAAAAGGATTGACAAGAAGTTTTTGATTGTTGAGTTTGGACTAACTTGGTATATCAAACAGAACTGTCGTCATATATTGTTCTGCCCAATCTGAACCAAAAGCTTTTTCCAATACGCGACGGGTTTTATCGTTTTGCTGCTGTTTTGTGCAGTAGTTACGTTGTCCAGCCAAACTTAGGATCGCCTGTTCTGATGGAAGGGGTTGGGATGCCCTGGCTTGCATGCAATGTATTTCTAAAAATTCCCGAGTGCGATCGAGAAACAGATTTTCTTCTTCAGGAGAACTCAGACGAACGAAAACACAAAAGTCTGAAAAAATATCTCCCCACTCAGGTAATTCTCGCGGGTGGGAAAAGTTCAATTGAGGGAGTGCAGCCAGTGCAGAAGTATATGATTTTGGAAGAGTGTACTGGGAGTTGACTGGAGAAAGGTCTGCGATCGCCGCACTTATTTGACCCCTCGCCCCAACTAAATCACAACCAAACATTGGCAGTTCGTACTCTGGACGGGGAAACATAACGCAGTGCAATATATCCAGCATATTTCCTACCTTTGCCAGTTCCAAGTGCATTTTACGAAACTGGGGTGTTTGGTAGCACTGGTTTTCAATCGTCAGCTTCTCACCTTCTAGCCGACCTTCCACATACCCAAATTCATTTGGCAAATGATAAGGGGATAAGTCCAAGTGCTTATGCCACACTGCTTCTATACAATCTGCTAATTGACGAATCAGCGGATGTTGTTGCTCGCGCAGGGATGGTAAAGGAGTTGTTGTCATAATCTTCTGGGATTTATAACCGGGTAATGTGATTCAGTTATTAGTCTACCGTTGACAAAGTCTCACCCGAGGTAGCTCGCAACACAACCAAACACTTGCAACTGACAAATGTAAAGTTATAAAACACTCGCTTTTCAAAAATAGGAGTTATTTTGTATTCTTAGTTACAGAAATAATTTGGTTTTAGCCCACTAAAGAAGGCTAAGCAGAGCCATGAAATTAGATTCAAGTAAATCAGATCATGCCATAGAAAGCTCCTGGCACAATCTAAATTGGTTAAACAAGTGCTTCTCCACAGAATCTCCAGAGGATTTCCAGGCTTATAGTTGGGTAAAGCTGTTGGAACTTCCCAACCCCTACAGTTTTGACGAAGCACTGCTACTGTGCCACGTTTCAAGTCAAGAGTGGTTAGCCTGGATTCCAGATCATGGGGAAGCACAATTGCACATCACTCAATTCAGTCATTAGTCAAGAATTATTCTCCTCCTGCACAAGATCCTCTGCTCGCTTTGTTCCTCATCCCCACTGGTATATTACACTGCTGGTTGAGCTTCTTTGGCTGCACCCAATGTGAGAGGGTCAACTGATTTGAGTTCACCGTGGTTGAGAGTCCAACAACGGTCTGCTATTGGCAACAAATCCCCTGCGTCGTGTGTCACAACCAGCAGTGTCCAATTTTTTTTCAGTTTCGCTAATAAATTTACCAGTTGCCGACGCATTGACCAATCCAAGCCAGCTGTGGGTTCGTCTAATAATAATAGATGTGGCTGGCGAATCAACTGCACCGCCAAAGCTAAACGCCGCTGCTGACCTCCACTCAAAGCATGAGGTGATGTACTCAGTGATAAATGCTCTAAACCGACTTCTCCAAGTGCTTGCGTAACTCGCTCTTTTCCTAACTCTGGATGTCCCAAGCGCAATTCTTCTAAAAGAGTACCGCCGCAAAAATGCCTCTCAGGAAACTGAAAGACCAAGCCAGCCAATTGTTGCATCTGCTCAGCGGTCAGTTCTTGTTCGCGCCAGAAGAGTGAACCGGATGTTGGTTCGGCAAGTCCAGACAAAATTTCGAGTAATGTACTTTTACCTGAACCACTCGGTCCAATAATTAAACCCAGTTGTTGGGATGGTAATTCCAAGTTGATTGATTTGAGAATAGCTGTTGGGCAAGCCGTGGGATGATAAATGAGGTTTCTCAGATAGAGCATTTGTTAAGTTTACCAAAAAGTCAGCAACATACTTATTAACTACACTGCCAGCTACTGTAAAATCCCGAAAAATTTACAAGGATTCAAGACGCTGGCAACGTCAATCTTGCAGCAAGAAACATGCTTTTGAGCCAAAGTTACGTGTCACTCGTTAGAATAGAGCCACGCAAACGGCGAAAACCGTCACCCCTACTTTCGTTCATTGTCGCAAAATCACTCTTGAAAAATAGCCAAAACACACGCTTGGGAACTTAGAAAAATTACCGAAGTCAAACACTATACAAAATTCTGGCCCAAACAGATCCATGTTCTGAGAGTGACAAGTCATCTAAAAAACAAATTTAAATTGTAAATATACTGAAGAAGAAAATGAATGCACGGTTTCCAGGTTTGCAAAAAGTTGTACCCGCCAAATTTTATCGCTCTATTATAGTGGCTTTTTCAGCTACCATTGCACTGAACATCTGGGCAAATCCTTCTTGGGCTGCAGATCCCTTTCGGATGAAAGAGCCTCGTAACATTGGCAACAAAACAGAAGCAGCTTTCAAAGCCATTTTCCAACAGGGAAACTATCAAGCAGGAGATCGTTACTTACAAGAAGCATTATCTGCAGAGCCAAAGGAACCTTTAGCCTATGCTATGAAAGCATCTTTAGCATATACGAATAAGGATTTGGCGGCACTAGACACTTACAGCAAAAAAACATCACAAATAGCACAAAATTTAATTTCTAGTGACCCCTTGCGCGGAAATTTGTATGCTGCAGTTGGTTTATTTCTAGAGGGGTCTGCGATTATACAACGTGAGGGAACAGTCAAGGGTGCACCACAAGCCCTGACTAGACTACAGCAAGTTTATCAATATTTGGACAAAGCTGAAGCAGTTTCTCCTAACGATCCAGAACTCAATTTGATCAAAGGGTACATGGATTTACTGCTAGCTGTCAATTTGCCCTTTGCTAACCCAGAACAGGCAGTTCAAAAGCTAGAAAAAAATGCAGCTCCCCAGTATTTAGCAGATAGAGGTATCGCTCTTGCTTATCGGGATTTAAAACAGTACTCTCAAGCACTAGACTATGCTAATCGTGCTTTAAAGGTGACAACAGATAACCCAGAGTTATATTATCTTAAGGCTCAAATTCTTCGGGAAAAAGCGAATAAAGACAAAAACTCGCAACTCATGCAGGAGGCGATTAAGAATTTTGATACAGCCTTAACTAAGAAGTCTCAACTCCCGGATGATGTGGCACGACAAATTGACCGTGAACGACGTAAGGCTGCGGAAAATCTGAGTACTTTTGGTAAGTAGGAGATGAGGGGGACGTTCTTGAGTGTTAGCGCAGCGAGCCGTAGGCTGGGAGTCAGGGAGAATTTTATCTGACTCTCGCCTCGGTAACTCTTTTCATCGCCCTTTGTACCTTCTACTCTTTTACAATTAGATTTGAAAAAAGTGATCTAAATTTAGTCTTTCAACAAAATGCAGGTACTGTTTCGCGAAATTAACCCTTTTGATTTATGGATTTGGTTGGAGTTCAGCACGATTCCTTCTGAACAAGAAAAACAATATGTAGAAGAGGTTTTCAATTCCTGGTTTTATTTGGGGAAATTGGGTGCATTTAATGCCGAAAATCTCCAGGTACAGGAAACTGGATTAGAACTGAGCTACATGAATTACGACTCACAAGGATATGATAAAAGTTTGCTGGCGCTGATGCACAATATGGGTGAGTTTGAGTATGAGGGGACATGGGCGCGTTGCTGGTTTGACTTGGGAACTTCTGATG
The DNA here is from genome assembly GCF_017982655.1 of Brasilonema sp. CT11. Lineage (GTDB taxonomy): Bacteria > Cyanobacteriota > Cyanobacteriia > Cyanobacteriales > Nostocaceae > Brasilonema. Next base: position 3,130 of record NZ_JABXYX010000053.1, on the reverse strand, counting down.
CGATCGCTCTCGATGTTCTCATTAACGCTCTTAAGCAGCTAAGTGAGGAATATGTCACCATTGAGCAATTGTACATCGGCGGCGAAAATGAAGATTGGCCTATTGAAGAGAGCGAAAGCCGTCCTTCATTCATTTACGATAACTAGCAGCAAAAATGCATAAGCCAGGGGAAATTCGTATCATCGCTTTGGGACTGATTCGCGATGCTCAGTATGCCAAGCTGGGCAAAGGCATACGTATCTTCGTATCTGAAGGCTACGATCCAGTCAAGCAACAAACTTTTTACCGCGCAATGGGTGGTGGAGTTGAGTTTGGTGAAACAAGTAAAGATGCTCTCAAACGAGAATTCCAAGAAGAGATCCAAGCAGAATTAACAAATATTCGTTACTTGGGTTGTTTGGAAAACATCTTCACTTTCAATGGTCAACCAGGTCATGAAATAATTCAAGTTTTTGAAAGCGACTTTGTTGATGCCAAATTTTATGAAACTGAAAAGTTAGTTTTTTCTGAAGGTGAGCGACAAAAAACTGCTTTGTGGGTAGATATAAACCGTTTCCAGTCAAAAGAGTTGAGGTTAGTGCCTGAGCAGTTTTTAGATTATTTGTCAAGTAGTTAGATACGAGATTTGGCTTTTACCCCACTGTTGTTAAGCGCCAGCTTGCTAACAACTAACGACTAAGTATTAACTTGTAGCACAACTAATGTCATATCATCGGTGTTTTGCTTATCGGCACCGATGAATTGTTGCACTTGGTCAAACAGGTAATCTAGTATTTCCTGGGGTCCACTACAAATTCTACAAGCGTAGTTAAATATCGTAATCAGGTTTTCTTCATCATAGCGATCGCCACTTGCTGCTGCTGCATCAGTCAAGCCATCTGTGTAGTAAAGAATGATATCTCCAAGCTCTAATTCTACTTGGGCATCTTCGTACTGGCTATTGGCATCTAAACCAATCAGCATTCCAAAAGTATCTAGACGCGTGATTGTTCTCGTTGTTGCATGCCACCATAGGGGAGGATTATGCGCTGCATTGCTGTAGGACAAAATCCGGGTTTGAGGGTCATATTCTGAGTAAAATAGAGTGATAAAGCGGTGAGAATTTTCCAAATCCGCGTACATGACTTGATTCAAGTTTTGCAGAAGTCGTTGAGGAGAATGACCGTGTAGCACTTCTCCCCGCAGCATTCCCCGCATCATGGTCATAATCAGTCCGGCTGGAACTCCTTTGCCCATCACATCACCAATCACCAAACCCCAACGACCATCTGCATCTAAACTCTGTTTGTTATTTAGTTGAATTTGGTTGTGTTTTGTGGGGATAAAGTCGTAATAGTCTCCGCCAACACGATTGGCGGGTTTACACCGTGCGGCAATAGCAACACCTGGAATTGTAGGGCACTGACGTGGCAGAAGCCGCCTTTGAATTTCTGCACCAATTTCTAGTTCTTGATCTAGGCGTTCTTTTTTCCTGAGTTCCACAGCAAGTTCATCATTTTCTATTGCGACTGCGGTTTGATCTGCCACTAGGCGAACTAACTTTTGTCTGGTTTCTGTCCAAGTATATTCTGGATCGCGGCTTAAGACATAGAGCCATCCCCGTTCTGTATGCTTAACCAAAATAGCTGTACCAAAAACTTGTATACCTGGTCCTAAGCTACGGTGCATATAATCATCCAAAATACCCGACATTATTGCTAAAGGCTGGGTATTGTTGGGTATACATAGGATTTGACTGGTTGCTGTTTCTAGTGCCTTGCGGATATTCTTACGCTGGTGACTATCTTGCCAATGTAACTGCTCTAATCTGACTTGACCATTCGGTTTGTATACAAATAAGGCGCTACCATCTGCATCAGTGACTCTTGTTGCCATCAACGGAATCAGTTCCAAAAACTGATTCAAATTATTGAAGCTTCGTAGAGCAAATCCCAAAGAACTGAGTAAATCTTGAATTTTTTTTTGTTCTCGGTGTAACCGTACCACGAGTTCTTTGAGTGCCACAACTGGTGTGACCTCCGTTATTGGGGTACGACTGTTACTATCAGTAGGTTGAGACGGTGGTTGAGGCACAGTTACCATTGTGATTTACATCAGCAAGTATTAGATTTCTTTAATACTTTCTTGTTTTAAGAGCTAAACCATCTTGTGACAAGATTATCGGTTTAGCAAGAGTAGAAAAACGTAGAGTGGAAATTTGAAAAGTCTTTCATATTTCATGTGCTTCTTTAACTTAATATTTAAATTTAGAGTTAAGTCTTTTTCGCAAAAAACGATTAGCCAAAACAGTTTTATGTAGCATATGTGTAATAGGGGTTTAATTATATTAATTTTTCTTCATTTGGTCATACCTCTTTAGATATAAACATTTTATTGAGAAAAGTTAACCATTACGTTTCAAAAAAATCTACTTGTGTTTCACTGTCTAAAACATCTATTAGCTGATAAACATTGAAACTAAAAGCCTAGAGGCTCCTATCCGTAGGCACGGGCAGTTTCCTCAAGTCGGAGAACCGTTGTTTAACTATTGCTCTTCAAATCTTTAATTTACCACTAGAGAATATTTAAAAACTCTAAGTCAGGAAATTTTGACAAAAAAAGAACTCAAAAATAATATGGTTCGGACAAGCTTACAGGCACGCATCGTGTGGCGATACGAACAAAGCCTGCGGAGGCAGGCTTGATGTGTGTGTCCGTAAACTCCGCAGTCTGAGGGGGACTTACGCCGACTTTGTTAACTACCCCTTCCGGGTACAAAATTACCTATCTTTTCCTTGGTGTTCTTGACGGCTATGTCCTGTAGACACGCTATGCCTACGGCACAGCTGCGCCTATCGCCCTTGGCGTTGTCAATAGATAATCTTAGGATCGTGACAGGAGTGGTCTAAAACCTTTGAGGCTAACCATTCAAAAGTGCTTCCACAAACTCGTAGCTAGAAAAAGGACGCAAGTCTTCAATTCCTTCTCCAGCACCGATAAAGCGAATAGGTAAGCCTAACTGCTGCACAACCGCAAGAGCAACCCCTCCTTTGGCAGTGCTATCAAGCTTAGTCAAAACAACACCACTCAGTTGTGCCGCTTGAGAAAAGCTTTCAGCTTGGCGTAATCCATTTTGACCTAGAGTTGCATC
>NZ_JABXYX010000052.1 GCF_017982655.1 Brasilonema sp. CT11 | reverse complement strand
GGGTGGGGTGTGCGTGGCGTGTGTCGTGGGGTTGGGTGTGGCGTGCGGCGTGGCGTGTGGCGTGGCGGGTGGCGTGGCGTTTGGCGTGGCGTGTGGCGTGGCGGGCGGCGTGGCGTTGGACGCGGCGTTTGGCGTGGCGAGCCGCGTGGCGGGCCGCGTGGTGTTTGGCGTGGCGTTTGGCGTGGCGTTAGGCGTGGCGATACTCCGTCCGGAAAATTGGCTTTTGGGGTTACCTCTTGTTGTGCGATCGCCCCACAGACAATGGCAAATTGCCCATATTACTCCACTTCCCCTTTACTCCCTGTCTTCTCGGTTGAAAAATTGGCTGCGTCAAGACTGGGAGACTGGTTTGCATAATGCCAACCAACTGCTGGCTTACACTCTTCAATTCATCCCCGTGATTCAAGCTGTCAATCAAGTGCTAGCAAAAACGCCTTTAGAGCAAGTCGTCTTTCGTGTCGTTCAGCTAGCTGAAGCCCCTTTTGATTGGAAATTAGTAGGTTTTGCTTCAGCTTCTTTAAGCGCACAAATTAACTTACAGCTTCTTAGAGGCTTTTTATGTTTTCGTTATCTGAATGAGCCTTTCTCCCTTTCCTTAAGAGTAGACACTCGTCTAGACACTCCTGCCCGTGCTACTGCAGCTGGTTTCTGGTATCTGCATGAAAAAGAACCAGCGAAAGCTCAGGAGGCTTTTGCAGTCGTGCGTTCTCTTCCCTACGGTGAAGAAATGTTCACCCTCGCCCAAACTCTAGCATCCTTTGACGAAGCAAAAGAACCAAACGCGATCGCTACAGTTGAAATTCCTCCCTTTCCACAAGAACCTCTGCTGCGCCCAATCACCTGGCAAACTCTCACATCTCTACGTTCTGTCGTTGAGAATGCCAAGATTATACAGCGCAGTCAGTCTGCTTATCAACGTTCCTTAGCCCTCAACCGTGCTTTAGGGGAACTCACAGAAATTCTAGATAATGCTGATACTCTGCCGCAAGCTGAACGCGGGTTAATTGTGGACATTGCCCAGACTTGGAGAAAAGCCTTGGAGGGAATAGCCAAGGAAGTCGGGAAAATTTCCATCACCAAGCCTGTGAGTAATCCTTACATCATTGGCGATCCAGTTGTAGGCGATCGCTTTGTTGGACGAGAAGATTTGATCAGACAGTTGCAGGAGTTGTGGATGAGGGGTTCTCAACTCCAATCTGTGGTTATCTACGGACACAGGCGGATGGGCAAAACTTCCATCCTGCGGAATGTCGCCAGTTTTGTAGAAGCAGGTGTACAAGTAGCTTATGTCAACCTTTTAGAAGTTGCAGATGCTTCCCAAGGAGTTGTAGAAGTGCTGATGGCGATTTCTGATGCTATTTCTGAAGTGATGCAAATTCCACCTCCAAGCAATGAGGATTTGCTGAGTCTTCCGCAACCAACGTTTAGAAGATACTTGACACAGGTGGAGCAAGAACTTGGAACTAAGGGTTTAATAATCGCTTTAGACGAGTTCGAGAAAATCGAGGAACTGATGTCGGCGGGAAAAATTCCTCTAGATTTTATGGGATATCTCCGGGGGTTGACGCAGAAAAGCTCTAAAATCGCCTTTGTTCTGGCAGGTTTACACACCTTGGAGGAGATGACAGCCGATTACTTTCAACCTTTCTTCGCCAGTGTGATCACAATCAAAGTTGGCTTTATGGAAGCCGGGGCGACTCACCAAATTCTTGCAAATCCATCTATCGAAGATTTTCCCCTCGACTACACGCCGGAAGCCCTTGATAAAATCTACGAACTCACCCACGGACAACCTTATTTAGTACAACTTGTCGCTTTTCAACTCGTCCGCCGTTACAATGACCAAGTTTTTAACACAGGACGCGCCCGAGATAATAATCTCACAATAGGGGATGTTGAGGCAGTTGTCAACGACTCTGAGTTTTTCCAGCGTGGACGTTACTACTTTGATGGCGTTTGGGGTCAGGCGGCGCGGGGTGCTGCTGGTCAGCAGGCGATACTTCGGGCGTTAGCGTCATCACCACAAGGATTAAGTATTACAGCGTTATCTGATTGTACAAATATAGAAATTGCCGCTTTGCAAGAAGCGCTCAATACATTAAAGCGTCATGATGTCGTTGAAGAAATTGAGGAACGCTGGCGCATTATCGTAGAACTCTTTCGTCGCTGGGTTTTCCAATTGTAAAATATTTAATCGGACAGAATATGAATGATAATTCATCCACAAGACATATAAAGTAATTAAGCAGAACTACATCTTGGACAGAAGAAATAGCATTCCTATACTTCCTAAGATGTTAGGAGTGTTAAATACGGACTTTCATTATGGCTTATCCAGAAAACGAAAAAGAAGAACAAAATACTGCGGCTTCTGGTGGTTATCAAACCACCGTTGACGAAGAAAGCCGCAAGACAGGGGCTGCGACTCAAAGTGGTGGTAAAGAGTCTGCTGCACCAGAATCCGGTAGCAGCGAGTCTGTTGTAGAGGGCGGCGCTAATCAAGGAACCGAAAAGCGTTAAGTTTCAATTGAATCGAAACTTGTCGTATTCAAAAAATCACAGGTGGAATTGTGTGAAAGCTTGCTGCACTTTTTCCACCTGTATTTTGTTAATTGTGACTTGTCAGTTGTGAATTCTGCTGTATGTCATTGCGAGCGTAACGGAGTCAAGCGAAGCAATCCCAAACCCTTGCGTTCGCGAAGCGTGCCCGAAGGGCTTATGCTTCATTCCGCTCCGCTGCATTCGCAATGACATAATGTGAATTATTTATGCTGTTCTACTTAACTCAACCGTGAAATCAAGTGTTCGCCAACTCGCAGGGCATTGGCGATAATCGTTAGTGTAGGACTCACAGCAGCACTAGATGGGAAGAAACTGCCATCTACAACATAAAGATTATCTACATCATGGGTGCGACAATTGAGGTCAAGAACAGATGTTGTCGAGTCCTCTCCAAAACGGAGAGTTCCACACTGATGCCCCACGACTCGAATCGTGGTATTGCTATAAGGATAAATGTCCAGCGGTAACCCCGATTTGTTTTCGGTTCTTTCTACTGCTTTGAGTATTTCTGTCCAATGATAAATCAGACGGTCATGAGCCTCAAAATTATTGGTCGTGTAATCCAAATACAGCTTAGAACCGTCCACGCGCACTCTATTGTTGGAGTCGGGTAAATCTTCCGTTTGCAGCCACCAACCAATTGTACGCGATGCCAACTGCCGCAGCCCAAGTCCTGGCGTTAATTTTGACAAAAGAGCCAACAAAGGTGGTGCTTCAGTAAGAATCATCTCCTGAAGAAGACTACCTGTATTCTGGATATGACCCATTGGATATTCATAATCCAAGTATCCCCAGTAAAAATCGTTGACGCAAATCGTCTTTTGGAACACGGTATGGTTAGGTTTAGGACTGAGTTGCACCAGTGCTGTCATCAGGTGTTTCATGAAGTTGCGTCCCACCTGATCAGAACTATTGGCAAGTCCGGTGGGGTGCTGTTCATTTGCTGATCGCAACAACAACGCCGCTGAGTTCACCGCCCCACACGCCAGCACAACAATATCACTGAAAAACAGATGCGATCGCCCACCAATTTCCGCTTCAACAGCTTTAATTTCTCGACCAGACGGACTAGTGTGTAAACAGACAACTTTAGCTTCTGTCTTTAATGTGACATTCGGCAATTCCAGGGCTGGGACAATTCCTGTCACCTCAGCATCACCTTTGCCATCAACCTTACAAGGAAACCCATCACAAGTTTTACAACGGATACAATCACTGTCATCGGTATCGGTTTCATTTAGCTTTAAGCCCAAAGGCAGATGTGATGGATGCAGCCCCTGCTTAAGGATAGCATCGCAAAGTTGCTGCATTCGGGGTTCGTGGCTTACCGGAGCAAAAGGGTAATCTTCGCTGTGATGAGGTTCTGTTGGATCGTCTCCTTGTTTACCGTGGACAGAGTAAAGCTTTTCTGCTTCACTGTAGTAAGGTTCAAAGTCCTGGTATTTGACACACCATTCTGGAGAAATACCATCTTGATGTTGAACCTTCTCAAAATCCTTTTCTCGCATCCGTAGCAAAGCAGCACCATAAACCTTGGTGTTACCTCCTACCCAATAATTGGTTTGGGGACGAAAAGGATCTCCTGAGATATCGTACCACTGTTCACGAGCGTTGTAGCGTGCTTTTCCAAAGACCTCAACGGCACTCCAATTTTCTTTTTCTTTTGGTAGGAAATCGCCTCTTTCCAGAACAAGAATTTTCTTACCTGTCGGTGCAAGTTTGTGTAATAATGTACCCCCACCTGCACCTGTACCGATGATAATTAAGTCATAGTGTTGATCATCAACAATCATAGAAATTCTCCTCTTTTAAGGTTTTAGAAAAACAAGTCAAAATGCAAAAATGAAAACTCAAAATAAAAGTGATCGCCCCAAAACGTGTGAACGGCATTTTGCTTCAATTTGTCAACTTTTCTTCACTGCCAGATATAAATGAGGACAAACAAAATAATCCAAATCACATCAACAAAGTGCCAAAATAAAGATGTTGCATTCACACCATAGTGACCAGACTCATAATTGCCCGGAAGAAACGAACGAGCAAAAATAATCATTTGCAATATAATCCCAGTCAGAACGTGCAAACCGTGAAAACCAGTCAATAAGTAAAATGTTCCACCAAAAACACCACTGGTAAAGCCAAAAGCAAGGTGACTCCACTCAATCGCCTGTCCAACAAGGAAGTAAGTTCCCATTGCCATTGTTGCTAAAAGAAACAGGCGAAATTGATTCAAATTGTGACGTATTAAGGCGCGTTCTGCGAAATAAATCACAAAGCTACTAGAAACAAGAATCACCGTATTAATAGCAGGGTCTTTAATTTCTAATCCAGAAACACCAGACGGTAACCAATCGGGAGTTGTTGTTTTGTAGACAATATAGCCTGCAAAAAAACTTAAGAAAATGACACTCTCTGAAAGTAAGAACACAATAAAACCGAACATTTTATTGCCTTCTTCGTCGTGGGTATGCTCATGCAAAGGTTCTTGTATCTGTTCTGAAATGATGGAACTATCCATTGATTAAATTCTCCTTTACGTTTAACTTATGAAAATCGATAGGTTCAGATTCCCAAATTCTTAAAGAATTCGGGAATCTTGTTATTCACGTTTGCGTAGCGGGCAAGGTAGGGCTTATGATTTAGCAAATGTTGTAGCAAATGTTGTAGGGTGGGCACTGTTTACTGTTCGCGCTCGACTCCTATTTTTAGATTGTGGGCAGTGCCCACCTTGCAGTTATTGAGAATGGTGCAAGATTTCAGTAAAAGAAATTTACACATTTGGAATGCTCCCTTAAACCTAAGGTGGGCATTGCCCAAAATAGGTTTTCTGGTGAAAAGAAAAATTTTTACTGGGCAATGCCCACCCTACAGAATTGTTTCTTATGATTTAGGATTGCTATGTGAACAATCAACAGTGATTACAAGAAATAGGTTTATTTATACCCAACCTATTTGTGATTATGATCTTGACCAGCAGCAGCTACCAATGGTTCAGATTTTCCATAGCCGTAGGGTTCAGAAATTACCACAGGAATTTCTTCAAAATTCTCTACAGGTGGTGGTGAAGAAACCAACCATTCTAATCCAATTGCCCGCCAAGGATTTTCAGGAGCCGGCTTTCCATGCATCCAGGAAGCTATCATATTGAGAATGAAAGGTAAAGTAGACATTCCTAGTAAAAACCCTCCAATACTGGCAACAATATTCCAGAATTCATACTCAGGAGCGTAGGAAGAAACGCGACGCAACATTCCTTGTAATCCTAATGGATGCATAGGGAAAAAGTTAAGATTGGTGCCAATAAATGCCAGCCAAAAGTGCAACTGACCCCAGCCCTCGTTGTACATACGTCCTGTCATCTTGGGGAACCAGTGGTATATGGCAGCAAACATCCCCATCGTCACCGTGCCATAAAGAACATAGTGGAAATGACCCACCACATAGTATGTATTGTTAACGTGAATATCAATTGGAACAGAGGAAAGGGTAATACCAGTAATACCGGCGAAGACAAACAATATCAATCCACCCAAAGCAAATAGCATCGGTGTATTCAGGCGCAGCTTACCTCCCCAGATAGTTGCAACCCAAGCAAAGACTTTAATACCTGTAGGCACAGAAACGAACATTGTGGTGAGCATGAAAATCAGCCGCATCCAGCCCGGAGTACCGCTGACGTACATATGGTGTACCCAAACTAGTGCACTCACTCCAGCAATCAACAACGATGAAATTGCCACGACTCTGTAGCCAAACAGAGGTTTACGAGCATACACAGGAAAGATTTCCGAAAAAATCCCGAACACGGGCAGAATGATCACGTAAACTGCAGGGTGTGAGTAGAACCAGAAAAAGTGTTGGAAAAGAACTGCATTACCTCCCTTGGCGGGGTCAAAAAAGCTGGTTCCAACTGTTAAGTCAAAAAGGAGCATGACTGCACCTGCAGTTAAGGCAGGCAGTCCAAACAGTTGAATAATCTGGGCGCTAAAGACTGCCCAGACAAACAGCGGCATCCGGAAGAATGTCATACCTGGTGCCCGCATCTTGACAATTGTTGTCACAAAGTTGACTGCTCCCATGATCGAGGAAACCCCCGATACTGCCACAGCTAGAAGCCAGATCAATTGACCATTTATCAATTGACCAGAGGGGTTTTGCAAACTGACAGGAGGGTAAGACCACCAGCCCGCTTGTGCTGGACCACCTGGCACAAAGAAACTCGCCATCAGCAAAATAGCAGCCACAGGAACCATCCAGAACGCAACCGCATTCAAGCGGGGAAATGCCATATCTCGCGCCCCAATCATTAACGGCACAAGGTAGTTAGCAAAACCTACTAATACTGGAAATGTCCAACCGAATAACATGACTGTGCCATGCATAGTAAACATGGCATTGTAGACTGTGCGGTCAACAAGGTCTGATTCTGGGGTAATCAGTTCTCCCCGAATCACCATTGCAAATATACCGCCAACAAGGAACAAAACAAAAGCGGTGACAATGTACTGGATACCAATGACTTTGTGGTCAGTGCTAAAGCTGAAGTATCGCTTCCAGCCTGTTCCAGCTTCGTGATCAGGGTTTGCACCACTGGTGATGATGTCTTTAACGGAAATATTGGTCATGTGTCATTTGTCCTTTGTTAGTTATTTGTGGTTGGTGTATGCAACCACTAACTAATTGCTGTAATTGACTAGAGGAGGCTGTGCAGGCTTAACTGCAGGCCAGCCAGTTTTGATAAGTCCTTTTGTTTGCAGGGTATATTCAGCAGCTGCCTGATTAGGTGCAGGGGATGGTTTGTGAGTTGCTACTTCAGCAAGCCATTTATCATAATCTTCGGGAGACTCAACAACTACATTCGCCTGCATTGTAGCGAAGTAAGCACCGCTAAATTGAGAATCGGTTAATCGATATTTGCCCACGCGGATGGGAGTGAATTCAAAGTCAATTGTGCGTTTAGGAATAACGTCTTGCTTAAGTCGAAAAGCGGGAATATAAAAGCCGTGGATCACGTCTTCTGATTGCATTGCTAAATGAATGCGGTGATTGCTGGGTAAATGCAATTCGGTACTGGTAACACCTTGATTTGGGTAGCGGAATACCCAAGCCCACTGCTTGGCATTGACTTCAATGTTTTCCACAGGTTCAGTTGAGGAGTCCATAGGTGCTGCATAAGCCGATTCCATCCCCATTGGTGTATGCAGGTGGACAACTTCCATTGGACCGCGAATCGCCATTTGGTCGTAGACTTGGTAACTATAGCCTGCAATCCATAACACTAGCAAAATTGGGATAACTGTCCAGACAACTTCGACTGTGATATTCCCTTCAATCGGTGGACCATCTTTAAAGTCATACTTGCCAGCTCGATGAAAAGTCACAGAGTATATGACAGTTGCAGTCACTCCAAGAAAGATGAATGCGCCCAGTGTGACGAGAAAGCTGAACAAATCATCTATCAGTTGTGATTCTGCGGCGGCTTGCGGAGGAAGCCAAGAATATGCCTGCTGCCCTATCCAGAGACTGACAAGAGTCAGGGCGATCGCACTTACAATTATGATCGAAACATTCCAGATTTTCATAGTCATTAGTCATGAGTCATTAGTCATGAGTCATTAGTCATTAGCAAAGAACAAATGACTAAGGACTAGAATTATTTACTTGAGCAGTACATTGGGGTTTTGACCCAATCGCAACAACATATCAGCGGTATTATGTACACCAAACTCAGCAGCCAGTTGCGCTCCTAGTGTTCCATGAAGGTACATCACAAACATGATTGCGAACCCAGAAACCAGGTAACCCCACTGCACTTGTTGGCTTTTATCCTTACACCAAACGTAGCGCTGCAATCCTCTCCAAACAGTCATGCCAACAATCAATGCTAATAACAAGACACCACCGACACCATGCCAGAGCATTGTTTCCATTGGTTGCAATCCCCAAGCACTCTTGACATCAGATAGTGGATTTGCCAGCATGATTTCGTAAAAACCTGCTGTCACGGTAAAAAAGCTAATAATGGCTGAACCCAGCAAATTGTACCAGCCGACATCAAAGAAGTTGGAACGAACGGCGTTTATTGCCAAAAATTTGAAGACTGGAGTTTGTAAGGGGAACAGTACACCAACGACATCAAACAGAATCCCAAGAATAAATAAACCAAGGGTGAGATGAACCAAATTTGGATGAATTGGTATTGCATAGGGCAATCCATTTGCGCCAACATGTGTTTTTAATTGATCAATAATTTCAGTGTTCATTGCAACAACCCCTGTTTTACTGCTTCAATAACTGGTACTGTATGCAGTCCATAGACCCAAACCAGTTTGTCTCCGAGATACACTTGTACGCCAACCAGAAGAGTTAAAATCAGTCCTAGTGTAAGATAAGAAAACGGTACTTTATGTGGGGTTCGGCTACGAATGACATAGCGCCAAGCTGTAATAGATGCAAGGATTCCTGAAAGCGACCAACCAAGCAGTGTATGTATGTTTAGTGTTGACTCAACAGCATCATAAGGTTCTGCCAAACCTGCTTCAAACTGACCAAAAATGATGGCGACGAAGATGGAAATGGTAGCGAAAAACATATTCCACCAACTCACTTCAAAAAGACGGAATTTTCCTGTAAAATAACCAATTACATCGCAAACAAAGGCAAACAATACCATCGCAATGACGAAGTGTACAACGATGGGATGAACTGTATCGGAATACGGTAGATTGTGGTCATTCAAGGCCGGAAAATACTCAAACATATTCTACTCCTAGACATCTATTCTGAATTACTTGCCACTGCAAATCCTGTCTTCAGTAAATATTTGTGAGACAACATTTTTCATACTGAATTCAATTAAAAATTGACGACGTTTTATGTTTGTCAATTATTGAGATAATCAATCTTTAGAACTTTCTCTAAGATGTTGTGGAGAGTGTTTAACAGTTATCAGTTACCAGTTATCAGTTATCAGTCGTTTACTGTTCACTGTTTACTGTTGACTGACTCCGCTGTTCACGGTTGACTGTTTACTGATTGAATCAAAACCTACTATTTAAGAAAGTGAAGTTTGAGTCATCCGCCGTGCAATTCACACGCACAATGATTCGATACCTACTTTGAGGATCAGATACTCAATCATTAAGTCAGAAAATAGCCACAGGTTTTAACGAAAAACCTGGTTCAATAGCAGCCCTATGCCCAATCTAATTGCATTTTTGTGGTAATTTATTCCCCAGGACTGTTTACCACTGTTACCTATCTTAAACTTCTGTAAATAAAATTTATGTGTGATTTGATAGTTTTATATTTTTTTTATTTTGTTATAATGGAACAGTCAAATCAACTTTTTTTCTATTTTTTCTATTTTTTCTATTTTAGAAGATAACACAAATAATCGTAGAATCAAGCATACCAACAAGGGTTATGCAAACGCTAACAGATATAGCAATCCTATTTGATAGGTGAACAGTTAGTTTGATCTGTTAACAGTTGACACTCAACAGTCTTAAATCAATATTTACAAATCATTTAGGACTGCTATAGTTTGTTCCAACATTATTGAATAGTATATTTATTTACGCACTCACTGTACTAGTCAATTCTGAATCGGTCTTGAAGAGTCCTGGGTAAACCATCAAATATTGTCAAATATTGTAAGATACAGAAGTTGTGTGCAAAAATTTACCTGATACATAAGCGTAGTGGGAAAGAACTAGCTATCACGTGAAAAATCCTATGATTAAGCTTTATCATGTCGAATTATCCGGAAATTCTCATAAAGTACGATTAATGCTGTCGCTGCTTGGAATTAAGCATGAGCAGGTGTTGGTTGATCTTCGCGGTGGCGAACACAAATCTCCCGAATTCCTCAAACTAAATCCCTTTGGTCAAATTCCTCTACTGGTGGATGGGGATGTTGTGGTGCGAGATTCTCATGCCATTCTGCTTTATTTAGCACGACGTTACGGTGATGAGGATTGGTTACCCACAGAAGCACAAAGCATGAGCAAAGTCATGCAGTGGTTGTTCACTGCTGCAGATGAAATTCGTCACGGACCTGAATTTGCCAGACGATACCACCTGTTTCAAATTCCGTTAGATGTGGAACTGGCAACACAAAGAGCTTATGCAATCCTGAAAATACTGGATGAGCATTTGACTGGGCGACAATGGCTGGAACTGAACCGCCCCACTATCGCAGATGTTGCGTGTTTTCCATACATTGCACTAGCCCCAGATGGCAAAGTCTCTTTAGATGCTTACCCCAACATAATTGCTTGGATTAAGCAGATGAAACAATTACCAGGATACGTTGGAATGCCAGGGCTGTAGTATCAATTTAAAATCCAAAGTAGAGTTTGATGTTGAGCAAGTATTGGAAATCAGGAGGTTTGGGGAATATTCACCTGTGAATTTAGATCAGAACAAAGCTTGTTCTTGTGTTTGTTCTGCCTGCTAGGGTAAGCACGCCTTGAAGTCTCGAACACGTCACTCGAACATCTGCTCAAATTCTTCTGGATTGAAATATTGAATAATAATTTCGCTACCGTTGCACAAGAGCGAAATCAGATTAATCCAAGCTTTAACACCAAAGCTAGTGTCTATTTTCCAAAGCTTGATTTTTTTGTAGCTTTTCTTGTCTGGTAGCTTTGAGGTTTTTCGTGTAAAGTAATTATCTTGTAGATAAACCCTAGCTGCTCCGTCCAGATGACGGAATATTTTGCATTGATTCTCTGGCTCACTATGCACATATTTATTGAAATAGTAGTGCTCAAAGCAATTATCAGGAATTTCCTCTATCTCCAATATCTTGATGTCGTCAGGATAGCTCTAAAAAAACTCTGTGCGCACACCATGAATTTGGATAATCTTTTTTGCCAAATTGGATTGATAGAGGTGGTGAGATCTACATGATATCCAAGGGCTTATCCACAGCAACGCCTATGGCTCTGCGGTGCTGGTGCCGAAAGTAACTGCGTGACTTTGCCCCGTTACAGAGGAACGCTTAAGCCTATTTTTGTGTGAACTTTACTTCTGTCAAAGAAAGGCGATCACACACTCCATCCCAAAAAACTTGGGATATTTTCCCAAGTTTTTTATAATAGAATCAAAAATTATGAAACCTAAAAAAGTAGAAATTGTCACCATTAAAACTCCCTCAGAGCCATCTCTGAGTGGCGTTGAAGGAGTATCACCTGAATCGGGACAAACCACTGATTCAGAACAAACTACAGCCCAAGCGCAAGAACACAAAGACGATCCCAAAGAAACCACTGCTTCTGATCACGAGCATAAGCCGGAAATAGAAGAACCTGGTGCAATCTTTCAAGCTGTTGGAGTTATTACTGGGAAAGTCGCTTTCAGCGAAGAGAACAGAAGTACTATCATGATTGGGAACAAAGAGTATCCTCTCTTTTACGCGCCCAAGAAACAGCGAGCATTTGATGCATTAAAGAAAGAAGTACAGGCAACGGGCGAAGCCACTCAACGGTTGGTTGTTTACCCGCGTTTTACCCACTTCCCTAGACGCGATCAACCCGCCCAGGTTTCGTTTCAAGTCGTTGGGTTTGACAAAGGACGTGAAACAAAGGGGGCGGCATCCGAGGAACTTTCTGACATGGAGTTTAAACTCTGTGGATTATGGCAGTTCATCCCCGTTTGCCCTACTCCCTGCATCTCTATATTCCGAAATTTTACCAAAGAGCGGCTGGATCATGTAAAAAAATCGGAACCAGCGAAAAAGGTAAAATTCATGAAAGCAAGTCACCTGCCACTGTTTTGGAGGGATGCGCCAGTTCCGCCGTTCAGATTCAATCCCAAGGCTGACAAAGAACAGCAAGGCAAGCCGGTTTTCGTGCAGATCAAAGCTAAATTTCTGCCTGGGCGTGATGCTTTTGCTTTTGATTCATTGCTGGGGCTACCGTTGGAAAAGCCACCCAAGTTCCTAAAAGTCAGCAAGGAAGATAAGGCGACAGCGTTGAAGGAGAAGAGGGACGCAGAAAGAGCTGCTGGTAAGGATGTTGGGGGATACGAACGTAAGCCACCGTATACAGTCAGGCCCAAAGGTCATTTTAGTGAAAAACCAATGACCGAAAAACCAATGACCGAAAAACCAATGTTCGAAAAACCAAAGCCGAAACCAAAGCCACAAGAGTAGTCAAAAAGAAACTCCCTCGTATACCAAGGGAGTTTCTGCTTAGGGGCGCTAGGGATGTGATTAGTGGAATCTATGACACCAAGAGTTTTGGGGGTAGGATCGCCAGAGAGAGCAAGAGGGTTTCCCGACAAAGAAAATCCCTTCTTTCCCCCACGCCACATGCCTCAAGTCGGGAAACCCGCCCACGGCAGTGGCTCCCCTACACACGCTCTTATCCTCTGTCGGGAAACCCTCCTATGGCACAAAGTGCCACGCGCAAGGGACAGTACTGGCGATCCTACACCCCCATCTTGGTCAAAATTGACTCTTACTCGGTACCAGAATCATCGAAAAGTAAGGCACTTGGGCTGGATCTACATCATCTAGGGAAACGATTCGCTGGTTTGCCATTGTACCTCGCTCAATGTAACGCGCCCGTGACAGCAGCCCTAACTTATGTAACACATCATGAACTTTTGTAAAATGTCGTCGCAGCTTGATAATAACAGCAGCATCAGCATTTAACAATTGTGCTTCCAAAACTTCGGCTGGTAGAGGAGCTGGTAGTACACTAAAAACATCGTTACGATAACTCAGAGGAACTGCTAGTGCTGAAGCACATCCCATAGGTGAAGACACTCCTGGCACGACTTCTGTTTCAAAATGGTCAGAAAGTCGTGTAAAGACGTACATAAACGAGCCGTAAAACAACGGGTCGCCCTCGCACAGTACCACCACATCCCGTCCAGCAGCAAGATGTTCTTTTATAGGGATAACAACCTGGTCATAAATAGGTTGTGCTGCATACGGTTCAAGAGCGCGGGGAAGATGATACTGTACCTCGATTTGATTGCCAGGAAGATATTGGGCTACAATACCTCTGGCAATACTCTGCTTATCGTCTGCAGATTGATAGACGACCACTGGGCAAGAACGTAATAGCCGCAGTGCTTTTAGTGTCAGAAGTTCCGGATCGCCAGGACCTACACCAACTCCATAAAGACGACCTTTGTTCATCATTCTTCCTCCGTTGCTAAGGCGTTAACTGCGGCGGCGGCGATCGCACTTCCACCCCGCCGACCATGTAATGTCATAAATGGCACACCAAAACTATCTGCTGCTAGTGCTGCTTTCGACTCTGCTGCACCCACAAACCCAACAGGAAAACCCAGAATTAGAGCTGGTTTTGGTGCCCCAGCGCTCAACATTTCTAGTAGCCGAAACAAAACAGTCGGTGCGTTGCCAATTGTAACCACAGCCCCTTCTAACACTGGTAGCCACAATTCCAAAGCAGCAGCAGAACGGGTGGTTCCCAGTTTTTGAGCAAGTTCTGGTACATCGGGATGATTGAGGGTGCAAATCACTGAATTGTCTGCTGGTAGTCGTCGCCGCGTAATACCTTCTGCTACCATCCGACAATCACACAAAATCGGTGCCCCTGCTGCTAAAGCTGTACGCCCAGATTCTACAGCTGTTGGTGAAGCTGCTAAGTCATAAACAATATCTGTCATCCCACAAGCATGAATCAGACGCACGGCAACATTTGCGACATCTGGGGCAAGTACAGACAGATTTGCCTCTGAGCGAATAATGGCAAAGGATTTGCTATATATTTCGTTACCGTTTTTTATATAATTAATAGTCATTTAAACGAACCGCCAAGACGCCAAGGACGCCAAGAAAAAAGATAGGTAATTTTGTAGCGAGAAGGGAGTAGTTGTTAGTTGTTTGTTTATTTGCTAACCACTAACCACTCTCCTTTCAAAAAACAACTGTTGTAAGTCTGCAATTACATATTGGTTGACAAATTCACCAAATGATGGGTTGGAAGTATCACGTTCTGCCATATATATTTGCAGCATCCGTTCTACCAATTGGGGTAATTCTGTAAAAGGTACCCAGTTGTAAATTTCTCGTCCAAATTTTTCGTGACTATCACCATCACCTACGCAGACTTTATAACCTTCCACCACTTCCCCTTTATCTTCAATATTGAAACCAACAAGAGCAATATCGCTCCTGCTATGCTGAGCACAGGATTTTTCGCAACCTGTGAAGTGAATGTTGACTGGTTGGTCAAGAATAACGCGATCATCCAAGTATTGCGCTAATGCTAGGGCATGATTTTTGGTATCTGTTGCTGAAGACGCACATCCGGTGTTACCAGCGCAAGCAACTAGGGCACTGCGAATATTAGTTGCAGACCAATGCAATCCTAAGTTTTCAATTTTACTTTGTATATTGGGAATGCACTGTTGAGGAATATCTGATATCAAAAGATTTTGCCAAGGTGTCAGCCTTAGTGTACCACTAGCGTAGGTTTCAGCTATATCCGCTAACCCACGTATTTGTAAAGTATTTAATCTACCAACTGGTACGACAACACCAATGTAGGACAATCCTTTGTGTCGTTGGCAATGGACACCTATGTGTTGGTATTTAGAATAGACATTGCATCCAATATCTCTATATTCCTCCTTAATTTGTGTATGACTGCTTTTGACAGAAAAACGCCGTAGTGGATAGGGAAGATGACGTTCAACTTCTTGAAGAAATCTTTCTATACCTAAGTTGTTCAAAATCTCCCAAAAACGTGGCTGACGTGACTTGCGATGAGGAATTGTGTTTCCAGTCTCTAGTCTGAGATGCTGCAAATAGACTTGTGCCAATGCACCTACAACCTCCGTACACTCTTCTGGTTTTAGGAGGATGTTTGTATCAATAAATGGTTCAAACAGCGATGTACCCAAGTTCAGTTTGAGCCGGAAGTAAACGTTATTATCAACCATAACCGCAGTCAGGGCGATATCGTTCGAGCGTTCGCGCCTTGCGCGGCTCCCAAAGGGAGCTTCGCTAATCGACACAGAACCACCGCCATCAAAAGCAACGCTGAATTTCGGTGAAAGTGGCGCTAGCTCTGGGTGAGTGGTAATGTAGTGATCTAATTTGCTGATAAGTGGTCGAGTATCAATTAATTCGTATAAGTCGATGCCAGATGTGGGACTACCCATGATATTGCGGAGATGATCAACCTCTGGAACAGCTGAAGCTATACCAATATCTTGTAGGACTCTTAAAAAATTAGCTGGAATCTCTGTACGGATTGCACGGATTTGGAGGTTGGCACGATTGGTAATATTAGTGTAACCAGTTCCCAACTCGTCAGCTAAGTCAGCTATGACACGAAACTGCTGACTAGTCAGTATTCCTCCAGGTACGCGGATGCGAGATAAAATACCATCTCGTGCGGACGTTTGATAGAAAAGACCAGGACAACCAGACACGCCTACAACTCCTTCCCCGTGCGACGCAGAGAGCAGATAACAACTGTGTGTACAAGACACCCTTGGAGTCAGCATTCTGACTAACCGAATTTGTAGGTTGTTAGCTGTTTTATCAACTACTAAGCACTAGCAAAATCGGATTACAGCTGCGGCACAGTACCGGAATTTCACCGGACTTTCCCGACTCCAAGTGTGTAGTTTAGCATGAGATAATAGCCATACTTCTTTTTGCCAAATCTTCTTGATTCTTCCATTAGTCGCCAGATGCAGAAATGGTTATCGGTAGTGGGTATTGGTGAGGATGGGCTATCGGGATTGAGTGCGTTCGCCTCTGGCGGAGCTGAGTCCTGCGGACACGCTGCGCGAACAACGCCCATCGCCCGTTCTTTAATTGAGCGTGCACAAGTGATAGTTGGGGGAAAACGCCATCTCGCCATGCTACCACCAGACGATTCACGAGAAAAACTCCTCTGGACTTCCCCCATCAGTCATTCTATAGAAGAAATTCTCCGTCGCCGGGGTCAATCTGTGTGCGTTTTGGCAAGTGGCGATCCCATGTGCTTTGGTATCGGTGTCACTCTCTCCCGCCATATACCCATTTCTGAGATGACTATCATCCCCGCACCTTCATCTTTCAGTCTTGCTTGTGCCAGACTAGGATGGTCACTCACTGAAGTAGAGACATTAAGCTTAAACGCTCGTCCCCCTGCTCTCATCCAAGCGGCTATCTACCCAGGAGCACGTCTTCTAATTTTAAGCGAAGGCAAGGAAACCCCAGCAATTGTTGCTGAAATATTGACAAAACGTGGTTTTAGTGATAGTAAAATTACCGTCTTAGAACATATGGGCGGTTCTCAGGAGAGAATTATCGCAGGCACAGCCGCATCATGGACGACAACAGAAATAGCTGATTTGAATACGATCGCTGTAGAGTGTATTGCTGATGCTGGAGTTTTCCCCTTACCTCGGTTAGCAGGACTACCAGATGATGCGTATCATCATGATGGACAGTTGACTAAGCGTGAAGTGCGAGCAATAACACTTTCTGCTTTAGCTCCCACACCGGGACAGTTGTTGTGGGATGTGGGTGCGGGGTGTGGTTCGATTGGTATTGAGTGGATGCGGAGTCATTCTCGGTGTCGGGCGATCGCCATAGAACAAAACTCCACCCGACTACAATATATTGCTGACAACGCCGCCGCTCTTGGTACACCTTATTTACAAATTGTTGCAGGCAAGGCTCCGGCTGGATTGAAAGATTTGCCTCAACCCGACGCCATCTTTATTGGCGGTGGCGCAACAACAGAAGGTTTATTCGAGGTGTGTTGGGAAGCTTTGCGTCCGGGTGGGCGTTTTGTTGCTAATGCTGTGACAGTTGAAAGTGAACAGAAGTTGTTGCAATGGCACAATCAGATAGGTGGGGAGTTGATTCGTGTTGCTGTTCAACGGGCTGCTCCCATTGGCGGGTTTTTGGGATGGAAGCCGATGGTACCAGTGACGCAGTGGGTGGTGAGGAAGTCGTAACATATGCAGACTCGGTTTAAATGGTAAAGTTTTGTCAAATCCGGTCTGATTGTTGTTTTATCCGATACTGAATAACTGAGATATAGATGTGAGCAAACTGGCACCAGATTTTAACCCTGACAATATTTTTTCTAAAAGTGTAATCGCGTCTTCTGCCTGATCCTTCATATCTTTATCTTTGTAATTACTGGCTGCTTCTCCTAACTTTTTAACGTATTTCAATGCTCTTTCTTTACTCTTCACATCCAAACCAGGTTCAGCTTCGATTGTTGTTTTAAGCTGCTGTATCAGAGTGTTAATTTCTGCTGTCTTCAAATCAGTGGATGCAGGCATTTCGTTCATAGTGTTTGATACACTTCCTTGAACAGAACTTCCTTGTATAATGTTTCCTTTAGCGTCTGTGCCAATACTAATTGAGTTATCTGCCATACTACGTTCTTCTCCTAATTAAAATAATTAAAAGTGAAAATATTTTTCTTTCTAGATATCCTAATCAGGAATTATCATAATTTGATACATTTTCTACACGCTCACTTCCTTGTATAATATTTCCTGTTATACTTCCTCCAATCTGGATGGTCATAGAACTACCATCTTGAATATTTTCCATGAATTGATATAATTTACTAACTGCCTTCTCTAACCATTTTGTATCATTGGTTATAAAGATTTTCCCTTCTCCGGAATTTAGATGTAATTTTAGTCCAAAAAGTTTAGGCTGAGTTAAGTTAGATACTAACATGGCTACTGGAATTAATAACATTAATAAACTTAAAAAAGTACCCAAACCACCCAAAAAACTACTTAACGGATATAAAACAAGTCCAAAGATGAACAATCCAAGAATAGTTGTGAATGGAACTTTTTTAGGTTTCACCTCTCCTATACCAAAGCCAGTTACATTGCGAAACTGATAAACATCAGCACCAAAACGGACAGTTTTGTCTGTAAGGTATAAAATATCAGTTGAAACAATATCAATATTATCAGAAGCTTGTAGGAAGGAATTGAAATTTAGATCCATAACTTAAACCTCATAAATAGTTATTGACCCTGATAATCTTTCTTACTTAGTTTATATATACTAGTTAACCGGGAAGTATTTTTTCATTTGTTGGCATTTATTATGTAAAAATACTTAATTAATATTTTAATAGCTAACAATATATACAATAGTGATTTATGTCACTCATGACTACGAAAACTCCTACTGAACAGGAAGCAATAAGACTTTAGTTATGACGGTCGTAGGCTAGGATCAATAAGTTAACAGTTCTTCTATACCTCCCAACAGCCCATCGTTGTTACACTGTGAGCATGATTCAACATTCTACATATTGACAATGCGTTCAATTGAGCAACTGACAGAAGAAGTCCTATCTTTGCCCAGTGCATCAAGGGCACTCCTAGCTGAGAAGCTGGTTGAAAGCTTGGAATTCAACACTGATCCAGCAATTCAAGCAGTTTGGACTACAGAGGCAAAAAGACGGCGAGATGAAGTCCGAAGTGGTTCTGTCCAACCAATTCCTGGGGAAGAAGCATTAGCTCAGGTAAGGCAATTGCTTGAGCAATGAAGTATGTATTTCATCCTGAGGCGCTTACTGAATATGCTGAGGCTGTCCAATATTATACAGAGCGCCGTGCTGAGGTAGCGCAGGCTTTTATTGATGCGGTTGAGGATGCAATCTATCGAATTAGAGAGTCTCCAACTCGATGGCGTCCTATTGATGAGGATATTCGGCGATGTCTGACGCGAAAATTCCCGTATGGAATTCTTTATACAATTGAGCAAGACTACATCCTCATTTTGGCTGTGATGCATTGCAGTCGAGAGCCTGGATATTGGAAGAGTCGCAGAGAATAGAAGCCGTTGCAGCCTAACAGCATTTCAGTTTGTCACCCTCAAACCTCGTAAGGAGTCTCGCTATGACGCTTGAGTTGTACAAGGAGGTTGCTCTAACTCTTGATTTACCAGAGCATCAGCTTAGAGCCGGTGATATTGCAACGTTAGTTGATTTTGTTCCTCATCCTACTGGTGGAGAAGATGGCTGTGTACTGGAAGTATTCAACGCGGTGGGTGAGTCGATTGCAGTGGTTACTGTTCCAGTATCTGCTGTTGAAGCCTTGCGTGCTGACGAAATTCTAACTGTACGCTCTCTAGCACAAGCCAGTTGATGTGCTTGACATATTCAATTCGGTATAAGACTACTAGGAGGAAAAGATGAAAGCACAAGAAGTGATGGGAACCATTGATAAAAACGGTCAACTGTTTCTAGACGAACCCCTAGCCGTAGAAAAGCAAAGCCGTGTCCGGGTAATTGTATTGTTTGTTGAAGAAGGGATAGATGAGGATGATGAATCTAAGGAAGTGGTATTAGAGAGTCTTCGCAAGTCGCTTGGGGAAGCAACGGCTGGTAAAACCAGACCAATTTCTGAATTGTGGGATGGAATAGATGTCGAGTGAACCTCCCTCAGTTGAAATTAAGTTTACTGATGAATTTAAGCGCCGACTACGCACTCTCTCCAAAAAGTATCGTCAAATTCGTTCTGATGTGCAGCCAGTCATTGAACAACTCCAAGCAGGCGAATTTGTGGGAGATCAGATTTCAGGAACAGACTATACAGTTTTTAAGGTGCGAGTGCGCAACAGTGATATTCAAAAAGGTAAAAGCGCTGGTTATCGATTAATCTATCAGCTTGAGTCACCCACAAGTGTTATCCTATTGCTGATTTACTCCAAGCTTGATCAAGCAGATGTTGCAGCAGATGAAATCCAGGCTGTAGTAGAAGAGTTTCAAATTTATGGTAGCTGATTCACCAACCACGCCACAGCACTCTCCACATCGCTGACTTGCTCTCCTGGTGGAGTTGCTGGACGCTTTACCATCACTACCCTCACCCCAAGCGATCGCGCTGCAATAATTTTGGCATAGGTGGCATCACCGCCGCTATTCTTACTCACGACTGTATCAATTTGATGTGAAATCAAGAGTTTTCGCTCATTGTCTAGGGCAAAGGGACCGCGATCGCACAATATCACCCCTGATGGCATCAATGCTTCAGTTGCAGGAGGCTCAATCAGTCGCATCAAAAACCAAATATCCTCCAAACTGGCAAAGGGTGCAAGTTGCTGCCTACCGATAGTCAGGAATACCCGTTTGGCAAATTCAGGTAATACAGCAGCAGCTGCTTCCACACTATCAACTTCAACCCACTGATCATTAGGAAGACGCTCCCAAGCAGGACGGATCAGCATCAGATGAGGTATTTTACAAGTAGCAGCGGCAGCTGCTGCATGAAAAGATATCTGTTTAGCGAAGGGGTGAGTCGCATCGATCACTACATCTATTTTTGCTTCAATTAAGTATTCTACCAGCCCCGCTTCACCACCAAAACCCCCAATACGTAGTATTCCAGCTGGCGCTTGTGGTTGACTGGTGCGACCAGCTAAAGATGTGATAACTTCTACCTCTGGGATAGCGGAGGCTTTAGCTGCCAATTCTGTCGCGTCACCTGTTCCGCCAAGAATAAGAAGATGCTTCATATTTACAATAGTTAAAGTCTTCGCGAGTATTTGCAAACTATCCAAGGAATGGTTGACCAATACCTTAAACTACACCGCCCTAAATGGCTAAAGTCAAGCTAAGAATATTCGATTTTATCGAAAGTCAAAATTCGCAACAAATAGTCAAATAATATAATTTTACCTAGCCTTACTTAAAGCTTTAAATTCAAAAAATCACTAACAAACGGAACACTCAATAGTGTTCTTAGTTTTTTCACATTATTACTAGAGACGATTTTTTCATTTTAGATGTTCCTAAATTATATAAGCTTTATCAAAGTTACATCAAATTTGCCAACACCCTTGGAAAAACTAGATGTTGTAGCAGTATATTTTTTTATTGTGGTTGAATTCGTACTGACTATTTATAAATACATTGTCATTCTTGTTTGCTTTTGCACTCAAGTTATATACTCTTGGCTCAATGTAGAGGCTGTTGCATCTGAGTGTAAGTAGCTTTATCTGTAGATATAAGTATGGTGTTTGTATCTATATTATTTTTTGATATTGTTGGTATGTAGTTTAAAAAACTATTATTTATTGATTACTTATTTTTATTTGATTTTATACACTTCCATACATAAATATTTCATGAATTCTATCTTTGTACTTAAATGAGTTAAGTACAAGCACTGAAAAAACAAGAATGTATAATTCTCTAACAAAGCACACTGTAAACAAAGTGATCATTAACGTTTTCTTGATTGGCTCATAGTAGTTTTCATACGTGTTTTAACTTTTTTGTTAAAATTATAGTAATCTAAATAATAGTGAGTATATTACTTACCATCTACCCATTAACTAAAGTTTTCTATTTATTTGAGGTTATTTACTCAATTTTTTGAGTTTCACTGGAAATTGTTGAAGGTGGCACTCAAAACTCTTCAGGGTGACGATTCGTTACGAAACAATGTCACATGGTGTTACCAGTACGTATGATGAAAATACCTTTTTATGAAACAGTTGCCTTTGCGCCTCATGACGCAACGTAGGTGTATGAGTTATGACCACAGTCACAACTCATATGAGTTTGCTATTCTTATAATTCAAATAGGCATCTACTTAGGCTAGGTAAAACTTGGCGCACAGCCATATGGGAATAATAGGTAGAGGCGGGAATATTCCTCTGCTTGTTTGCGGAAATTTTAGTAAAATCCAATAGTTTTGTATGGAAAAATACTCTATAAAGATGTATTTGATAAATAGTTATCCACTTTCTAAATTTCTTGTGATACCCAATGATGCTGTAAACTCTCCTGCTAAGTACACGTCACCATAAAACGGGTTCGGAATTGGCTTAAGAGATAATTCATTTCCCTGTTTTGGCATAAATTTGATTTCCGAACCCTATTAATGATGAGTTGTACTAAGTGTACTCCTCAGTACAATGAATGTAGATAAGTAGCTTAAACTCTGTGTACAAGCTATCTGTAATTTCTCCCGATTTTTCATTAAGGAGCAGTAAAACTAAGTAAAACCTTAAATCCGCACAGCTACCGAACCAGGAACTAGGCTTCTCCAAGCATTGCTCTGCTTTTGGTGAGGGGTCTTTGTTTTCAGGGATTGAGTACTGTAATCTCACATCTGTTATTGCTTTGTCTAAACAGGTGTAAGTCATGCTTCACCAACTTTTCAACAAGACAAAGTACAATTTTGTGGCAATAATATAGAGTCAATACAGATCTAAGTTGCTAGTCACTAATAGCATCATTCTTCTAGTCTCTAGCCACGAGTACCTATCTTCATATCGTTGTTGTTCTTTCAATCAAAAATCTTTCTTTATGAATATGACGACTCTTCCTATTGGTAGATACAGATTTTTTCAGGCATTACAGCCACTATCTCTACTAGGAAAAATGACTAGTAAACCTCTAAGTGGTTGTTGGCAAGTGTTTAGCCCATCTGCTTCTTGGTCAATCTATTTAGATGAAGGTAAACTGATTTATGCCTGTTATACAGATAAAATGTTTGATGTCATTTACAGGCATTTACACCGTTTAAGTGAGGAAATTCCTACTCTCAATAATGGAATTTATAAACAGTTGCAGACGCTATTTGAAACTGGACTTGACAATCAAGCAATACAAAATCCAGATTATTTAGCTATTTGCTGGCTCGTGAATCAAAAGTATATGACTCCTGCTCAAGCAGGAATGTTAATAGAGCAATTGGCAATAGAAATTATTGAACAATTTCTGAAGATAAAAGAGGGGAGTTATGAATTTGCTTCGGAAAGTGTCCTAGATGATATGCCAAAGTTCTGCCATCTTGATTTACGCTTAATAGTCGAATATTGTCAAAATAGAACACAAGAACAGGAAAATACTACATCACGCCGGATACAACGCCGATTCCAATCTTTTTCATCAAAAATAAAGCAGTCAAAAGCAAAAATAGAACAAAAACTTACAAATTTTACCAACATTCCAACAGTAGATTTTAATAATAACGATGATCAACACCAACAGAACTTTCAAAAACCATTTAATAAAAAGACTTATACAGTAATCTGCGTTGATGATAGTCCGATTATCATCAACGTCATCAAGAATTTATTAGATAATCAAATATTTTCTGTGATCGGAATAGATGACTCTTTAAAAGCTTTAATGCAAATTATCCGTATTAAACCTGACCTCATTTTACTAGATATCGAAATGCCAAACTTAGATGGTTATGAACTGTGTACCTTGATACGAAAACATTCATACTTTCAGAATACTCCAGTGATTATGGTTACGGGCAGAGCAGGATTGATAGACAGAGCAAAAGCAAAGATGGTTAGAGCAACAGGCTATCTAATCAAGCCTTTTACACAAGTAGATTTGCTGAAAGTTATCTCTCAACACATTGAATAATTTATAAGTGAGGTCACTCGCTGAGCGCCAAAGGCGCACGCCAAAGGCGCACGCTCAAATTCAAAATTCAAAGTTCAAAATTAAGAACCCTATCGATTTGGGGGCTTGAAACAAGGACGTCGTTTTCCTTGCGCTGTGCGTAGGCGTGAAAACATTTTTTACATTCCCCATAAAGAAATTTAAAGCAGTGTCTTCGATAGCAAAGGGAAAACATCAGTTCCTAACAAAGGCATCTACAAGGGGGAGAACCCCCCCCAAGAGCGGACTGGCTTCAACCTACAATATCTTAATGTTTACTTTCACTCATCGGTTCTTATAATAAAAACAAAACTTGACAATCACTTTTGTAGGAATGCTCATAATGAGCAGTTTTGCTTTTTATATTAGCTTCAATATATATTAGGGTCATCACAAGTAAAGTATCTCCTCTTGACAGTTATAAGGATGTGAAAGCAATTTTATATTCTTCAACGATTGACAGAATATAGAATTTGCTATTATAAATTATCTCATTTGATTAGATTATTAACAGCACCCAGGAAACTTGCTAAATAGCGACAATAATTAGTCATGTTTTCTTTGGCAATTGGAGATGACTAATAACAATCACCCTATGGCGCTCCGCCACGCCTTACGGCTATCGGATTCCCCCTTCTGGTATGCGCAAAGCGCACGCCAAAGGCGAACGCCAGTCGCCTGCGCCAGGGTTCCCCTCCCGCAGCACTGGTCTCACTAAAGACTCTTGACGAATAAAGATTATGTTACGAGACAAAGAATTAGAAATCCAGTTGCAGTTTTTCGAGGAAGTAACTGACTCTCTCAATACCCTAGAAACTGTATTATTAGAAGTCAAATTTAATCGTGAAATTGCTCTATCAAAAATCAATGCTGGAGTGAAAGCTGCTCATTCCATAAAAGGTGGTGCAGGCATGATGGGATTTCGGACTTTAAGTGCTTTAGCTCACCGATTAGAAGATTACTTTAAAGTTTTGACAACTCAGAAAGACCCTTTAGAACTTGACGCTGATTTGCAAAGCCTACTTTTAGCTGGAGTAGATTGGTTACGCCAAATAGTAAAACTACATTCAGAAGGTTATACTATCGATGAACAATGGTTAGCAACCTTTTGTTATCCAGTTTTTGAGGAGTTACAAGATCGTTTGGGCTGTTTGATTTCTGAGGATACGATAACAGTTCTCTCACCAGAGAGTGCGTTACAAGACATTATTCGCTTACTGTTTCAAACGGAAGTAGAAGACTGTTTGCAACGCCTAGAATCGTTAATTTTAAATAGTGAACAATCTGTTTTGCGACACGAAGCTAATCTCATGGCAATAGAGTTGGGTGGTTTGGGCGAAATGCTCCAGCTACAAGCTTTTACTCAGCTTTGTAAGTCCATAACCGAGAAATTAGAAGCAGCAGAAAAAGTTGAAGAAATTGCACGCTCAGCCTTGCAAGCATGGCGACAGTCACAAACCCTAATACTAACAAATCAAATTGATAGTTTACCAACACAGATTACCCATAATACCCAAAGAAGTTGTAATTTCTATCAAGTTGCATTTCAACAAATCACTTGAAAGTGTTGATCCTCGGTTTACTTATCAAAGTATGCCCGTAAACTATACTTTGAATGACCCCAAGGGTGTTGACTCATGATCAATTGCGAAATCTAGCACAGCGCGGCAGAAATAACTAGACAGTAAGGAATAGCTTATAACTCTGATTGTGTAAGTATTTTTCTCTCCTGACTTCTGACTTCTGACTTCTGACTCCTTGCACTGGCGTGCATCTTGACTACTGAACCAATGACAACAATTGCTGGGGCTTCAAACCCAGATGCCTCAACTTGCTCTACAATTGTTCCCAGGTGACCAACCAATTCTTCTTGATCCGGTCGCGTACCCCACCGTACCAGAGCAATAGGCGTTTCTGAATTCAACCCGGCTTCGGTTAACTGTTCGACAATGTGAGACAAATTGTGGATACCCATGTATATTACGATTGTTTCTGAACCGTGGGCGATCGCATTCCAATTTACGGCGGGTCGATACTTACCTGCACCCTCATGTCCTGTAACAAAAGTTACAGATGAGCTATATAACCGATGCGTCAAAGCTATACCTGCATAAGCTGGAGCAGCAATTCCCGATGTCACACCAGGCACAACTTCCACAGGAATTCCAGCTTCTACCAATTCTTCCATCTCTTCGCCACCACGACCAAATATAAACGGGTCACCCCCCTTAAGTCTGACAACAATGGCATTATCCTGTGCCTTAGCAATGAGCAAGTGCGTTGTTTCTTCCTGTAAAATTGAATGACGTCCCCGTCGCTTGCCAGCATCAATCTTCTGGGCTTGAGGATTAATCATCGCCAAAATTGCTGGACTGACCAAGGCATCATAAATGACCACATCCGCACACTCTAACAAACTCTTGCCTTTGAGAGTTATCAACCCCGGATCTCCCGGTCCCGCGCCTACTAGGTACACCTTACCCAAACACTTCTTTTGCTGTTGGTTCGCATCCTTTTCTTGGAGAGGGCTTGCGCCGAACGT
The DNA here is from genome assembly GCF_017982655.1 of Brasilonema sp. CT11. Lineage (GTDB taxonomy): Bacteria > Cyanobacteriota > Cyanobacteriia > Cyanobacteriales > Nostocaceae > Brasilonema. The sequence continues at coordinate 24,069 of NZ_JABXYX010000052.1, read as the reverse complement.
GTCTTCGCGGTTCATTACTTTAACAAATCCCAAATCAATTCCACTAATTCTGCACTTGCTCCCAAAGGCTCAGTCAGTTGAAAGTTCACTTCAGGAAACTGTAATTTTAACTCTTGTTGCTTTTGAGCAACAGCGTCCGTCATTCCACCTGGAAATAGAAAGTATGGTATGATCATGAAATTCTTATAGCCAGTAGCCACTAACTCTTGTACCCGTGCTTCCAAGCTAGGAGACACACCCAAGTATGCAGCCACTGCTCCTATCTTCGCCGCCATTGCTTCTACTGGAACATTACCTTCACGGCGACGACTACCATGAGCCAAAAGAATTTTTGCTTCTGCTTTTGTAGCAATCAACTGCTTGGTTAGTAAGCACTCTAAACCAGGGTGAGAGCCTAAATATGGTTGTAAAAATATCTTAAGATTTTGACTCAGAGCCTGCTGTGCCAGTGCAACTTCCGCTGGAATATCTTCCATCACATGAACTCCTGGCAACAGAAATAGTGGTTGAATTTTGAGACTATCACATCCAGAATCTAAAGCATTCTTAGCAAATTTTATGATTTGCTTATGCAGGGGTTCAGGATTTAATTCCAAGTACGCTGTACCGACCAAGGTTTCACATTTCAACTGAGAAGTTATACCTCCAGTTGTCATAGTGAGTAAATCGCTTTGTATCTTATGACATAACAGTTGTACCAGATGTTGCATAGCAATTTCCGGACGCGGATCGTGACTTCCGTGGGATACCAGTAAATGTGCAGATGCCATTACCAAGGGCGTTACTCAAATGTTTCGATTGATTAAATATAGCGTAGGTTAAATTAAGTCACTATATGGCAATAGATAGAAAATGAGTATTGCCAGGAACTGTTAGTTCCTGGCTGTTGTAAGGATTAATTGAGAATATTGTTAGATAGCGGCTTATTTCTCAGCTTACTTTTGTTCTGCAACGGGGTCAGCAATGTAACGGAAAGTAGGTTCCTCGTTCCAAGGACCGCGCTCATCCTTACCATTGGTAGACAAGTTGTAGTAAATGTCTACAGTGCTATCAGGTTGGATATTACCAAAGAATGGGTCTGTTAACTTACCCAAAGAGTCCAACGCCTTCATGAACATTTGAGTATGAGAAATTTCCCGAGTCAGAAGATGAACAAGTGCCTCTTTGGTTCCTTCATCAGGAGCTAGCTTAATCAATGACTCGTAAGTTTGACGTGCGCCAGCTTCAGCCGCAATGTCTGCCCGCAAATCACGCACTACGTCACCACCTTCATTAATATAAGCTGCTGACCAAGCTTGACCTTGACTATCTAGCAAGTGAGGTCCAACACCCCGCACAGCAAACAAGGTACTTTTGTAAGCTTCAGTTTGGTCAACATTTTTGGTATGAGAGTCGATGAGCTTACCAATCATTTCTAAGTGGCTAAACTCTTCGATAGCAATATCTTGCAACATATCCTTAATTCCGGCATGTTCGCAATGTAAGGATTGCGTCCAGTATTGCAAAGCCGCTGTTAATTCACCTGTAGCGCCACCAAATTGCTCTAAAAGCAGTTGAGCAAAACGTGGATTTGGATCGGCAATGTTAACAGGTCGAATTGTTTCTTTTTTATGAAAAAACACAATAGTTCTCCTTTCTTTTAGGTATTTATGCCAATTTATTCGGAGTATCTTGAATCAGACTCTTGAAATCGGAAAAATTCCTACTCTGTTTACAAAATGTTAATGGCGGCAGCTTGCTGAAACCTTGATCCTGGGGAAGACTTGCTATCTAAGTAGTTCTATCCAAAGTTGTTATTATTTTTGGCTAAGTTATTGCTTTTGGGCGTTGTATGTGTAGAAATTTTCAAAAGCCCCCACCGTTTCAAATTTATAAGAAGGTACCCAATTATTAAGTTTCAAATCTGTGCGGTAAACACTAAAAATGAGAAAATCTTGTTTTTCAGTACTAATGGAGATAATTTCCCTCATACGTGGGTTTGCTGCTTCTAGCAGTTTATCGCAGTTCATTCGTATTAAATTTTCTAATATATTTGGGCTTTTCTTACAGACATTGCTTTTCAAGTACTCGCTCAGGGTTTGTACTGCATACTCTTCATATTTGGCCTGACTGGGATTTGTATTCGCCATTGCTATACCCAAGACTGCTACTCCGACCGCTCCCAGGCATGTAATAATAGTGATAGCTCTCATTTGTTTCAACTGCTATTTGCCATAGATATTTTGACTCCAGATTATTGAAGTCCGTTCCTTTGGCAAAAGCACTTGATCTATTCAGCAGCTAGCTGTTATAATATGGATCATAATGGCGAGCGTAGCCAAGCGGTTAAGGCAGAGGTTTGTGGTTCCTCCACTGGTGGGTTCGACTCCCATCGTTCGCCCTGAGATGATTGTTAGTTCTTGACAAGAAGCCAACTTAGTAATCAAAGCGAAATCCCCCAACTCAAGTTTGGGGGATTTTGTTAACAAAATTTTTAGGGTAATTTTTTATCTTTATTCTCGAACAAAAGGCTCTTTGCGTGTTATGGATGCTCAGCCAGAAAAATTGACATTGCTTTAAAGAATATGCTGAAATTAGAAATATTTGAATAAATCTTTCATTTGTATAATAAATGACTGAATGTTCCTTGAATTAAATTTCTATTCTTCGCTAACTATAAAATAACAATAGAAACTTTTGTTTCAGTTATTTCAGTAATCATCACGCTAAAACAGGATAGGACGAAAGGAGCTTTGATTAGTACTTCCAAAGATATTTACCCTGGCAATCTAAGCGAAGGTTATATGGCAGTAGGTAATAGTTTATTCTTTAAATGAGATTTGCTTTTTTCATTATAATGCTTAGTGCTTAAAATCACATATTTTGGATAATCACTTGATGTTTCCCGTTTTGTTGAAGACAAAAACAACGAAAGAGTACGTCTTTAGTTAGAGTGCAAAATACTCATATACTAAGATAAACGTAAAAAGGTAGAGAGGTTAAAAGATACTCACAATAGTAATAATTGCTAATTGCCAAGGTGTAGTAGTTGTTTATACGATTACCCAGGGGCAGTTGATTATTAGCTATTGCTCAGTCAAACGCCGCAATCCAAAACCTACAATTATCTCACAAGTTGCTATGTCAGAATTACTTCAAGCTGTACTAGATAGTGAAGAAAAAAGTGATTTGCGTTCCCTGATCAGTGAGTTACGTCAGCAAGAAAAAAAATACTTGCTGCGGAACGACATACTCAATTTATATGGTGAATATTGCTCTAAGTACGAAAAACCTGAGCAATTTTACACTGCTTCTCATTTAGCAAAACTTGTTTACTACACTCAAGAAATCATTCAAGAGGAATCAAGCCTCTGCTTCATCATACGACCAAAGATTGCTAGTCAAGAGGTTTACCGACTGACAGGCGACTTAAGTGTACAGCCGATGACGGTTCAGGAACTGTTGGATTTGCGCGATCGCCTGGTCAATCGGCATCACCCGAACGAAGGCGACCTCTTGGAATTGGATTTTGGTCCATTTAACGATTACACCCCGGTGATTCGCGATCCAAAAAATATTGGTAAGGGGGTACAGTTTCTCAACCGCTATTTATCCAGTAAGCTGTTTGCTGACCCGAAGGAATGGTTAGAAGGCTTGTTTAACTTCTTGCGCCTACACCAATACAACGGCGTTCAACTGCTTATCAACCGGCGAATTCAGTCACAGCAGCAACTGTCTGATCAAGTCAAACAAGCTATCTCTTTCGTCAGTTCTCGTCCCAGTGAGGAACCCTACGAAGAATTCCGATTTGAGATGCAAGTGATGGGCTTTGAACCGGGTTGGGGGCATACTGCCCAGCGAGTCCAAGAAAGCTTGAGTATTCTGGATGAATTGATTGACTCTCCCGACCCCCAGACCTTGGAAGCTTTCATCTCTCGCATCCCGATGATTTTTAGAATCGTCTTGGTTTCTGCCCACGGTTGGTTTGGGCAAGAAGGAGTTTTGGGACGTCCCGACACTGGGGGTCAAGTGGTTTACGTCCTCGACCAAGCGAAGAACTTGGAGAAGCAGTTGCAAGAAGATGTGATGTTGGCTGGTTTAGAAGGATTGAATGTCAAGCCAAAGGTGATTATTCTCAGCCGCCTTATCCCCAACAGTGACGGCACCCTTTGTAACCAGCGCCTAGAAAAAGTCCACGATACTGAGAACGCCTGGATTTTGCGAGTGCCTTTGCGGGAATTCAATCCCAATATGACACAAAACTGGATTTCGCGGTTTGAATTTTGGCCCTATCTGGAAACCTTCGCCATTGATTCCGAAAAAGAACTGCTAGCAGAGTTTCAGGGTAAACCAGATTTAATTGTTGGTAACTATAGTGATGGAAATTTGGTAGCGTTTTTGCTGGCACGCAAACTGCGTGTCACACAGTGTAACATTGCCCATGCCATAGAAAAGTCCAAATACTTGTTCAGTAATTTGTATTGGCAAGATTTGGAGGAGAAATATCATTTTTCGTTACAATTCAGCGCTGACTTGTTGGCGATGAATGCAGCCAACTTTATCATCAGCAGCACTTACCAAGAAATTGTGGGCACGCCGGATAGTGTAGGACAGTACGAGTCACTCAAGTGCTTTACAATGCCAGAACTATACCACGTTGTCAATGGCGTTGAACTGTTTAGTCCTAAGTTTAACGTGGTACCGCCTGGAGTCAACGAAAATGCTTATTTCCCATATACTCGTACGCAAGACAGAGTTGAGAGCGATCGCCTCAGATTAGAAGAAATGCTCTTCACTCTGGAAGACGACTCTCAAATTTTTGGTAGACTTGATGATCCAACCAAGCGCCCACTTTTCTCAATGGCGCGTCTTGACCGCATTAAGAACCTCACTGGTTTAGCCGAATTCTTTGGTCGCAGTCAACAGTTGCAGGACCAATGTAACCTGATTTTGATAGCGGGTAAGTTGCGTGTAGAAGAATCAGGCGACAACGAAGAACGCGATGAGATTGTCAAACTTTACCGAATCATAGAGCAGTACAATCTCTATGGTAAAATTCGCTGGCTGGGTGTGCGTTTGAGCAAATCTGACTCTGGCGAAATCTATCGGGTCATTGCTGACCACCAAGGAATCTTTGTACAACCTGCTTTGTTTGAAGCATTTGGTTTGACAATTTTAGAATCGATGATTTCGGGATTACCAACTTTTGCTACGCAATTTGGTGGACCATTAGAAATCATTCAAGATAAGGTAAACGGTTTTTACATCAACCCAACAAATTTAGAAGAAACAGCCGAAAAAGTTCTTGAGTTTGTCCACAAGTGCGGACAAAATCCCAATTATTGGAATGAAATCTCCAAACATGCCATTGACCGAGTTTATAGCACTTATACATGGAAAATTCACACTTCTAAGTTGCTATCATTAGCACGCATTTATGGTTTTTGGAACTTTATTTCCAAAGAGAATCGGGAGGATTTGCTGCGCTACATCGAGGCTTTGTTCTATTTAATTTACAAGCCAAGAGCACAACAATTATTAGAACAGCATAAGTATCGTTAAGGTTTCAGTGATTTGTCATTTGTTATTCCAAAAGACAAATGACAAATCACTATTGGTTATTTTGTCAATTCATACCAAGTTCTTTGACCAACTATGCCATCCACTCCTAAATTTCGTTTGTTTTGGAAAGCTTTAACAGCAGCTTCTGTCAAGGCACCAAAAACCCCATCTGCTCGAATACTATAACCATTAGACGATAATAATTGTTGCAAGACTTTTACAGCAACACCCGAGCTACTAAAACGCAAAATTGGCAAAGATTGGCTAGTATCTATTTGAGGAACTATTTGCTTTCTTTGGTCAATAACTGTTTTAGCTGAAGATTCTGAAGCTACTTGTAACCCGAAAAAATAAGTAGAAGCAAGCATAATCTTCTGACTTTCTTTAAGCGGACTTTTTTTAAAATTTCGGACAGTGTGTTCCCACTCTGCTACCAATTGAGGAATAGCATCAAAGGGCAAAAGTATTTCTGGCTCTGCGCATAGATGAAAGCATTGAGTGTCTGTAATGATATCTTCTGTTGTGTCCTTTGCGGCGACCTGAAAATTCTTTGCTCTAGCTATATTAGGAGAACTTTTATAACCAATATTGATTTGGGCTGGATGAAGTATACTTTTGTTTTCTATACTTGTGATCAACGTAGCAGCTTGAGCAGCCATATCTGGCTGCACAAATTCAGGTGGTGTAATTTGAGCAGTTGACACTATCTGAGATAGCTGTCTTTGTGTTAACTTCTCCTTGTTATTGTCTCGCTGAACTAATCGCAGTTCCGGTGCAATGGTCGGAGACAGTTGTCCTGTTGTTAACACGCTCGTCATCAGCAGGGCAATATCTGTCATTGTATTTCATTTTACTAACACCCATGTTTCCTTTCACAGGAAAAATTGCTGGTGTTCCGGAATAGACAGTACTGGAAAATAAAAAAATCTGATAAATTCTTTGAAAAGAATCAGCAAAATATGATTTCCCAGTATCTGTTAAGTTGTAATGCATTCAAAATGGACTGCGGACTTGTGAAGGTTGTCCTTTGTCAAAAGTCATTTGTCATTTGTATTGCTTTGAACAAATCAAAGTCTTGCGATGCTCCGTTCGCTGAAGGCGTGGCGTAGCCATAGGAGCCGCCTGCATGCGATAAGCCGATAGCGTTTGCGCAGCGTCCCTCTTAGGGACTAGCGTGACGTTAGTCATAGGCTTGACGCTACGCGTATCGCAATATGCAAATTATAGGCGCAACAGCTTACTTGTCAAGGTATGTACAAAATACATCAAATATAGAATACTCATCAAATCTAAAAGTTTTACTCCACAAATCCAGAGAAATTAATTACAAAAAAAATACGAATTATGAGTGAGCAAAAGTTTCACAATCCATAATTACATAGCATATCGACTCAATTTTTGACTAACCTGACAATAGAGCCCAAGTTCTAGGACCAACGACTCCGTCCGCTCCTAAACCGCGTGAACTCTGGAAAGCTTTAACAGCAACTTCTGTCAGCGCGCCAAAAACTCCATCAATTTGAACAAAGTAGCCATTAGATATTAAAAGTCGCTGTAAGGTTCTTACAGTGCTTCCTGTGTTACCAAACCGTAGAGTAGGTAGACCTGAACTAGAGACAGCTTTCATCTTGACAGATTGTGCTAATGGTTGTAATGCCTGATGGGATGTAGGTTGTGCTTTAGGCTGTGACTCAGGCTTTGCTAATGGTTGTTCTTGATTTGCCATATAAATTAATTTATAAAACTATTTTTCATAAGTTTCAACCGTATTTAGACTGCCAAAGAAATCACTCATTCAGAAGAAGTGGTTTTCGCTTCTTGGTAATGCGTACCTAGGACAGCAGTCGGCATGAGTTACTCAGTATTATTCTATGGATATTATTCATATTCAGGAACTTTGTTTCCGCATTTTTTTGCTAATTTTAATTGAAAAACATGAGGAAGTGGCGAAAAATAGAGCGAAGCCCCTGACCTATCCTACTAAGGGTGGTTCAGGGGATCATCTATATATTGCAGCTAAGCTATTCTCAAGCCATACCATCAACAAACGGAAGGAAGTAGAAAGCAAACCCCAACACTGCATACGCGGCTAAGAGTAGTACACCTTCTAACCAATTTGACTTACCGTCGGAACTGATGCTATTTGCAATGAACACCGCTACAACCACAGCTACTAATTCAAAAAGATTAAAATTTAAATCCATCGGTTGACCAAGTACCCACCCTGCTAAAACTAAAAAGGGAGCAACAAACAGGGCAATCTGCATACTTGATCCCACCGCCACAGAAACAGAAAGATCCATTTTATTTTTCATAGCTACTGTCACAGCTGTTGCGTGTTCAGCAGCGTTGCCAATAATAGGTACGACGATTACCCCTGTAAAAAGTGCTGTCAAACCTAACTGTGATGTAGCTACTTCTAAAGAATCAACTAGCAATTCTGATTCCAATGCAACTAAGAGGGTACATACTAGTAAAACCCCAGTCCACAACCAAATATTTGGTTTCTTGAGATGTGTTTCCTCTTCGTCTGTTTCTGCCATACCCACATCGTAAAGATAAGTGTGGGTTTTCATGGAAAATAACAAAGTTAGGGCATAGACGATAATGAGTACCACAGCAACCGCAAGGGACAGATTTTGCAGAGTTTTTTCCTCAATTACTTGAGAGCTAAATTTCATCGCTGTGGGCAGTAGAATCGCAATGACCGCCAAATTCATAGAAGAAGCGTTGACTCGCGCTACAACTGGCTGAAACGTCTGTTCTTTGTAGCGCACTCCACCCAAAAACATGGAAAGACCCATCACCAGCAGTAAGTTACCGATGATTGATCCCGTGATACTGGCTTTGACGACATTAACCAGTCCGGCGTTTAGGGCAACTAAGGCAATAATCAGTTCTGTGGCGTTACCAAAGGTGGCGTTTAGCAACCCCCCTACTGTTGGACCAACCACGACAGCCACTTCTTCTGTGGCTGTCCCCATCCAACCTGCTAAGGGCAAAATAGCTAAACCAGCTGTGATGAAAACTGCTAACTCTCCCCACTCTAAGTAATGAGCCGCTATGGAAACCGGAATAAACAGTAACAAAACCAAAAATACAATGTTTTTACCTGACATTTGTCATTTTAAGGTGAAAGTATTAGAAACAGATGTGTAAGCTTAGAACTCCTCTGCGAGTCCTGAGCAATGAGTTTTCTGTACAACAGAATCCTGAGTTTTGAATATATTACACTACAACACCGAGCACTCCCATAGATCAAACTCTAGGATACCCCCAGTCCTCTAATTAAGGAGTTCTTAGATTTAACTATTTGCTTTCTCGACAGAGATTTGTAAAATAAGATTGCGATATAAGTACAATTTGAAATGTTTCGTTGCAAAAGTTTCCAATAAACTTCAGATTTTACACCAAGGATGGGGTTTAATATATTAAAAGACAATTAAATTTTTAACAGTACCAACGACGAAGCCTGCTAACATGGCTTATGTCAATAGGTTGATTGCATCGGGCAAAGCGCTGCTTGATAATGCAGATTACCCCCAACACGAACACCACTACCTCGGAATTTGGTTTGATATCATAGTTGCTGTTGAAACTAACTGTTGTTGAAATGCCGCTGTAGGAAGGTTTATCAGCATTATCAAAGAAAGCAACTGCAAGGACTGTTTATTTTTTGGAATAACTTCATGACTTCTGCTGCTGAACTACCAGCTAGTACTGGTTTAAACTTGACGCCACCTGAAAATATCAAAAACACCCAAATGCCCGATCCCCTGAGACAGGCTACAGGTGTTTACGTCACCGTTCATGGCCATTTTTATCAACCACCACGCGAAAACCCTTATATAGACGCGATTGAACGCCAATCTGGTGCAGCGCCTTTCCATGATTGGAACGAACGAATTCACCATGAATGTTATCGCCCCAATGCCTTTGCCAAAGTGTTCAATGAGCGCGGCGAAGTGGTGGGGATCGTAAATAATTATGAGTATTTGAGCTTTAATATAGGACCAACGCTGATGTCGTGGCTAGAACGCCACGATGTAGAGGTTTATCAGCGAATTTTGGAAGCAGACGCTAAAAGTTGCTATCGCCTAAACGGACATGGCAATGCGATCGCGCAAGTATATAACCACATCATCATGCCATTGGCAAATGAGCGTGATAAATACACCCAGATTCGCTGGGGCAAAGAAGACTTCCGCTCCCGCTTTGGACGTGATCCCGAAGGAATGTGGCTGGCAGAGACTGCTGTAGACTACGCCACGTTGAAAGCTTTAGTTGATGAGGGGATTCGCTTTATTGTGCTTGCACCATCACAAGCACAACGTTGTCGTCTTTTGCCCACCCAGGATAATCCCAACCCTGAATGGTACGAAGTTGGTGGGAGTCAGATTGATCCCACACGCCCCTATCGTTGCTTTTTGAAAGAGACTGAGGAATTAGAAGTAGAGGCAGGATCAGATAACTCATCTGTTCAATCCCGCCCCTACATCGACATCTTCTTCTACGATGGTCCCATCTCGCGGGATATGGGCTTTAGTGATGTCCTGTTCAATTCCAATCATTTAGCTGGACGCATTGGTTCAGCTGTGCGCGGGGATCATCGTCCTGCACAGTTAATTTCTGTCGCCACAGATGGGGAAACCTTTGGACATCACAAGGCAGGAACTGAAAAAACATTAGCCTACGCCTTTAAAAAAGAGTTTCCCGATTGGGGTTGGACAGTCAGCAACTTTGCCCACTACCTCAGCTTAAATACTCCCACATGGGAAGTGGAAATTAAGTCAGTCACAGCATGGAGTTGCGCTCACGGCGTTGATAGATGGCAAGATGATTGTGGTTGCGGTGGTGGCGGCACATGGCACCAAAAATGGCGTCGCCCTTTACGGGATGCGTTGAATTGGCTGCGGGATCGCCTCGTTGTGGTGTATGAAGAGCATGGCAGACACTTTTTCGTTGATCCCTGGCAGGCACGAGATGAATATATCCAAGTCATACGCGATCGCTCTCCAGAAAACGTGAGTCGCTTCCTGTTGCGTCACCAAACTCGTAAACTCACAGCCAGTGAACAAGTAGACGCCCTGCGCCTATTGGAAATGCAACGTCATGCTTTGCTGATGTTCACCAGTTGTGGGTGGTTTTTTGAAGAACTTTCGCGTCCAGAAGGAACGCAAATTCTGCGTTACGCGGCGCGTGCTTTGGAACTAGCAGGGGATGTCTCTGGCGTACAGTTGGAAAAAGGCTTCCTCAAACGCCTAAACCAAGCACCCAGCAATGTTGATTCGTTCAAACATGGTGGTGAAGTTTATCGCCAGTTGGTGCTAACGGCTCAAGTCGGCTTTAAACAAGTTGCTGCCCAATACGCCATAACCTCACTCTTTACCAACCACAAACCTGTAGAGACGTCGCATACAGCGTCTTCACAAAATGGACATCATGGTTCCAGCAAGCATTCTCATCTACATAAAAAGCGGGTTTATTGCTACACCGCCAACGAACTCGATTACCAATTGCAACGGATGGGATCATTGACTCTGGCTGTGGGAAATTTGAACCTCGTCTCAGAGATTACCTGGGAAAGCGAGCATTTAGTGTTTGCAGTTCTGCATCTTGGTGGTTGGGATTTCCATTGTTGCATTCAACCCTTCGAGGGACGACTGGCTTACACTGAGTTAAAAGAAAAGCTGTTTGGGGCACTTCAAGAGGCTAGTGCGGCTCACACGATACGAGCCATGACTCAGTTGTTTGGTGAAGAATCTTTCAACTTGCGGAATCTATTCGCAGAAGAACGCCATCGACTCATGCATTTGTTGAGTCAAGAAACTTTGTCACGATTAGACCAACTTTATACTCAAGCATATCGTGATAATTATGGTGTATTGATGGCGTATCACCGTGATGAAGTCCCAGCACCGCGAGAGTTGCAGGTTGCAGCAGAAATTGCTTTGGGATCTCGGTGTATGATAAATTTACGCTTACTTGAGCAAGACATTGCTGAACCGCAATCAAGTTGGAATCACATTGTCGAGTTAGAGGCGATCGCCACAGAAGCCAAGCACCTGCATTGTCATCTAAATATTCGCGAAGGTAAGCAGATATTAGAGCAGTTAATATTGCGTTCTCTGTGGCAATTCTTGCACGATCCCAGCGGGGCTTTTGATGCAGATTTGCAACGGCTAGAACGATTAATTGATGTGGCAAATCAGTTAAATCTTGGTATCTCTCTTGAGCGCTCTCAAGAACTATACTTCAGTTGTTTGCACAGTCAGATTGTGCCACTGTTTATGGCTAAAACTGCTCAAAGTCAGGATAGCGCTCAGTACCGTCAGTTGTTGAAGCTGGGGCAAAAATTAGGGGTAGAAGTGAGTACTTGGTTAAGTCAGTTGGGCTAAGACTCTCACCAGTGAACAGTGAGTCCAGTGCTGCAGGAGAGTTTCCCTCCGTAGGCATCTGGCGTTAGCGCAGCGGAACCGAAGGTTCTCCCCGAAGGGTGAACAGTAAACAGGCGGGCTGGTGGGGGATTTAGATCCCTTTGCTATGAAATGATAACTGATAACTCTTAAAGAGTCAGGCGTCCGCTTTGCGTATACGTGAATAACAAAATTCCCGACTTCTTAAAGAAGTCGGGAATTTGAGCACGCGCGATTTCTGCGCTACGCGCAGACACTTTCACACAAATCAAATAGGATTGGTATATAAGAACTTAGACTTTGAGAGTTATAAAAAGTGAAAAACAGTCATACAACAGAAGATATATGATTTTATAGGAAATATATTGTCAGACAAATGAAACAGGCGTTGATTTGGCTTTGTGCAGCTACCCTCATTTTTGGTTTGATGAGCTGTGATCGCATTTTTCCCTCTGGTGACTTAGTGCAAAAAGTCAGTGATGGCGATACTATCGCGGTGAAAGACGCCAAGGGGAGCAAAATCAGTGTGCGGTTTGCATGTGTGGATGCACCGGAAATCCCGCACTCTAAGAAAGAAAAGCAAAGTAAAAGTTCTGTTCTTCGTAATCAATTTGATTGGGGAGCAAAGGCGCAAGAACGAGTGCAGCAACTGGTGAATCAAGGAGGCGATCGCGTCAAACTAAATATCACCGATAGCGACAGGTACGGACGCAAAGTAGCTGAAATTCGTTTGCCCAATGGGACTTTTATCCAAGAAGTATTAGTACGAGAGGGATTAGCGCTTGTTTTCCGTCCTTATTTAAACAAGTGTCCCAGCAGAAATATCATTGAACAAGCTGAACTTCAGGCGCAAAATAGTCGGCGAGGAGTCTGGAGTGATGCGAAATTTGTCAAGCCTTGGGAATACAGGAGTTTATACAAGAACATTTAAAATTTGAGTAGCGAGTTTTGCAAGCCTCGTGAAAGCAATTTTATTATGTCACCTTACCTCGAAGCGATTTCTATTTACCCAATTAAATCTCTCGACAAGATTGATCTAAATCAAGCAAGAATTCTTGAGAGTGGCGCACTTGAGCATGACAGAGAGTTTGCCTTATTTGATGAACAAGGTCATTTTGTCAATGCAAAGCGCAATGCCAAGATTCACTTGCTGCGATCAACGTTTGATCCTAACTTAAAAACACTCTCCCTACACATTCAGGGAACTGACGAAAAAGCTATTTTTCACCTTGATGATGAGCAACCCTCTCTAGAAGCCTGGTTAAGTGATTACTTTGGTTTTCCAGTTAAGTTAATCCAAAACACAATAACTGGTTTTCCAGACGATCTTAATGCTAAAGGACCCACCGTGGTTAGTACAGCCACACTTGAAGAAGTCGCTTCCTGGTTTCCTAATATGAGTGTTGATGAAATGCGACTCCGTATGCGAGCGAATATAGAAATTGGTGGAGTTCCAGCGTTTTGGGAAGATCAATTATTTACTGAAGCAGGAAAGTATGTTCACTTTCAAGTGGGAGAAGTCTTGTTTGAAGGAGTGAATCCTTGTCAGCGTTGCATCGTTCCCTCACGAGATTCTCAAACAGGAAAGGTGACAACTCATTTTCAGAAGGTGTTTGTGGCTAAGCGCAAGGATTCTCTACCATCTTGGACAACGTCAACCCGTTTCAATCATTTCTACAAGTTAAGCGTGAATACAAATATACCTGCATCAGAAGCAGGAAAAATATTACATCAAGGAGATGAGGTCAAAATTCTGAGTGTCAGCCAAAGCCACTTAAGCTAAATTTTTAAAGATTAGCAACTCATTACCCAAATTTACTCACAGCATGACAAAATCGATAGATTGACAAACTTGTATATGTAGAGATACAAAATAGAGGTTCTGGTGTGAGTACATTCTTATCTAGTGTCGCTGTCTTACTCTCGACTTTGGCTTTATTATGCAGTGGCTATACCGCTTACCAAGTTTTCACCCTACAACAGACGTTGAATGTTGCAAGTGCTGGTAATAGGAACGCCACCACTTCTACCCAAAAAACTTCCAGTTCAGAAACCAGTACTACTCCTGGCAACACCACATCTAAGTCACCAGAAGCGCCTGCGTCTTCATCTTCAACCACAACAGCACAATCAACAGCCTCCACTGGTAGTGCTATTAAACCTGGTGAATTTGTACAACCTTCTTTTGGAAGGAAAGCAGAAGTAGAGTTACTATCGCTTAACCGGATTAAAGATCCAGAAACAAGAAACCGTGATGTCGTGAATCTGCAGATGCGTATCCGTCGCCTTGCTACAGATGGAATTAATCCTGGTGAATCTGTAGGAGTCTACACCACAACAGCACGTAATCCTGATACAAGCGAGACTTATAAAGGAGTTGACGTCAAACGCTCAACGGGTAGTGTTGATCTATCTTCTTTGCGTGCTCAAGCTTCAGCTGATGCTTATGTCTGGTTAAGAATTCCTGAGGGTGTTAACAGCATAGACGTTTTTGTTCCAGATACTGCGGCATTTAAAAATGTGCCGGTTTCTAATTAGTCCTGAGTCCTAAGTCATCAGTCCTGAGTTGTAAGACGTAGAGACTCACAACTCAGGAATGGAAACTCAGTAGTTTTACCTGATCAAATACCGGTCTTTTCGTTCAAGTACAGGCGATATTAATTAGCCGCTTTAAACCGCCTCAACGCAACACTAAATAATCCTAAGTAGGCGATCGCCCCTTAGGTAAAATTCTACTGAATGTCAAAAAGATACAAGGGTGAGCATTGCCCACCTTAGAGAAAACCGCTGTAAGTGATGAATCCTCAGTTGTAATACTAAATCCGCTGTTAATACCCACCTATGTTGTAGAGACATTACATTTACGTGCTCTACATTAAATGTATTTGATCTCATACGCAACAAATTGCTAGGCATTTTGGCAACAAAACGCACATACTTTACGTCAGAGACAATAACTGCCGAGGTAACCGATTAAACAGTAAAAATTAATCGTAGGTTAGGGAGGACACTTCTGCGCAGGGTTCCGTTCCCCCGGTTCTAGACGCCCTCTGGGCAGCTTCCCGCAAGGTAGAAAGTGTCAGTTTGACGCAAGGAAACTCAACGTCAACCCTCAATATTTACGATCCCCATTTACAGCGGTTTTCTGTAAGGTGGGCATTGCTCATCAATATCTCAAATATCTATCACGTAGGCTTTTGTGAGCAATGCCCACCCTACGATTTGTGGTCTATTCATATGAAAACCGCTGTATGGGTACTGTACGAAGGTTATCGATCTTACTCAAAGTGTAATGAACTATGTTTAATTGGTTAAAAAGAATCTTATCTGTATTCCTGATTGCTCTGATAATCACACTTCATCTGAGCTTTACTTCAGCAGCACCTGCATTTGCTTCTACTCCTTTGGACTTTATATCGCCAAAGTATATTGAGAAACTCCTATTCAATAAGCAACTTGTTAAAGATGCAAAAAACTTTCTGGAAATAACGCCGGAAACGATTTGTAGGGCTTACTCCGATAAGTTAACGGGCACTGATAATTCGACTTGGGAAGCGATTGAGAAAGGAGCAATCTCAACCTTCACAATTACTAAGGCGGTTGCATCTGCTTCTACCGCAGGTGCGGGGGCGTTGGCTGGTTATGCCGGAACCGCATCAGCCGTTTCTCAGTTGGGATTAGGCGGTCTAATAACTGCACTAGCTGGAATGATGGGTAGTAGCGTTACCGGAGCAGCCGCAACTGCAGTTGTCACATCAGCAGTTGGAGGTCCACTTGTTATGGGCGCACTTCTTGTGGGTGGTACAGGTGCTGTTGCTTTCGGCAGTGATAAATTGTTGAAGTTCGGCTTTGAACATTTGGGGAACTGGGCGGAAAGCTCCTGTAGGTTGTCTACTGCTTTAAAATCACATGATGATGTAGCAATCGCTGCTCATTGAGAGGTCAAGACGTTGCAAATATTAAGGGTGAGCATTGCCCACCCTACATAATTATTCTTGAACCACAATCGCTCTACAACTTCGTACCGCACTCAGGGCAGAAGCTGTTATTGGGCGCGTTTTTCGCACCGCAGTTGTTGCAGAAAACTGGCTCTAGCGAAGCTTTCTTTGGCTGACGTGGTAAGCCAATCATCTGAGCGTTGCTCTTTCCAGGAGCGATCATTGGGTAACAGTTTTCGTCTCTGGTGACGTGGACATTGACGATAACTGGACCGTCATGTGCTAGCATTTCGGCGATCGCATCTTTCAACTCCTCCCGGTTTTTAATCACCATCCCCTTGATGCCATACGCCTTTCCCAGGAACTCAATGTCTGGCATTCCCACTTCCATATTCGAGGATGAATAACGCTCGCCGTAGAAGGCTTGTTGCCATTGGCGCACCATTCCCTGCCAGCCGTTGTTTAGGATAACAGTCTTGACATTGATACCATATTGTGCTGCTGTTCCCAGTTCCTGTAAATTCATTTGGAAACTGGCATCACCGCTAATACAGATGACTTCTTCATCAGGAACCCCCACCTTAGCGCCGATTGCTGCGGGTAAACCGAAACCCATCGTTCCCAAACCAGCACTGGAAATCCACCGCCGTGGACCATTCTTGAGGAATTGTGCCGCCCACATTTGATGTTGACCAACATCTGTTGTGTAATAGGCGTCGGGTGCTTGGCGACCAAGTTCTACAATCACCTCTTGCGGTGAGATACTGTCAGCATGGTGTGGCACCTCCAAAGGATATTCTTCCTTCCAGCGGTTGATCAGGTTCAGCCATTCTTGGGTTTGGCTCGGTATGGTGCTGATACCTGTTTGCTGACAGCGGCGTAACAAATCAGTCAGCACTTTTCGTACATCACCAACGATAGGTACATCTGGAACGCGGTTCTTACCTACCTCTGCAGGATCGATATCAATGTGAATGACCTTAGCACGGGTAGCGAATTCATCCAACTTACTTGTAACGCGGTCATCAAATCTTGCACCGACACAAATCAGCAAATCACAATCTGTGACAGCAAAGTTAGCGTATGCGGTGCCGTGCATACCTAACATTCCTAGAGACAGGGGATGATGTTCGTCAAAAGCACCGATACCCATCAACGTTGTGCTGACGGGGATATGAAACATTTCTGCCAATTGTTTTACTTCTTCGTGGGCATTAGAGGCGATCGCACCTCCACCCACATACAACAACGGACGGCGACTTTCGCGGATTAATTGTATTGCTGCACAAACCTGACGTGGGTTACCCTTCACCGTGGGACGATACCCCGGTAACTTCACTTTTCCCGGTTCCACAGGCACATAGTCAAATTCCTCAAGCGCCACATCCTTGGGAACATCAATCAAAACTGGTCCCGGACGTCCAGTGCTAGCGATGTGGAATGCTTCAGCAACAATTCGCGCCATATCTTTAACGTCACGCACCACATAGGAGTGCTTGACGATTGGTAGGGTAATTCCGTAAATATCAGTTTCTTGAAACGCATCGGTACCAATTACCGCCCGTGATACCTGTCCGGTGACAATAACCATCGGGATTGAGTCCATATAGGCAGTGGCGATGCCCGTCACTAAATTCGTCGCCCCAGGACCCGAAGTTCCAAAGCACACTCCTACCTTCCCCGTAGCACGGGCATAACCATCGGCGGCGTGTGCTGCACCTTGTTCGTGTCTTACCAAAATGTGCTTAATCTCACCACCGGCAGCTTCTACTTTGTACAGATCGTCGTAAATCGGCAGGATTGCACCACCTGGATAACCAAAAATATACTCAACGCCGTGTCGCTGGAGACTATCAAGCAAAGCAAAACCACCTGATGCACGCCTGGGCGTCACGACGGGCGAGATCAAAATATTGGAGATGCTCTGATTTTCGGTTTGTGGGAGACTAATTTGAGAAGGCGAACGCACAGTCAAACCTCACGCAATAGCTAAGTTAATGCTAACTCTTTGTAGTTAAAACTTCATTTTAATTGAAAAGCTTAATACAATAGCAAAAACATTTCCTGTAAAAAATAGAAAATTCATTTTAGAAAAATGTCTCGCAATACTCGACGACTGTTTTGCCAAGCCCAAACGCCGACAGTCACTACGATAATACTCATTCCCACAAGCACAATTCGCAACCCAAGAGCATCAGTGAGTGGACCGGTGATTGCCAGTGGTGCTGAGAGGGCTATGTTCACGGCATGATTTTGAAACCCAAATACTTTACCATGCATTGTCGGTGGTGTTTGCTGTTGAATCAGAGTTTGCATTGGTACCCCAATGAAAGCAGCGCCTATACCCAACAATGCACAAAGTGCTAAAGCTAAGAGCAAGTTGTTAGTAAAACTGAACACTCCTAAAACCAGCGCCATAATTAAAAACCCAATCAGGGGTAAGGGCTTGCGCTGAACTTTTTCACCCCAGTTACCTAAAATCGCTGCTCCCAAAACCATACCTATCCCAGCTGCTGCCAAGAAAAAGCCAAATTGTTTTTCTTCTAAGCCAAACTTTTTTGCTAATCTAATAGCCAGTACTGTTAATGCTGCAAACACACAGTATAATGTCGTCAGTTGCAGCATAGCATTCAACACAAGACGGTTTTTCTTGAGATAACGCAAACCCTCTTTAAAGTCAGCCCAGGCATTGATGGCTGGTTGATTCTTGTCAAAAGATACCTTGTCTCTAAAATTAATGGGTTGCATGACGCCCGCAGACAACAGGTACAATCCTGCTACGATCAGTTCTTGACCATATTTTGATCCTATTGAGTTTTTCGCCCAACTTAAGATTGGCTCCCCCACAGCAAAGCCAACAATTAAAGCTCCCATCATTGTGCTGCTAAACAGCGCATTGGCTGCCATCAAATTTTCTTTTTTAACCAACTGCGGAATAGCAGCTTGCTCAGCGGGTGCAAAAAACTGCGTCACAGTGGAGATGGCAAAAGTTACGATCAGCAGAATAACAAACTCTCGTGGCAAAAAAGGAATACACAGCGTTAATAGCCCGCGCAGGATATCAGAGCCAACCATAATGAGTTTTTTTGGGAAGCGGTCAACAAAGATACCACCCGCAGAACCAAATAAGACTGCTGGTACTGTAAACGCTACCATCAACGTCGAGTACATTGAGTTTTGTGCTAATCCAGCAGGGGCTGGGTAGTTCTCAAGCAGAGCAATTATCAAAACAAAAAAGACTTTATCTGCTAATTGGGATACCAATTGCCCAATCCACAGCAGCATAAAACCACGGTTTTTGAGAATCGCAGTAAACCCTTTATTAACAGCAGCAGGTTCAGTTGGAAACATTAGAATCTTTTGAGATAGCAACTCGTCATCGTCAGGGAGGAGTAAAGGAAGTTGGGGAAGCAGGGGAACTCATGACTCCCTTATCCCCTGATCTTCCATTACTCATTCCTACTTGGTAAATCTGTTTTCCGGACTAGTTATCTTCATAATGCTTTAAAAGCAAGTGCAAAAACTCAGCCGCACTCAGACGCTGTTTTGGCGGTGATTCGCTAAAACAAGAGTCTAAACAGTAGCCTTGAACACTTTGGGGCGATCGCCACATTTGCAGATGGTCAACAGGCGGGTCTGCACAAAAGTTATTCTGCCCACTTCCCAGCATAGAAGAACTCCAGTGGGTGAAATAATCATGACTCATCCGATGGATAGGAAAATTTCCCCACATAGGAACTCCCCATCCATCTATAGCAATAAAAGCTTTGACATAACCGCCAATTTGTTGCCATTTATGAGCAGCGAGTATTGCCCCAACAACACCAGCACTAAAGCTAATGAATACAACCGGCGATTCTATCCTATCCTGCAAGTGTTTGTGTAAAAATTGCCATAAATGAAATCCTGATAAAGCTAAACCACCCTCACCCGGAAACATCAGTACATCTACTGCTTTTTTCGTTTTGACTTCATCTCTAAGTTGGTCTATCCACCCTGATACAAAACATTGAGTGAAAAGTGACTCATGAATTCCAGGGCAAATAATTATACTCATTTCTTCTTCTGTTAGCAGCTTTAACCTCAAGGTATGTATAATATTTAGTTATAAATAAAACATATAACACCATATTTTCTCGGACACATAACGGCTTGCAATATTCAAAAAAAGATTCAACCTGTTTGAATTCAGCAAAGCGGTGACTTGTCCTTACAATTAACAACTCAACATATCAATTCCAGTCTATCAAGTGCTACACAATTTGCAGAACAAGTATATGTCAAACCTCTAAAGTCATTTTGAGTCATTGTTGTGTCTGTATCTTCGGTAGTAAATAGAGGGTAGTCATGATAAATACGACTTATTTTTACTTTTTCATCCTATCCCCCTGGATAGGATAAAATTTTACGAGTATGGAAAACAACAAGACCTAAGGGTGCTGAACCATGAGTACCAAGATTGAAGTGGAAATCATCAAAGGACTCATTGCTTAGCAAGCACTCAGAACTTTTGAAGTTGTATTGAGGAACAATTGTGGTTGCCACACCAGAAAAACTAGATTCAACGCATGAGCGATCGCCCAGTCAACAACGAGTAGCAGTATTGCTCATGGGTTATGGTGAAGTCGAAAGCTACGAAGATTTCGCTAACTATAATGAACAAGCCTTAAATCTCCTGACAGCAAAATTTGCACCCGTCCCTACTTGGGTGTATCCTCCCTTGGCAAAGCTTTTGGCATTATTTGACCGTCATGAGTGGGGACATCAGCACCATGATTTTATTTCCCCACACAACGCTATTTTTGAAAAACAACGTGCTGGCATTGAAAAAGACCTACAAGCCAAGTGGGGTGAAGGTGTTCAAGTTTTTAAAGCCTTCAACTTTTGCGCTCCCTTCCTACCCAAACAAGTCCTGGCAGAAATCAAAAATCAAGGTTTTGACAAAATACTCATCTACCCGCTGCTGGTTGTAGATTCCATCTTCACCAGCGGTATTGCTATAGAACAAGTCAACAACGCTTTATCCGAGATAGCAGAGGGTGATGAGCATTGGGTGAAAGGACTGCGCTACATCCCCTCGTTCTACAATGAACCAGCTTACATCGACTTGATGGCGCATCTAGTCGAAGAGAAAATTACAGCTGACTTAGCCAGTGCTTACCTACCTTCTCAAATTGGCATTGTGCTGATGAACCACGGTTGTCCCCATAAAGCCAAAGGATTCACCTCTGGAATTACCGAAAGTCAGATACTCTACGACTTAGTCCGCGACAAGTTAATCTACCGCTACCCTCTGATTTCTGTCGGATGGCTCAACCATGACACACCCTTGATTGAATGGACGCTGCCAAATGCTCAACAAGCAGCGAAAAACCTGATTCAATTAGGTGCCAAAGCAATTGTATTTATGCCGATTGGTTTTGCGACAGAAAACCATGAAACTCTACTGGATGTACACCACATCATTCATGCCTTAGAGAAAAAGCATTCTGATGTAAATTACGTGCAGATGCCTTGCGTTAACGACGATCCTGAGTTCTTATACATGGCAGCCCAGTGGGCAAACGCTCATATTAACGAGTTGTTGTCAGAAGAAACTGTGGCAATTAATCCCCAGTTAGCCGTTGCACATCATCATCACCATCATCATTAAGGTGTAGGGTGGGCAATATATTGCCCTGCGATTACTTCGCTTCACCCGAAGAGTGAAGCGAAGTAATGACATTTTAAGTTTAATTAGGTTGAGCTACTTTTTATCTTTGTTGAAAAACCTAACTGTTGCTGAATTTTGACTGTATCCTCATATAAGTCTGTAACTCTAGAATCAAAACTAGGACAACTAATATCAGGAGACGTTTGTTCTTTATACTTCACTTTAGTCGTTGTACCGAACGACGCGCTTTTCACACAAGGGGTAAATGGTACATTTTCTAGTGCCTGGGCAGTTTTTATATCCTCAAAAAATCTCTTACTTAGCCCAGATGAAACTTCACCCTTCCCCGTTTTGTTGCAAACAGTGTAAGTTGCTGCTCCACCAGGTAAAACAGAAATTGTGTAAGGGCAGGTATTCGTTGAGCCAGAATTTTCGATAACCGCCTTGCCTCCACTAACTTCAGAGTTTTCAGTTTGTGCCAAAATTTTCCCTGACGTAAAACTCAAGACGATACTTAGCAAAACTGATCCCAGAATAATCCCGTAGAAACTAAAAGCTTTTTTCATTCTTAAAAATAAAATATAAGTGTTTAATGATCAAACTTATATGTAGGAATCCGGTTTGGTTTGTGTTCGCACTTCGTGGCGTATCTCCTACACCAGACGCGATCGATAGCGGTGCTAGCGGTGACAGCACCTGCTAGCGACACTTACTAGTTAAGGTCAGGAACGCTTAACATAAACTGTACTGAATTCCCTTCAAAAATTAAGTAGGAATCCTATAGTCAAAAATTATATCTTATGTTTTCTATTTGTAAGTAGATCAATATAAAAAAACATAAAACTACGATTCTTGCAATTGCTACCTTTCGGGAAGCCCCCTCAGGGGTCTACGCTCCATCCTTTGGGGATGACTTATACCCTGCTTAGAAAAAATCTGCTACCTCTGTGTCGCCAGAAGGATGGAGCAAAAGTCATTACTTTCTATCCTCAAAGTCATAGAGAACAGATTGGATTGCAGGACAAATAATTCAAGATTGTTGAAAAAATAAGAGGTTTAAGGATGCACAGGCGCACTTCCTTGCACTGTACAAAAGTAAAGGGAATTCAAATCCCTACACTCTAGAAAAAATAACTACATTAGGAGGTTGATAAATGACAGTGACAAACGGCAAGCGTAAAATTCGCTACGCGGTTGTGGGAGTGGGTTGGATTGCCCAAGAAGACGTCTTACCTGCTTTTGCTCACACCGAAAATTCACAACTGGTTGCCTTGTTTTCAGGAGATCCAATCAAGCGTCAAAAACTCGGCAAGCATTATGGAGTAAAAACTTACTCTTACGAAGAGTATGACAACTACCTTAAAAGTGGTGAAATAGATGCAGTTTACATCGCCTTGCCTAACCATCTCCACTGTGATTATACTGTGCGGGCGGCAAAAGCTGGTGTTCATGTGCTTTGCGAAAAGCCAATGGCTGTGACAGAACAAGAGTGTGAGGAGATGATTCGCGCTTGCCTTGAAAACAAGGTAAAACTAATGATTGCCTACCGTCTGCATTTTGATAAAGCAAACATGCTGGCAGTAGAAATTGTTAATTCAGGCAAAATAGGTAACCCGCGCATCTTTAACTCCGTATTTTCTCAACAGGTTGTTGGAGATAACGTGCGGTTAAAAGAACCAATCTCCAATGGTGGTGGTTCTGTTTACGATATGGGGACATACTGCATCAATGCTGCCCGCTATCTATTTCAAGATGAACCCACTGAAGTTGTTGCCCTAAGCGCAAGCATTGGAGAAAAGCGTTTTGAGAAAGCTGAGGAAATGACCAGCGCCCTAATGCGTTTTCCTGGAGAGAGAGTGGCAATATTTATCTCTAGCTTTGGCGGGGCAGCAGTTTCTACTTTTCAGGTTGTAGGTACAAAAGGCGACTTGCGGATGGATTCTGCATACTCTTATCAAGGCGAATTGAAGCAACAAATTACCATCAATGATGAAACGCAGGAACAATCTTTTCCTGCTGGAGACCAGTTTGCAGCAGAAATTATTTACTTTTCAGATTGCGTGATCAAAGATAAAGAGCCAGAACCTTCTGGAGAAGAAGGGTTAGCTGATGTTCGCATTATTCGTGCAATCAATCAATCAGCACAAACAGGTCAGCCTGTGCAATTGGGTGAATTCAAGCGACAACACAGACCAAACTCAGACCAAGTCATTCAGTGTCCAGAGAGTGAACACCCAGAATTTGTTAACGCAGCAGACCCCTCAGGCCAGTCGTAAATAGTTCACTTTCTTCTCAAGCAAACAAGGGCGATGGTAGGGAATGCCCACCACTTTAGGGCGATCATCGCGAGTGCGCCAGCTGCTTGGAGTGTGGTTACTCTGTCTCATCGCCCAATTAACCCTCTTTTATCACTCTCGCTAAAGTATAATTAAAGGCGATCGCACTCCCCTGAGACAGAGAGTATGGTTGAGCGTCGCGCACCTGCACCCACAGTAAAATTTGTGGACGAATACTGCCAGTT
>NZ_JABXYX010000248.1 GCF_017982655.1 Brasilonema sp. CT11 | reverse complement strand
TAGCCCTACGTAGTTTGGCTGAGAAACTACCAGAATTATTACCAGAGGCACTGGCGGCGGCTCGGGAGATTCGGGATGAGTCTTATCGCGCCGGTGCCCTACGTAGTTTGGTTGAGAAACTACCAGAATTATTACCAGAGGCACTGGCGGCGGTTCGGGAGATTCGAGATGAGAAACATCGCGCCGGTGCCCTACGTAGTTTGGTTGAGAAACTACCAGAATTATTACCAGAGGCACTGGCGGCGGCTCGGGAGATTCGGTCTGAGTTTTCTCGCGCCGATGCCCTACGTAGTTTAGCTGATAAACTTTTACAAGTACAATCAACTTCACTTTTTTGTCTCTGGCGAGATACTCTTCACATCTTATCTGTTCACACTCGCCCAAACTTACTTAATGATATAAATGCATTAACACCTGTTATATTTACTTTGGGTGATAAAAAAGCAGTGAAAGATACAGCTTCTGCCATTCAAGATGTGTCACGGTGGTGGGGTTAAAGAACAACATCGAGAGTTATCGATAACATTCTACAAAAGAGCTCAAACGTTGACCTGATGGCTCAAAGAATTAATTCATTTTAGTTGTGATCTGAGCGCCATCATCAATCTTGGGTATTTTGCCAACGATGGGTCATAAGTTGGGTAAAATGCGTGATGAGAACATAGATGTTACAAGTAGCTTTTCTCTAAAGCTCCCCTTATCGCTGTTTCAAAGCTGAAATCTCCTGCATAAGCTGCAAGCCGGATTGTTCAGCCAGTTTCATAAAATGCTCCACATCCTTCTCCCGTACCGTTGTCCGCTCAAGGGTGGCACCGTTAGCTTGCAGTATGGTTTCGACTTTGCCTCCTGTTCGGGCTTGTACGGTCAGGTTGTCTCCTTGCTGAGTGCATTCATAGCGCCCATGCTTGAGATTGACCCCGCCCCAGATGTCCAATTGCCCTTCGGTTGCCAGTAATAGCTGTACCGTCTCGCGCAAGATCTGCCCCCGCTCTTGATATGGGCGATACCTCTTTAAATCACTTTCCATTACCTTTTGTAACGATGGTGAAATGGTCAACGGATAGGATTTCTCCAAAATCTGAATGTGCAGTCTGCGATCTGCCTCCAATCCCAAATCAGACACTGCCTGAAGCCAAGTTTGAATCGAATTGGCATCAGCGGCTTCCGTGTTCTCCTGGGGTGCTGCTGGTGGGTGGTCAAGGGCAATGGATTCTGGTTCCACCTCAGGAAGCGAAAGCAAGTCAGGCGTAGGATTTTGGGGAGATTGTTCCCCACCATCTCTTGACGCAGACTCCTCTTCTTCCTTGGTTTGTACCGATAACTGCTCCCGCATCGCGTCTCCAAACCCTTGATGCAGGAGGTTCTTGGAAAACATGGTGGCATAAGAGCGATCGCATCCTCGCCATTCTCTCCCCAACGAGGTAACGGCTGTCTCTGCCAGGGTTAAGCCCCCGTCCCTATCGATGGTGAAAACCATCTCGCTATCAATGAAAGTATCCCAATTTTCGGTCAGATAATGAGTCAAGTATAGCCGATTGTCATGCCGCTCAATTACCAGGGGGATATACGGCTCATTCTCAATGCGGCGATGAAAATCCTCTCCCTGCATTACCACAGAAGATAAGCCCCCGCGCTCTAACAGTTTGGCGATATTCTTCTCTGGCGCACCCCTTTGAGCCGCAGGAGGAGCGATTCCTGACGGCAATTTGTTCTCTAAACCAGTGCTGATAACTTCCTCAATACTCGGTTCCGGCACAGGCTTGGACGTTGACGCGACAGCTACAGGCGTTTCAGTCACTTCCGCAAACGTCTCCAACGCTATTCCCAGCATCGCCCGTGCTGCATCCCGCTGCTCATAAGCAGCCAGCGCATAATCCCGCTCCCGCATCAAAAGTGCCAGCACCGCTTCTAAAGCTTCGCTATCCATTAAACATTCCATACGATCGCCTACCGAATAAAACTCCGCCCCCGCAGTTTCCAGCAATTCCTCATCCAGATAATACTTTCCACCAGCATCTTTCGCCCTAGGCGTTTGCAGCAAAAAGGTTCCCCCCTGCCCTGGCTTGATAGTCAGTTGCTTATCTGCGGTTTTGAGTTGCCCATTGTACTCAGTTAAAAATCGTTTGGCATCCTCAATGGTGGGCATCGTCACCCCCATTTGCTCCAGGGCAGCTTCCGCATCAAACCCCCGTGAAGTCAGTAAGCCCTGGCGAATATTACTATGTGCATCCGTGAAATTAACAATCTTCCCTGGAAACTTCTCCCACGCCCGTAGCAGGTTCCCGGTAAAAATCTGGCGTTTCTCCCGTGTTCGGGTTTGGTAATAATCAAACAAGTCATAAACTGCCGTACCGTCGGGGGTTTTATCCGTCACCTCTATGCTAACGGCATTCTCTTTCCCCGTATTTACCTGCGACAATGGTAGTGATATTTCCTGCATGGAGTCTGCCACCAACAACTGCATCTCCCAGGAAGACGGTGCGGCAGGATTGGCAGTGATGCCTGTATGGTTAACTCCCGCCACAACACCGTAGAACACATCATTTTTATGGGTCGTTAAACACACCGGTTTTCCCACTGGAAACGCCTGTATCATCTGAGTGACTTGATAAAGCTGGCTGTCAACCGTGGAAGCTCTGTCCGCTGAAACTTGATATTTATACCGGATTGCCTGCTCCTCAAGTTCCTCACTATCCGCCTTGGCTTTCTCAGAGGAGGTGTGCAGAATGGTATCTTGGGTATTATCAGTCAGTGTATCCGGCGGCGATAACCCCAAAGATTCATGCAGTTTTTGCACCATCTGAAGCGTTGTATAAGGCTTGCGCGGTGTTTTCACATCAACGATTTCCGCATACACCGCCCCCGTAAAGGGCGAAGCGCTGTTGGCATCTGCTGGTAAAACTTCCATCCGCGCCAAGGTTTTGGCATCGAGGTTCAGGGTACTGGCTTCCAGAATCGACTCACCCATTGCCTCCTTTGTCGCCACAAACTCCTTGTATTTCTGCTCAATCAAATCATAAAAAGCTTCCTGTTCAGCAATCGGCAGCAAGGGAATTCTGCCTGTCACCTTGCGAATGGCATCCCCAGTGGGAGAGGAACCGCTGTAAACAGCATTACTTGCATTCTCCAATGGATTATCGAGTCTTTCGTGGATATCAGGATAAATTTTCATCAATTCGATGATCACCTCATCCCCGTACTCATTCAGAAAATCCGGCACATTCTCCAATGAGAACGCCCCAGAACGGGCAGCGGTGGTATTAGCATTTAACGAAGCCATCTTTTTGGCAAGCACCGCCCCCGGACGCTTTTCCGCTGGAATGTCTGCCATTAGCAGCGTGAAATTGGGTGGCACCACCTGCCCTGTGCGGTGGACACGCCCCAACATTTGCATGAACGAATTAATATCCGCTTCGGGTTGGGCGATAATCATATGCCGTCGCCGCTGATCCGCAAACCGCTCTGAGGCATGAAGGGAAATTCCCGTAGATCCGCTCTTATTTAGAATGATAATATCAGTTTGCCCGGAATTAAAGGCTTTAACTGTCTGCACTGCCGCTGACTTGCTGCGCTCTGCGTTGCCGCGCCGCTGATAAACCGTTGTGCCATCCGTCTGATAAACCGCAATATGCTCCCGCCCCGTGACTTCCCCCACCCGATATCCTTCCTGATTCAGCCGAAACGTGATGTAGTCAATCGGACTGACGGGAATTTGGTTGAAATCCGTTTCGTTAACTAAGTCTTGTATCGCGTGATACTTGGCAGTTGTGCTTACACCCAATTCCTCATCAGTCAGCCGATGGCGGGACTTCTCGCCATACGGATTCCCTAACATAACATCCCGGCTGCGCTCCAGATACCGATGCAATATCGTACCAAAATTAGCATCCAAGGCATCGCCTGGGCGTAACCCCTGCATTTCGGCTTGTCGGGCAATCATGCTGCCCATTGTGCTCGACAGTGCCAACACGGGCTTCTCCGGTTCCGGCTGGCGCAACAGCGATAGAGATTGCTGCACTGTTTCTTCAGCTTTGAGGGCAAACAACATCTGGTCAACAATGTTGTGCATAAGGCTGGTAAAATTGGTACTGGTTGCCCCGGCTCCACCTGTAGAATTATCCCCAAACGCCCGTTTTGCTTCGGATTTCAATTGCTTATCCATCCCGGTGACAACCTCCTGTTTCAGGCGGTCAAATTCCATAATCTCTGCCATAATCAGTGAGATGTTTTCCGCAATATCACGGTTGACAGGGGCAACAACCGGGTCAAACCGTACTCCTGCAAACGACCGTTCCCGGCGAATGTATTGTCCCGATTCGGTTAGCATCGCCGCAAGCGTCTGCTGTAACGGCACACCCCCCGACGCTACCAGTTCTGTCAGGTTCGCCATGTTACTGAGGGCAAGGCGCATATCAGTACGCGCATACAAATCCATCACCTGCGGATTCTTGGCATAAGTGGCACTGGAATACACTACCCCCTGCGATTGCTGCACCAGTTCCCGGACAAAATCTGCCCGATTGGAAGCACCAGCCTGTTTCCCGTTCTGGCTGCTGGAACCCCCCGCCTCATGACTTTCATCCAGAATCACCAAGCTGTTAGGCGCAAACTGGCGCAGGAACTCCCGACGATACGGTTCTTGCCCTTTAACCGTCTGTAATTGCGAATAGGTAGTAAAAATTGCAT
>NZ_JABXYX010000051.1 GCF_017982655.1 Brasilonema sp. CT11 | reverse complement strand
GGCAGTAAGGGTTCGAGGATTCTCCACTCTTCGTCTGTGAGGCTGCTAGAGTATGGCATAACTACTGTTTACAACTTTTGCGGTCACTTTACTTCAACACACTAAAAGATGTCAAATGGGTTCTATAGCGCTTTGGCGTACTATTATGCCAACAAAGAAGCGCTTGACGCCCAATTTGCAGCCTACAACGAGGAATGTCGTCGCCTCGAAGCTGAGTATAAAGCAGGAAATCTATCGTGAGCCGAATTCGCTTGTATTTGGATGAAGACACGATTAAACGGGCGCTGATACAAGCTCTGCGAAATGCAGATTTGGGTATCATTACAGTCGCAGATGCTGATAGATTAGGATATCCCGATGAAGAACAATTACAGGACTTACGCATTTTAACGACAAACTGTCATTCTGAGTGTAGCGCTAGCGAAACGAAGAATCTCCAAGATACTTCGCTACACTCCGTTTCGCTCAGTATGACATTCTCGACTTTGCCTAAGTCCTGAATTAATTTGGGCAGTTGAGCAAGGGCGAGTCATTTATAGCTTTAACATTAGGGATTTTTGCAGATTGCACGGTGAGTTTGTGGTTCAACAAAGAACTCATGCTGGCATAGCTCTCGCACCGCAACAACAATACTCGGTTGGACAGCAGTTACGCGGTTTGCTCAAATTAGCTGCTGATAAATCAGCCAAGGAGATGGCGAACCAACTCGTGTTTCTGAGTGCTTATATTGAGAAAACTATTATATGAATTAAAGAAAGTATAGAATTCCTATTTGAGTTTTGACGAAGCAAGGTACACCTTTATTTCTTCTTTCCTGTTCCCTGTTCCCTGTTCCCTGTTCCCTGTCTCTACGAATGATTCAGAAATCAAACCGGATTCCTATATAAATTAAAGAAAGTAGATCTAAAAAATATGTCCAATCCAGTTAAAGTATTTTTTTCCTACTCCCATAAAGATGAAGTTTTGCGAGACGAATTGGCAACTCATCTGAGCATTATGAAACGTCAGCAAGTGATTGAAGCTTGGCATGATCGGGAAATCAGTGCTGGTGGGGAATGGGCAAATGCGATCGATGACAATCTTAACGCTGCGGATATCATTTTATTGCTGGTGAGCGCTAACTTTCTCGATTCAGATTACTGCTACGATATTGAGATGCAGCGAGCTATGGAACGACATGAGGCAAGAGAAGCTCGCGTGATTCCGATTATTCTCAAGCCAGTAGACTGGAGAAATGCACCTTTTGCCAAACTGCAAGCACTCCCTAAAAATGCCAAAGCTGTGACGACTTGGCAAGACAAAGATGAAGCTTTTTTGAATATTGCTCAGGAAATTCGCAGAGTAGTTGAAGATATGGTGAAATCAAAAACCTCTTCAACCGCATCTGAAACTATTACACCAGCCATAACGAGCGGTGGATTAAGCCTACGCCAACGCCGGAGGTTAGAAGAACAACACAATTCAGTGCAGCAACAGTATGATTTGGTGATCACAAAATTAGATAAGCTGCGCGAAGCATACTTGATTGAAACAGATACAGCGATAAAGTTTAAGCTAGAGAAACAAATTCAGGAAAGCGAAACAGAACTATATCGGTTAGATCAACAGCTTGAAGAAATGGAGCAAAAGCTTGTGTAGTTATCTTAATATATATAAATAATGCCCCCTATGACATCTATTGAAGTTTTTATTTCTTACCACCAAAAGGATGAGGACTTTCGCGAAGAGTTAGAAAAGCATCTAACGTCTTTGCGGCGGGAACAAACTATTATTAGTTGGAGCGATCGCCAAATCGTTGCGGGGCAAGAATTCAAAGGTGAAATTGATAAGTCTCTCAACCAAGCTGGGCTTATCCTGCTGTTGGTGAGTCCAGATTTCATTGCTTCACATTATCACTGGACAGTTGAAGTTACACGAGCATTAGAGCAAAATGCAGCAGGAAAGGCTAGTGTTATCCCAGTGTTACTGCGTTATGCGGATTGGGAAACTCCTCCCATTGATGAACTGTCCCCACTGCCTAAAAATCGCAAACCGATAAAAAGCTGGAATGACCGAGATGAAGCTTTCTTAGAAGTTGTCAAGGGAATTCGGGAGGCAATCGCGCAATTAGTTGCTAGCCCGAATTACTCATCCCCCCAACAAACTCCACAAGAACTGGACTATCGCCAATATCAAGTCACAAGGCTGATTAATGAAGCAGATCGTTTACGCGAAGGTAAAAAGTTTGAGGAAGCAGTCCTTATATACAAAGTAGTCCTCAGCCTTGATCCAAACTCTGTACTTGCTCACAAGAACCTGGGGATTGCGCTGTACTATCAAGACAAATTCGATGAAGCGATCGCCTCTTTCCGTAAAGCCTTGCAAATCGACCCAAATTATACAGATGCTCACAATGCCCTGGGGAATGCGCTGTCCGCTCAAGGCAAACTCGATGAAGCGATCACCTCTTACCGTAAAGCCTTGCAAATCGACCCAAATTATCCAAATGCTCACAATAACCTGGGGATAGCGCTGTACAAGCAAGGCAAACTCGATGAAGCAATCGCCTCTTTCCGTAAAGTCTTGCAAATCGACCCAAATTATCCAAATGCTCACAATAACCTGGGGTCAGCGCTGAAAAATCAAGGCAAACTCGAAGAAGCGATCGCAGAACTGGAAATAGCTGTTCGCCTCGATCCTAGTAGTACGCTGTATAGTAAAAACTTAGAAAATTATAAGAATAAAAAGAAGGGTTTTTGAGGGCGTTTATTTGGTGGGTAGAATATTCTCAGTTTTCTTAATGTAAACGGTGTGCGATCAGCTATTGTTTAGGATGCGATGCTGTTGTATGAGCGATCGCTTTGTAAAATAGCAGGTAAGTAGGTGGTTTGAATTAAATATAAAATGTAGTGCGGGCATCCTGCTCGCGTTGCTAATAAAGTAGGGAGCAAGATGCTCCCACTACTGCTATCTACGAATTAATTACGCCTAACTACTGAAAACCCTGATATCTAACTCGCTTGAAGGTGAACTCAGATGGTACAAACACCAAGCATTGCTATAACATTGGAGGAGTTTCTGAAACTGCCAGAAACTGAGCCTGCTAGCGAGTATGTTGACGGGCATATTATCCAAAAACCAATGCCACAAGGAGAACATAGCGTCATTCAGACTGAGTTAGCAACCGCGATTAATGCAGCACTCAAGCAAAAGCGAATTGCACGGGCTTTTTCAGAACTTCGTTGTACATTTGGCGGACGCTCAATTGTGCCTGATGTTTCTGTATATATCTGGGAGCGAATTCCACGCAAGGAAAATGGTGGAGTTGCAAATGTTTTTTCGATAGCCCCCGATTGGACAATTGAAATTCTTTCGCCCGACCAAAGGCAAACAAAAGTTACAAAAAATATATTACACTGCTTGAAGTCTAAAACTCGGATGGGGTGGTTAGTTGATCCAGAAGAACAATCAGTATTTGTTTATTTGCCGGATCAACCAACAGATGTTTTTGATCAACCAGAAACACGTTTACCAGTGCCAGAGTTTGCCAGAGATTTGGCTCTGACAGTTGGAGATTTGTTTAATTGGCTATTGGATTAAACAAACAAGTGTATCGGTTGAATAGTTCAGTTAGTGGTATTTAAGATCCCCAACCCTCTTAAAAAGCTACCGTGTACAGACAAGTCCTCGAATTACCCAAAATTTGGAACCTCACCCTGCCCTATCGGGCATCCCTCTCCTTATTAAGGAGAGGGAAAGATTTTAGCACCGATTTAAGCGAGGGTGAGGTTTTAAACGAGATGTGTGTAAACCGTAGCTAAAAAAGCTTGCTCAGTTCCCTCCTTTTTAAGGAGGGCTAGGGAGGATCAACCCTTAACTGAATCGTATTGGTGTATCGGTTGAACAGTTGATAAAAATCTCTCCATTTTCTAATGCTTAGTAAAATTTTTCTTCAAACAGTAGATTATCGTATCTCTATTCTTTAAAGATGGGTTGTAATGTCGGCTATTTTTAAGTGATCAAACGCTTGATTGGGTTCATGATTGCCTCACATTGACGCGACACATTTTACAGAGCTAATCTCCATGACATCGGAGATATAACAGGTGCCTCCAAACTTATTCAGCAGAGGTTTGAGGTTTTCTACAACAGGCTTGATTTCGTCAGGCGCACAGAACGCGAGGATGTAAACATTATCGAGCATCGTCATGTCTAAATCTTCCGCCCTTCCTCGTAATCCTTTGCCAACAACATTTCGGATTACAATATGACCGTTTACACCTGACTTATCTAAACGATCTAAAATTTTGCCAAGCTCAAAGGAGTTAGCAATAATTTCTATCCTTTTAACAAGGTGCATATTATTAGCTCCAAAACAATTTAATTACGTACAAATACACCGGAATTCCCACAATAATATTGAACGGGAATGTTACTGCCAGAGCCGTAGAAACGTACAAGCTGGGATTCGCTTCCGGAACAGTCAACCGCATGGCTGCTGGAACAGCGATGTAAGAGGCGCTGGCACATAGTACGGAGAACAAGAGTGCATCTCCTTGGGACATACCAAGGAATTTGGCGATCGCTAACCCAATAGCTGCATTCAGTATTGGAATCAGGATTGCAAATGAGATCAGGAAAAATCCTGTTTTTTGCAAGTCTTTAATTCTTCTAGCAGCAACCAATCCCATATCCAGTAAAAAGAAGGTCAGAACTCCATAGAACAATCCTTGAGTAAAGGGTTCCAAAACTTTCCCACCACGTTCTCCGGTCAAGAATCCAATCAGGACACTACCGACTAGTAGAAACACTGAACTGTTCAGAAACGCATCTCGTAACACTTCTGGCCAAGAAAACTCTCGCGCATTGCCTTTCTCAACGGTAAATAAATTTACTAGGATCAGACCAACAATGATCGCTGGAGATTCCATCAGAGCAAGAGCTGCCACCATGTAGCCATCATAAGCAATGCCAAGTTCAGTAAGAAAAGCACTCGCGGTGATGAAGGTGACAGCACTGATAGAGCCGTAGGTTGCGGCGATCGCTGCTGCATCGTAAACATCCAGCTTCAGCTTTAAAATAAAGAAAGTGTAAATCGGGACAACACAAGCCATCAACACTGCCGCCAGCAGTGTCAGAAGCACTTCAGTCGTGATTCCACTTTTCATCAGTTCTACTCCCCCCTTAAACCCAATCGCAAACAGCAGATAAAGCGAAAAAAGTTTGGGCACAGGGGGAGGAATTTCTAGATCGGACTTGACAAAAACAGCAGTCATCCCTAAAAAGAAAAACAGAACTGGCGGATTCAAAATGTTGGATATGATCAAACTAGCATCCATGTCTATCCCTCCTCGTAGTGATGGAACTGAAAATTTAGAAAACTTTGCATTCTGAGAAACTCATGTAACCCTTGAATCATGATGTATCGCGTACTGTGACCTTATGTCAATTAAGTGACGAAGAATCTCTATAGCTTTGTTATCTCAATTTCGGCAGATAATAATCTGTAACCCTTGTTTTTAGGCACTTTCGCAACAAAGAAATTTCATTAGACCTTTTGCAAAAATCGGCAAGGCGAAAAGTCAAAAACTAGGGGTGTAGGGGGGTAAGGGTATAAGGGTGTAGGGGGAGTAAGGCGCTCTGCGCCATCGCGCTTTGCTTTATTATAAGCTTTTTTTATATATATTTAAAATATGTAAAGTTCATAATTATACAATGTTGCGATTCAGATTAAACCTCAAACTAAATCTTTTCCTACGGTTTCGATTACGGTCTGATCGGATTTGGGTTGATAGAGGATATTGCGGTAAGGATTTTACCGCAAACTTCAGAGGCTTTTATTTATGTCGCAATAATTCGTTTGATGTGAAAGCAATTTGCGTTATTAAAATCACTTATCTAAAACTTTTGAGACATGCTTCTATGCTGAGGTCTCCAACAACTTGCGTTGCCCAGTATTCTGGTTACCCACGATTCTGACAAGCTAGTGCAATTTTTGCTGAGACAGGAATATCTTCATTTTCGTACTTATTGTGCAGATACCTTAGAAAGGCCTGCTCACCATTTAGCTTGTCATCTAAAGCTTTTTTCTCAGCCTTAGCAACATCCCTGTACATATATGTCTGTAAGTAGTCCACAAACCTTACATGTTTAAGGTTATACTCTCTATGTAGAGCGTAAAAATGGTCATAGCTAAAAAGAACATCCTCCTTTTTAACCGATATTGCTCCAGAAAAGTTCTGAGCACCATAACCTAACTTTTCGTCAAAAACCAGCCCGTACTTCTGTAAAAAGTCCAGGTCATAAACGCTGTTCCAAGACCATGCAAAATGGGAATAAGTTAGGTTTGCTAAGTTGAAACTACGTGGAATCGGACGTTTAATTGTGCGCCCCGTGTTGTAGGCTCTAGTAATCAAACTAAAAGTGAAGTTAGGCTGGTTTTTTTGCTTTTCAATCACTTTAACAATATTGTCCAAATGGCTGGGTAAAATCCAGTCATCTGAATCGACAAAAACAATATATTTACCTGTTGCCACTTTTATAGCAGTGTTGCGGGCTACAGATACACCTTTGTTAGATTGTTCAACATATTTGAATCTTAGGTCATCACCTACAATCTGATCAAAGATATACTTACATTGAAATCGGTTTTCTATATTGAGTATACTCAGTTTCGATTTCCAATCAGTATCCTGATCTCTGTACCAATCTTCTATTATTGTTCCTTTGCTGCCATCGTTCACTACAATACACTCAAAATCTCTCAAAGACTGATTCTTTAAGGACCCTAAGCATTGCTCCAGAAAACGTTCTGTTTGATATACAGGAACAATGATAGAAAATAACGGTTGAGTATTCATGATCCTTTTGAGGAAAAAACGTAACTGTAATTCAACGCCTAACACATTTTATTTTACTAGTCAAAATTGCTTTTTAACCTGTTGCTAATCTCTAACTTTTACACATTTTATCAAATATATAAGAATCATATTTAATTTATTAAAAAATACGAGATAATACGGAGGGAAATATCTGTCTAACAGCATCGTTTTGAGGAAAAAACGTAACTGTAATTCAACGCCCAACACATTTTAGTTTAAGAGTCAAAACTGCTTTTTAACCTGTTGCTAATCTCTAACTTTTACACATTCTATCAAATATATAGGAATCCAGTTTGATTTCTGAATTGACTCGTCGAGGTAGGGAACGCTTAACAGGGAACGCTTAAGAAGCAATAAAAGTGTACCTAACTTCGTAAAAATCAAATACTAATCCTATAGCTGTCCTATTTGAGTTGTGAAAATCGTGCATGCTCAGATTCCCGACTACTTTTAAAGGAGTCGGGAATCTGAGCATGCACGGAGCGTACAGCGTGCCTGCAAGGCTTATGATTTAGGATTGCTACGGTTCTTGTGCACGTGTTGTGCTTAAAGGTAATTCAATTCTGGCTCTAGTGCGGAGTGCGGGAGTCCAAAAAAGAGTTTGAAATGTAGCCTGTCGCTGTTTGGCAGGTTCTGGGGCAGAGTTCCAGAGGCTTTGGTAGTAGAAGAAAGCCACACCCAAACCACGTTCTTGGGCAGCCCGTACCTGGGAAGAAATTTGCTGCATTGATACTGAGCTCTTTTGGGATCCTGCCATAATACCAATTCCAGTTGGAATGATTTGCTGCACTTGTTGAATTTCTGGACGAGAAATTGTTGTGGTAAAACTCGCAAGGTTGGGACGATAAACTTGCACAATCAGCTCATCGACTATATTTTGCTGCACCCAGCTGAGCCAATCTTGTAGTTGAAACTTATAAGCAAAGTCGTAATAATTGGGGGAAACAGAGAAAATCACATTGGGTTTTCTTGCTTTGACAGCTTGATTGAGTTGTACCATAAACGCCGTGATTTTATCTGCTCGCCAGCGCATCCATGCCGCATCTTGGGCATTAGCTGGGGGATTGTTTGTAGTTTCCTGACTATACAATGCAACTGTGTATTTATCGTAGCCAAATTCGTACGGCAAACTCATATGATCGTCAAACTGAATGCCATCAACATCATATTGAGTGACAATTTCCAGCACGAGACCGGTAATAAACTGTTGCACTTTTGGATGGAAGGGATTAAGCCACGCAACTTCACCAGCTGCACTAATCGAAGTTTCGCTACCATCCCGTTTTTGTGTGAGCCAATCCGGATGATTCAACGCCAGTTCTGACGTTGGGGGAGCCATGAAGCCAAACTCAAACCAAGGAATTGCGAGCAAGTTTTGACGATGTGCTTGGGCAATCAGATCTGCAAGAATATCATGTCCATCTGAGCCTCGTAAGACAAAGGGCTGAATACCTGCACCTTTTGCGATCACGCTGGGATACATCACATATCCAGAATTCCACACCACAGGATAAATCGTGTTGAAGTTCAGCCGTCTCAATTGATTCACTGCATCCTGTACCTTGGCACGATTCCTGAGGGTGTCAAAATCGTTATTAGTCATCCAAACCCCACGAATTTCTTGACGGGGTGGCTGCGGGATGATTTCAGAGGGAGCTGCTTCTTGGGCGATCGCAGGGGTAAGGCTGTTTACTAGTAGTACCGTAAAAAATGATACCAAAAAGAACAATGGCAAAAGACGCTTGAGCACTCGTCCTCTATGACGTTGCAATCTGTAAATTCGCCACCAAGCTTGAGGAATCAAACGCAATTTCATATGCTTGAATACATTAGCTACCTCACACCACTGGTAACTTTTGTGATACAGTATACTCATGATCCAGTCTACAAGTTTTTGTGCTTCTTAAAAAAATTCATGAATTGGTAGTCCCTCAGTAAAAGCTGTGCATGAAATAACTGCATCAGAAAAACCAAAGCAGATTTAGCACAGCAAGATAGTTGACGTAGCTAGTAGGTAATAAGTGCCAATTATTGCTTTTGTATAAATAGCGATTGCTATTCGATCTGCATAGCCTGTGCAATTGCATATAACTTCTTCGGAAAAAAAGTTATTTTTGCTACTGTACAAACTCATTAATCATAGCGGCACTTTTATAAATGTAGGTTTTATATATCACACTTTACTAGTTATAATTACTCTTCCTTTTGCTTTTAGTAGTTCGCCAAGGGAACGCCTGCGGGGTAAAGGATAAGAGGAAAAGGGGATGGTGGGGTGCCCACGGAGGAGCCAGCGCCGTGGGCAGGTTTCCCGACTTGAAGCGACTGGCGTTGGGGATTAGGGGCGAAGGGGAAAAATTTTTTAATCCCTTTCCCTTTAACCTTTCTCCTTTCAAGGGTTCTCACAAGCGCATTTTTGGATTGGCAAATTACTAGTACCGCTAAAAGCGTCCGCTTTTGAGTTGCTTTAGGCGTGAAACTAAGCGGAGCAAGAAGCGATAACTCCTGCGAACAACATCCAAGACAAAATAGGGTATCCGTATCCGAAGTGGGGAGAGGAAGGGGCGGTACAGCCAGTAGTATCCCTTTTTCAGGTCATCCCACTTTGAGCAAGCCTCCTCATGCAGAAAGTCCGAGATGTCCACAACTAGTCCCCTACCTTTGTACATCATCACATTGCGTCCGTGGACATCATGGGGGTGGAGACCGCGCTTACGGGCATAATCTAGGGCTTGGTCAATGTCGAGTATCACCTGCTTTGGTATCTGTAAACCACGCTGCATACAGTCGTAGAGAGTCACTCCATACAACCGCTTTAAGATTAAAAAGCCATCATTGGCATACAGACACTCAGAGAAAGCAGGATGGGAACCCAGCCGGCGGTAGACCTCTACCTCCTCAGAAAAACCGGGGCGTCCGGGTGCATAAATTTTTACAACAAACTCAGGGTAGTCTGGGTGATAAACCACTGCCGCGTAGTTCCCCGCCCCAAGAAGTTGCCAGGGTTTGGGCATATGGCGGACTTTGACTGGGTCGTGGGGATCTACGCTTTCAATTTGGAACCGAGGAAGTAGGTCTTGGTGGACACTCTCGATTAGCCGATTCATGTGTGCTCCATCCATACTGGGTTCCAGTTACTACAAATAAGAATGGAATTTTTCCATATAGTAGCGTTTTTCTGACCTTGATTTTT
This sequence comes from Brasilonema sp. CT11, assembly GCF_017982655.1. Classification (GTDB taxonomy): domain Bacteria; phylum Cyanobacteriota; class Cyanobacteriia; order Cyanobacteriales; family Nostocaceae; genus Brasilonema. Next base: position 41,176 of record NZ_JABXYX010000051.1, on the reverse strand, counting down.
TCCAATGTTGTAATTTAATTACTGGGCTGATTGTTCAGCGTTGAACTGCTTGCTCAAGAGCTGTTCCAAATGTTCTAATAAAGTATCTACGTCTTTACCAACTCGTTCATAACAACTTGGTGGTGCAGGTTCTGGTTCAAAATAAATTAACTTGACTTGGTCTTTAGCAATTGCGAGCATGAGAACTTCTACTTCTGGTTTATGGTGCTTCACAATCCCTAAAATTTCCTGAAGTCTGTTCTCAACTGTGGTATTGAATTGTTCTATGGCTTCTTTGGGACAATAAACAAAGTGTGGTGTTGGTTGCAAATCAATACCAATCGTACCCTTGCCGTCACCATTTTCTAACCACAAACCCCAAGACAGTGCTGCTAATTCCTGTTGATTTTCTTTGACGAATCTATTTAACTGGCGACGCCACTCGTCGTTTGGTGATTGAGATTGGGTGGAAGCAAACATCATAGTAATTTTATATTTTGGATATATTTTGGATTTTTGAAAAGTTTACCTCAAACCTGACTGCACGCGCCACAGACTCGCATAAACTCCGTTTTTGTCCAGTAGTTCTTGATGAGTTCCCGATTCCACAAATTGTCCGTATTCCATGACATAGATGCGTGAAGCATTGCGGATGGTGGAAAGACGGTGTGCGATCGCAATTGTTGTTCTATTGACAGTAATATGTTCCAGCGAGCGCTGGATTGCTGCCTCTGTTTCATTATCCACTGCTGATGTCGCTTCATCTAAAATTAAAATTGGTGGATTCTTTAAGATGGCACGGGCAATAGCAATCCGCTGTCGTTGTCCACCAGATAACTTTTGTCCTCGTTCGCCGACAATCGTCTCATATCCTTGAGGCAATTGCATAATAAATTCGTGTGCTTCAGCGATTTTAGCGGCTGTGATGATTTGATCATCTGAAGCATCAAAACTGCCATAGGCAATATTTTCTGCTATACTACCGTGAAATAAGAAAACATCCTGACTAACCAAACCAATACAACGGCGCAAATCCCGTAGTTCTAATTGTTGTATATCAATTCCATCAAGAGTCATTGTTCCTGATTGCACTTCATACAATCGCAATAGAAGTTTTACCAAAGTGCTTTTCCCAGAACCAGTAGAACCGACAATAGCGATTGTTTTGCCTGCTGGAACCTGTAAAGATAGATTTTTCACAACTGGTAACCTATCTTTATAAGCAAAAGTGACATTTTTGAACTCCACTTCACCGCGTACTGTATCAGTCGGTAAATGGATCTCTCCTGTATGAATAGCCAAAGGAGTATCCAACAAATTCATCACTCGATTTGTGGAAGCCATTGCTCTTTGATATTGGTCAAAAGTATCACCTAATCTTGTTAAAGGCCAGAGTAACCGCTGGACGAGAAATAATAGTACACTGTAGGTACCGACAGATATTTTGCCATTCGCTGCTGCAATTCCGCCAAACAGCAATAATGCTGTAAAACTCACCAAAATCAACATTCGGATTAAGGGAACAAATGCAGATGAAAGTTTAATTGCTTTAGCGTTACTGCGGCGATATGCCTCACTTTCTTTTGTTAAACGTGAAATTTCGTAATCTTCGGAGGTAAAACTTTTAATAGTAGTAATACCGCTCAAATTATTCACAAGACGCGAGTTGAGAAGACCAACCTTTTCTCTGACATCAGCATAGCGAGGTGCGAGTAATTTTTGAAAAGCAAACGAACCCCAAAGAATAAATGGTATCGGCAATATTGCCATCCAGGCAACACTAGGAGCCAAAATAAAGAAAGCACCACCTATAATGACAACTGTTGTGACAACTTGGAGAATATCATTTGCCCCACTATCTAAAAAACGTTCCAATTGGTTGATATCATCACTGAGAATAGACATCAAACCACCTGTACTGCGTTCTTCAAAATATGCGAGTTCTAACTCTTGCAAATGTTCATAAGCATCCAGACGCAAATCATGCTGAATGTCCTGTGCCAAATTACGCCAAAGCCTTTCGTAAGCGTATTCAAAAACCGATTCTAGTATCCAGATGATCACAGTCAGGAACGAAATAATAAAAAATTGCCCAAAAACATCTTTCACTCCCCACTGAGCAATGATAGAATCTTGCTGCTTTGCGACCACATCCACCGCGATGCCAATTAACGCTGGTGGTGCTAAATCAAAAAGTTTATTCAAGATAGTACAAGTCGTCGCCAGCCAGATTCGTTTACGATACTGGTGTCCGTAATTTAACAGCCGCATGAAGGGGTGACTTGAAGACGATATCTGACGACCACCTACTGCGCTTGTCTGTCTTTTGGATGCCCGATGAGATTTGGATACCTTAACCACAGTTGTTTGTAGATGCGTGAATCTAAAATGTTACCACAATTAACTACCAAGTGTCTCACAAAGGTGGGCAGTAAGGTATCACTATTAACAAGAGTTGTCTTAAAATGCAAAGGAGATAAGGAGTTGAAAAATCAGTCATTGGGGAATTGGCAAACTTTAGTCGCAGGAATTGTGGCAGCAATACTTGTCATTTTTAGCTTTAATTCCTTTATTATTATAAATCCAGGGCAAGCAGGAGTACTTAGTATCTTGGGTAAAGCCACAGATGGAGCATTAATCGAGGGTATTCACGTTATACCGCCCTTCATCTCCAAAGTAGATGTGTATGATTTGACTGTGCAAAAGTTTGAGGTTCCAGGAGAAAGTTCAACCAAGGATTTGCAAACTCTATCTGCCAGATTTGCTATTAACTTTCGTATTGATTCCACACAAGTTGTTGATATCAGAAGGACACAAGGAACATTAGAAAATATTGTCAACAAAATTATTGCACCCCAAACTCAAGAATCTTTTAAAATCGCAGCTGCTAAAAGAACAGTTGAGGAGGCGATTACAAAAAGAAATGAGTTGAAAGAAGACTTTGATGCAGCATTGGGGCAACGCTTAGATAAATATGGAATAATTGTGTTAGATACCAGTGTGGTTGATTTAACATTTTCTCCAGAATTTGCCAAAGCAGTTGAAGAAAAACAAATTGCAGAGCAAAGAGCACAAAGAGCTGTATATATAGCCCGAGAAGCTGAACAAGAGGCTCAAGCAGAGATTAACCGTGCGAAGGGAAAAGCGGAAGCTCAAAGACTTTTAGCTGAAACTTTAAAAGCTCAAGGTGGACAGTTGGTTCTGCAAAAAGAAGCGATCGAATCTTGGAAGAGTGGAGGTGCTCAGATGCCAAAAGTCCTCGTTATGAGTGGTGATACAAAAAGTAGTGTACCATTTCTCTTTAATTTCGCTAATTTGCAAGATTAATCACAATTTTCACCCTGAATCAGGGTGTGTACCCTACTTAAGAAGCAGATAGAGAACATCAAGGAATAATAAAAAAATTATGTCAAGCAATAATCAGAGTAATCTCACTATTCAAGACGCCAAAAAGATTCTCAATAAATTTAACTGTATAGACATTCCTCCTAACCTCAAGCCATCAGAAAAAACCTTAACTCGTCAAGCTTTAGTTTTGCTAGCTAACATTTCTGATTACCAAATATTAGGTATTTGTGCTGATACACCAGAAGAAGGAATACTAGCGATGAAAACATATTCCTATGCTTTTGGTTATGAACCACCAAGCAATTTACCTGAGATTGAAGGTCCAGTTTACATTAAATTAAACGGCAAAAATGGTATATGCCATCTGGATTCTTACTCAGGACATCATCGGGGTGTATTAGTCTCTTGCCAGTCTTACTCTCAAAGTGGAATTAACGAAATGTACGGGCATTTACCCCTTGATTTATTTGTTTAATAGTAGGGTAGACATTGGTTACTTTTGCTCATAGCGTGCTCTAAAATTGTAACTACAGATACACGCATACGGGCGCTGATAAAATAGATAATTATCTGCGTTTCTGGTGTATCTGTCTGCAGTTCAAATCTAAAACTTAAATTGATATGAGTCTTATCACCCTACAATCTGTTAAAAAAGATTTTGGTATCAAGGAAATATTGAAAGATGCTAGCTTTAGCTTGGATGCTACTGATAAGGTTGGCTTAATTGGTACTAACGGTTCTGGGAAATCAACTTTATTAAAAATGATTGCCGGATTAGAACCGATTGACAGTGGTCAAGTTTTAGCAAATTCAGGAGCTAAAATTGTATACTTGCCTCAGCAGCCAGATTTAGATGAAAATCGCACAGTCTTAGAGCAGGTTTTCGCTGACAGCGGCGAACAAATGGAATTGGTGCGTGAGTACGAAGAAATTTCTGATAAGTTAGCTCATACACCAGAAGATAAACAACTGATGGCGCGTTTTTCTTCTGTAATGCAGCGTATGGACTCAGTTGGTGCATGGGAACTGGAAACAAATGCTAAAATCATTCTTTCAAAGTTAGGAATTACAGATTTTCATGCTGTTGTTGGGACTTTATCTGGTGGTTATCGCAAGCGCATTGCTTTAGCTACAGCCTTGCTGTCAGAACCAGAGTTGTTGTTGATGGATGAACCGACAAACCATCTCGATGCTAATTCTGTTGAGTGGTTACAAAGTTATTTAAATCGCTATCGTGGCGCACTCTTTCTTATTACTCACGATCGCTACTTTTTGGATAAGGTAACCAATCGTATTATAGAAATCGACCGAGGAGACATTTACACTTACACAGGTAACTATTCGTATTACTTGGAAAAGAAAGCTTTAGCAGAAGAATCTGCTATTAGTAGTCAACGCAAACATCAAGGTGTTTTGCGGCGTGAGTTAGAATGGCTAAAACGAGGACCAAAAGCTCGTAGTACGAAACAAAAAGCGAGAATTGAACGCGTTCACGGTATGCAGGAAACTGAGTTTAAACAAGCTCAGGGAAAAGTTGATATTTCTACACCCAGTCGTCGTATTGGCAAAAAAGTTATTGAACTCAATAATACATTTAAAGCTTATGACGGACGTACGTTAATTAAGGATTTTACCTACGAGTTTAGTCCAGAAGACCGTATTGGTATTATCGGTTCTAATGGCGCTGGTAAGTCTACGTTACTAGATATGATCACAGAACGTGTTCATCCCGATTCAGGAAGTGTAGAAATTGGTGGTACAATTCACATTGGTTATTTTAACCAGCATTCAGAAGAATTACAGTCAGCGTTGAATGAGAATCAGCGAGTGATTGATTACATTAAAGAAGAAGGAGAATTTGTCCAAATTGCCGATGGAACAAGAATTACTGCTTCCCAAATGTTAGAGCGTTTTCTGTTTCCTGGTAATCAACAGTATGCCCCAATTCATAAACTGTCTGGTGGTGAAAAACGGCGGTTATTTCTGTTGCGCGTTCTGATGAGTGCGCCAAATGTTTTAATATTAGATGAACCCACGAATGATTTGGATGTACAGACATTGGCTGTACTGGAAGAATATTTAGAAGATTTTTCGGGTTGTGTGATAGTTGTTTCCCACGATCGCTATTTTTTAGATCGCACTGTAGATACGATTTTTGCCTTTGAAGAAGGCGGAAAAATCCGACAATACCCAGGAAATTATTCAGTTTATCTGGATTATAAACACGCAGAAGAAGCGCAACAGCAACAGATAAGTAACACTAAAGAAAAGCCAAAAAATCCAGAGACGTTACAGACAACATCTCCCAAAGAAACCGAAACGAAAAAACGGCGTAGATTATCTAATTGGCAAAAGCGAGAATTTGAGCAGTTGGAAGGTAAAATTGCCCAGATGGAAACCCAAAAAGCAGAAGCAGAAAAAGCAATGGCGAATGTTCCTCCTGGTAACTACTCTCAAGTGCAAAAATTGTATGAACAGGTGGAAACCCTGAAGGAAGAAATTGATCAGGCGACTGAACGTTGGATGGAATTAGCTGAGATTGAATCTTAATTGTATATTTTAGAAACAGACTAACAATGAACCTGACCTGTAAACAACTTTTACAAAACCATACTCAAGCTTGGCATGAAGCAACTGTGCATCCCTTTCTTGAGCAGTGTAAATTAGGAACAATTCACCCCCAGCAATTTAACACATGGCTTGTACAAGATTATCTGTTCGTTGTCGATTTCACACGGATGGTGGGACGAGTGTTGGCGATCGCACCCCCAGATCATTTTGATGTTATACTAGCAGGACTCGCAGCACTGAAAGATGAACTCAATTGGTTTAAAGAAAAAGCAGCCCAACGAGAACTTAATCTTGATGTGGAAAAACAACCAAGCTGCATACAATATTGTGAATATATGCATACTCTTGCTACAATGCCTTATCCAGTACAAGCAACTGCATTTTGGGCAATTGAATTAGCATACAATCAAGGTTGGCAATTGCCTGGAGTCATGCCTGAACCATACACAGAGTTTGCAAACAGATGGGGAAATGCAGGTTTTACTGAATATGTAAAACTTCTAGAACATCAAGCTGATCAGGTGTTGCAAACAGCTTCAGAAAATATTCACCAGCAAGCACAAGAAGCTTTTTTAAGAGTAGCAATATTCGAGAAAGATTTTTGGCAGATGGCTTTCAATGCACCACACTAAAGAGAAAGCTGCATTTGTTATCCTCTACGGCTCATACCTCACAATTCCCTGTCGCGATAATATAGAATCTGCACAATCAACATTCCCTGTCCAGTTTTTACAAGGTTCTCTCACTTCTGTAAGACCTTCAACAATGCGAACATGAAAACCATCTTCTGTGGGATAAACTTTATATAAAAGTGGTTTTTCGTGACGCTTAGCAATGAGCGCAGCTGCTAGGGCTGGTGTTGTACAAATCATTGCTTTTTTATTTAGAGGTATATAATAATCTATAAAAAAATCACGATCATCAGAATCATTAGTCCAGCCTCTACCTACTTCAGTTGTCGCCCAAAATAAACATCTCGGATCAGGTTTAACATCAGAACCTAACCGTCTTTGCACATCAACTTTAGCAATAGTATAAGGAATTTCGACCTGTGCTTCCTTTTGAATTTCTAATCTTTTAAGTACAAAATCAATTTCGACAAATTTTACTCTCACAATTTTAGCGAAAAAGCTGATCCAAAATAGTGAAATTATCCCAAACAATATTACTATTATTAGTACACGACCTTTTATTTTATACGGTCTGATTATTCCTTTCATAATGACTGTAATAACAAACTCTGTAATTACCTAACTTTACGAATAATACTGATTCTTACCCGGATGAAAATTTGACACAAATATTTGCTAAAATGTTAGATATATAACTAACACACTACTGATGATAGCAAAGCTTTTCAGTAGCTGCACAAAAGAACTACCCAGGAAAGATTTGAAAAATCGATAATCTTACGACAATTTGATAATTATGCTCGATATTCCTACTCAAAACCTTTGTAGTTGCGCGATTCAGTTTTTAGAACAAAATCCCCAACAGCGTCTAGAAATTCTCAAGCAACTTGGAATAGCCCGCTATGATTTCTTAACCAAGATGTGGCTTAATGAAGCCAATATAGCCTGTGTCATACGGTTTTTTCAAAATCCCAGTCAGCTAAAATTCCCTAATTTAATGGCAGCAGACTTATCTTACTTGATTTTAGATGAAGTCAACTTTATCCGTGGTAATTTATCAAGTGCAAACCTACGAAGAAGTAGTTTAATGAATGCAAACCTTATATTTGCCAATTTTACTAACGCAGATTTGAGAAATGCAAATTTAAATGGTGCTACTCTTAATCAGACTATATGGTTAAATGCTCGTGTAGAGGAGTGTGAGTTTGGAGAAGGAATAGGATTGACAAAGATTCAGCGCCAAGATTTACGGCTTCGCGGTGCTATATTTAAGTATTTGGAAGAAGATGATTGAAATAACGAAGTGTAGAGAAAAAAATATTTTTGTGACTTGTAACTAAATAGGAAAAATTCATGAATAATTCGATGAAACTACCCCAAAAATTAATGTTGCTAGGCTCTGGAGAACTAGGCAAAGAATTTGTTATTGCTGCTAAACGGTTTGGCAATTATGTGATTGCTGTTGATCGCTATGCTAATGCTCCAGCAATGCAAGTTGCTGACTGTTCGGAAGTAATTTCTATGCTGAGTGCTGATGATTTGGAAGCAGTGGTTAGCAAATATCAGCCTGATTTCATCATACCAGAAATTGAAGCAATTAGAACGGAAAAACTTTTGGAATTTGAGCAGCGAGGAATTACAGTTATACCAACTGCAGCGGCGACTAACTATACAATGAACCGAGACAGAATCAGAGAACTAGCACATAAAGAATTAGGTATCCGCACAGCTAAGTATGGTTATGCGACAACTTTAGAAAAGTTGATTGCTGTATCTGATGAAATTGGGTTTCCTAATGTAGTGAAACCTGTGATGTCATCTTCTGGCAAAGGGCAATCTGTAGTTAAAGAAAAGAGTGAAGTTGAGAAAGCATGGAATTATGCGATCGCCAATTCCAGAGGTGACAGTCAAAAAGTGATTGTCGAGGAATTCATTGATTTTGAAATAGAAATTACTTTACTAACCATTAAGCAGTGGAATGCACCGACAATTTTTTGTTCTCCTATCGGTCATCGCCAAGAAAGAGGAGATTATCAAGAATCTTGGCAACCTGCAGAAATTTCGGAAAAAATGATATTGGAAGCGCAAGCAATAGCTAAAAAAGTAACCGATGCATTAGGAGGGGCGGGAATTTTTGGTGTTGAGTTTTTTGTCACCAAAGATGAAGTCATTTTTTCGGAACTTTCTCCTAGACCCCATGATACAGGAATGGTGACATTAATCTCACAAAATCTGAACGAATTTGAACTACACTTGAGAGCGATTTTAGAATTGCCTATTCCTCATATAGAACAATTGGGTTTTTCAGCGAGTGCTGTTATTTTAGCTACGGAAAAATCAGATTTTATTGCTTATACAGGTGTAGGCGAAGCGCTATTAGAAAAAGATGTGGACATTAGGTTATTTGGGAAACCTAATGCCCATCCTTATCGCCGAATGGGAGTTGCTTTGGCTAAAGGAAGTGATATTCAAGAGGCTCGCGAAAAGGCAACTAGAGCAGCAAGTAAAATTAAATTGGAATACCAACCCTAATTCATCTTTCGGTCTGATCTGTTTGGATCGTACCTTCACTCTGGTACCCCTCCGTTATCGTCATTGAATTTGGAGGTTTACTTGAGATTCGTTTAGCCTCCCGGTCCCGGTCCATCTGCTCTGTCCGGCCTAAAGAGTTTAAGTTTCTGCCCAAACTTTTCCACGCTATTAAGTTCTTCAACAGCACGTTTCTCATTTGCTTCGCCTTCAATTGCTACTGTTGCAAAACTGGCTTCAGGAAAAATGTCAATGTTTCCGACTCTGCCAAATTTTGTCAAAAGTTCTCTTAAATTTGCCTCAGTTACTTCAGAAGGAAGATTACCAACTAGTAAAGTCATATTTTTCTCCAAAAAAGTTACACAAAAAGATCATAAAAACTGCAACAATAGCGTAGGATTTACGCATTGAAGAAAGTTTGATTATGTAGAATGAAGCTCTATCAAAAAAGCTGAAGGTCAGTTTAACTAACAGAGCTTAGCCTCTACACTCTTTATTAGGTGTAAGCAGAATTAACTTATGCACTTAGGAGAGAAAAATGGTAAAAATATAATCATGTTGCTTGAAGCTATTGAGGTTTAATCCCATTACAGAAACGGCCAGCCTCCTGCACAGAATATCCGCTAACGCTCTCCTGCACCTGTGCATTCGTTCTCAGATAATCCTTGACCCAATCACAAGCGTAGCTCACTAGTTTATCTGTATCTAGTACACGATCCAGATTCCACAGAATCACTGTACTATCGTCAGAAGTCGAAGCAATTGTCTTACCGTCAGGACTGAACGCCACTTTCCAAACCGTGCGATTGTGACCGTTGAGGGTTGTCAGCAAAGTCCCATCTTGTTTCCAGAGTTTGACTGTTTTGTCGTTACTTGCTGAAGCAATCATTTTGCCGTTAGGACTGAACGCTACTCCCCAAACCGCGCCATTGTGACCTTTAAGGGTAGTCAGTAAAGTGCCATCACGCTTCCACAGTTTCACTGTCTTGTCTTGACTCCCCGTGGCAATTGTCTGACCATCTGGGCTGAACGCTACTCCCAAAACTCCGTCATTGTGACCTTTGTTAGCGTAGCGTAGCGCAGGAAGGGTGGTTAGCAAAGTGCCATCTCGCTTCCAAAGCTTCACCGTTTTATCCCGATTCGCTGAAGCAATTGTCTGACCATCTGGGCTGAACGCTACTCCCCAAACTTCACTATCATGTCTCAAGGTAGTTAGCAAAGTGCCATCTGGCTTCCAAAGTTTTACTGTGTTGTCGTCACTTCCTGAGGCAATAATCTTACCATCCGGGCTAAACGCAACTGCGTTAACCACTTGACTATGACCATTAATAGTAGTCAACAAAGTGCCATCTCGTTTCCAGAGTTTGATTGTCTTGTCCCGACTCACGGAGGCAATTGTCTCACCATCAGGACTGAACGTTACTGCCCAAACCCCGGCATTATGTCCCTTTAGAGTCGTCAGCAAAGTTCCGTCAGGCTTCCACAGTTTCACCGTGTTGTCCTCACCTGCTGTGGCAATTGTCTCACCCTTGGGGCTGAACGCTACTCCCCAAACTGCACCACTATGACCATTGAGCGTGGTCAGCAAGATATTATCCCGCTTCCAGAGTTTGACTGTTTTGTCGCTACTTGCTGAAGCAATTGTCTTACCATCGGGGCTGAACGCGACTCTCCAAACAGTATCGCTATGTCCTGAAAGGGTAATCACTAAAGTGTGATCACGCCACCTCCAGAGTTTTATTGTCCTGTCCCAACCAGCCGAGGCGATTGTATCACCATTAGGACTGAACGCTAATCCGTAAACCTTACCGCTAGGGTTATTGAGAGTAGTCAGTAAAGTGCCATCCCGTTTCCAGAGTTTGACTGTTTTGTCCCAACTTGCTGTAGCGAGCATCTGACTATCAGGACTAAAAGCTACAGCACTGACTATATCAGTATGTCCATTAATAGTAGTAAGCAAGGTGCCATCTTGCTTCCAAAGTTTGATGGTCTTGTCTTTACTTGCTGAGGCAATCAGTTGACCATCAGGGCTAAAAGCGACACCACTAACTCTATCGCTATGTCCCTTTAGAGTAGTAAGCAAGGTGCCATCGCTAGCTCTCCAGAGTTTGACTGTCTTACCCATACTTGCGGCTATGATATTACCTTGAGGACTGAACGCAACTTCCCAAACTTGACCACTATGTCCCTTTAGAGTAGTAAGCAAAGTACCATCAAGCTTCCAAAGTTTAACTGTTTTATCTCCACTTGCCGTGGCAATGATATTACCTTGAGGGCTGAACGCAACTCCGAAAACTGCAGCAGCATGTCCTTTTAGAGCGGTAAGCAAGGTGCCGTCGGGCTTCCAGAGTTTCACCGTGTTGTCCTCACTCGCTGTGGCAATCAGCTGACCATTGGGGCTGAAGGCGACTGCGTAAACTTTATCGCTATGCCCTATCAGGCGGTTATGTTCAACTACCGTATAAGTTGCCTGTCTTAGCACTGATTCAAGCCGATCCTGGATCTTTGCATCTACCCCACCTACTGTTTTTAGTTTCTCCTTGGCTGTAATTGCTTGTAGAAGCGCATCCAATGTGTTATTTGAGGCAAACAGTGCTTCAGAAGATTCGGTCACAGCTTGGATCTCGCTGATGCTTGCTTTATGGGATTGCCACCAAGCTACCCCAGCCAGGATCAAAGCTCCCACTAAGCCACCTGTTAGTCCTAAAATAGTAAGTTGGCGTCTACGCTTTTGCTTATTTAGCTCGTTATCCCGCAATGCTAAAGAAAGCTGTATGAAATGTCTCTCCCCTGTACTCAGTTCGTCTATGCGTTTGCTCTGCCAGTATTCTGCATCCGAGAGTGGCTTTCCACGCAGTAGTGCTCCTTCATCTCTACCACTACTTTCCCATTGACGAATGAGCGATCGCAACTGCTCTTGCCAATAGCGAAATTCACCATCAACTTGTATCCACTGTTCTAGGCGTCCCCAGCTTCTAATCAGCGCCTCATGCACAATTTCCACCGTTTCTTCACCCGATAACTCGTTGCGGTTGGTTACCACAAGACGTGCATCAGCTAAGCGCCTCACCAAATCCCAGTTTTCTGATTTGACCTCATCACGAGTTGCCAATCTCCGCGTAGCCTCGATTCCTTCCCCAAAACGCACCAACTGCATAAACACTTGCTGCGCCCGACTTCGGTCTGCTTCATCAAGCTGAGCATACACTGCTTCGGCGTGGATAGCCAAAGCCTCCTCGACACCGCCAATCTCTTCGTACCCTTGATGAGTCAACCACCCATCTGTCTGTTTTGACCACAGTTGTGTTAAAGCAAACTCCAGCAATGGTAAACGTCCTGACTGACCTTCGACTGCATTAATAAGTTTTTTTGTCAACTCATTTTCTAGTCTCACCTGCATTTGTGCGGCTGGCTGTTCAATAGCCGATCGCAATTCCTCACGGTTCATTGGACCAAGATTGAGGACTGCTCCTTGCAATGCATCACTAAAAGGTCGGTAAGAAAGGGCATATCCGTAAAAATCAGCCCTTAAGGTCATAACTAAAGTAAATGCTGGAGCTAACCGAACTGCATTCAGTAATGCATCTAACAAACCTTGGCGTTCTTCTTCTGAGCAAAGAGTGTAGAGTTCTTCAAATTGGTCTGCTATTAAAACCAGACGAGTTTTCGGGTTTTGCTGGACAAAACTTTCAATAATTTTGTATAAAACTTTGTGATCTTGTTGCAGTGCTATTTCTAGTTCTAATTCAATCAGACGACGAGCTGTTAATTTAGGATTTTGATTGTTATTTTGATTATTATTTAAATTATCTTTTTGAAGACACTGAACCAATAAAGCCTCGCCAACGCTAGAAGTCAATGCTCCTGCTAACGCTTCAAAAGGATTATGACCCGGACGAAATGAGACAATCTGCCAGTCAGTATATGAGTCCTGGCGTAACTGAGGAACCAACCCAGCAAACACTACACTCGACTTACCACTTCCACTCGGACCTACCACCCCCACCAACGGCTTTCTTTTGCTCGCCGTCACCAAGTTGTGTGTAAAATGTTCCCGCCCAAAAAACAGGTGAGCATCTTCCTCGCGAAAAGCAAATAACCCACGATAAGGACACGGAGGAACTCCGCCTAAATTTAGCCAACTCGGCGGTTCCACGGCTGGATTTTGACAAATCACAGGTAACCAAGAAGCACCCGGAAAATCATCTTCCAAACCTTGCAACTTTCTGCGTGCTTGTTGGACTGCTAAATATAAAGACAGTCGTTGAACTGCAAAAAATTCTAAAAAATACTTAAAAAATTCCTGTGCTACTAGATTTGGCACTGGCTCCCGCATGACAATCACTGTCGGAATACTCAATTTTTCCAGCGCACTAGCCAATCCTAACCCATCACAGGAGTTGAATATTGCTAGTTGTAAGCCATTATCAATCGCAGCTTTGAGAGCTTCTTCTAACTGTTTAATTGTTAAGCTGTTATTGGTTTTATTATCATTAATATAAATTCTGCCTGTTGCACCTTCTGTTTGACTATGACCCGCAAAAAAAAGGATGTCCCAGCCAGGATTTTGCCAAAGAAGATTGTTAAATTCTTGACGAGAGCGGTTGACAAGAAAAACTATTTCTGCATCTTCTAAAAGATTAAGAGACTTGATTTCTTTGTCTAAATCGATACCTTGGCTATTCCCTAAAATCGCTAAAATTCTAACTTTCTTTCTATGTAATTTTAATTTTGATAATTCTCGATATTTATACTCTGTTTGGGAAAGCGCCGGTTCTGCTCTGGGATAATCATTAAAGAAGTCCCAACGATGCCAAGGTAATCGCCGTATTAAGTTATCATCAGTTTCAATAATGACGCGAATTTCTTCTGCTGGTTGTAGTTGCGATCGCAGTTGCCGTTCTATATTCAGAAATTCACTAGATTTGAGCCAGTCGTTAATCTTTCTCTGTATTTTTTGGCACACATCATCAAAACTCACAACGGAAACATTTGTGAGGCCATCTTCGTCAATTTGCAGTTCGTCATCTTCTTCTATCAATAGAGAACGCAACTGTTGGCGACCACAGATATTTTTATAATTTGACTGCCAATTATGTAATAATTGTACTAAAGATGGTGCAGGGGGTAAGCTACCAACAAATTGCTGTGCAAGGGATTTTCCTGATGACCATAATCGAGCAGTAACATTTGGAAATCCGTTGTTTAAATCACCGTTTCCTAAGTTAATGACAACTGATTTACTCATGGAGAAGACTTCTGTTTCTTATTTGCTGCTATGCTCTTTGCTACACACTCAGCCTGTTCTTTTTCGTATCTTCACATTATAGATAAGATTTATTAATTAATCGATTTGATTTCGCAATCGCAATTTCTCCTACTGTAGTGGAGAATCATTTTTTTCATGATTTAGAGACTTAGTTGTCTTGAGGTCAATCCTTACTTTGTATAGTCTATAAGCAAATTGTAATCTTGTTCAATATCTTGTATGATCTTCTAAGATTGAACTAATGTACAATCTTTTAAAAATAAATAATTCATAGTCAATTTTTATACCAATGTGCCTGATTTTTGCTGACAATCTTCATGGCTGACATATTGTATCTACTAAATTAATATGTCAACTAGATAACTGAGAATCAGGGTTGCGATTTGTGAGATTTCAAGTAAAGTCAAAACAAAGGATGTAATTTTCTGGCGCTAATTTTAAATTGCTCACAGTTTATACGGATGAATGCAAAATATCAGATCACTGACACATACTAGTATTGTTTAGTGAGCGCCAAAAGTGAGCCAGATACTTGACTAGGGCTTCGGCCGTGAGCTTAGCGGCTCGACTCAGCGTAAGCTGAGCGGCGTCGAAGCTTCGCCGAACGTCCGAACAGTTCCACAGGTTACAGCAACTGGGTAATCCGTAAGGTAAAAAAGCCATAAAGCTAATCAATGTAAGCTTTTTCACTTTTTTTGCGCAGTTTAATATCATAAATTTTAAATGAAGTTTGACGAATCAATGTTACTAGCTGTCAAAAATGATACTTTTTTGAGCGGATGTCTCAAACACCTATGAATAGGTTAGTAGTTTTAAATTTGAGTCAAGGAAATTTATATGAAGGTTTTCCCGTTGTCACAGCATATATCGGGGAAGAAGACAATATCTATCGAATGAAATTTAGTGCTAGCTTACCCCCTGCACCAGAAATTCCTGAACTCTATCGCAATTGGAAATCACTTTATTCTGCTTTTTATTATCGTCCGTTTTTACGTCTTGGTGTCGAGGAAATTGACGAAATTGACGATACATTTGAAATTGAAGAAGATAGCGTTACTAACATTTCTGAAGTAGAAATTAACGAACTATGCAAGCAACTCTACAACTGTTTAAACTTATGGCTCAATTCGGTAGAATTTCGCAAGATTGAACAGCAATTACGCACACATTTCCAACCATCTGAGGAAATTCGCTTCATTGTAGAAACAAATGACAATATACTGCGACGATTACCCTGGCATCTGTGGAATTTCTTTGATGATTACCCTCTTGCGGAAGTGGCCTTAAGTGCGCTCGAATATCAGAAACTACATAAAATTCAGAAAAATCCAAAATCTACAATTAGAATATTAGCAATATTTGGTAACACTCTAGAAATTGATATTAGTCAGGATAGAAAATTTTTAGAGATTTTACTAAGGGGTGCAGAAATTAAATTTTTAGTAGAGCCAACGTTAGACGAGTTTAATAACCAGCTTTGGCAACAAAATTGGGATATTCTTTTTTTTGCTGGCCATAGTTGTTGCATTCAAGAAAAAGGTTCCCTACAACTCAATCAGAAAGACATAATTACTCTTGACCAATTAAAGTATGGTTTGAAGCAAGCTATCAGTCGTGGATTATGTTTGGCGATTTTTAATTCTTGTGATGGCTTGGGGTTGGCACAGCAGCTACAGGAATTACATATTCCTCAAGTTATTGTCATGCGTGAGCCAGTACCGAACGTCATCGCTCAAGAATTTTTAAAGTATTTTCTCACTGAATTTTCACAAGGAGAGTCTTTGTATACTGCGGTACGTTCTGCACGAGAAAGACTCCAAGGATTAGAAGGAGAATATCCCTGCGCCACTTGGTTACCCGTGATTTGCCAAAATCCTGCTGAACCGCCAATGACTTGGAATCGAGAGATAGGCTCTTCAGTAGCGATTTCTGAAACGAAACAACGTTCTGCGTCCGATAAAAGCTATTCTTTTTCCAGAAGAATAAAGCAGAATCTGTTGGATAGACATCGCTTTATTGCTGCAGCCAAGCGTCTGTTTACCCTGTTCCTAGTAAGTGTTCTAGTAGCCAGCAGTATTATAGGAGTGCGTCATTTAGGAATACTACAACCTTGGGAGCTGCATTCTTATGACTATTTAATGCATCTACGACGGGCAAATGAAAAGCTAGACCCGCATTTATTAATAGTCACTATAGATGAAGCGGATATTCAGTATCAAATCCACAAACAAATGAATATGCGTTGGTCATTATCAGACCAAGCACTCAGTCAACTGTTGCAAAAACTAGAGCAATATCAACCAGCAAGTATTGGTATAGATATTTATCGTGATTTCCCCATTGATCCTAATAACCCAGAATTAGGTGAAGTCTTGCAGCAAGACAAGCGCATATTTACAGTGTGTAAAGTTTCGGCTCCTAATGATGGTGTGCCTGATGGGGTTCCTCCTTCTCCTAAAGTCTCAAAAGAACGCATTAGTTTTAGTGATTTTGTCAGTGACACAGATGGAGTTCTTCGTCGCCAACTTCTGCAATTAACCCCTCCTTTACAATCTCCTTGTGCAGCGGAATATGCTTTAAGCTTTCAGTTAGCACAGCACTATTTAAATGCACAAGGTATTAAATGGGATATTAATTCCGACAAAAATTTGCAAATAGGAAACACTGTTTTTCCGCGCTTACAATCGCATAGGAGCGGTTACCAAGGAGTGGATGCATCAGGATATCAAATCCTGCTCAATTATCGTTCTTTACCCTCTCTCCTTAATATTGCTGATAAAATCTCTCTAAAACAACTTCTTAATGACGAGATTACTCCTGAGTTATTGCACAAATTGGTGAAGAATCACATCGTTCTGATTGGCGTCATCGCCTCCAGTTCTTCTGATGATTGGCAAACTCCATACACTGTTCACGCCCCAGATGAAGAAAAGCAAACCCCAGGCGTATTTTTACAGGCGCAGATGGTGAGCCATATTCTCAGTGCGGTTTTGGATGGTAGACCTCTGATGTGGTGGTGGTCGCAATGGTTGGAGGTATGGTGGATATGGGGTTGGTCATTGGTGGGCGGTATTATATCTTGGCGAATTTTACAGCCACTTCATATAGGATTAGCGATTGTCATAGCGCTGTTAACACTTTTTAGTATCTGCTTTGGTATATTTACTCAGGCAGGGTGGATTCCACTTGTCCCCTCAACATTAGCATTAGTGTCTTGTGCGGTTGCGTTGAAGATACTAGCGTCCACTCATGTTAGCAACAGCAAAAAACGTTGGAACTCTCAAATATGAGCAAAAATAAGTTACTTCAAAGACACTATCAACTAGCTTGTACTCTGCTTTTGCTAAGTCTTGGACTTCTTAATTATCCACTACAAGTTCAAGCAAACCCAGAACAATCATTCCAGAATAAAATCACTCACACACCAGACCTTTTTGCCCAGAAATTTCCTGATAACGGTGATCCCAAAGGTCGTCGGCGAGGAGGGACAAGTCGTCGTGATGGATGTCCAAGCTTGAAAACACCTGTGACTGCTATAGTACCTGGTGAAGAAAAAAACAACAAATCGTTCTTGGGAGCAACACTTGCTGAGTATCCAACATTTTGGGTTTATCTTCCTGAATTACCTACAAACTTGCGTTCTGGGGAGTTTGTGTTCCAGGATGACCAGGGTAATGATATTTACCGAACTTCTCTAACATTGCCAGCAAAAGCAGGTATTATAGGCGTTAGCTTACCGCCAAGTTCAAAATATGCTCTCAAGCAAAACTCAAGATATCACTGGTTTTTCCGAGTTTATTGTGGTAATCCACAAAACAAACCAGAGTCTTTTTTTGTGGACGCATGGCTGGAACGGGTGGCGCTAACTCCCCAGCTTCAGCAGCAATTGAAAAGTGCAAAATCACAGGAGTATAAAATCTATGCTGCTAATAATCTTTGGTACGATGCCATTACAAATTTAGCAGAACTCCGCCGCACTGGTTCGGACACTGATACGTTAGCTAAAGATTGGACGAGCTTGTTTAAAGCTGTTGGCTTGGAAGAACTGGCAGGAGCGCCGATTGTACAACGTTACAGTCCGCAATAATAACGATTTGAGAAACTCAGTTTTTTTTAATCGGTTTAATACAGCGCTTTTGGGGTAAATAAAGCACGGGCTTGGGGCTGTGCTTTGCCATACCTCTGCGAAAATTTATGCTTCAATTAACTGAAAATAAGTGTAAATAAAGCTAGTGACTGATTTCAACTCAACTACTCCTTTTTTAGCAATGCAAATGCAGAATTGGTGCTACAGATTTACTTTAGCCAGTTGGTTAGTACTGGCAGGAGCGTTAGCTTTCTGTAGTAATTGTGCTGTTGCCCAAATTGTACCTGATAGGACTCTACCGAGTAATTCCAGCATCACAACTCAAGACAACATCAGAATCATTACAGGTGGAACGCATGCAGGAAGCAACTTGTTCCACAGCTTTGGGGAGTTCTCTGTCCCCACAGGGAGTACAGCTTATTTCAACAATCGCTTAGATATTCAAAATATTATTAGTCGGGTGACAGGTAAGTCGATTTCTAATATTGATGGTTTAATCAAAGCTAACGGCACAGCCAACCTGTTTTTTCTGAATCCCAATGGGATTATATTTGGCCGGAATGCCAAGCTAGATATTGGTGGCTCTTTCTTAGCAACGACAGCCAATGCCATTCAATTTGGTAATCAAGGCTTGTTTAGCGCATCCACTCCTGAAGCTTCCTCATCCTTGTTAACAGTCAATCCTTCCGCTTTGCTATTTAACCAAATTGCTGCAGCTTCTATCCAAAATAATTCTGTTGCACCCTCTGGATTAGATCCGTCTCTGACATCTACTGCAACTGGTTTACGTGTTCCCAATGGTCAGAGTTTACTGCTGGTGGGCGGTAACGTCAGCATGGATGGTGGAGGATTGTATGCTTTTGGTGGTCGAGTCGAGTTGGGAGGCGTGAGTGGTGCGGGAACAGTTGGTTTAAATGCGAATGGCACTCAATTCACTCTCAGTTTTCCAGATGGGGCAGGGCGAAGTGATGTCTTGCTCAACAATGGTGCTGAGGTGAATGTACGTGCTGACAATGGTGGCACTATTGCGATTAACGCCCGTTCCTTAGATATGTTAAGACAAAGTAGCCTACAGGCAGGAATAGCAGACGGATTGGGTGCGGTTAATAGCAAGGCGGGAAATATTGAGGTTAATGCACAAGCAGCAATCAATCTTAAGGATGCGAGCGAAATTCGTAATTCTGTGCAGCTAGGGGGAACCGGGCAATCAGGAGACATCAATATTCATGCAGGCTCACTTTCTTTGACCAATGGCGCTGAAGTGACTGCTAGCACTTATGGGCGAGGGGATGGGGGCAACATCACCATTACTGCTCGCAATACTGTTTGGGCTGATGAGATCCGCAATTACAATCCTAGTGGTGTATTTAGCACTGTGTTATCTACAGGGGTGGGCAAGGGAGGTCGCATCGATATCACCACTGGCTCACTTTTTTTCACCAATGGCGCTGTACTCTTGGCTGCTACTTATGGACGAGGTGATGCTGGCAGTATCACTATTAATGCCCAGGATACAGTCTTGTTTGATGGGGTGGCGAAAAATGGAAGTTTCCCAAGTGCCAGTGGTATATACAGCAGTGTTATAGTTCCACAAACTGCGGTCAACGGAGGCAACATCAGCCCACAAACTGTGGGCAACGCAGGCGACATCAGCATCAGCACTGGCTCACTTTCTGTTACCAACGGAGCTAAACTATCTACTAGAACAACATATGGACAAGGGAATGCTGGCAATATCACTATTGCTGCACGGGATAATGTCTTCTTTGATGGGGTAGGCACTAGAGGAGCCAGTGGTGCATTTAGTAGTCCAGCATTAGAAGCGGTAGGTAAAGCAGGTGGTATCAGTCTCTCAACTGGTGCGCTGAATATACGAAATGGTGCTCAATTGAGCGCCAGCAACGAAGGACAAGGATTTACTGGAGAAATCAATATCCGTTCTGCCTTAATTCACCTAGATAACCAAGGTATTATTAAAGCAATAACCACTTATGGTAATGGTGGAAACATCACCTTAGGAATCAAAGACTTATTACTCTTGCGTCGCAATAGCCAAATCTCAACCACTACAGGTAGTGCTGAAGCTGGTGGCAACGGAGGTAACATCAATATCAATGCTCCTAATGGCTTTGTTGTAGCTGTCCCTGGTGAAAATAGCGACATCACCGCAAATGCTTTCACAGGTTCTGGTGGCAAAGTTCAAATCCAAACTTCTGGTCTTTTCGGTATCCAACAGCGTAGTCGAGAAGACTTGGTGCGTCAACTGGGAACCAATGACCCAACCAAGCTCGATCCTCAAAAGCTAGCAACAAACGATATAACGGCAATTTCCCAGACAAACCCCATTGCAAGTGGTGTAGTAAACATCAATACACTTAATTTAGATCCCAGCCGTGGCTTAATTAACTTGCCTGTAGAACCTCAAGAGCCAAAACTAGCTCAAGCTTGTCAAGCTGATGTCGCCCAAAATCAAAGCGAATTTATCATCACCGGACGCGGAGGTATACCACCCAATCCTAGAGAAGTCCTCAGAAGTAATGCAGTTCATGTAGATTGGGTGGCGCTGGACTCAGATGCAGAAAGTCGTTCTACAAGTGTTGAGAGTCAAGACGCACAACAACAAAGAAGTTCAGCCATAAAATCACAAAATACAAATAATGTCAAGAATGTAGATACTGAAATTGTGGAAGCGCAAGGGTGGGTGGTAGATGCCAAGGGCGACATTTTCTTAGTGGCACAACCATCAAATGCTATTCCTCATAGTTCTTCTTGGCTAACTCCTGTTGCTTGCTCCCATTAGAGCCAATTCCCCACTAACACAAACGGTGCCCAGAAATATGGACTTTTCTGCTGGGCAAAAACCCCTAGTTGAGCACGCTGGAGTGCTTCGGCTTTATTAACTCCTGCTTTCAATTCTTGGTAAAACCGACTCATCAAATTTGCGGTAGATTCATCGTCTACAGACCACAATGTTGCAAGTGTACTACGTGCACCCGCCTGTACAGCTACTCCAGCAAGTCCTAATGCGGCTCGCTTATCTCCAACAGCTGTTTTACAAGCACTGAGGACAAGCAATTCGATAGCACTCGATTTTTTTGTGTCCCTGACTCGCAGTAAGCTATCAAATTCCTTCACCTTAAGTAACTTATCCCAGGTGAGAACAAAGGTTTTTTCTGGATCGGAACTAAACTCACCATGAGTCGCCAGATGAACTACAGAAAAGGGAGCTGATTGCAACTGGTTTTGCAAATTGTTTTCGGTAAACTTTTGATCTAAAAGCTCTTTAGTTTTGGGTACCTCAGACTGGATTTGTTGCAGTTCGCGTGGTACGTTTTCGAGCGGAGGAAACTTGCGGTTTTCAATGGTGCGTTCTGCGGCTACTCCAGCAATAATGGTATTTAACTTGACCTGCTGCAATGGTTTGGGATCAAGTAGTTGTAATCCAGGGGCGATCGCGATCGCATACTTTTCAACCAGATATTTCTCGTGTTGTTTGTCATAGAGAACTGACATTGGTATGTTACGCAATACTCCATCTAGTACAAATACTAAAGTTTTGATTCCACTTTTGTTTAATTCTGCTTCAGCTGGTTGGATTAACCAGTTATATATCTGTTCGGACAGCTGCTTAACCTGAGAAGTTCTGGTGACATCGCGTAAATATTCTCTCAAATTTTCTACAACACCTTCTACCTTATCTTCAGTAATGACGGTTTTGTAGTGCCGTAAATCCTGGTTAGGCAATTTGAGAATAACATCTAAACGGTCTGGTAATATAACTGGATAGAAAACTGCTGAGCGCGAATCTTTTTTATCAACAATTGGATCAAGTTCCTGCTTTGCAGTTAGACAAGCTGAGCGAAAGAAATTGTCCAATTCTGCTATTTGCAGCGATTCCATGACAACACGAGCTTGTTTTAGATTTTTTTGGTTTTCTGGCTTTTGGTTTTCTGACTTTTGGCTCTTTTGGTGTTGGACACTCTCGTTCTCTGTTTGCAACAGTAATGCGACTAACTCCCGATACACAGGTTCCACACTTTCGCGGAAGGAAAACTGAATGTTTGGATTGATAGCAACTAAATCACGACGTAAAGTTTGGAGAGTGTTAAAAGCTTCAGAATAGTAGACAATTGCGCCTTTTTGATCTCCTTGCTGCTTGTGTATACGTCCTAGTTGCCATTGCCATTGATAAACTATATCTGATGCATTAATACTTTGAGCCATAACCAAAGCTTTCTCAGTCAGCTTTTGGGCATCAGTAAACTGCTGATTGATTTCATATAAATTCCCAAGAGTCCCAAGGGCATAAGATTCTGCTCGCAAGTCTAGTAAACTTTGCGCCTGCTGAACAGCACTAGCGAGTAACAGTGCTGAGTCTTGCTTTGTTCCTGTTTGACTCACCATTTTCATCAAACTTTGGGCAAAGTTAATTTTTGCCTCAACTAGCATCCGACTTGCAGGCAAGTTGTTGATTTGGGATTGGATTTGCGACGATAATGCTAATGCATCTGCAAATTGCTTTGTCTCAACAAGTAGGCTTAGTCGATTCAGATGTGCCTGAGTACGTGTAGTTGAATCAGTTGAAGCACTTGCAGCTTGCTGGTAGTAATCCAATGCCATTTTCGTATCATACTGGGCACGGGCAGTGTTTCCCAAGCTAAAGAGAGTTTCAGCGATTATTTGATCAGATGATGTCGCTTTTGCAAGTACTAAACTTTGCTGCAATACCTGCTGAGATTGCTTTAAATCACCAACGACTTGCATAATGTTGCCAAGACTCAATAGTCCCGATGCTTTTGTTGATGAATCGCTTTGGTTTTGAAAAGTTTGCGAAACTTCAGTTAAAATTTTGTTTGCCTGACGGTATCGTCCTAAAACTTGTAGAGCTTGAGCCGAGTTAATCTGGTTACGGGTGAATGCAGCAGTGTCTTTGATTTGCTGATAAATCTCAGCAGCTTGTTGCCAAGTCGTCAATGCTGCTTCAGGTTCTCCCTGCAACAATTGTAAGCGTCCTTGCACATCGAGGGCTTGTGCTAGGATTTTAGAACTTTCTTGGGAATTCTTTAAACTTTTTAATAAATTGAGACTTTGAGCGATCGCTTTTTCAGCTTCGTTCCATAAACTGAGTTGTTGAAAAGCTAAACAGAGATTGCTCAAAGTCATAGCTTCCCGTAAATAATCTTTCTGAGTTTTAAAAGCAGCAGAAGCCTCTTGCAAGACTTTAACAGCAAGAGTAAACTGTCCACCCTCATAAAGTTTTTTACCCTGTTGCACAAGGTCTTGTCTTTTACCCTGGCTAATTGTAAATTGATGGACACTAGAATTGACAAGAGGAGCTTGTGCCAACACTGGTGATACGATCATGCACACAAACACCGCAATTGCTGCGAGTATTGGTTGAGTTATCCAACTTCTACCTGGGTGTTTAGATGAAACAATGGATTTTAGGATACGGAAAAATACAGGCTTTTTTCTCGCCATGCTCTTTCCCCTTGATTACAATTCAAAGTCTTCTTTCACCTTTCTATTTTCTCCTAAACTTAACTCAACACTAAAGCGTTTTCCTGATTCTCCTTTGAAAAATTTCAGTTGAATGTAATTATCTTGCAACCTGGAAGTGACTTCCTGAAGGGTTTTTCCTGCTTTAGACAGCAAACTCAATTTCAGATCAGGCGGCAAATATCTTTCTCCACCCGTGGGATGTACCTGGATCAAAACACCTAATTTTTCATCGCTTTCCTCTGTGATATTTACCAAAAGAGCCACAGTTTGATAACCGAGTTGCACTCCCAAGTCAATGAGTTTGGCTTTTTTAGCACCTCTTTGTGTAATTCTAGTACTAAGAGCTAAATTTGCCTCTGGATTTATCAGGGTGTCAATTGTTTGCCAGCCTTGTTCAAACACTCCCTCTAACCATTCACTCAACTTAGTTCTGGTATTATCCAAAGATCTCTGGAGTGAGACTAAAGAAGATTGAGCGGAAGTTACAGGTAAAGGAATAGCTAAAGGTTCCGAGAAATAGTAGTAGAACAACAGGTGATTGAGTTCGGCATCAAATAAAGACAGCGGTACTTGGTAATAACCATCCCGAACCTGTAAATTGAATTGACTCCGATAACTCATCAGTTCGTCGTAGCGCAAAAATCCTCTAATAATTACTTGTTCTTCCTCTTCTAACACCTCAACAACGACATAAAAATGAACCGCTAATTCTGATTGCTCAATCGCAGAACTTGGAATATTAACGACTTCATCCAGCAAATGTTCTGTCGCAATTGGACAAATTTTATAATCTCCTAGACGCAGGTGATAAATATCCTCAAGAACATTCGTATCTTTATGAATCACTTTTTGTGGTATGCGTGTACTTAGCCATTTTTCACAACCAATACTTGCCAGTGTATTTAGATAAGTTTGCCATTGTTGTGCTTCGCTATTTACGAGTTTGCTGTTATCGATTGCGTTATCGAAGTCTTCTAGATCTAGCCAAATCACTTCTGAGAGAAAAAGTCTTATATCATTTGAATTAACCGGATAATTAAGCATGATTGTATTCCTGATTTGTGTTTTATATTTCAGATTTTCCTAACCCCACTTCAAGAGAAGCGTTTGAGGATATGAGCGTAAGTTTTGTGCGCGTTGTTCTAGATATTTGCGAATTTCCTGAGCATATAAACTATTCATCGAACGGCCTTTCCCGACTCTAATTTCTTCTGCAGCTTCTCTAAAGATTTTGTCATCAGCAAAAGCTTCTATCTCTTGGGCTATATTTTTGAGATATTCTGGTTCGGCAGGAATTTTGGTTAAACCTTTTTCCTCAGCCTTGCTTAAAACGCTATCAAGAACTTGTTGAACTGTTCTGGCGCGTATTTGACTGAGCAATTCTCCTGGATTCAACACTCGCCTAGCTTGATCCCAACTTTTCAT
The DNA here is from genome assembly GCF_017982655.1 of Brasilonema sp. CT11. Taxonomy (GTDB): domain Bacteria; phylum Cyanobacteriota; class Cyanobacteriia; order Cyanobacteriales; family Nostocaceae; genus Brasilonema. Next base: position 15,834 of record NZ_JABXYX010000051.1, on the reverse strand, counting down.
TCCCAATTGTGGTGTAATATCCTTAAGAGATAAACTCTGACAGTAATATAACTGCAAACCAGGAAGAAATTGTTCAGCAAAAATACTATAATGTTTGCTTTTTTTTAAATTTTTTATGCGATCGCCTATTTCTTGCTTAATCGCATTGCTCAAGGTTAAGCTAAGTTGCTCGTGCAAAAAATCTAATATTTCCTGCTCTTCTATATCTACTTCATTGAAATTGTTAGTGGGTAAATCTGTTCTATATGTATAACCTCCAGTATTAGGATCATTGACTTCCAACGGTTCTCGACAACTCCATATATCATAGTTCCTTAGTTGTCTAACAACCTGTTTGAGTTCATTCATTAACTCAGTAATGGAGTTGATAATGACATCTCTTTTTCGCAAGTCGTTAAGCATTTCTTGGAGCTGAGCGCTTGATGGCTCTGGACATTTTCTGACTCCCTTTGAATTTTTTTGAAGTCTGTCACGACGATAGACAGCATGAAAAACTTCTACCAAATGGCGATCGCGTTTTGATAAACTTTCAAATTGTTTTACTCTAACTCTATTAAGAAGCGCCCAATCACTGAAGTGCTGAAATCCAAACTCTGCCAAATAATTTTTTAATTCAGGGTTTTGTGTAGTTTTCAAGAATGCCCAATTGTCTAAGCTCATTTTAGACTTTAGGTCAGCATTAAATGTTTGCAAAATTCTTACAGAAAAGAATTTATAATCTGTTGTCCTAGTTTCCCCATTCTTATCCACCTTGAGTTGAGTTTTTCCATCTCCATCTACAATAATTAAAGTTTCTCCATCGTCATCCAAGACAAACCTAAGCAAATCCTGATAGGTGAAAGACTTGTCACCACCGAATAAATTGTCAATTTTTTGACACGCTCTTAAGATGGGTTGAGAAACATAAGACCGCAAACCAAGTCCTGCGTTGGCGCGACTTGTAACATCAACAGCAGAATTTTCACCGCTAAAATAGGATAGCAAATCAGCTTGGGTATTAGTTGGAGCGAGATTACGAATCTGTTGGATAAACTCCTGTGCAGCAGGAACTGAACAATGTTCGTATCCAACTCTTTGACTGGTACTTATTCTATAAATTTTCCAGTATCTAGATAATACATCCATAGCGAGTGCATACTCCAGGATAACCAATCCCATATAGTTGCACTCTATATATAAACGCCCGCGTTTTTAACTTATGCAGTTGAAACACAGGGAACGCTTAACAGGGAACAAGGGGATGGTTTATAATCCTAAATCCACGGCAATGCGATGAGCGCACGCAAACCCTGAAAATGCCACTGCATTTAAACCCTGACCAGGAAACGTACTATCTCCCACACAATAAAGTCCTGGGATAGCCGTTCTATTAAACGGCATCCCTAGCAACCCCCGTAACTTTCGGCGCGGAATCGGTCCGTAAGTTCCATCCTGACGACCTAAAAAGCGGCGATGAGTTAATGGCGTCCCCACCTCCAGATAATCCAACCCCGCATTCAAACCAGGAAAAATCTTCTCCAGACGGTCAATAATTCGCCAAGCTGCTTCTTCCTTCTTCACCTTGTATTCCTTTGCACAGAGTCCTTGCCATTCATCAATCCAGTGAGGTGTAAAGGCGTGAATAATGTGATGTCCTGCTGGCGCTAAATCTGCGTCAAGCAACGTCGGGATAGACACAAATAAAGTCCCTTCCGGTTCTGTCATCTTTTCCCAATCTTCTAACACGATATGATGACACTCCGTCCCCTTTGGCAAAACTTCTGCCTTCATTCCCATGTGTAAACTGAGAAAACTGGGTGATTTTTGATAGCGTTGCTGCCAGTTTATTTCACCAAAAGAAAATTGTTCTTGAGTCAGTAATTTTTCAAATGTATCCCAACGTGTTGCATTGGACACGATGCGCTTGGCACGGTGGATCTGACCGTTAGCCAGTTGTACTCCCACAGCCCGTCTGTTTTCTATAATAATTTTTGTTACCCTAGCTTGGTACTGGATCTGACTACCTGCTTTGACAAGCCCCTCTACTAATTTTTGGGCAATTTGTCCCACGCCCCCTTTAGGGTAGTTAACTCCTCCATAGTGCCTGTCAGAAAATACCATTCCAGCATTTATCATTGGTGTCATGTCAGCTGGTACCACCGACCAGCAGTAACACTCCATATCTATAAATTTCAACAACTGAGGGTCTTGAATATAGCGTCGGGCTATATCTCCAGCATTTTGGGGCAGATACTTTACCAAACCAAGACATGCTAAAGGATGCTGAAAAAATACACGTATTAAATACCGGGGTTCTTCTAGGGACAGCAAGTCTATGCTGTTAAGACAATCAAAGACTTTCCAGCATTCGTCATAAAATCGACGAATCCCTTGGCTTTCATTAGGAAAATACGCAGTCAGATTTTGTAAAAATTTTTTATACACTCTATCGACCTTAAGGTTTAAGCCATTAGGCAGATGATAGTGAATTTGTACTGGATCGGGAATCACTTCTAAACTAACGTTGACAGCTTGCAAAGCACGAGTGAGTAAGTTGGTGGTACCATTCTGCCCAAACCCAAAAATCATCGACGCCCCAACATCGAAGCGATAGCCTTGCCGTTCAAAGTAACCCGCACTACCTCCTGGAATCAGATAACGTTCCAGTACGAGTACCTTAGCACCTTTTGCCGCCAGCTGAGTTGCTGTCACTAAGCCACCAATACCAGATCCAATGACGATAACATCAGTCTGCATGCATTTTTATTTTTTGTTATTTGTCGCTTGTCCTTTGTTTTAGTAAATCATCATAAGACTCGTATTTGATTTTTGCGAAGCTTCGTACAGTTTATGTTAAGCGTTAAGCGTTCCCTATTCCCTATTACAAACAAAAAAGAGGGAAAAGCCTGCTACCGCTGGCCAATCCCGTCTGCCGATCCTTAAAGAGAGGAGAACACTGAAAATACAATATAACCCCGATTGAGAATATATGTCAACTACTATTGAAAAATAATTTCAATAAAATTTTGTCGTGGTAATTATAGCAGTGAGTTGCATACAAAAAAAAAGTATTATGATGTTTCAGTTGTTATACCATATAGAAAAAGCCCATTTCTGGCTATGACGCTACAATTGCGTGTTTATGTCCCGCCCCACCCCCTAATCAAGCACTGGTTAGCAGTTGCCCGTGATGCTGCCACACCCTCCGTATTATTTCGCAGTGCGATGACTGAGTTAGGACGTTGGTTGACTTACGAAGCTGCTAGAGAGTGGTTGCCAACTCAAGAAGCAACAGTACAAACCCCTTTGGATGTCAGCCCAGCAACTTTAATAGATCCAACGGTTCCAATGGCAGTGGTACCGATTCTGCGAGCTGGGCTAGGATTACTAGAGGGAGCACAAACAGTGTTACCTTTGGCGTCGATTTATCATCTTGGTTTAGTGCGAGATGATAAAACACTCCAACCCTCTACTTACTTAAACAAATTGCCAGAAAAATTCCAACCGCAAACGCGAGTGTTAGTCACCGATCCAATGTTAGCTACTGGAGGATCGATGATGAATGCAATGGCAGAATTAACACAACGGGGTATTGATCCAGCCCTAACGCGGATTGTATCTGTGGTAGCAGCTCCGCCAGCTTTACAAAAACTGAATGATGCTTATCCAGGTTTAATTGTTTACACAGCGACTATCGACGCAACAGTTAACAATCAAGGATTTATCATACCAGGATTAGGAGATGCAGGCGATCGCATCTTTGGAACATAAGCTAGTATGCACATTCGACAGCATGAGGTGCAAAAACAACCCAACAGGTGCAGCGTTTCTTCAAGGCAGTAAAATTATGAGTCAACAAGATAGTTTTGCAAGTGGTTTTTTTGCCGGAGCAATTTTCGGTGGTGTGGTTGGTGGTATTATCGGTACGCTTGTTGCCACAAGACGTGATCCAGAACAAATCCTAGAGGAAGAATCTCAAACAACCACCAACTTAACAGAAGCTAAAAAAGCAGCCAAAAGGCGTCAGATGAGAGCTTCGGAAAATGAGAATATGGAAATGGAAGTGGCACGGCGATCGCTTGAAGATAAAATCGCCCAGCTCAATGCCACAATAGATGAAGTCCGACAGCAGCTAGGGAATGTAAATGGCAATTCAGAGCAGCTGATTCACGAACGTTCTTCGTCGCGTAGCGAGGAGTTACGCTAATTAGCGAGCATTGACAGATCGCAAATGCTAACTACAAAGGGCAGAGTATTCATCATGGAGACATGCAGAATCTGCAACCGCCATTTGACTTAGCCTCATTTAAAATCGAAGATAAGACCGCATTTGACACTTCGTAGGAAATCAACCAATCCATGAATTTACTGGTTACCACACTGAGCACATTCATACAAATTTATAGTACTCTACTGATTATTAGAGTCCTGTTAACATGGTTTCCCAGCATCAACTGGTATAATCAACCGTTTGCAGCGTTAAGCCAAATAACCGATCCCTATCTGAATCTGTTCCGTTCAATCATTCCCCCATTGGGCGGTATTGATTTTTCACCGATATTGGCTTTTCTATTACTCAACGTATTAAGCGGTTTACTCTCTTATCTGACCATTTCATTTGTTGGTTAAGTCTAAAGTTGAGATATATGAACCTTTGTAGAGACGCAAGTTGACAACGTCTCTACATATTCATATTGTTCAACTACTTACGCACTTGAGCGCTAAATCCAGCCGCCTTGAACTTCTTCAACTTCAAAGGTTCAGGCTGGTTTGCTGCTACAGAAATCCTCAATTCAAAATCACTCACACCCGGTGGAATTTCGTTGATAGAACCAAGACGGTTACGGTTTTCCATGGCAGAATTATTGTTAGCATCATAAATGCGCCCAAAAATATCTGCATCGTAGACAGTTTTGTTCGTAGCATTTTCAGCTTTACCTGTGACTATAAAGCAATTTGCTGCCATAGTTGTACCACTTGTCACAGATCCTTTTCCTATTTCTGATGGACATTTGTGATAGGAAAGCTCAGAGAGTTTTATCTGTGTCAGCGCTAGAGCACTTGGCGTAAACACCCACGATACAATTCCTATGACACAAGAAACCAAAATCACCTTCAACACTATTGAGTACTGAATCCTCAATCTTGAGTAATTCTTTGTAAATAAGGGCACAGAATTTAAGAACGATAGTAAGCTATTTTTCTTTTGCATATCTCCAACAACAAGAATAACGAAACTATGCACCGATAAAAAGGCTGCGACTAACTCAGTACAGAGAAAAAGCACCATTGCGGTATATTTCAACCTCAGCTTACCTGAAATTAGCTCTCAAGCGATTGGATAATTGTTTTAAAGTTTTGTAAGAATTATGATAGATAATACTCTTAATTGCTATATAGCGTATGAGTCCAGATGAGATAAAAGCAGTTTTGCAAGCAGCGTTTGATCGTTGTGATATCGCAAGCTGTCCCCTCTCTGATATGCAGAAAGGAATATTACTGCAAATCTTAGAGCAAATCAAGGGGTCTCAAACTGGTGTGTCTGATAGCGCGAATCCCCTAGACGAACTAACAAAAAAGGAATTGCAAGTATTTTTAGAGTTTTTCCAAGCACAAGAAGAACAAAACGGCTCATGGAAAGCGCAATTGCTCAACGACTGGCTAAATGAAAATGACTCCGGTGCAGTACAATTCATTCGCGATCGCTACGGGTTATCCTGGCTAAATCGTATTGAACCATATCACTTTGACAAGTACTTTACTGAAAATGCCCTCAAGCTGAAAGTGGGCGATCGCATTGAAATTTGCAACGCTCTTTGGGAATGGGTACAAGATAATGGTCCTTGCACCCCAGAATGGTATTCCTGTATTGTCATTAATGTTAATGAAATAAGCGATGGCGATTCTTCCTCAACCGACTGCATCGTCCGCTTCTACAACGGTGCTGAATTTGAAATTCAAGGTATGTACGAGTGGAATCGCGTTCATTGGCGAAGAGGAGGATGAGGGAGTGAGAGATTTCCTCTTTTCCCTAGTTATGTGCTGCTTGTTTTCTACTCGTCTAAACCCAAATGCTGTCGCAATGCTTGGCGCATCACGTCTACAGGAACAGTATTTTGTTGTAACCAGATTTTTAATGCTGCTGCGCCTTGTTGAACAAGCATTTCGAGTCCATCAATCGCGATGATGCCTACTTGCTGCGCTTGTTTGAGAAATTTTGTTGGGTTGGGGGTGTATATCAAATCGTAGGCGATCGCCCCCGCTGGTAAATTCCCCATTTCCTCTACACTCAAAGGTGATTCTTCAACCTTGGGATACATACCAATGGGGGTTGTGTTTACTAATAGGTTTGCTTGTGGAATGAGTTTTGGTAAAGAATCCCAAGTGTGGACGTGTAAATTATGCGACTCCTGAAAATCACCCCAACTCTTCTGGAATTCTTCTAACTTTTGGGCGTTGCGCCCAACAACATAAATCTTCTCACAACCTAATTCCGCACAACCTGCAACAACTGCTCTTGCTGCGCCACCATTGCCTAAAATCACAGCTACTGTTTGGCTCCAATCCTGATGATACGTTGTTCGCAAAGGAGCGAGAAATCCTTCACAGTCAGTGTTTGTACCAATCCATTTGTTGTCTTTACGACTTACTGTATTGACTGCTCCTATAGCTTTGGCGATCGGTGAAACTTCTGAGAGTAAAGGCAATATTGTCTGTTTATGGGGAATTGTAATGCTAAAACCGACAACACCAACAGTAGCAAAGCCTTGAACAGCGATTTCTAAATTCTGTGGTTCTATTGGAAAAGGAACATAGACGTAATTGAGTCCCAGGTGCATAAGTGCAGCATTGTGCATCACTGGTGATAGTGAATGTTTCACCGGATACCCAATCACTCCAAGTAGTTTAGTTTTGCCTGTAATCATGAGTTTGTCATCAGTTCTTTGTTATTAGTCATTATTAACTTTCATGACCAAGGAAGGGGTGTACGGTCTTGCAGGTGTTACGGGTGTAGGGTTCGACTGGAGAATTTTCCAGCGCGGTGCACTGAGCGTGGTCGTTGTGTGGTACACCTCTACCCCGAAACAAACGGGAACGCCGCCCCCACGCTCATCTTTGATGAGCTTGCTCAATAAGATGGTGGTCGATCCTGTGCCCCCACCAATTACTCCCCCTACACCCCCGCCCTTTCAAGGAAGTCAAAAATCAAAAATCAAAAATCAAAATTAATACTTTTGACTTTTGACTTGATACTTTTAACTTGTTTTGCCCTTACACCCCTAATTATTGACACTCATGAAAGCAAACGAATATAAATCTACACACGTTTTTTGAACTGTTCCTCAGAAACCCAAGCACCGTGGAACCCATAAGGTATACGCTGAGGAATCATCACTCGTGCTATTGGTTCATCTGTGATATCCTCAGCACTAACCACCACGAATTCAGAAGTTTCCTCTACGGTGTCGTAAACATAAGTCACAAGCCAGCCATCATCTTCTGCTTTTGCATTAGGACGTGGTACAAACACAGCTTCACCACCATAACGTCCTTTTCCAAATTCATGGGTTTCGGACTTGCCACTGTTCAAGTCATACTTAATCAAACCATCGAACAGAGGTTCGATTGAATTTTTCGCCCATTTCGCAGTGTAGCCGTATCGCGTTTTTTGCCCCAACAAATTTTCATTGACACGAGGAAATTCAGAGGGGACATCATCTAGCATCTCTTCACTCACCTTACCTGTACTCAGGTTAAATCGCCACCGATACAGACGAGGGATATCTGCTTGTGGATCAGGTTGTGGGCCTTGCAAACCCGAGACATTGGTGGAATTCATCCGACAAGCAATCAGAACTACCTCATCTCCTTCCTCGTAAGCGTTGAGAGTGTGGAAGATGTAGCAAGCGGGAGTCTCAAACCATACAATGTTACTGTTATTGCCATAACGCGGAACAATACCAAAGCGACTCGGTTTGTCGTGCTCAAACTTCATCATAGGTTCGCCGCGTTTTTGCCTTTCCATATTGAAAGTCAGCGGCAAATCCATAAAAATTGTGTAGTCTTCAGTGATGGCAAAGTCATGCATCATCACGGCTGCTGGTATGTCAATAGGTTCCGTCTGCAAAAGTTCGCCTTGTGGTGAAACCACACTGTATTGCAGATACGGCGGTGTGAAGCCGTAACCAAAAAACATCATCTCACCCGTTACTGGATCTACCTTGGGATGAGCAGTCACGGCTGAGACAAGTTTACCATTGTAAGTATGTTCACCCAGAGTCTTTAACTCAGGAAGTTTGATAGCGTGAGGCGCACCTCCTTCCCACAAGGCCAAAAGTTGACCTGCGTGCCACACAAGAGCCGTGTTAGCTGTATTTTTGCTTGACCCATGAGGATTGTCCATTTGTGGTGGTTCTAGTAACCCACTCCAGACAGCTTTACCTGCTTCTTTCTCAATTTTCCATGCTTTTGTGCGCACATAGCGGTTGCGATAGGCAGCTTTACCGTTAATAATTCGCACTCCATGCAACATTCCATCCCCATCAAACCAATGGTACTCCCCAATCGGCTTCCATTGAGGATTAGGACCATTGCGCACGAACATTCCTGATAAGTCATGAGGGAGTTCACCTATGACTTTTAGGGAGTTTGTGGAGATTTCCTCGCGTATTGGCGCAAAGTTACCATCGAGATAAGGGTTGACTTGTGTTATTGCCATAATTCCTGTCCCAAGCACAAATAGAATATGTTATCGGCACTTCGTTATCTTAGCCATAGCCTCTAATATAGATAACAATCACAGAGACTTGAAACAGAGAATATATTTGTAGGGATATCAGTACGAACTGGTGTCGAGGTGTAGGGGTGTAAGGGGAGCCAGTGCCCTATGGCTAACGCCACGCCTTACGGCTATCGGGGAGAATCTCCGGTTCCGCTGCGCGCTCCGCAGTCGCCGTGAGAGCGGGAGACCCTCCAAAGAGCGCTGTCTCACCGTGGGCGGGTTCCCCGACTTGAGGCACAAGCGCGTTGTGAGGGTGTAAAGGAGGGAAGGAAAAACAATAAATCGTCTATCAAAAATTTTCCCCTACATTTCTACACCCCTAATCCCCTACACGCTGTCTTTAGGGGATTGACTAATGACTGGTAACTAGTGACTAATGACTAGTGAGCAATCTAAAATCCCAATTGGTATTGGAATTTGGTATTGGAATTATGAGTCTAACTGTTTATTTCCTCCGTCACGGACAGACAGAATACAGCCGCAGTAATTTTTTCTGTGGTTCGCTAGATCCAGAACTTACCACAGATGGCTTGGAGATGGCAAAAGCTTTTGCGACTGCATACAGTTCTACACCTTGGACGGCAATTTTTTGTAGTCCAATGGGACGAACCATAGCCACCGCAAAACCTTTATGTGACGCAATCGATATGCAACCAGAATTGCGGGATGGCTTAAAGGAAATTAACTATGGCAAATGGGAAGGCAAAACACCAGAGACGGTGAATCTAGAGTTTCATGATGATCATATCCGCTGGCTAGCAGATCCGGCTTGGTATGCACCTAGTGGAGGGGAAATGGCGATCGCCATAGCATCTCGTGCTACCCAAGTTATTGAAGAAATCAAGCATCGTTACAGCAGTGGCAATGTCTTAATTGTTTCCCACAAAGCAACCATTAGAATTATGCTGTGCAGTTTATTGGGAATTGATGTCGGGCGCTTTCGTTATCGTTTGGGATGCCCTGTCGGTTCGGTAAGTATTGTAGAATTTAGCTCACATGGTCCTTTACTTAAGGCATTAGCTGACCGTATTCATCTGGACGAGCGGTTACGTAATTTACCAGGAACTTAACAGTTAGCAGTTCTCAGTTACCAGTAAGCCAGCGCTGCTGGAGGGGAGCCACTGGGTTGGACGGGTTTCACAGGCTTAGACGTCCGGAGGGCGGCTTCCCGCAATCTGTCGCATGTGGCGTTCTCCCGACAGAGGCGACTGCGGAGCGCGCAGCGGAACCGGAGGTTCTCCCCGATAGCCGTAAGGCGTGGCGTTAGCCATAGGGTTATCAGTTTTCTTCGCCTGCTTACTGATAACTGATGACGGATTTAACGTTTTTATAGGTAAGCATCCTGTTTGTCCCATAGCATAAAGATTAATATCATTTTTATTTGGAATTACTTATGCTGCCGGTTGTTTCTACCATTCCTCTGCGTCACATGGCTTCAGGTGATGTCTTATCCCTGCAAGTCTACAAATTCATTGGCGCTCAACCGGGCAAAAAAGTTTACATTCAATCTAATTTACATGGTGCGGAAATTGCTGGTAATGGTGTTATTTATCAACTTATTGAATTTTTGCAGAGGATAAATGATACAGACTTATTTGGCGAAATTTGGTTAGTTCCTGTTTGTAACCCAATGTCAACCAATCAGCGATCGCACATTTTTTCTTCTGGACGATTCTGTAGTTACGAAGGAAAAGATTGGAACCGCATATTTTGGGACTACGAAAAACATGCTGATGATTTATTGGCATTTGCTAAATCTCAAATCAATTTTGAACCAGAGGTGGTGAGAAAAAACTACCTGACTCAAATTCACCAAAGTTTTGCCAAAGTCTTAGAAAAAATTAACTCCCCCAGTGGAACTCCTTACACAGAACGCTTTAGCTACAGACTGCAATCTCTGAGTTTAGATGCAGATTATTTGATTGACTTACACAGTCACACCAATCAAGCATTAAACTACCTTTATCTCTTTCGTCACAGAGAAGAAAGTGCAAAATATTTCTTACTTCCATTTGGAATTCAATTTATTGAATTTGACAAATGTGAGGAAGATGCTTTTGACAAAACGTTTATCCAACCTTGGTTAGTTTTGGAAGAGCATTTCAAACAACTTGGTAGAGAAATTAGGTTTGATATAGAAGCTTGGACACTCGAACTTGGTACGGGAATGGAAATGAACCCAGATTCAGTCGAAAAAGGTGTTCGAGGTGTGAAAAACTATTTAGCATATAAAGGGATTTTACAAATCTCTGGGTTTCCTCTCAAGGAAAGCGAATCTCATAACATGAGTTTGAACCCAAGAACTAAAATGAAAAGATATTATGCCCCAACAGGTGGAATGATTCAGTCAAGAGTTGAATTGGGAAGTTCTGTAAAAGCTGGAGAACGAATTTATCAAATTTTGAGTTTTCATAAAGACGGTACATTGCCAACTGTGATTGATGTTCGTGCAGAACAACATGGATTCGTTTTCGATATCTCAAGCAATCAGGCAGTAAACGAAGGCGAGTTTGTGCTTGGAATTATTGAATAGTGTCTTGTGACTTCAGTTTGTATTTAGAATGAGCAACTCTATTTGAAAAGGCTAATTAAAATAGTGGGCGGTGATAGACAAGTAAATTAAAATAAGATTAACTAATTATAGCGGTTTTCGTCTCAATCAGATATGCAACGGCATGTATAGATGTTTAAATGTAACGTCTATAGCAGATTATACGTAAGCGAAATCAGCTATAGTAGAAATTTCAGGGTAGCTTTCTATTTTATTTGTGTTGGTACAAAAAGTAACGTCATCCGAATTCTAAAATATGATCGTAGAGCCAGGGGGAAATAGTAGTCAAAATGATATCTTCTCTCTTTCAGGAGAAGTGGTAATTCCGCAGGCTCCTCCTGAATATAAATCAGGCTTTGTCGGCATTATTGGTCGTCCGAATGTCGGTAAATCTACGTTAATGAATCGATTAGTAGGACAAAAAATTGCTATAACATCACCAGTAGCGCAAACAACACGCAATCGGTTACGAGGTATTCTCACCACTCCAGAAGCGCAGATGATTTTTGTGGATACCCCAGGAATTCATAAACCCCATCATCAATTGGGGGAAGTGTTGGTGAAAAATGCCAAACTAGCCATTGAATCGGTAGATATGGTGTTGTTTGTGGTGGATGGATCGACGAATTGTGGGACGGGCGATCGCTATGTTGCTGATTTACTCGCTCACAGCACAACACCAGTGATTTTAGGCTTAAACAAAATTGACGAACAGCCTTCAAATTTCCAGACAATAGACAATAGTTACACCGAATTGGCAAGGGAACATCGGTGGCAAACAAGAAAATTTTCTGCCAAAACTGGTGTCGGATTACCTGAACTGCAACAATCATTAATTGAACAGTTAGAACTAGGACCATTATATTATCCACCAGACTTAGTAACAGATCAGCCAGAACGCTTTATTATGGGCGAATTGATTCGAGAACAGATTTTGCTGTTAACTCGTGAAGAAGTACCCCATTCAGTTGCGATCGCCATTGACTTGGTGGAAGAAACACCAGCTATTACCCGTGTACTTGCGACTATACACGTTGAGCGCGATTCCCAAAAAGGAATTCTCATCGGTAAAGGTGGGGCAATGTTAAAAGCTGTTGGTAGTGCAGCGCGCGAACAAATGCAAAAGTTGATTGCAGGAAAAGTATACCTGGAATTGTTCGTCAAAGTGCAACCAAAATGGCGTCAGTCTCGGACACGTTTGGCAGAGTTGGGGTATCGCGTGGAAGAATAGAATAATGTTTCAGGATAATACCTTGCGCTTAAATCTACCAGCTAATATTTCTGTGCTGCGAATTTTGATTGTAGAAGATGATCCGATGATGCAACTGGGATTGGAACAGTCATTAATGGCTCATCCCCAGTTGGAAATTGTCGGACAAGCAGAAGATGGCTACTTGGGTGTGCAAGCAGCACTGAAATTAAAACCGGATTTGGTGGTGATGGATATTGGTTTACCCCGGTTGGATGGAATTGCTGCAACACAGCAAATTAAAGCAGCATTACCAGAAACTCACGTTGTGATGTTGACATCGCATCAAACAGATACGGAAATTATTGCCGCGTTGTCTAGCGGTGCAGATGCATATTGTATCAAAGGGGCGAGTGTAGAGCGACTGTTGAGTGCGATCGCCGCCGCAGTTGAAGGTGCAACCTACCTCGATCCTCAAGTTGCCAGACGAGTGATTGATAATCTCAAACCTCCTTCCCCCAGTGGAAACGCCGCAAATTTATCTGGGCGTGAGTTAGAAGTTTTGAAACTGATGGTAGAAGGCTTAAGTAATCCAGAAATTGCACAAAAGCTTTATTTGAGTCCCAATACTGTCAAAACTCACGTGCGGGGGATTATGAATAAGTTATCTGTAGACGATCGCGTGCAAGCTGCAGTTGTCGCATTGCGTTCTGGGTTGGTGTGAAAAAATATCCAACTTACGATATGTCATTGCGAGTGAACGAAGCAATCTCCTATTCAAGCGGACATGATATAAAATCTCGTTTCCAGGTTCCACCTGGAAATGCAGTTTCAGCGGCTCTGCCGCAAGTAAGCTATACTTGCTTTGCAATAATGATTAAAGGACAAAAAGTAGGTGTAACTGTTATGCAATCTATTTTCTGGAGTATGGAAGAAGTTGCTCTAAGAGCCAAACAGTTTTACGAAAACGATATTCGTCAACATGTTGAGCATGGCGATAATATTGGCAAGATGATTGTGATTGATACAGAAACTGGTGAATATGGAATCGATCCAACTGGCGTAGAGACAGCGTTAAAGTTAAAACACCAAAAACCAAACGCGAGATTGTTTACTATACGGATTAGTTATGACGTTGCTGTAAGCTTTGGTGGCGCGATGGAACGTATACGGAAAACCTCAGCATTCTAAGTATTCTGCAAGTTTCTGGTGATTTCAACAATCACTGCTTTTAAAGGTGGCAATCCTTCATGAACCGTTGCCCAGACAACATTTACATCAATTCCCCAATATTCATGCACTAACACATCTCGCATACCAGCCACCGCTTTCCAAGGAATTTGAGGGTGCTGGCTGCGGATCTCATCGGGAATTCGCTTGACTGCCTCTCCTAAGATTTCGATTGACTTCACAACAGCTAAAATTTTCTCACGGTTAACTCGAAATGTCTCAAAATCAATCCCGTCTGTAAACGCTTCGATGTCCGCAATAGCATCCAATATGTCTTGGAGAAATTCTGAAAGTTGTCGTTTAGTCATATATAAACGACTTCCGATAATACTCGCTCCCGGATTCTTGGCTTTAAACCGTTTTGTGTCACTATATCAACCTTCATACCGATCGCACTACTAAGATAGTCACGTAGCTCTACCAGCTTAAATAAGGTAGGCGCTCGATCATAGTCAATGAGTACATCAACATCACTCTCCTGTGTCTGTTCACCACGAGCGTAAGAACCAAAGATGCCTAGCTGCGTGATCTGATACTGCTCCTGCAACAGCGGTTTACTCTGTCTGAGAATTTGCTTAATTTCCTCCAATGTTTTCATCTTCAAAAGTTTTGCTCCAAACTTATCAACAGAAATCAAAATTGGACTTTAGAACGGGTTTGTTTTTCCAAGCGAAGACAGTCTTCCAAATCATTAGCCACCCATCTTCAGCCATCCAAAAACTTGATTGACAGTTAATGTCAGTTCAATTTCTGGTAACACAGGCAATAAATCGTCTCCCATAAGTAGTAAAGGCAGTTGCTCACGGAGAAATACTAAGATACTGAAGTCATCAGGATCAATAAACCATCCGAGGCGACTACCATGTTGTAAGCAATAAAGAATGTTACCAATCACTTTGTTGGGTTTTTGTTCTGGCGAAAGAATCTCAATCGTCCAATCTGGCGGTAGTTCAAAGTTATCAGGGACTTCATCATCGATCAGAAATGGTATGCGCCTCCACAGAAATATAGCCACATCCGGTACAATTGAGCGTTCCCCGAAACTACACCGCAATTCGGGAAAAGCATAAGCAATCCTCTCGTCCTCTGCAACTTGATTGACTGCTGCACAGAGTTTAGCTTGCAAGCGGCTGTGTCTCCCCTTCGGCATTGGCTTTTGAATAATCTCACCATTAATATATTCACTGGCTGGCTTGGTTTCTGGGAGCTTCAGGAACTCCTCTAGGGTAAGGGAGTGGAGAGTTGTAGCGCTCATGGCTCCTGAATCAGTACGAAGATGTGTTCTCAGTTTAGCAAAACGCAGCGGGCTAGCTCATTTAACAGGCGCGTCCTTGGCGGACACTCCGTGCTAATGCCCTTTGGGCACGCTACGCGATCGCACTCAATGATATCCAGCTTGAAGAAAATCAATGCAATGCCATTGACTACTTGGTACTTTGTCTGATCAGCCATTTTCTGCTGCGAAATCTATTTATTCCTTCGATGATGCCAAGCTTGATAAAAGCAGGGGTAGGGCATATTTTGGGCGCAGTGCCAGAGGACTTCATAGCAATAAGAGTATCGCGAAATTTTGAATTTAACAATTGAGATAACTATACTCAATGGGGATAAGTAGTACTTTAAGGTGGTGACAACTTCCGCCATCTGATGATCTACTGTCAAAATATCTTTTAAGCTTTGTGCCGCTCGCCAACGGGTATCATCATCCTTGGAGTTGGCGATGAAATCGACTAAAGCCCTGATCGCATCAGAGTTGCCAGCACCAATTTTCCCTAAGCTTTCTGCCGCTTGCCAACGGGTATAATCATCCTTGGAGTTGCGGGTTAACTCGACTAAAGCCCTGATCGCATCAGAGTTGCCAGCACCAATTTTCTCTAAGCTTTCTGCCGCTTGCCAACGGGTATAATCATCCTTGGAGTTGCGGGTTAACTCGACTAAAGCCCTGATCGCATCAGAGTTGCCAGGATCAATTTTCTCTAAGCTTTCTGCCGCTTGCCAACGGGTATAATCATCCTTGGAGTTGCGGGTTAACTCGACTAAAGCCCTGATCGCATCAGAGTTGCCAGCACCAATTTTCCCTAAGCTTTCTGCCGCTCGCCAACG
>NZ_JABXYX010000409.1 GCF_017982655.1 Brasilonema sp. CT11 | reverse complement strand
TATAGCGGTTCTCAGTTGGGTGCAATATAGTAGCAGCAGTGGGTAAACCATCCAATAATGTCTTTTTTCGTCACTGCGTTTAAAGCATTTGTAATGGCATCATCTAATTCTTGATAGGTTCGGGCGGCTTGCGTTCGCAAAAACTCTTTGACTTTCGACCAACAATTTTCAATCGGTGAAAAATCAGGAGAATAAGGAGATAAGTACACTAGCCTTGCTCCAACGGCTTCAATTGCTTCCTTTATGCCTGTAACTTTGTGAGAACTGAAGTTATCCATGACAACACAAGCCCCAGGCCAAAGATTCGGAACCAAAACTTGAGTAACATAGGTTTCAAATGCCGACGCATTGGTACCGCCAGTAAAAGTCATGGCAGCAATGATGCCTTCGGTTGACATTGCTCCAATCATCGTCACATTTTTCCCACGCCCGTCAGGGCGATCGCCATAAGCACGACTACCTTTTTGTGAGCGAGCAAAGGCTCTGGTCATCGCGATGTTAACCCCAGCTTCATCGATAAATACTAAGTCGGCTAGGTTCACTGAACCAATGGTTGTCCAATAC
This sequence comes from Brasilonema sp. CT11, assembly GCF_017982655.1. Classification (GTDB taxonomy): domain Bacteria; phylum Cyanobacteriota; class Cyanobacteriia; order Cyanobacteriales; family Nostocaceae; genus Brasilonema. The sequence continues at coordinate 473 of NZ_JABXYX010000409.1, read as the reverse complement.
TCCGCCCTGAGTTTTTGCACTCTCTGTGTGTATCGCTCGCTGGCATGTATTGTTTTTTTTTGCGTGTTAAATCCAGTTTTTGGGTGATCCTTCCCATTGTGGCTCGACTTATTTTCACTCCCGCCCTTTGTTCGAGGCGATCGCACAGCTCAACCAGAATAGCATCGTTATCTTCTTCCACCAAGAGCGCAACCAGAGCCATTTGTTCGCTGTTTAATTTTGCTGATTGACCTCCAGAGTGTGGTTTTGCTTCCACTGTGCCACAAAATCGGTATCGCCTCAGCAGGTTCTGGACAAAACTTAAACTCACACTAAACCTTTTTGCGAGTTGTCGTTGAGAGCCTTCTTGATTGTTGTGAGCATCAATCACTTTTTGGCGCAGATCAGTGGAGTAAGCTTTCATGTCGATGCACTTGGTTATTGATATACTCCATCCTCCCACACTGTATTTCACTCAAGCGAGAACCGCTATA
>NZ_JABXYX010000408.1 GCF_017982655.1 Brasilonema sp. CT11 | reverse complement strand
TTTTAAATCATTATTATTTCGTTAAAAATTCATTATTAATGTTTATAATATTCAGATATGATGATTTTGTTCGAAAAAGCAATTTCGTTGGCTAGATCCAATAACTACACTGATCTTGCCCCGACTGTAAAACAGATCCAGCGCCGTATAGATATGCGAACTACATTAGACTATATTTTTGATAATATGCCGAAGTCATTGAAGGCTATGGATAAGCATTTCAGATCACTTTATTATACAGGCACGAAAATTTGGTATTTTGTAATAGAGATCTAATCCTCCATCTCTTTAGACTTTTATCGTAAAGAGGATGGTGTATGGGGGGATAGTGATAGTTCTACTAAGTTAAATAAGCGTAAGTAATATTTTAATCGCTACACCGAGATCCAATATTTGATGGACTTTTCTGCGATCGCGACCTGACTTTCGCTCCTTTTTTCGGGAAATTTGGATTATTATACTTCTATGATATTAACATCCGATTTCATGAGAACTAACAATTATTAATACAGAAAAATCGGCGTTTATTTGGGTTGGAAAAGGTAACCATTACATCGACGTCAAATGTGAGTACATTGACTTGTATACGCATGGTGATGGACAAGGATGGATGAATTTTAAAATTACAGTCGATTTGAAACAATTGGGAGTGGCTGATGAGACTGAAAAAATAATTATTGAATTTAAGAAAGACGCGGAAGATGATTCTTGTTCGCATTCGATCGACGAAAGTATCTTTGACAAAGAAGAAAACGAGAATGTTTTCGCGATGTTTTTCTCTGAGGAAGATATTCGTAAGGTTATGGATTGGTTGGCGTTTGATCTTTATCCCGAAATTTCTTCGTTGAATTTTTTAAAGACCTTATTAAATTTGGCGGTCAATCAACGTAGGTACAATAGTTCTAGATATGATAGCGATTATAAGGCGGAAGAGAAGAATAAAATTGAAGACGATTGGGACTTTTCTGATAGTGGCGAAGATGATTGGTACGAAAAAGCCTGCAAAAAACTTGAAGAAGAATTGGGAGATCTAAATGGAGA
>NZ_JABXYX010000407.1 GCF_017982655.1 Brasilonema sp. CT11 | reverse complement strand
TTACTCTTGTGAGCGATAGCCCAAAGGGCTGACGCTTCGCGTATCGCTTTGGGTCACTTAAGTCATAAAATCCCCTCCAGGAAGAAGATTCGGAGGGGTATATGTTAAATGAAATAATTAGCTCCGCTGCGTCAATCGATGACCTGTTGAAGGCGATCAGGCATAATGAAGATAGCCGTAGAAATATGAGCGATGCAGAAATTATTACAACGGCTGTCTGCGCTGCAATGTTCTTTCATGGTAATTTTCATAAAGCTTGCAGCTACATGAAAGACCATAACTTGATACCAGATATGTTAGAAAAATCTCGATTTAACCGGCGATTACACGGTATCTCGATGTTGATCAACGACTTGTTTCATCAAGTGGGAATGATACTAAAAGAGGTAAATGATTGTACTGAATATCTTTTAGACTCATTTCCAGTATCTATTTGCAACAACATCCGGATTTTTAATGTGAAGTTAATCAAGTCGGAAGAATACAGAGGTTACATTGCATCGAAAAAACGCTATTTTTATGGAGTTCGAGTTCAGCTATTAACGACAAAAAGTGGTGTTCCAGTCGAATTTGTGTTTCTGCCTGGTAGTGCAAGCGATGTACGTGCGTTAAATGCACTACCGTTAAATTTGCCACCTGGAAGTGAAGTTTACAGTGATTCGGCTTATACCGATTATACTGCGGAAGATGACCTGTTAGAGACGAGTCAAATTGAGTTAAAAGTCATGCGGAAAAAGAATTCCAGGCGTAAAGACCCACCCTGGAATCAATACATTAAACAACATACTCGGCATTATATTGAAACTATATTTAGTAGTATCACCCGTGTTTTCCCCAAATCGATTCATGCAGTCACATATAACGGGTTTCTACTGAAGCTTCAAGCATTTATTTTGGCATTTACTCTCCAACAAGCTTTTCTTGGATGAGTTTATTTTAATACTCTAAGCTTCTTTAACACTTTTACTTTTGGTTGGGTTTAAGTGACGGTTACGCATAGCGCAACCGTCAAGTCGTCATTGGCGATCGCATGAATACACAGGTA
>NZ_JABXYX010000247.1 GCF_017982655.1 Brasilonema sp. CT11 | reverse complement strand
CCGGAGCTTGAGAGAACATTTGCTACTTTTGAGGATGCCGAAAAGTGCGTCTAAAAGCTGACAAATTCTTTCACCAGTTCTTATTGAGGAGCCAGTGCGTTGCGGTGAGTCCAGCGCTGCGGCAGGGTTTCCCTCCGCAGGCGACGGGCGTTCCCGAAGGGCGAACCCGAAGGGAGGTTCCCTCCGTTGTCGCATCTGGCGTGGAAATCAGGCAACTGCCATCTCTCCTGCAAACGACACTACGCGAACTAGGGAGGGCATTGTCAACGCCAGTTGCATTCCAACGAGCACCAACTGCGTGCGGGTTCATCGTATGTTCTAAGCCCTATGCCGTAGGCATAGGGCTTACACCAGTCACAAACGTACACTAAACCTGGCACAGAGCACTTGCCGAACCACAACACAGTGGCAAGGACAAATAGTTGCACACCAGTACCCTTGATGAAACGGTTGTTTTCATACTCAGAGGAACTTGTACAAGTAGTCATTTCAAGTCGGCAAAGCTTTTTGCTAGTTGCTTGCCTTCGGGTTACCCTTTTGGAGCTTACGCTCACCATGCGGCTCTGCCCTCTCGAATTTACTTAATGCCCTCTTAAACTATGAGGTTTCTCAAACTCTATATCCAATGATGGTGAAGTTTGATACCAAGAATTGCCAACGGGCAGTGATGGTATTTTGTTTTTTGAAGTTTCGAGTTTTTAGGGGGAAGTTGCTCAATAGGACGAAAAGAAACTCTCCCCTAGTGCGTGTCTTTCGTAGAATCCTTATGCAACTAGCGTTTTCTCAAACTTCTCGCCCTCACCCTATGGCGGTCCGCCACGCCTTACAGCTATCGGGAACGCCCGTCGCCTAGGTCGGGAAACCCTCCTGTAGCGCTGGACTCACCGCTTCATAAGTTGTCTTTATACTCGGCGGCGCTTGGGTGGGCGGCAACCATTATGAGCAATCGGGGTAATATCCCGAATTAATGTAATTTCTAGTCCGGCTCCTTGAAGTGCCCGGATAGCTGTCTCTCGACCAGCCCCAGGACCGCTGACCATGACTTCTATTTGACGCATTCCTTGATCCATTGCTCGACGTGCTGCACTTTCGGCTGCGGTCTGGGCTGCAAAAGGAGTACCTTTTTTTGCTCCCTTAAAACCGCTAGATCCAGCGCTTGCCCAGGAGATAACATCTCCATTTTGATCGCTAATGGTAACAATGCTATTGTTGAAAGTAGACTGGATGTAGGCTATCCCGTTTGGAACATTACGTTTTAGCTTTTTGCTGCCGGATTTCTTTGCACTTTGTTGTCGCGCCATATCGCACTTGGTTAAATATTAAGGTTAAGTATTGCTGTAGTTCAGCACAAAAACAATTACTTGGATGGGGCTTTCTTCTTACCAGCTACTGTCTGTCGTCTTCCTCGACGAGTTCTGGCATTAGTTCGAGTTCTTTGTCCTCTCACAGGTAAGCCCATGCGGTGGCGACGACCCCTGTAAGTGCCAATTTCAATTAGGCGCTTGATGTTCATTGCCTCCAAGCGCCTAAGGTCACCTTCTACTTGGTAGTTTTCTTCTATTTCTCCCCTCAGAGCTGCTACGTCAGCATCACTCAGGTCTTTAATACGAGTATCAGGGTTGACACTCGTGGCTGCTAATATCTCTTTTGATAGAGATAACCCAATTCCGTAGATATAAGTTAGACCAATTTCAACACGTTTATCACGTGGAAGGTCTACTCCGGCAATACGTGCCACAACTCGTGTCTCCCTATTCCTTAAAACTAGTAATGTGTTTTTTGTCAGTCAGCAGTTATTTGAATAAATTTTCCTGATGACTGTTCACTTTTTCCTTGTGTTATCCTTGGCGCTGTTTATGCTTAGGATTAACACAAATCACCATAACGCGACCGCGACGCCTGATCACGTTACACTTTTCACAGATTTTTTTGACAGACGCTCTGACTTTCATGCCTTGTTGTTGACTCCAAATAGTGAATTATAACATTTTATGATTAATCAGTCAGTAAAAATCATTATTTTTTTCCGATTTTCTATGGTATGATTTTTTACATAATTGAAATTTCATTCCGAAGAATAGTTGAAAAATGAGCTATTTCTTACGTAATCGATAAGTAATTCTGCCTTTTGTCAGGTCATAAGGCGTTAACTCTACTTTTACGCGATCGCCGGGTAATATCTTGATATAGTTACGGCGAATCTTGCCAGAAATGTGAGCTAACACATTGAACCCGTTATCTAAATCAACACGAAACATTGCATTTGGCAGGGACTCGGTGACCGTGCCTTCCATCTCTATCAAATCTTGTTTAGACAAGTTTTTTCCTCAACTCAACAGCCTCCTACTTTGTTACAGCTAGTTAATAGTCTGCAAAAGACATATTTCGGAGAATATATCAACACTTCATTAATATATTTTATCCAATATTTACATGCATCTGGTTGGGGGACAGGGAATAGGGTGCTAGGTACAAAGAATTGGGAAAAATTTGTCACTTCTGACCTCTCACCCACTCCCCCCTTTTAAGACGCAATGACCTTTTTTAATTCAGCAGTGACTTCTTCTAGGGACTGATTACCGTTTATACTGAGGAGAGTCTGACGACTACTGTAATAGTCAATCAAAGGTGCCGTTTCAGACCGGTAAACTTCTAAGCGACGACGGATGACTTCTTCTGAGTCATCTTTTCTGCCTCGCTCTAGTAACCGTGCTATTACTGTGTCATCTGGCACGTTCAAATTGACGACCCTTTCGCCATTTTGGTTAAGTTTTCGCAGTAATTCCTCTAAAAAAACTGCTTGATTAACTGTGCGGGGAAAGCCATCAAGAATCCAGCCTGATTTAGTATCATCCTGCTTCAGACGTTCCTGCACCATTTCCTCCACAAGTTGGTCGGGTACCAACTCACCTTTATCCATATAAGTTTGAGCCTTCACACCCAAAGGAGTTTGGTCTTTTAGACCTTGACGCAGTATGTCACCAGTAGAAATATGAGGAATATTCAAATCGTCAGCTAAGGTTTTAGCTTGAGTTCCTTTACCAGCTCCAGGTGGCCCCAAGAAGATTACTCGTGTCACTACTGTTTCACCATTCCTTCATAGCGCTGAGAGATAACGTAAGTTTGAATTTGCTTTGACGTATCAATCGCAACACCAACTAAAATTAACAAAGAGGTAGCACCTAGCCCTCTAAAAGTTCGTACATTTAAAGCGCTTTCAACGGCAGTAGGGATAATAGCAATCAAGCCCAGAAAGATAGCACCTAAAAAAGTTAATCGATTCAGTACGCGCTCAATGTACTCACTCGTTGCTTTTCCCGGACGAATACCTGGAATGCTAGAACCCATCTTCTTCAAGTTCTGTGCTACATCGACTGGGTTGACAATCAATGAAGAATAAAAGTAGCTGAAGAAGACGATAGAAACTAGGTAGACAAGAGCATACACCCAAGCCCCAGAACCTCCAGGTACGAGATAGGTGTTAATAATTCTCGAGTATTCTGGATTTTTGATAAAATTCCCTACCAACATTGGCAAACTTAAAATTGCAGCCGCAAAAATAATTGGCATCACACCCCCTTGATTAAGTCGTAGGGGTAAGTAGTTACGTTGCTCTGCAAAAATTCGTCTACCAACTTGGCGGCGTGCTGAAATTATCGGAATACGACGGATTCCTTCCTGCACAAACACAATACCAACAATCGTGACCAGGAAAAGCAGCAATAGCACAATAACTCGACCTACTGTTTCCCGGTTTCCGGTTTGTACAAAATCGATTGTGTCACCTAAAGCTTTTGGAAGTGTTGCCACAATATTGACAAAAATCAACAAAGATGCACCGTTACCTACGCCACGCTCTGTAATCACTTCTGATGCCCACATCACAAACATCGAACCTGCTACGAGAGCCAGCGCTGTCTCGATGACGAAAATTGGTCCGTAGTTTAAGGCAAAGGGCTTGAGCCAGAATGATGCCAAGAAAACACTTTGAAGAACTGCCCAACCCGCAGAAACATAGCGTGTCATTTGAGAAATCTTCCGCCGTCCTGCTTCGCCCTCATTTTTCTGTAAATTTTCTAAAGCTGGGATGGCAGCGGTAAGTAATTGGATGATAATTGAGGCGTTGATGTATGGCAAAATTCCTAAGGCAAAAACTCCCAAAGCAGAAAGTCCACCTCCGGAAAAGATGTCCAAAAAGCTTAATATTTGGTTATTACCTTGAAGGGTTCTGGCAAATTGAGCTCGGTCAATACCTGGTATGGGCAAATGTATGCCCAAACGAATCAACATTAAAATACCTAATGTCACAAGCAGCCGACCTCGCAGACCTGCTGCTTGCGCCATCTGCATAAAAGTTTCTTGAGCCGTTGGAGCTTTGTCTCGACTGATCATAGAGGGCTACCTGAATCGTGAAGCGAGGCACTTGGCTGGGGTAGGCTTGTCGTAGGTGCGTGCTTTGTGACTCACTCTAAAACTTCGCAACTCCCACCCGCTGCCTCAATTTTGCTACGAGCTGTACCTGTAAAAGCTGCCGCTTGCACCTTGAGGGGAACGTTCAATTCCCCATCCCCTAAAATCTTCAAAGATCCTCGATCAGCAGTAAGGATACCTGCTTCTTTTAACGAGGTGAGTGTAACTTCTGTATTTGCAGGGAGGGAAGCTAGCTTTTCTACATTAATCGTAGTGTACTGCTTACGATTAACCAGAGGGAAGCCCTTTAACTTGGGTATGCGGCGGTACAATGGCTGTTGACCACCTTCAAATCCGGGTCGTGTACTGC
>NZ_JABXYX010000406.1 GCF_017982655.1 Brasilonema sp. CT11 | reverse complement strand
CAGCAACATGTTTCTCGTGTTGTTGTGTAAGAGTTGGAAAAAAAAGTGAATTGATAAATATTCGTTGTTTCCGTTTTGTATCTTTTTTTGGCCAAATCCACGCATTGTAACGTTAGGCGAGATTAACACGTGATTTGTAATTAAAATTATCGAACGGTCGCCCTTACCACCATTGTGGATAACTACGGATGTACTCTCGCATCAATTTAATCGCTACCGGAACAGCCCGAATAAATTGCCAAACAGATCCGTTAATTAATTAACCCGCTACGTGACAGACTTTTGGCTGGTAAAGACTCGAAATTCATTGTGGATGGTCATACCAAATCGAGGATGTAGCAATTGTACTACATGCATTGAGCAACAGTTCACAAGCTGTCCTGAACAGATCTGTTAATTTTCGTTTCTGTCATTTTTCTTTCTGCGGTCTGCAGCTTTGTCAATGCCACATCCGAATCTTTATTATTGTATACTCTGCTTTGATACTAACCCGCACGCAGGTAAGTAGCACTGTCTAGACTAAAAGAGATGTCAATCTAGATGAAACTAAGTTAACACGACGCTCAACTACTTTTAGATCAAAATCCAGTTGCGGAGATCATTTAAATAATGGACAAGTTCTTCTCTTCGCTACCTACGTACAAGTTCAGCAATGAGGAAATTAATTGGATCTCGATCGACCAGCGCAGCTCATTTACTAACCAAGAAATTGACCGATTTTCAATTTTAACATACAATGTATTATTTTCTACGTTCGAAAAAAGCAAAGAACAAAGCAATGCACGCGTCCAAAAATTAATTGAATTATTAAAATATTCAAATGCTGATATTATTGGTCTGCAAGAAGTGACACAGAGCTTTTTGATACAACTATTAAGAGAAGATTGGGTTAAAAATAAGTATTACGTCTCTGATTCAATTCAAGGCACGACGGTGAATCCGTACGGACAGTTATTGCTTTCCAAGTTTCCGTTCAAGCTTATCACTTTAAAGTACGTAATATTTTTAAATTACCTCATAATATTAACGAAACTGTAGGTTTTCAAAGTTT
>NZ_JABXYX010000050.1 GCF_017982655.1 Brasilonema sp. CT11 | reverse complement strand
AACAACAACGGAATACTGCTTATGCGAGTGTAAATTGGCGCTTTAAAACTACTGATGCACGGAAAAAAATGGAGCGGTTATACCCGACTGCTTCACCCTGCAAAGTTGACTTGATAGACTACTAGTAGTCCGCCACAGCAACTTTGCGGGGTGAAATAAAAAACCGCGTTTGCGTAGCGTGTCCTCTGGACATACGCGCAAAGAGGAGGACACCTCCGTGCGGCGGTTCCCCCCGCCCTTGGAGAGTGTCCGTCGCAAAGCAAGAGGGAAACAAGACTAGCGAGTGAAAATTGATTCACCCATTAAAGTTTTTCTAGTGAAGTACTAGGGTGAATGAATAATGGTCTAAAGCCCCCGGATTTATCCGTAGAGATATTCTGAATCAGGAATTGCTGTAGAGTGCAAGGGCAAAGCCCATTCTGACTCCTTTTTAGAGCGCTTTTCAACAATTGTGAGGTACACTATCCACCTGCCCAATACAGTTCGGTTAGACCAAACCGTATTGGGACGGGGACTCATTCACTGCGAAGACTGATGAAAAGGCTTAGTCCTGCGGATTTTCTCAAAACACAGAGATCCCGCTCCAAAGCTAACCAGCAGCACTCCCAAAACTTGCTCAAGTTGCAAAGTTTCCTGAAGAATCAACCCAGCAAAAATGACCGTTAGAGCAGGGATACTGGCACCGATAATTGCTGAGCGTGAGGCACCAATTTTACGAATTCCAAAATTATTGAACAAATAGCTGAAGAGCGTTAGTACACCCAATAGGAAAGCACATAAAACAAGTTCTAGCAGGTAACCACGGTTTAGTTGCAAGTTCCAACTTGCGGGTAAAGGCAGTATTAAACCAAAGACAGACAACAGCAACATCGTAGCAAAGTTGATTAAGGTAAGAGAGACTGGATGCACTTTAGCTGCACACATGCGGGAGACTAGGAGGTACACAGCAAAAGCACCTCCTGAAGCAATTGCTGCAATGCTGCCGATACGAGTATTACCAATGACACTACTGTTAGAACTTCCTAAAACCAATAATTCACCCATGCCAATAACAGCTATAGCGCCAGAACTGAATAAAGTTAGACGATCGCGGAACAAAAACCATGACACCAGTCCGTTGATAATTGGATACACAAAGAAAAGTGCGATCGCCATCCCAGTCGGAATTTGACCGATGGCAAGGTAGATGAGTACCTGAGAGAGAAACAAAAAGCATCCACTGACAATTGACAGTATCAACACTCGTTTTGTACTCGGATTACTGGAGTTTCCTCGAACTGAGTCACTCAGGTATTGCAGATCTTGCCATACTCGTGAATGTAGCATGGGAGCCAAAAGCAACATTAGCGGTAGAACCACCAGCATCCTGAGCATCAAAATGAAAAGTGAATTACCCAAATTTGGTGAGATCAGGCGTTGTGCATCAAACACACCTAAAATTTGGGAGCCAGGCAGGAAAATTACCTTAATAGCTACGTTGTACAGCGCTGTTGCTATTGTTGACAATGCAAGCAGGATAATTCCTGTGATTTGTAAAGAAGAAATTCCCCTCTGCCTTGGTGTGAGTTGTGGTTCTGGTGGAGGAGATGTTTCTGGCTCTAAAACGGCGCGTCTTGGAGATGCTACGGAAGTTGGTTCTTCTAACACAGGAGGAGACTGAGTTGTTTCGCTGCGTCTTGGAGATGCCACGGGAGTTGGTTCTTCTAACACGGGAGGAGACTGAGTTATTTCGCTTGGCGAGACTATACTTTGGGAAAGAGAATTCCAAGCAGGGGTTTCTTCCTGGGGTAAACTCCTAGGTAAAACTGTAGTTTCTGGAGGAATTTCTCTTTGCAACTTTGTTGGTACTTCCTCAGAAGTCAGCTGTTGCTGTTGTAGAATTTGTTCAATCTCACCAGAGGGAACTGCTGCAATTGTAGATGGTGAATTTTGTGGTGTTTGTTCCAGTTCTCTACGCAGAGAATTCACTAATTCTATTAAAATTGCTTCGCCTTCCCTTTGTTGGACTATCATTCGGGATAACTGTTGAGAAAGACCGCTTTGATAGTTTTTCAACTCCTGCTGCAGTGAGTTAAAGGTAATAGTGAGGGTGTCATCCAAAGAACCCAAAAGTTTTTCCGCATACTCATTTGCTTCACTTGTGGAGCGACTTGTGGTTTGTGTGGATTCAGAACTTCCCACTGGTTGGGAAACACGCTCCATAGCTTGCGTAGCTAAAGTTTCCAAAGAAGATTGCAGCTGCGTTGATATATGATTAGCTAATACTTGTGACAACTGACGAATCAACGTTTGCTGCTCATTAATTTGATACGCCTGTTGAAGATGTTCTTTTTCCTCTTCCAGCCGTCTAATGTCTTCAGTTAAGCGGTCTTTTTCTGCTTGCAACCGCTTGGTATCTTCCTGTAAGGATCTAAGCAAATTCCGTTGGAGAATTTGCAACTCCTCAGTGACAGCCCGTAAGGCACTTTCTGCTGTCCCATATGGATCGCCTTTTTCTCGTGGGTTATCTGGTCGCCTTTCGTATCGCCCCATTCGTCTTTAACCTCTGACCTTTGATGGTCAAGCAGCTTACTATTGACTTGACCGGCGCTTATATTCCTATTATTTCTGTTTTCTGTCAATGGATATATCTCTACCTTGAGAGAAAAATTGCTGCAAGGGCTAGAAAGGCAATTTTTCCTAAAACGGAATCCACTCCAGCCTAACTTGAAAATAGAAGTGAAGGCTACTAATTTATTTTTGTGTGATCTTCTACACAATTTGTTAGAAAAAGACTTGCTTTGCGCATTCTATATGTGCAATTATGTCTGTAGTAAAAATACTGTTAATCGATCTTATTGCCGGAATATAAGCAGGGACATAGCACCAATCAATTTGTAGCTTATAGGTCACAAATGTGTGTCCAACAAGTCTGAAGTTTCATCACTCAGGCTCGAATCACCATGCTTAACGTAGGTAATCAAAAACTGATCAGGAGAAATCAATGAACAAACGCAAACTACCAGCAATTAGTCGTCGTCAGTTTGTGGGGACAGCACTTGTCAGCACAGTCTTGACATTAGGAGGATCGAGTGTGTTTTCTGCTGTCGCTGCCAAACGAAAGCGTCCGAATATACTGTTCATTTTGACGGATGACTTGGGCTGGGGCGACATTGGTATTTATGGAAAAACCTATCAGACGCCAAATTTAGACCAGTTGGCAACCGAAGGTACGCGCTTCACCAATGCTTATGCAGCGCAAACTGTTTGCACGCCAACACGGATCGGCTTTTTTACAGGTCGTTATCCAGCGCGATTGCCAGTTGGTCTTCAAGAACCTCTAGTTGAAGGTGACAGTGTAGGATTACCGCCTCAACAGCCAACCATCGCTTCCCTTTTGAAAGCCAATGGTTATCAGACAGCATTGGTTGGTAAATGGCACGCTGGTTTTCTTCCAAATTACGGTCCACTCAAGAGTGGCTTTGATGAGTTCTTTGGAAACTATAGTGGAGGGATCGACTACTTTACCCACAAAGGTGTAGCTGAAGAACTTGACTTCTATGAAGGTGAGGTACCTGTAGAAAAACCTGGTTATGCTACAGACTTGTATACTGAACGTGCTGTTGAATTCCTCAAAAGACCACGCAATCAACCGTTTTACCTGAGCCTTCATTACAATGCGCCTCATTGGCCCTGGGAAGGACCAGAAGATGAAGAGTTGAGTCGAACTTTCTACAATTCAAACGATTTCACCGCCGGAGGGTCAAAAGAAACTTACGCGGCGATCCTAAAAAGGCTAGACGACGGAGTTGGTAAAGTCTTGCAAGCTTTAAAAGATTCTGGGCAGGCTGATAATACCATAGTCATTTTTGCCAGTGATAACGGGGGTGAGAGGTACTCTGATATCGGACTTTTTCAAGGGAGAAAAAGCAGTTTGTATGAAGGTGGTATACGAGTCCCTACTTTTATTCGCTGGCCTGGAGTGATTCAACCAAACCAAGTGAACAGCCAAGTTCTTATCACTTTCGACTTAACAGCAACAATTCTGGCAGCAACAGGTACTTCACCCGACCCCAACTATCCACTTGATGGTCGGAATTTGCTTCCAGTTCTTCTGGGCAAAAAACCCGTTTATCCTCGAACACTGTTCTGGCGCTATAAATCTAATGTTGGTGGGCGTCCTTCAGGGCAACTCCAAGCAGCAGTCCGAAGCGGGGATTGGAAGTACTTGCGCCAAGGAGAGAAGGAATATCTGTTTGATCTTGCCAGTGACGAAGGCGAACAAACTGACCTTAAGGATAACAATCCCAAAGTATTCCAGCAGTTGCGCGATCGCTTTGAGGAATGGAACGGACAAGTTCTGCCTTACCCAGCATAAGGAAAACTCATTCATGCAGGAACGTACAGTACATCACGAGGTTTCATCTGGGAAATCTGACAGGCAAATCGCACTCAAGCGTCCTGGTAAAGCACCTGATAAAGACATGGTCTGGATACCGGGTGGCACTTTTGTCATGGGGTCTGACCACCATTACCCAGAGGAAGCTCCAACCCATCTTATCCGTGTAAATGGCTTCTGGATGGATCGCTATGCTGTTACTAACAAGCAGTTTCAACGTTTTGTGAAAGCAACTGGCTATGTGACGGTCGCAGAGCGTCCACCAAAGCCAGAAGATTATCCTGGAGCTATACCAGAACTCTTAGTACCTGGTTCGGCTGTCTTTCAGCAGCCGAAACAACCAGTGAATTTACAAACTTGTAGCTGGTGGGTTTATGTGCCGGGTGCAAACTGGCGACATCCAGCCGGATCTGGAAGTTCTATCAAAGGGCGAGACAATTATCCTGTGGTACATATTGCCTATGAAGATGCTGAAGCTTACGCAGCTTGGGCTGGTAAATTATTACCAACAGAAGCACAGTGGGAATTTGCGGCTCGCGGTGGGCTGGAGGGTGCTGTCTACTCTTGGGGAAATGAATTTGCTCCCAAAGGTAAGCGCATGGCTAACACTTGGGAAGGTGAGTTTCCTTGGCAAAACCTAAAGCCGCGCTCTCCTGGAGCAGAATCTGTCGGCTCGTATCCTGCAAATGGTTATGGTTTGTACGATATGATCGGCAACGTTTGGGAGTGGACAACTGATTGGTATCGAGATTCTCACCCGGAAAATAAGACCAAATCTTGCTGTATTCCAGTCAACCCCAGAGGTGGAACACGCGAAGAGAGCTTTGATCCAAATACACCATCTCAAATACCTAGAAAGGTACTCAAAGGTGGTTCCTTTCTGTGTGCCCCTAACTACTGCCAGCGTTATCGACCAGCCGCACGTCATCCAGAAACAGTAGATACCTCAACTTGTCATATTGGATTTCGTTGCGTAGTTAATGTGTGAACTCTGCTTTACCGACTCCAACTGTTTCTACGTTTCCAATACTTAGCAACTCGTTGTTCCCATTGCTTCCAGTAATCTTTCATGACTTCTGGTTCAAACCAAAATACCTCAGCTTCTGTGTCTGGTATTGCTACAACCAACAGGGCGTGATTGATTTCAATATCATATTCTTGATAACACTGGTTAACTGCTCCTATGTAAGCTGTTAATTGCAGAGGATGTTCATATAAACGCTCAATTGAACCTTTGGGTTTATCTGCTGTTTTCCACTCGCAAATGCAGGGAATACCTTTGTAACTTGCGACACAATCTACTTTGCCGGAATAACTCATGTTGTAGTGAAAGACTGAGCCTTCCACAAGTTTGACTGTATCAATTTCTTCTAAAACAGGTTTAATACTTTCCCAATAAGGACGACTGGCTTCAGGACAAGCAGGATTTTCTCTCAGTAGATAGCGTTCAATTTGTTTGTGGGTTTGCGTTCCTCGACGACTGGCTCCTGTTGTAATTCGGCTAGCTTCTTCTGTTCCAACACGTGCTTTCCAATTTAACAGCCGATCACGGTCTTCTTGCGGTTTGGTGGCGTTAAGTATTGTCGTCACACTAGGAAAGCGATTTCCCTGAGTATCTACGTAATATTGTTTACCATTTTCTCGCATTGATTTGGCATTGATGCGGGGTAGCAGTTGGGTATCAAAGGACATTGCTAGTTTTTTTTCGTATATATCTGTTTTATAACCCCATTCTTGATTATCAGAATTCCTGGCATATTTTTTGATGATAATATCCCAGGGATGTATCCGTGAAACCACAACCACAAATCTACGAAACAATAGTGTTGGCGTTGTTGGTTCGCTAATGAGATTAGCAAATCTCATCTATGCTTATAGACATATCTCTCAAATAAGAGGAAAAATCTACAAATCTTTAATATCCTAGAAAGTACTTGTTTGCTTGTAATTACAGACAACAGCAATTATTAAGAGTGAGTATCTAATACCTCGCTAATTAGGGGCACAAGAGTAAACTCAACTTGTAGAGCTTAATCAAGCTCCACAATCATAAAAAATTGTGCTTGTTCCATAATGCGTTTTCAAAGAGAAACTCTGGAGAACATGTTGTGCTTTAGCTTTCTGGCTATTAGAGAATTTTTGAAACTTCAAGAAGCGTTTATTCAAAGACGTTTCTTGTATAAAGCTGACTCTATACTGCAAGTCAAAAAGCTTTTTCATACTTATGCGAAAAATAATCTAAAGTTTGGGGAAAAACAATGAACTTCAAGATATTAGCTGGCTTGGCTATACTAGCGGTAACTGCTGGATTACAAACCAAAGTTTACGCACAGTCCTCAGTCTTATCAAACTCAAAAACTGCGAATTACACAATTCAAGGAAATTCTTTAACTGGCGTAAATAATAGAACAGCCGAAGGTGATTTCGCAAGATTTTTTACAGGACTCAATTCTCAAAAGAATGTCCCACAAAAAAATTATACAGAAACAGTATCTCCAGGTGATGTTTTGCAACTTGGCGATCAAGTCGAATTACGTCGTAGAGAACCGTTAACAACTCCAAACAATCTGCTTTTTCCCCAAGGAGATGACTCGTTTTACAGCAATGATGGGGTGAAAGTACAGGTTGACTTAGATAGAGATGGAAATTAGTAGAAATAATGAGTTTTCTTGTTATTGTACGGAAATATTTGGCTAAAATCTCCAGAAAAATGCCAAATACTCAGTTCCCCTCCAATTTTTGGGCGAAAATCCCTATAAGCTTGGAGGGTTATTTATTTTCAGGTAATTACAAGAGTACAAAACACATGAAGTATACTTCTGTCAAGAAATTATTCTGCTAACACTTTACAGTAGAATGATTCCTTTAGATAGAGGAGGGTAAAACGTGACTCGTGTAATTATCGTGCGCCACGGTCAAAGTACTTATAATACCGAAAAACGCGTACAAGGACGCTCGGATGCTTCTAGATTAACTGAAAAAGGTCGTAGTGATTCTACTCAAGTAGGCAAAGCCCTCAGTAATTTCCTATTTAACGCAATATATAGCAGTCCTTTGCAACGTGCAAAAGATACAGTAGATATTATTCACCGTGAGCTGACAATTCATACTGAGCAGTCTGCTATTCCCCAAACTTCTGATCTGTTGATGGAAATTGATCTGCCTTTATGGCAGGGAATGCTTTCTGCTGAAGTTAAAGAGAAGTTGGGCGAAGACTACCGTATTTGGCAGGAAACTCCCCAGCTACTGCGGATGTCTGTAAAAGACGGTGAGCAAACAACAGAACATTTTCCTGTTGTGGCTTTGTACGAACAGGCGCGGCAGTTTTGGCAAGAACTTTTAGCTCGCCATCCAAACGAAACAATACTTGTTGTGGGGCATAATGGCATTAATCGTGCTCTTTTGGGCACGGCACTGGAAATTCCTCCAGAACGTTACCATTCCATACAACAATCTAACTGTTGCATCAGTGTACTTAATTTTTCTGGAAGATTGGGAGAAGCTGTCCAACTAGAATCTCTGAATCAGACGCAACATTTAGGAGATATTCTACCCTCCTTGCGCCCAAATCACAAAGGTGTAAGATTGTTGCTGGTGCGTCACGGAGAAACTGAGTGGAACCGCCAAACCAGATTTCAGGGACAAATTGATGTCCCACTCAACGACAATGGTAAACAGCAGGCACAAAAAGCTGCTCAGTTTCTCAAAGACGTAGAAATTGATTTTGCAGTCAGTAGCACAATGGTGCGTCCTAAAGAAACTGCAGAAATTATTTTGCAGTACCATACTGATGTTAATTTGGAATTGCAGGATGGTTTAAGGGAAATTAGTCACGGACTTTGGGAAGGTAAATTAGAAAAAGAAATAGAGCAGGAATTTCCAGGAGAGTTGGATCGCTGGCGCACAACACCAGCACAAGTCCAAATGCCAGAAGGAGAAAACTTGCAACAAGTGTGGCAACGTAGTGTCGCAGCGTGGGAGTCAATTGTCCAAACTGCATTGGCAAACGAACTCAAAATCGGATTAGTCGTTGCTCATGATGCTACTAATAAAACTCTGCTGTGTCACGTTCTGGGTTTATCATCAGAACATTTTTGGAATTTTCGTCAGGGTAACGGTGCAGTAAGTGTTATTGACTATACGTTAGGAGAAAATGGAAAACCAGTACTGCAAGCGATGAACATTACCGCTCACTTAGGTGGTGGCGTACTTGATAAAACAGCGGCGGGAGCATTGTAAGATTGTAATGTTTGCTCTGTCAGCCTTTTGCCGCGAGTTGATTCTTAGGTTACGTAAGACAAACGCACAGTTAACAATATATAAAAGTTAAAAAGCTTATAGCTGCTAGCTGATGGTTGATAGCGAAAATGACAAGTGAACTGCTACAACAAGTCAGGGTTATCGACCCTGTTTCTGGAACTGATCAAATTGCTGATGTGCTGATTGATGATGGCTATATCAGGTCTGTAACGAATCGTATTTCTGATGTGCCAGACAACACTCGTGTAAGAGATTGTCAAGGGTTGATATTAGGATCAGGGTTGGTAGATTTGTATAGCCACTCTGGAGAACCAGGATTTGAAGAACGCGAAACCCTCGTTTCTCTCTTGCAAGCTGCTGCTGCTGGCGGGTTTACACGAATTAGTATCTTACCCGATACCCTACCCGTGATTGATAATCCGGCTGTGGTCGCACAGTTGCAGAAGCGAGGAGGGGAGTTGCAGGTGATGAGTCAGATGAAAAGCCAGCGCCAGGGTGAGCGTAAGCGCAGGGAGAGTTTCCCAGAGCAGGTGACTGGTGTAGAAATGAGGGAGAAGCAAAATTCTCCTTTGTCCTCCTTGTCTTCCTCTACTCCCCTGGTGAATGTCTGGGGTGCAATTAGTTTAGATGTTGCTGGCAAGCAAATGACTGAATTGGCAAACTTGGCAGCAGTTGGAGTGGTTGGCTTTACTGATAGTCAGCCTTGGGAAAATTTTGGGCTGGTACGTCGGGTGTTGGAATATATCCAACCTTTGAGGAAACCAGTTGCATTTTGGTGTTGCGATCGCCAATTGATGGGAAATGGCGTCATCCGGGAAGGTCGAGATGCTATCCGTTTTGGCCTGCCTTTTATACCTTCTAGTGCGGAAACCTCTGCGATCGCCGCTTTGTTGGAATTAGTCACCGCCACAAATACGCCAGTACATATCATGCGTGTTTCCACTGCTCGCAGTGTCGAACTGATTGCATCAGCCAAAGCTAGAGGTGTACCGATTACGGTTAGTACCACTTGGATGCACCTTTTACTTGACATGCAAAAAATTCAAAGCTATAATACGAGCCTGCGTTTAGAACCACCTTTGGGGACTTCTAATGACGTAGCAGCGTTACGGCAAGCAGTACGCACAGGTGTTATAGATGCAATAGCCATAGACCACAGACCGTACACCTACGAAGAAAAAACCGTTGCCTTTGCCGAAGCTCCACCAGGGGCAATTGGTTACGAGTTAGCATTACCCCTTTTATGGCAGCATCTAGTAGAAACAGGAGAATTTACGGCATTAGAATTGTGGAAAGCTTTTAGTACTCGTCCGGCAGAGTGTTTACAACAGAGAATAAGTGCGATCGCGCCAGATCAAAAAGCGGAACTCACTTTATTTGATCCGCAGCAAAACTGGAAAGTCGAAAAGCAAAATCTACATACACTTTCTAGTAATACATTTTGGCTGGGACAGCAATTGACAGGTCGAGTTGTACAAACTTGGTGTTAGTTTCTAGAAGTTCCACAATCAAAAAGACCCAATTTCTCAAAGAAACTGGGTCTTTTCAAAGCGAATTCATTAACAGAAAATTGTGTTAATTTGGCTTACCGCGAACCAGGTGCGAGCTTCAATAACTCCATCCACAGGTAACTCTGCCTCCTTTTGCAAAGCTTTGACTGCTTTTTCTGTACTGTTAGCAAAATCACCGTCAATTTTACCGTTGTAGTAGTCGGCGATCGCCAGTCTTTCTTGAACCTTCTTTACTAGATCTCCCTTGCTACCTTTCTTGAGGATAGGCATATCAACTGGCGCATTCAGAAAAAGTGCTCGCCAAGTTTTATCTGCAACAATTCCATCTTGTACAAGAAATACCTTACCCTGGAAGAGTATAACCGCATTTTTTGTCTTGGGACCAAATACACCGTCAATAACTTCTTCACCAGGAAATACACAAGCACCCTCGTCATCGAGAGATACAAAAGCACCCCATTTTAATAATAGTTTTTGCAGTTCTTTAACAGCGTCACCTTTTGAACCTTCCTTGAGAACAGGCTTATTAAGTTGAGCAGAAGCAGCTTCATTTGTAATCGTCATTGTTTATTCCTCAATGTGTTTGTATGCTTAGAATCACTGCCTGATGAGTCCATTCCGCAAAGAAAAATCTGACACTTAGAAATTTCTCTAAAATCAGTGAACAGTTACCAGACAGCTGGTGAAACCAGTCTTGTAGGAGTGTGCGGCAGGTATAGGGCTTTCGCGTTCGGTAGGAGATACCCGCCACTCGCTCCGCTTAATTTAAAGTATTCCCAGAGGGCGTTAGCGTATTTTTTCCAAGACTTACGCAAAGAAACCGGGTTTATAGCAGATGGTGCGTAAGTCCTAGGTTTTTTCTTACCCTTTCCCCCTTTCGCTTTCCCCTACACCCTTACACCCCTACACCCCTTCTTAGTCGAAGAGTTAAAAACCTTGAACAATTTGAGAGTATCCTCCATATCAAGGTATCATCGGATATTGGCAGGTTGTCATGTGTATTGGTAGACATCGATGAGCGCTTCTTACTCTGCATCCCAAACAACCCAACCCAGTAACCCAACTGCGCCTCACGCCGATCATCGGCTAGTGGATCGCAGTAAGCTGACTCAAATGTTCCAGCATTATGTGGATATCAAGGATAAGTATCCTCACGCGATGCTAATGTATCGAGTGGGAGATTTCTTTGAATGTTACTTTGAAGATGCTGTGACTTTGGCGCAGCAATTAGAACTTTCCCTCACTAGCAAGCTTGTAGGCGACGTAGGACGAGTGGCGATGAGTGGTGTACCGCATCACGCTTGGGAACGCCACGCGACGCAGTTGGTGGAAAAAGGGTATGCGGTTGTGATTTGCGACCAAGTGGAAGATGCAGCAGAAGCTGCAGGTCGATTGGTGCGGCGGGAAGTTACCCGTATCCTCACCCCTGGAACTTTGCTAGAGGAAGGAATGCTCAAATCAAGTCGCAATAATTACCTGGCGGCTGTGGTCATTGCTGGAGAGCATTGGGGTTTGGCTTATGCAGATATTTCTACTGGTGAATTCCTCACTACGCAAGGTAGCAATTTAGAACATCTGACACAGGAACTGATGCGCTTACAGCCTGCAGAAGTGCTCGTTCCAACAAATGCACCAGACTTGAGAAGTTTACTAGTGCGTGCAGGAGAAAAATCGGAACATCTACCCGAATGTTTGCCACCATCTTTTTGTTATTGTTTGCGATCGCAAATTCCCTTTTCTCAAGCAGAAGCAAGAGCAAGATTGCTGCAAAAATTTAAAGTGCGTTCCTTAGAAGGACTTGGCTGTGACCAACTCCCCCTAGCCGTCCGTGCTGCAGGTGGGTTGCTGGAATATTTAGAAGATACGCAAAAAGAAAACGCAATTCCCTTACAGTTGTTACGCACCTATACCATCACTGACTTTTTAATTGTTGATTATCAAACTCGACGTAACCTGGAAATTACGCAAACTGTACGCGATGGTAGTTTTGTTGGCTCCTTGCTGTGGGGTTTGGATAGAACTAGTACGGCGATGGGTAGTCGTGCTTTACGACGGTGGTTATTGCAACCGTTACTTGATGTTAAGGGTATTCGTTCCCGGCAAGACACTATCCAAGAACTGGTAGAAAATACAACTCTCCGTCAAGAACTACGGCAGTTGTTACGTCAAATTTATGACTTAGAACGCCTGACGGGACGGGCTGGTTCTGGCACTGCTCATGCAAGGGATTTAGTTGCTTTGGCAGACTCGCTCTCTCGTTTACCGGAATTATCCCGCTTGGTGGGTAGTGCTCGTTCTCCATTTCTCAAAGCATTGCAAAAGGTACCACCTGTTTTAGAAGAACTGGCACAGAAAATTCGCGCTCATCTGGTGGAGTCACCACCCATACATATCAAAGAAGGCGGGTTGATTCGCCCAGGGATAAATACTCAGTTGGACGAAAGACGTGCAACTGTGGAAGATGACCAAAAATGGATTGCCAATTTGGAAGTTGACGAGAGAGCAAAGACGGCAATTCCAACGCTGAAAGTGGGATTTAACAAAACTTTTGGTTACTACATCAGCATTTCTCGTGCAAAAGCCGACCAAGTGCCGTCTAATTATATACGCAAGCAAACGCTGGTGAATGAAGAGCGTTACATCACGCCAGAGTTGAAGGAACGGGAAGCGCGGATTCTCACGGCGCGAGATGATTTGAATCAGTTGGAATATGAGATTTTTGTGGCGTTGCGGGAAGAAG
This sequence comes from Brasilonema sp. CT11, assembly GCF_017982655.1. Taxonomy (GTDB): domain Bacteria; phylum Cyanobacteriota; class Cyanobacteriia; order Cyanobacteriales; family Nostocaceae; genus Brasilonema. The sequence continues at coordinate 40,465 of NZ_JABXYX010000050.1, read as the reverse complement.
TGGGCGGACAAGCGGAAGTTATTCGCAATATTTCCCGTGCAGTAGCAGCGGCGGATGTGTTGTGTGGTTTGGCTGAGTTAGCGGTTTATCAAGGTTATTGTCGTCCGGAAATGGTGGAAGGACGAGAAATTACGATTGTGGATGGGCGTCATCCGGTGGTTGAACAGTCTTTACCTGCGGGGTTTTTTGTGCCGAATTCGACATCATTAGGAGGGGAAACGAACCGCAGAGAGCGAATTTGCGGTGTGGATGTTCCTCCCGCAAAGTTCGCGGTGGGCGCAGAGAACGCAGAGGAGGAAGAGGAGGAGAAGGGAGCAGGGAGTAGGGAGCAGGGAGACACGAAGAATTCGCGCCATCCTGACTTGATCATCCTCACCGGTCCGAATGCGAGTGGTAAGAGTTGTTATTTGCGTCAGGTAGGGTTAATTCAGCTGATGGCGCAGATTGGTAGTTTTGTGCCTGCTGGATCTGCTAGGTTGGGAGTGTGCGATCGCATTTTCACTCGTGTCGGTGCAGTAGATGACTTGGCGACGGGTCAATCGACTTTTATGGTGGAGATGAATGAGACGGCGAATATTCTCAACCATGCAACGTCAAGATCACTTGTGTTGTTGGATGAGATTGGCAGAGGGACTGCGACGTTTGATGGTCTTTCTATTGCTTGGGCGGTGGCGGAGTACATTGCAACGGAGATTCTGGCGCGGACGATTTTTGCGACGCACTACCATGAGTTAAATGAATTGGCTTCGCTGTTGCCAAATGTTGCTAATTACCAAGTGACGGTGAAGGAATTAGCTGACCAAATTATCTTTTTGCACCAAGTCCAACCAGGAGGTGCTGATAAGTCTTATGGGATTGAAGCGGGAAGGTTGGCGGGTTTACCAAAGGTTGTGATTGCACGGGCAAAACAAGTGATGGGTCAAATAGAAAAGCACAGCAAGATTGCTATGGGATTGCAAAATTTGGAATAGCTTATCTCCACCATCGCCCCACATCCTCAATTGCACGAGCAACTTCTGCCGTTGCAGCTTCACCACTTAATGCAAAGATAACTGGAAATAATGCTTTGATATCTTGCAGCAAATTAGGACGAGTGCGAAGGGATAGTTCATGAAGTATATCTCGCCAAATGGGGAAAAGTGTGGCAGATGGCGTTTGTGACAGACCTAAAGCTAATGCTCTCAGAACATCAGCGCCAGAATAGTTAGACTGATTCGACTTGGCAGCAGCGAGTGCTTCTGGCAACAACTCTGTTGGCAGTTTCTCTGCTAATGCACTCAAGACATTGGCGCGATATGACTTATCCTGAATCTCCCTGGCAGCAGCCAGTGCTTGTGGCAACAACTCAGGCGGCAGTTTCTCTGCTAATGCACTCAAGGCTAAGGCGCGAGAAGACTTATCCTGAATCTCCCTGGCTGCAGCGAGTACTTCTGGCAACAACTCTCTTGGCAGTTTCTCTGCTAAAACATTCAAGACATGGGCGCGAGATGATTCATCCTGAATCTCCCTGGCAGCAGCGAGTGGTTCTGGCAATACCTCTGGCAGTTTCTCTGCTAATGCACTCAAGGCACGGGCGCGATGATATTCAGACTGAATCTCCCTGGCAGCAGCGAGTGCTTCTGGCAACAACTCTCTTGGCAGTTTCTCTGCTAATGCTCTCAAGACATCGGCGCGATAATACTCAGGCTGAATCGACTTGGCAGCAGCCAGTGCTTCTGGTAATACCTCTGGCAGTTTCTCTGCTAATGCACTCAAGGTATTGGCGCGATGATATTCAGACTGAATCGACTTGGCAGCAGCGAGTGCTTCTGGCAATACCTCTGGCAGTTTCTCTGCTAAAGCTCTCAATACATTGGCGCGAGATGACTCAGACTGAATCTCCCTGGCAGCAGCGAGTGCTTCTGGCAACACCTCTGGCAGTTTCTCTGCTAAAGCTCTCAATACATTGGCGCGAGATGACTCAGACTGAATCTCCCTGGCAGCAGCGAGTGCTTCTGGCAACACCTCTGGCAGTTTCTCTGCTAAAGCTCTCAATACATTGGCGCGATAGTACTCCTTCTGAATCTCCCTGGCTGCAGCGAGTGCTTCTGAAAGTGCTAGTTTTTCTAAATTTGGTGGCAAATAGTTGACTAACTCTGCAAGGGCTTGCACTTTCTGCTCTGGTTTTGGGTTTTGCAGGGCATAAGCTAGTCCTTGTTCACCAGTCCAGAAATTGTTTTTGACCAAAGCTAGCAGCAATTCCACTGGTATATTAGCTGCCAAACTATTAAGGGAAGCTGTAATTAAACCATAGCGACACTGCAAACTCACCACTTGGGACAGTGTTGATATCTTCCAATTCTTCTCTGCTAATTCCCAAGCACGAGAAATATCTGTGATATAACCCGCAGTTTGTCCTAATTTCTCCCGCGCTTCATACCAGCCATTGTTACCAGTTGCCGACTCCTCCCGCAATAAAGAGTGAATCTTTTCTACTTGTCCTGCTTTCTCCAAATGCCAAACTAAACGCTGATGAATGTAACCATCATCGGGTAAGGTATGCCATAAATTATTTTGGATTTTCTGCCGATACTTCTTCAAAAATTCAGCGTGAGCATCAACAAGATTGAAACCTAACCCTGGTAAATCTCCTGTCCGCGTTGGTTGTGGGGCAGCAGTTAACAAATTACGCGCCAAATCGTGGAATAAGTCATGTAACCGATAGGTAGGCGTATTATCCGCAAGCGGTACTCCTGTTAATAGCAATGCTTTATTCCGTAAATATTGCAATGTTTTGGCAGCATCACGCTCATCCATTTCCCACAGCGTCGCCGCCATCTTCTTATTAATATTGATGACATCCTCCGGCAACACCCCTAACCAAGAAAAATGCTGCTGCTTTTCCCTTGGCATTCTTTTGACACTCAAATTTAATGATGCTGTTAAACTCAAGCGTTTTAAACTTGCTTCATCGGTAATTTCTTCCGCTCCCGGTCGGTCAAAACTTTTTAATCTGGCTACTTCTTGCTGAATATCTCTCAACAGTTCATCCCAAGTTGTACCATTGACAACTTCGGCGGCTGCAAGTTCCAATGCTAGAGGTAGATAACCAACGCCTTTAGCTAAATTTTCGGCTGACTGACGTTCTGCACCTGTAATCTCGCGTTTTAATTTCTTCGTCAGCAATTCCATCGCCTGGTCTGATGTCATTATATCCAGGCTGTAGGTACTGGCTTTTAAGACTTCGGCAATTGAAGCTTCACGAGTAGTTATTAAAACCTGACACCGCGATCCCCCAACATTAAATGCTTGTGCATCTTTGGTATTCCAAGCATCGTCCACCACCAGCAACACATCTTTGTCATAAAGCAGCGTCCGCAAATGAGGAGAAGTTGCTTCTACACTCGTAGGTTTAAAGCTATAGTCTCCTAACGCCTGCACCCAGCCACTTAGCAAAGAAAGCACATCGGGTTCTTGACCTAATGTTGCCCACAAAATACCGTCACAAAACCGAGTTTGTACTTCTGGATCATGGGCTAAAGCGGCGGTTAAAGTCGATTTACCCACAGAACCCAAGCCGTGAATGGCAGTAATTACCAACGTACGACTATCTAATGTTGATTCGGTGAGGAGACGCGCCTTTAAATCATCACTGTATTCTGGGCGTTCTACAAAGTGTGAAGGTAAATCTGGTACTTTAAACAAAGTCAGTTTAGTTTGGGGTACAACAGCAACATCCTCATCTTGAGTGAAATTAGCTTCTAGTTGTTTAGATTTCTTTGGTCTGTTGCTTTCCCATACCTCATCAAACCGCTTCAGGTTCTTTTCTTTGTCTTTTGACCATAGCTTCAACGTAAAGTGCCAGTCATCAGAACCCTTGGTTTGTATACGGTTATCTCCCAAAATTTTCACAAAATCCTTGAGTAAATTCAGCGCTTCTCGAATTTCCCGTTTGGCTTTTTCTAATTCGCTTTTTGTCCTCCTCACTTGTGGGAACGCGTTAGGGGTGGAGTTCCGAGGTACTGCACAAGTCAGCAAATCTAACGTTACCAGAGTTGTTTTAATAGTCAGCTTGGGGTTAGCACTGTCTTCTTCTTTCCAGTCGTACTCAATTTTAAAGTTGCCGTCCTCAAATTTCCCATCCGCAAAACAAAGCAACGCTTCCAATAGACGCCTGACTCGCTTTTGAATTACAGGGCCGTAAGTATTTTTTGGCATTACATTTCCAAAATCGACCAGAAAGTTTAGGGCTACCCCAAGTTGAAACTACCACCCCAAGGTTCTTAAATCCAGATTTTAAAACATTTTTCTTAAGTTTGGGGTGTTTGCATAGGGACACGACCCCAAAGAGAACCTGTATCTATCAAATCTTTGGGGTACAAACATATGCAACGCAAGCGTCAAGATATTCTTAGCAAAGCGATCGCTTTACTGTTAACCTTCCAATTGTTTCTGATAGGGATACAAGGAAAAGTCAAATTTGATGAGGGAGATTCAACGCTCGAAGTGCTTATTTGGATGATTAATCAGTCCGTTGTGGTACTACAGCAGGTTAGTCGCCAGGAGAAAGAACAAAATAAGGACAACCATAAATAGAATATAGCAGTCCGAAATCATTTGTAAACAACAAGATCCCTGACTTCTTAATGAAGTCGGGGATCTGTGTCTCTCAATTTATGCGCTAAGCGCAGGCACTTTCACACAAATCAAATAGGATTGCTATAAGTTAAGTCGGCACAAATAAATCGAACGTACTTTTCAAACTCCAACCTTGTAAGTTTCTTGCACTTTTCTAGTGGTCGAAGGAACATCGTTGGTAACAGTTTTCGCATCTTCAAAAGCTTCTCGACCTGTAATCAATCTAGAGCGACGACTACGAGTCAGATAATTCCATGCCCACTGAAATACTACTAGTAATTTAGTGTCGAACTCGATTAAGAAGTAGATATGAACGACTAACCAAAATATCCAAGCAAGGAAACCTTGGAGTTTAATGAAGCTTAAATCTACAACAGCTAAATTTTTGCCAATCATCGCCAAACTACCTACGTCATTGTAACGAAATTGTGGTAGTGTTTTACCTTGAAGGCGTTTTTTAATGAGTTTAGCTACATACTCTCCTTCTTGTTTGGCTACGGGTGCAACACCAGGTAAGGGTTTTCCATCTTGATGAGAAAAGTTGCCTAAATCTCCGATGACAAAGATGCTTTTATAATCCTTAATTGTCAAGTCTGGTTCTACAATTACACGTCCGGAGCGATCACACTCTACACCTGTGCGGTTTGCTAAAACTTGCCCCATAGCGGAACCTTTCACACCTGCTGCCCATAATATAGTTTTTGAGGTAATTTCTTGAACTTGATCACCTTGCTTGAAAGTAACGATATCATTTTCAATATTTGTCACTCTGGTATTAGTTTGGGTATCCACACCCAACTTTTCCAAAGATACTTTTGCGACTTTTGATAACTTTGGTACCATATGAGGGAGGATGCGATCGCCACCTTGCAATAATAAAATCTTAGTTTCTGAGGTGTCGATGTTGCGGAAATCGTCGTTGAGAGTTTTGTATGCCAATTCTGAGATCGCACCTGCTAACTCTACACCAGTGGGACCCGCTCCGACAATCACAAAAGTCAACCAAGCACGGCGTAGTTCGGGATCAGTTTCTTTTTCTGCTGCTTCAAATGCCGAAAATATCCGGCGACGTATTTCTATGGCGTCTTCAACAATTTTCAAGCCAGGAGCCAATGGTCTCCAGTTATCGTGACCATAATAGGAATGGTTAGCACCTGTAGCAACAACTAATGTATCGTAGGGTATTATTCTATCACGCAGAATAACTTCTTTGGATTCTGGATCAATATCATTTACTTCTCCCAACAACACTTTTGTATTCTTGCTTTTTCTGAATACAGCTCGTAATGGTGAGGAGATATCAGAAGGTGATAGCGTACCTGTCGCAACTTGATATAAAAGCGGCTGAAATAAATGAAAGTTACGTTTATCAATAAGAGTAACATTGACATTCGCTTTGGCAAGAGTCTTTGCTGTATACAGTCCACCAAAGCCTCCACCAATGATTACAACGTTATGTAGTTCATTATTTTCATGTACAACTACCATAAAAACTATTTCCTTTTGTTAAGGGGTTGTAAATTTTCTTAACAAAACTCTACCAAAGGTCGAATAAAGGCTGCCGTTTGTCTATAGCATTTGAAGAAATACTAAAAGTAGTCAAAATTACAGCAATTAAAGCCGGTAGCTGATATATACGGACGTGTGAATCTGAGATAGGTCTGACTTTTCACGGGATGTGGACAAGGGAAAGTGGTTCGCGAATATCGTTTTTAGTACTTCTTTTGTAAAGAGTTTACATATATTTGAGCCACATTCTTAAACTTTTTGCATGGAAAATATCAAAGTTAAATCTTTTATGAATAGATATTAAAGAGAATAACAACAATATTACTTTTAAGTGTTATCACTGAGTGTATTTTTGAGAAAAGTTTCTTAAATAAGTATTACTAGCATTGGCTGCTGATGAACACTTATATGACTGTTTGTAGAAATGTTAGCAAAATTACGTGTTTCCCTACGGTAAACAATTTGACAATAAATAGCTAGATTTTCCAGATATGTCACACTATCAAGGTAAATTTGATACCAATCACCCTACAGTGACTCATGGTAAGTTTTTGACAATGTTTCAATGCAAACTTTTGCAAAAAAGTCTACAGCAAGATTTACCTGAGTTATACCGCCAGCGTATCCAGATTATGTTGCTGGTAGATGAGGGGAAATCCCAAACGGAAATCTGTCGAACTTTGGGGTGTTCTCCAGCAACAGCAAGGCATTGGACGCATATAGCGCGTACAGGTATGGCGCACCAATGGCAGGATTGTCCAATTGGTCGTCCAATGGCTGTGAATGACGAGTATTTGCAGCGTTTGCAGCAACTAGTCAACGATAGTCCTCGTGATTACGGCTATTCTTTTCAACGTTGGACAGCAAACTGGCTGAGAAAACATTTGGCAAAAGAATTTGGAGTTGAGGTAAGCGATCGCCATATTCTTCGCCTACTCAAACAGATGGGGTTATCTACTAAACCACAACCGAAAAATGCTGACAAAGACACGGATAAGAGTGACTTTGCTAAGAGTTCAAAAATTTTAATTCGTGACCTCAATTCGGCTAATCCGCCGGATAGCACTGAATTATTGCCTCTTAATCCCACAAAATTAGGGACTGATTCAGATATCTATGGCGCACAATCCAACACAAGCGCACTTGCTTTCTCTACAACAGTTGAACAATGCTCTAGGATATCCTCTTTCTAAACAAGAGTTTCAACGTTGTCTTCAGGCGGCTAAAATTCTCAATCCAAAAGTCGGAAAATTCTGGCAAGGAAACCACGTTGAACCTGGCATCTACATTGTTGTTGCTGGGAAGGTAAGGTTGCTAAACGACGCAGAAGAATTGATCGTCTCCTTGGAGGTGGGTGCGTCGTTTGGCGAATTTACCTTATTTCCTGAGTCTGATTTTCAGCCTTACAAAGCTAGGGCTGCGTTGAATTTACAAGTGTGCTTTATCCCAAAAGAGGTGCTGCTACCACTTATGGCTAAACACCCACAAATTCGGGAACACTTGCACACCCAAGCGCAAACGCGCAACTCCCGACTTTTGGGGAGAAATGATTCTCAAACAACAAATGTAGACAAACCATATCCTAAGATAAATGTTTCCTCAACATCAGCAGTACAAGCAAAGCAAGGGAAAAGGATAAGCAAAGCTTACTTCCCCAATCCTACGCAACGAGTTGGGCATTTTTGGCAACGGATGATTCGGCGCTATCCGTTTTTTGCCCAACAAAGTGCATCTGACTGCGGTGCAGCTTGTTTGGTGATGATATCTCGTTATTGGGGAAAACGCTTCAGTATCAACCGCGTCCGCGATATTGCTAATGTTGACCGCAGTGGCGCGTCGTTGCGCGGGTTATCGGCGGCTGCGGAAAGTCTTGGATTTGGCACTCGACCTGTAAAAGCGAGTCTTGACCAGTTGGCGAAGCAAAAATTACCTGCGATTGTCCACTGGGAAGGTAAGCATTACATCGTTCTCTATGAAATTGGTCCAAGAAAAGTCATAGTCGCAGATCCCGCCATTGGTCAACGCACTCTCAGCGATGCGGAATTTAAAGCAAAATGGACTGGCTACGCGCTGCTGCTGCAACCCACAGTCTTACTCAAGGATGCTAAAGAAACAACAACTGCTTTTTGGCAATTCTTTGAGTTGATCAAGCCCCACTCTGTTGTCATGCTAGAAGTGGTTGTCGCTTCTATATTTATTCAGATATTTGGACTCGTTACTCCCTTATTCACTCAGTTAATTTTGGATCGAGTGGTGGTGCAGCGATCGCAAGTCACCTTAACGGCGGTGGGGTTGGGGGTGCTGATTTTTAGCCTGTTTCGTGTCGCGATTGTGGGTTTGCGGCAATATCTGCTGTTCCATACGGCAAATAAGCTGGATGTGGCATTAATTGTGGGGTTTATTCGCCACACTTTGCGACTTCCGATGAGTTTTTTTGAATCCCGTTATGTTGGGGATATTATCTCTCGTGTACAAGAAAACCGCAAAATCCAACGCTTCCTCTCCGGTGACGCTTTGTCTATCCTACTGGACTTCCTCACAGTTTTTATCTATGTAGGATTGATGTTTTGGTATAGCTGGAAAATGGCATTGCTGGCGTTGGTGATCATACCGCCTTTTTTCTTGCTGGCGTTGATTGCGACACCTTTTTTACAAAAGATTTCCAGAGAAATCTTTCATGCTGTGACCAATGAAAGCAGTTACCTGATTGAAGTGCTGACTGGTGTGCGGACGGTGAAATCTACCGCAGTGGAACAAACAGTGCGTTGGCATTGGGAGGAACTATTACATAAGGAGGTAAAAACTAACTTCTCCGGGCAAGTTATCAGCAATGGTTTGCAACTATTTAGCAATACAATTCAAGCTGTTGCAACTACCGTATTGCTATGGTTTGGAGCATCCTTGGTGATTCAAAACCAATTAACCATTGGGCAATTGGTAGCATTTAATATGTTATTGGGAAATATTATTTCACCCTTCCAACGATTAACAGTATTATGGAATCAATTGCAGGAAGTGGTAATTGCAACCGAACGCATTAATGATGTGTTGGATGCAGAACCGGAAGAAGATTTGCAGCATGAACTGCGGCAATCACTATCAGAACTTTATGGACAAATTCGCTTTGATAATGTTACTTTTCGTTATCACAAAGAAAGTGATACTAATATTCTAGAAAACCTCAACTTTGAAATACAACCAGGGCAAATGGTGGCGCTGGTGGGACGTAGTGGTTCGGGAAAAACGACGATTTCCAAGTTGGTTTTAGGGTTATATCCTCCAACAGATGGTCGCATCTTGATTGATGGACTAGATATTACGAGTATTTCCCTACGTTCCTTACGTTCCTGTGTTGGAGTTGTTGATCAAGACACTTTTTTGTTTGGCAGTACGATTCGAGAAAATATCAGTTTAGGACATTCAGGAGCAACTTTAGAAGAAGTCATAGAAGCAGCAAATTTGGCAGGTGCTGATGAGTTTATTAAAAAGTTGCCAATGGGCTATGAAACCCAAATTGGTGAAGGTGGAGGTTTGTTGTCTGGTGGACAGCGCCAGCGGATTGCGATCGCTAGAGCATTATTAGGTAATCCCCGCTTATTAATTTTCGACGAGGCGACTTCCCATCTAGATACAGAATCAGAACGGATTATTCAGAGGAATTTGAACACAATCCTCAAAGGACGAACCGCTTTAGTCATAGCCCATCGCCTCTCAACTATACGAAATGCAGATTTGATTTTGGTTTTAGACAAGGGTGTGTTGATTGAAAGTGGAACTCACGAAGCCTTAATGGCAAAGCGGGGACATTATTTTTATCTCAATCAACAACAGCAGCTGAACATGGCGGCGTGAAGGGACAAGAAGAGCAGGGGAAGTAGGGGAGGCAGTGCGTTGCGGGGGTTCCCCCCGTTGTAGCACCTGCCGTGAAGTAGGGGGAGAATATTTTTCATCTTCCTCATCCTCCTCACTCCCATTTCTATCTGCTAAAATCCAAAATTTTGTAAGGAGAAATCATGACAAATACGTTAAATGGAAAGGTTCACACTCACAACATCCAAGAGAGTAATAACTATCAAGAAATTCTCAATTCTCAAACATCAGTTCAGCCAACTGATAAGGTAACTGATAAACCAAAGGATGATTGGTCTGATGTCACTCAGGATTTACTTGATAGTTTACCTCATGTTTGGACGAGAGGATTACTATATTTTCTGTTGAGCTTTTCGGCGATCGTTTTGCCTTGGACGATGTTGTTTAAAGTTGATGAAACAGGCACTGCTAGAGGAAGACTTGAGCCGAAGGGTAAGACAGTTAACTTAGATACTATTATTACTGGAACTGTTGCCAAAATTCAGGTGAAAGAAGGTGAATTAGTCAAACCTGGTGAACCTGTGTTGATATTGGATTCGGAATTAGTTAAAACTGAATTGCATCAGGTAAAGGATAAATTGGAAGGGCAGTTCAATCGCCTGTCGCAGTTGAATGTTTTGAAAAAACAGTTAGTTGTCGCTTTGACAACTCAGCAACAACAAAATCAAGCACAAGAGTTAGAAAAACAGGCTCAAGTTGAGCAGGTGCAGCAGAATTTGAGTGCTTTGCAAAACTCTTATGAACTACAAAAACAAGAAAAACTGACACAAGTCAACCAGGCAAGACAAACTGTTGAGTCTAGTCAAACAGCCAGTAAGTTTGTAGAAAGTAGTTTAACCAGCGCCCGGCAGGAAGTTGAACGCTATAAACAGTTAAGTAAAGAAGGGATTGTTGCAGAAGTTAATGTTGTTCAAAAGCAAGATATGACAAATGAAAAGCAAAAGTTGCTTGCACAAAGTCAATCAGACATTGAGCAAGCTAAACTACGCTTGGCAGAACAACAAAGTAATTATCAGCAGACTATTCGCAAAGCAAAAGCTGAGATTGAGCAGGCTGACTTACGCCTGAAGGAACAGGAAAGAAGTTATCAGACTTTGACTCATTCTGGTAAGCTAGCTGTCTTAAAAAGTGAAGAACAAGTCAAGAATCTAGAAACAGAAATAACTACTTTGAAGTCAGATATTGCTCAAAGTAAAAGTCAAATTCAAACTTTACAGTTACAGTTAGCGCAAAGAGTCTTAAAATCACCTGTCGCTGGTAGAGTGTTTCAGTTACCAATACAAAGGGCTGGGGCTGTTGTGCAGTCAGGAACAATGGTTGCAGAAATTGCTCCAGAAGGTGCGCCTTTAGTTATTCGGGCACAGATAACAACAGCCGAGAGTGGTTCATTGCAGACAAAAATGCCAGTCAAGCTAAAGTTTGATGCTTATCCATTCCAGGATTATGGAGTTGTAGAAGGAGAATTGGTGGAAATTTCTCCTACAACAACAGAGGTAGAAACAGCAAATGGAAAAGTGGCAGCTTATAACTTAGAAATTGCCCTTAAACACAATTGTATTCCTAAGGGAGATAAATGTATTTCCTTGCGTCCAGGCGATACAGCGACAGCTGAGGTTATTGTACGACAACGCCGAATTATTGATTTTCTGCTCGATCCGTTCCAGCAGTTACAGCAAGGAAATTTAAAATTGTAGAAAGTACTAGGTTTAAGTTTTTTTACTTAACTGGAATAAATATTATAGAATTCCTCTTTGATTTTTGAAAAAAAGTCAGTATACCTTTATTCCTTCTTCCTGTTCCGAGTTCCCTCCCCCTACTTTGTTAGTATGGCTCCGCCACGCAAGCTAACAGAAATAAAACCGGATTCCTATATGTTAAAAACTGTTACTATTACTAGTGAAGATATTCTTCAACAAGTCAAGCTATCTTGTAAAATTCCAGAGATTCTCCAAGACATTATCACCCGTAAAATTGTTGCCGTTGCGACTGAGGAGATTGGCATTGAGGTAGAAGATCAAGCACTCCAGAAAACAGCAGATACATTGCGATTAATTAATAACCTTAGAAGTGCTGAACAGACATGGGTATGGCTACAAAAGTATCACCTTTCTATAGATGATTTTGAAAAAATCGCATATAACAACTTCATTTATAGAGAGTTGGCAAAACATCTCTTTGCAGATAAAATTGAACCCTATTTCTTTGAAAACCAATTAGACTATGTTGGTGCAGTCATATACGAACTAGTCTTAGATGACGAAGATTTAGCAATAGAGCTTTATTACACCATAAAAGAAGGTGAAATGAGTTTTTATGATGTGGCTCACACATATATCCAAGACACAGAGTTACGCCGAAAATGCGGATATCGGGGAATAGTACATCGTAAAGATTTAAACCCAGAAATTTCTGCTGCTGTCTTTGCTGCTAAGCCACCTCAGCTTCTCAAACCAATTGTGACGTCTTCAGGAATACATTTAATTCTTGTGGAAGAAATACTTCTACCAGAGTTAGATGAAAAGCTACGTAACCAAATCATTGCAGATTATTTTTCACAGTGGGTTAAACAACAAATCTATCAGATGGAAATAATTCCAGATTTTTAATCATATAACAAAGTGATTCCTACTTCTGGCGACTGAGAAATTTTGATTTAATAAAGTTCCTGCATCTTTTTTCTTAAGATGCAGGATGTTCTCTGTTATAGGTTTCACTTTATCTTGTCTTCTCCTATTTACTATACTCTACTCTTTACTCTGGTTTTTCAAGGTTGGAATGACTACTAAAAAGACAAAAAGGATGCAGTTAGATTTCCTATATAAGAATTCAGTTTGATTTATGAACTAACAAAGTCAGCGCAGGGAACAGGGAACAGGGAAGAAGCAATGATGTACTGAGTTTTTTTAAATCAAATATGAGTTTTATAGATTTTTAAACAAAATACTTATCTGATGAGCACATAATTAAAACAATTGTGTCTGTTTTTTGGGAGCATCCCGATTTTTCAAAAACAGAATGACAGATATAGGGCTACGAATTTATGCAATGTGGTTTAGATAGGTAGGTGCAAAATATCAGTTCAGCAATAACTGCATCAGTTATGTCACTTTTATCTATACTTTGCAGTTGATTTACATCTTAATTTTATATATACGTATAACTTGTAATGGCTGAAACTGTTCTAATTTGGCGTTTTTTGACTAGTTAGTCCATAGCTAATTAAATTAGTGCTAATTGAAATAAGACAAAAAATGTAACTATTCTGTCCAAAAGCCTAATTAAAAATACTTGAATCATCTGAGTTTATTACTTAAGCTGGTAATCAGCAATAAAACATTTCTGTTTTGTTGAAAAACACAAATAATTCTTACTTAGAGGTAAATTAAAATGGCTCACATTACTTTTGGAAATCTAGAATCTGCTAACGCTGATTTGTTTTTTGAGAATCCGGAAAGTTTTATCACCGAATTAGGTGCTGACGAAACTGGTAAGATTCAAGGTGGATTACTAGATGGTCTTAGTCTACTAAATGGTATAGTAGTTAATGCGCCAATTCTTAGCTCTGGTGATAATGATGGCATTGACAACAAAGGACAATACCCTGTCAGATGTTGATAACCAAAGGGATTGCTCAACACGTAATAATTGACAACATACATACAAGCTGAATCTAAGCTAACTGCAAATTTCATTACTGAACTTACTTGCTTGTAGTCTGTCCAATTTTCTAAAAATTTGTGTCAAAAAATTAGTATTGAGTTAAATACTAATACTGACTCGGCTCTAAAACATCAATTTAGTAATTCAGAATAGTAATCGGAAGATGGAGATGTTAGTACTTCCTTTTCTAATATCTACTGGCTGAAGTCTATAAACTTGGCATTATTAAATTGATGTTTCAGACGACACAAAGAATACTTGTGACAACTATGTAAGCGCACTTTTTGCTTGAGTTGGGAGTCAGATAATCGATATCTTTACTCCCATTTCTTACTTCCGTATGAATTGTCACCATAACTGCCATTAGCCAAACTTACCAGATAATAGCCAAAGTCATTTTTATATTGGCTTTGGCTATTATCTGTGAAATTTATTTCTCGGCAATTACAGCAGTTTTCACGTATTTGAACCACACTATAAAGGCATAGCAATGCTGTATCCCTACGGCAAATGTGGTCTATTTACCTGAAAATAGCTGTACTATAAAATAATTTTCTGGTGAAAGTTGTATTTTTTGTCTTTCCATATATGCGTAAGTATGAACATATTGAATAAATACCAAGATGGAATAGCCTTGAAGCCTAGTATATATTTATTTTTTCCATCAAAACAGAAAACATTACTAACCAATGGTCAACAGTCTTTCGTACTATCTAATATTCCTCAAGAAGTAGTGCAAGCATTAAGACAAATGCTTGTAGGAACACAACTTAATACATTAGCATCTTTACTACCAGGGGATAGACTTGAAAAATTTATTTCACTATTGGATTCTAAAGGTGTAGTAAGACCTTTTTATAAAAACGAATTTAAGGAAACACCTTTCGAGAAGCAAGTAGAGTTCTTTTCGGATTTCGTTGACGATCCCAATGCTGCACAACAAAAGCTTTCAAAACAGTCTGTCTGTATCATCGGTTGTGGTGGAACTGGAAATATAGCTGCTCAACATCTGGTAGCTGCTGGGATTAAAAACTTTATATTACTCGACGATGATACTGTGAATATAACAAACTTTAACCGTCAGTTTTGTTTTAGTCAGACTGACCTTAGTACACCGAAGGTTGAAGCACTACGCAACTATATTTTAGGGAGAAACTCTGATACAAAAATCCATACTCGTAAAATCAGGATCAATTCAATCGAAGATTTATATACAGGTTTAGAAGACTTAGAAAAGCCAGATTTTGTTTTGTGTTGCGCTGACACACCACCAATTACTATTCAGTCATGGATAGCACAGTATTGCATACAAGAAAATGTACCATGTATGTTCTCAGGTGTGGGAGTTTATCATGGCATTGTAGGTCCATTATTGACTCACAAGAGCCATATGGAAAAGTTTCTTCAGCACAATCAAGAACTCGAAAAGGGTCTGGATGATAATTCTTCAACAGTTGTATCATCGTCAATTTCATATCTCAATACTTTGATTGGAACTCTGATGATTTCAGATGTGATCAAGTTTCTTTCAAGTATTAGTCAGCCGCTCTCTCTGAATGCGACTTTACAATATAATTCTAATAAAGGTAACTTGGTCAAGATTGCTGAATGGTAGAAATAAGTAGCACAAATAAGTGCTAGTTACTTCGTGATATTTTATGGTGGCTCGTGGCTCAAGTCGATTACGATCAACTTGAGCCGTTAACTAAGAGTTTCAAGTTATAACACTCTCTCTACTTATCCACGATCGCGTTCCCAATCACCAATGACTTTCTGCAAGTACCACTCTTCAGACATTCCAGGATAGTCATACTTTGCTTGATCAATCAATCTTTGCGCCATTTCCCAATATCCCCCAACCAATCTCAACAGACGTTGTCGTAGCAAGTTATACTTTGCTTCTTTTGAGTTAGAAGTGGGAGAGTGAATTTTTTTGAGACTATCTAAAACTTGTTGGTAATTTTCCCAGTCTTCTTTTTCACAAAACATACTTGCTGCACGCTGATAATCTTCAACAGCACGTTCCATTTCTTCTAAGCAAGTGTAGGCAATGCCACGATTGTAGTAAGCTGTTGCATCATCGGGATTTATTTGCAATGCTTGGCTATAGTCGTTAATTGCACCAAGATAATTCCCCATCACTCGATAAGCATTGCCTCTAGCAACATACAGCATTGCATCTTCGGGTTGCATTTGGAGTGCTTGATTGAAATCAGCGATCGCCCCTTGATGATCTCCTAAAGAAGAACGCGCTTTTCCTCGGTTGCGGTAGACGATTGCATCCTCAAAATTCAGTCGCAGCGCTTGGTTGAAATCAGAGATAGCCTCCCGATAGTTACCCAACTTGCAACGCACCACCCCTCGACAGCAGTAGGCTTGTGCATCCTGTGAATCAACCCGCAAAGCCCAGTTTAAATCCTCCATTGCTTGGCGCGTGTCGCCTTTTTCTGCTTTTTCTAGTAACTGCGTAAAATATTCTTTTTCGGATTTGAGTGGCGCAATTATCGGACTTGGTTGTACAAAAGCAGGTTTTTGCTTTGGTTGAAGCTGTTTAATTTTTTCTAGACACTGGCGACAATTCTCTGTGTCGTTTTGTTGCAAATATAATTCTGCTGCTTTTTTAAAGCTGGCGATCGCATCTTGAATATACCCTTGTTTACGGTGCACGATTCCCCGTAAATTATAAGCAGCCGCATAATTTACATTCAAACGAATAGCTTGCTCTACATCCGCAAGCGCCCCTGGCAGATTTTTCAGCGCCAGTCGTGCTAAGGCGCGACAGTAATGAGCCTCTACACTTTGAGGGTTAAGTTTCAGCGCTTCTGTGAAGTCAGAAACAGCATTCAACATTTCTCCTAAATCATAGTATGCTAAACCCCGTTGATAGTAAGCTTCGACAAAGTAAGGTGCTAGCTGCAAAGCACGGGTAAATTCCTCAATGGCTTCAGCATAGTCTTTTTGCTTGGCTCTTTCCAATCCTTTATTGTAAAATTCGTCATTCATGGCGTTTATTTGAACAATGAAGTCAGGATACAGGTTGAAAAGTGAAATACTTTAATCTTTACACTTCATACTTAAATCTTCCGTTGACTCATTTCAAATTGTTAATAAAAATCACCAAATGACTAACGACTACCTTTACCGCTACCCACCCTTGTATCCTGGTGTCTTGCTCAAACGCTACAAGCGATTTTTTGCCGATGTTGAACTTGCTTCTGGAGAAATTGTAACAGCCCACTGCCCGAATACAGGACCAATGACAGGAGTTTGTACTCCTGGTAGTGCAGTGCAGCTGTCTTACAGTGATAATCCTAACCGTAAACTTCCCTATACCTGGGAAATGATCCAGGTACACGACAACGAACCTACATGGGTAGGTATAAATACAAATCTTCCCAACAGAATTATCAAATTAGCTTTAGAAACATACCTTTTTCCAGAATTGGGTAACTATAGCCAAATTCGTCCGGAAGTATCCTATGGAGAAAATAAATCAAGTCGCGTAGATTTCTTGTTATTTCCACATACAAACATCAACCTTCAATCTAGCGATTTGTTTTTAGAAAGTGATAAATTACTTTTAACAAAAAATACTTGTCCTATATATCTTGAAGTCAAAAATACAACTTGGGCGCAGGGGAAATTAGCACTATTTCCAGACACAGAAACAACGCGAGGACAAAAGCATTTGCGAGAATTAACAGCACTCTTACCTCAAAATCGTGCGGTTATGTTTTACTTTATAAACCGAAGTGATTGCACTGAATTTGCCCCTGGCGATAGTACTGATCCTGTATATGGCAAATTATTGAGGCTTGGCATTGACCTTGGTTTAGAAATTTTGCCTTGCCGTTTTGAAATTAACCCTGAAGGTGTGCGTTATTTAGGTTTAGCAGAATCTAAGTTTTGAGCGGATGTCTGTATTTCTACTGAAGAACTTGCTGTAAAGCGTGCAATAATTCCTTAAGTGTGTAAGGCTTCGGTAGAAATGATTTGACATTATTACCCACTGTTGCCAGTTTAGTGGTGAAGATCAGTCCACTAGTAGCAAGAATTTTAACTTGTGGATTGATTTTTTGCAAAGTACGCATGACAGTTAAACCATCTAACGCAGGTAGCATCATATCAATCAACACAGCACTAATTTTGTTCTTATGTTGAGCATATACGGCGATCGCCTCAATACCATCGCTCGCAGTCAGAATTTGATAGTTGTATGCTTCTAATGAAGCTTTGGTAATTTCTTGAATTGAGGGTTCATCATCTACAATCAAAATAAGTTCTCCATGTCCTGCAAGCACCTCTAATTCTTGTACTGGTTGTGTTTCCGTTCCCTGCACTGCTGGTAAGTAAACCTTAAAGTGTGTACCAGATCCCACCTCACTGCACACGTTGACAAAACCACCGTGACTTTTGACAATACCTATAACAGTGGAAAGACCTAGTCCTGTTCCTTTACCTTGTTCTTTGGTTGTGAAAAATGGCTCGAAAATTCTATCGATGATTTTACAAGCAATACCAACTCCAGTATCTGAAACAGTTATGACTATGTAAGATCCAGTTTTTGCCTCTAAAAGCATTTGAGCATAGTTTTCATCAATAAATAAATTCTCGGCACAGACAGTTAAAGTACCCCCATTAGGCATAGCATCACGAGCATTGACACAAAGGTTCATTAGCACCTGATGAAGTTGTGTTCCATCTCCAGAAACCATCCACAAATCTTTTGCTATTTCTGTGTAGATTTCGATGGATTTTGGAAACGTTTCTCTAAGAATTTTTGTGACTTCCCTGATCAGGTGTTTGGATTGTAAAGTCATGCGCTTTCCTTCCACACCTCGCGCGAATGACAAAACCTGCTTGACGAGTTCAGCTCCTCGTTTGGCACTATTTTCTAGGATTTCCAGTAAGTGCTTATCTTGCTCGTAGACATGAGGGAATTTTAGAGGTAATAATTGAGCCACTGCTAAAATCGGCGTGAGAATATTGTTCAAGTCATGGGCAATACCACTAGCCAAAGTGCCAAGACTTTCTAAGCGTTGTGCGCGGAACAATTGCGCTTCCAAAAGTTTTTTCTCAGTAATATCTGTGTCAACAGTCAGAATAGACTTGGGTTTTCCGTTTTCATCACATACTAAAGTCCAGCGGCTAGCTACAAGAACTTCCTTACCATTTTTAGTCACTTTAGTGAGTTCGCCTTGCCACTTTCCTTTGCTGAGAACAATTGAAAAAGCAGCGTCCACTTCTGATGAGTGTTCCTTGTACAAAAGCTGATTAGCATTTTTACCAATCGCCTCTTGAGCCTGCCATCCGTAAAGATGTTCTGCACCTTGATTCCAAAAGATAATGCAGTTATTTAAATCTCGCACAAAAATCGCATCAGTGGTGACATTAAGCAAAGCCGCTTGTTGACGAATTTGTTCTTCAGCAAGTTTACGTTCACTAATATCGATGCTAGCGCCGGTGATACCTATGATTTCTTGTGATTCATTGTGCAATGGCTCTACAGTTAAATCGTAATATTGTTTTCCTTGAGCTGTTGTGATAGATACTTCCTCTCTGGTTCCGACACCTGTGGTGAGTACATCACGTTTAATACTTGTGAAACGTTCAGCATCTTCTGCACAAATTAAATCGCAATCTTGTTTGCCTATCATTTCCTCAGGTGTAGAGGCAAGACTGGCATTGTAAACCCAGGTGTAACGTAACTCTTTATCCTGGTTAAAAACAATAATTGGCGAATTTTTTAAGGCGACTCGAAATCGCTCCTCACTCTGTCGCAGTGCTTCTTCTGTTCGCTGACGCTCAATAGCATAGCGCATTGAGCGCACTAGTAAGTCACCATTAACTTGTCCCTTGACTAAATAATCTTGCGCTCCCTGCTGCATAGCTTTAATTGCCAAGGTTTCATCATTAAAACCTGTCAATACAATAATGGGAATGACTGGTGCCTGATGATGGATTTTAATAAATGTTTCTAATCCTTGACTATCCGGAAGTAAAAGATCTAACAAAATAACATCAAAGCTTTCTTGCTCCAAAAAGCGCAGCGCTTCGTCCAGTTGCTCCGCCTGCTTCAGGTAGAACTTCACAGAAGTGACATCTTGTAAAAACTCTTCTAAAAGAACGACATCACCAGGATTGTCTTCTACTAATAAAATTTTCATTATTTTTTAGTTATTAGTCATTTGTTACTTAGTTATAACCTCACACTTTTCTCTTATTTCTATGCAACTCAACTGAGAAAGTAACTGCAAGCTAAATACATCACTGCGGTGGTAGCTTGACAACAGTGAACCAAAAACTTTCTATTGAATGTACTATTTTGACAAACTGATCAAAATCAACAGGTTTACTAATATAGCAGTTAGCACAGAGGTTGTAAGCCTTTAAGACATCTTCCTCAGCTCTAGATGTTGTCAAAACAACTACGGGAATACGTTTGAGGGTATGATCTGCTTTAATTTCTGCTAGCACCTCCCTTCCATCTTTTCTAGGCAGGTTTAAATCAAGCAGGATGATGCCAGGAGTGGGTACCTGAGTATAGTTTTCCTGTTTGCGTAAGAATGCTATGGCTTCTACGCCATCCACCACAACATTCAAGTTCACGGAAATTTTGCTGTCTTCGAGAGCTATCTCGGTTAATCGTACATCGCCAGGGTTGTCTTCCACTAGCAAAATTTCAATGGGCATGATTCATTCAAAGCTCACAATTTGTTTCCTGCTCTATCAGGAATTGTAAACAAGAAAGTTGTACCATGTTGCGGTTGTGACTTCACCCAGATATTTCCACCGTGGCGTTCTACAATTTTCTTACATATTGCAAGTCCAATGCCAGTACCAGGATATTTATTTCTAGTGTGTAAACGCTGAAAAATAACAAAAATGCGCTCTAAATATTGAGGCTCTATGCCAATTCCATTATCACGCACTGCAAACTGCCACTTTTGGTCTATGCGTTCAATCCCAATATGGATTTGAGGTGGCTGTTGGCTGCGGAACTTAATTGCATTGCCAATGAGGTTTTGAAACAACTGCGACAATTGTGTAGCATCCGCCATGACTTCGGGTAAAGTATCGCAGGTGACGACTGCGTTACTTTCTTCAACAGCAACTTTAAGATTTGCGAGAACGCAATTCACAACAAAACGACAATCAGCTGGCTCAAAAGGCTGACTACGTGTGCTCACACGGGAATAACTCAACAAGTCATTGATCAGTGTCTGCATCCGAAGTGCTCCGTCTACAGCGTAACCAATGAACTCATTCGCCCTAGCATCGAGATTGTCCTTGTATCGTCGCTCTAAAAGCTGCAAGTAACTTGCTACCATTCGCAACGGCTCTTGCAAATCATGAGAAGCAACGTAGGCAAATTGTTCTAATTCGGCGTTGGAACGAGCCAGTTCCTGACGTTGGTGGGTTTCTTGTTGCAAAAGTTGTGCTTGAGATAGGGCAATGCCTATTTGGTCTGCGAGCTGTTGCAACAACTCAATTTCTACATTATTCCATTGTCGGGGACACTCACACTGATGAGCAATGAGTAAACCCCAGAGGTTTTCTCTTTGAAGAATTGGGACAACGAGGTTCGCTTTGACAGCAAATTGGGAGAGAAATTCTTTATGGCAAGGTTGGATGTTTGCTGTTTCAATGTTGGCGATCGCACTGATTCTTCCCTGACGATACGATTCATGATAGTCTTGCGCAAAGCACGGATCAAGAAGATTTTGTCCTAGTACAACCGGAAAACCAGGTAACACTGACTCTTGCATCACCGTTCCTGAACCATCTCCCCACAATCTAAAGATAAGAACTCTGTCTGCTTGTAGCAGTTTTTGAACTTCAATAACCGTGGTTTGTAGAATTGCCTCAATTTGTAAAGATTGACGAATTTTGAGGGTGATTTCGGCAAATAGTTGAGAACGCTTGGTTTGACGTTTGAATTCCTCTTCAGCTTGTTTACGAGCAGTGATGTCAAGCGTGACACCAATCATGCGAGTGGGATTACCATCAGCATCATAAATTCCAGTACCTCGTGCCAATACCCAGTGGATGCTATTATCAGACCAGATATTGCGGTACTCTGCCTCATAATCTTGGCGTTCCTCTAAAGCTTGTCTGACAGCTTCTTGCCTATAGGCGCGGTCTTCGGGATGAACCCGTTGCTGTAGCGTATCATAAGAAAGCTCAATTTCAGGCGGCAAACCAAAATTTGCCTTGCATTGGTTGGAGCAAGAGAAGTCGCCTGTTTTCAAATTTAGCTCCCAAGAACCGAGTTTAGCAATCTGCAATGCTAGCTTCAGATGTTGTTCGCGATCCTGTAAGGAAGCCTCAGTTTGCTTACGTTCAGTGATATCCCGTGTCACTGCTAACAAAGCAATGATGTCTTTCTCAGAATTACGCAGGGGAACGGCGTGGGTTTCCAGCCAGCGACGAGTGCCTTTGAGACCAATAATTTCAAACTCCAGTATTCCTGATTCGCCTTGAAAAACCTCCTGTGCAAGTGTTATAAAGGCTTGACGATACTCAGGAGCAATGAGGGGATAAACGCAGCTTCCCTGCACTTGATTGAGACAATCAGCTTCAATCATTGCCAATCCAGCTGGATTCATTTCCAGTAATGTGCCATCTTTGGCTAACAATTTGACACACTCTGGTTCTGACTCAATGATTGTGCGGAGAACATTTTCGCTGTGTGCTAGTTTTTCCTTCGTGCGTTTAAGTTCCTCAGCAAAATGGGATACCTCAGCCAAGTTACGCCTTAACTCCAATTCGCTAATCACTTGGCGACCTAGTGCCATAAGTGCTTCTACTTGTTTTTGGCTCAGTTTTCGTGGTACTTGGTCAATCACGCAAAGAGTCCCCACCATATCTCCTTTTGGGGTGATTAAGGGGATACCCGCATAAAACCGTATATAAGGATAGGATGTAACTACTGAATTCTTTGCTAACTTTTCATCAGCCCAAGTATCAGAAACGACCACCACATCACGTCGCTGTTGGCAAAGGTAAGATAATCCGACGCTACGAGGCATTTCTGGCACATCCAAACCTATTTTTGCTTTAAACCACTGACGGTTTTCATCAATAAAATTGACAAGAACTATAGGAGCATCACAAATCAAGGCAGCTAACTGAGCAATATTGTCGTATGCTTCTTCAGGTTCAGTGTCAAGAATTTGATATTGGCGCAGAGCCTCAAGTCTTGCTGTTTCGTTATCAATCATTACAAGCATAAATTTTTATTAATTTTTTTGAAATTTAATGCTTTGAGCTTTCTATGACTTAAAAAAGTAGCTTATTTGGATGAATGTGTGTTCAAATTTCTTGTATTTTATGCTACTTTTGATAGATGTGATATGGAAAGCGCATAGATATGATGACAAAACTGCATGAATACCTGGTAAAGAAATCTAGGTTAAACTGTCGCCAAAGCGATCGCTCGCAGTTGCTCTATTAATCCAAGCAAATCATCTGCATTCAAACGATAACTCAAAGGATGAGCAATCAATCTTGCCGTACTTTCATACAAAGTTTCAATTTCAACCAAACCATTTTCGCGTAAGGTTCGTCCTGTCGAAACCAAATCCACAATTGCTTCTGACATCCCTGTAATCGGACCTAGTTCCACAGAACCATACAGCGGTACAATTTCCACAGGTAAATCCAAACCGTGGAAATACTCTCGCGCACTATTGACATATTTTGAAGCAACTCGACCATGAGGTGGTAACTCCAGCACGGAACGGTAAGGACTTAATTGTTTTACCGCCACCGACATTCGACAATGACCAAACTGCAAGTCAACTAAGTGGGCTACTTGCGGCTTTTTCTCGCGCAACACGTCATATCCAACGATACCAAGTTGTGCCTGACCATATTCTACATATACTGGCACATCCTGCGCTCGCACCAGCAACCCTTTGGCTTTGCCACTAGAGTCAGGAATCTGAAGTTGGCGGTTACTTGAATCCAAAAAAGCACTAAAATCCAATCCCACATCTTGCAGAATCCGGATGCTATTTTTAAGAAGTTCCCCTTTCGGCAATGCAATAGTCAACATAAGTAGCACTCAGCGCTCAGCAATCAGCAAAATAATAATATCTGATAGCTAAGTACAATAGCTGACCATGCGAATTTTGCTTGTTGATGATGAAGTTGAATTAACTGATCCTTTGAGTCGTATGTTAACTCGTGAGGGGTATAGCGTTGATGCGGCTTATGATGGGACAAGTGGTAGCCAACTTGCACAAAGCGGTAGTTATAACTTATTGATTCTAGATTGGATGCTACCAGGAAAAACAGGGTTGGAGATTTGTCAAGAATTACGACGCCAAGGCGAAACTACGCCCGTGTTGTTTCTCACTGCTAAAGATACTCTGGATGATCGAGTTGAAGGTTTGGATGCAGGTGCAGACGACTATTTGGTTAAACCTTTTGAGTTGCGGGAGTTGCTAGCACGAGTTCGGGCTTTATTGCGTCGTTCCGGTTCACAAAGCCACGGTACAACAACCCAAAAGCTTGTAGTAGCTGACTTAGAACTCGATACCGAAAACCAAGTCGCCTATCGTCAAGGCAGAATCATCGACTTATCCGAAAAAGAAAGTCAGCTCCTGCAATATTTTATGGAAAATACGGGACAACTGCTCACTCACGCCCAGATTCTCCAATCTCTCTGGAAAGATGAGCTACTACCTAGTAGCAATGTTATTGCTGCATTAATTCGCTTACTACGGCGCAAGATTGAACAACCTGGAGAAACACAATTAATTCATACAGTCTATGCTAAAGGATATCGCTTTAGTACTTCTCCACCAGGAACTGGAGAATAAAAGTAGAGTGCGTTATGCTTTTTGAATTTTTTCATCACCCTGCGTTTACATCTGTTTCATCTGGGGAGTAAAAAGAACATCATTGCAGATTTTTAACTTTTGTTAGTCAATCAGGATTTTTATTTGTGATCGCTTCTTAGTCATATTTTTGCTAACGCTAGTCTTACTCTAGTCATATTTTCTTGCTATTAATTAAATGCCACTCTCATAAATATACCCGTAAATTATATCTTGACTCTTTGGAGACTCCTAAGATGCACATTTTAGAATCCTGATACAGCAAGGGTTTTAGAGATACCGAAAAATATGCTTCTTCCATATATTGCTAGTGGCGTAAGCCGCTAGTTGGGCGCTCAGAGCTTGCACCTCTGCGTATAAGCCTAGGGTTAGTCAAAACCCGCGCAATAAAGTTACATCACTTTTTTTGGCTTTTTCACTAAAATAAAGGCTTCAGACATTGTACTGGCTTTTAGAATGTATGAATTATCAGTAGTGCAAGATGTCAAGATATGAATAAATAAAGATTTTTGTATGGCTGTTGTCTTAATAATCGAAGATGAAGTGAATGTTGCTGCGATGATTCGCCTCTGTGTAGAGAGCGAAGGACACATCTGTGATATTGCATACAATGGAAATGAAGGGTTAGACAAATTTAGTAAACTGCAACCAGATGTCGTCATTCTCGACTTGATGCTGCCAGGGAGAAATGGCTTAGATATTTGCGCCCATATTCGTCAGTTCATTAAATCAAAGCAGAAAGATCCGTACATCATGATGTTGACGAGCAAAATCGAGGAAATTGATCGCATCATTGGATTTTCTACTGGGGCTGATGACTATATGCCGAAGCCCTTTAGTCCCGTAGAACTTGCCGTGCGGCTTAGAGCATTGCTCAGACGAGAGCAGCGACAGCAAGTAAATTCAGAAAACATGATCGAAACACGCCATTTACTAATAGATCAAGAACGTAGGATTGTCCATCTCAAACACACCAATGGCACAACAACAGAGACGATTAAATTCACGACATTAGAATTTAATTTACTAGTGGTATTAGCTAGCCGACCGGGACGAGTTTGGAGCCGTTCACAGTTGCTCGATACAGTTTGGGGAATAGATTATGTCGGTGACATTCGCATCGTGGATTCTTACGTTAAGCGTCTACGACAAAAGCTATGCAGTACCAATGCTAGTGGTGAAAAACTAGATAAGACTCAGTTTATTTGCACGGTACCTGGGATTGGCTATAGCTTTACGGACTCAAATGGCAAAGTGTAACATGTTTTTGGTAAATCATTGGACACTCAGTCTCAAGCTACGATTACTTTTGTCTCACCTGAGTGTGATGCTGTTGGGAATTAGCATCGTCAATCTGGTGAGCCACTTATCTGGCCAAAATTTTCAGGACGGAGTAGTAGCAGCCCTCGTTAGTCTCTTGAGTGTCAGCGCTGTTAGCATACTGACTTCACGCATTATTATACGTCCGCTACTAACGATGGAAAAGGCGATGCAGGCATTTGCCGGTGGAGATTTAACAGCACGCGCACCTCACATTTCGATTCCTGAAATTAATCGTTTAGCCAGCAGTTTTAACCATCTTGCTATTAGCTTACAAGGAATCGAAGAGCGGCGGCAAGAATTGACCAGTGATATGGCTCACGAGTTGCGATCGCCCATTACTGTGATTCATGGCTATCTAGAAATGCTCAATACTGGGATGACCCAAATGACCGCCGAGATCCAAAGGCAAATGAGTGAGGAAGCTGAGCGATTGATTCGTTTGGTGGATGATTTGCTCGAACTCTCCAAGGTCGAAACGGGCTATTTGCCCTTGCGACTTCAGCCGTTGCCCCTCGCACCGATTTTCAAGAAAATTGTCACAACCTTTCGGGCTGCAAGCTTACAGGCAAATTGTCAACTGCAGTTGCGGATACCAAATCATTTACCTCCTGTCTATGCTGATCGCGATCGCATCAAGCAAATTCTGATTAATCTGATCGGCAATGCAATTACCTACACCCCTAATGGAACAGTGACTATTCGCGCTTGGTTACAGGGCGATTATGTATGGATCGCAGTCACAGACACAGGTATTGGAATTGCTCAAGAAGATTTACCTAAAGTTTTTGAGCGCTTTTGGCGGGCAGATCCGTCACGCAATGCCAGAACAGGAGGAAATGGCATCGGACTGGCGATTACCAAACGATTGGTGCAACTGCATAACGGAAAAATTGAAGTGGAAAGTGAATTAGGCAAAGGATCGATGTTTAGATTTTCAATACCGAGGGCTGTTTAGTCATATTTTTACTGATGCTAGTCTTACTCTAGTCATATTTCTTTGTTACTCTTTGAATGTTCTTTTTAATATTACGTAATACTACCGTTATTAATATTTTTCTCTATTTTGCCCAAAGCCCAACGGGATAAATCAGATATTTTAACGCAACTTGGTATGATTCATCTTTTCAAGTTCTGACGAGAAAAAATGCCTAAACCTTGAACAAATCTGAATTTTCAAACTATCCTATGATTTTTCTGTTCTGCCTTGTGATGTCCGAGTGATAAAACACCCTAACAAAGCGAAGGTTAATGGTCTTGAATCCTTTTACCTGCTTGTGTCCCCTGCCATAAGCCCTTGTGTCTTCTGATAACTTTTTTGAAAGCTGGAACATTGGAAAACCAAGGAACCTGCACCGTACAGCTTTTTGCTTTTCGCTTAGTATGGTTCGGTTTTAAAAGACTACCCCAATTACTAGCTTAGTTGAAACCTACACCAAATCTAGATTGAGCGTCGTGAATAAACTCATCGATAAACTCATCTCCATTGCTTTCCGAAACCGCTATATTACCTTGGCAATTGCTATTTTGCTGTTGGTAGTGGGTTACGGAGCCTTCCAAACGCTAGAAATTGAAGCATATCCCGACTTCACCAATCCCCAAGTCAGGGTAATCACTATTTTGCCAGGGAAGGCGGCAGAGGAAATGGAACGACTAGTGACGGTACCACTGGAGAAGGAATTAAACGGTATTCCTGGTGAGATTAACTTGCGATCTACCTCCTTCCTTAACTTATCGGTTATCGTTCTTACTTTCGAGGACGGCACACCGAGTCAACTTGCCCGGCAGCAGGTACTTCAGCGAGCTGCTCAAGCAGATCTACCTAGCGATGCCAAACCCCAACTTGATGCAGATGCTAGTAGCGTAGGTGAAATTTATCGCTATACGGTGGAATCAAAATACTACTCGGCGATGGAGCGTAAAGCCATTGAAGATTGGGATTTAGAGAAGGCATTTCGGCAAATCCCTGGCGTTATTGATGTAACGAGTTGGGGTGGTCCAATCAAGAACTACCAGGTAAATGTAGATCCCTTACGCTTGAAAGCCTTGGGCTTGAGTATGGACCAAGTTTCTCAGGCTTTAACCAACTCCAATGGTACTACAGGTGGCAACTACATTGAGAAAAACGGTCAGGCTTTCGTCATTCGCAGTCTGGGACTGCTCAAAAATATTGACGATATTAATAAAGTAGTGATTACGGCGACTCAAGGTGGGACACCTATCCGTATCCAGGACATAGCAACTGTCGAGATTGGTACAGGCGTACGCCTGGGGCAATTTGGCAAAAACAGGGATGATGATGATGTCATGGGCATTGTATTGATGCGTCGGGGCGAGAATCCTTCCCGAGTTATTGAGCGCCTTTACAAAAAGTTTCCAGAAATTCAAAAATCCTTGCCTAAGGGAGTGCGTCTTGTACCACTCTATGATCGTCTCCAGCTGGTACGGGAAACTCTCCACACTGTCTTACACAACTTGGGAGAGGGAATTATGCTGGTGATAATTGTACTCATTGTGTTTTTATTTGACTTTACTAGTGGTTTGATAGCTGCGACTGTTATTCCATTGGCGTTGCTGTTTTCCTTTATCTGCCTCAACCTTTTTCACATTCCGGCGAATTTGCTCAGTTTGGGAGCAATAGACTTTGGAATCATCGTTGATGGGGCAGTCGTGATGGTGGAGAATGCTTTTAGCCGTCTGAGTGAAGAGGGCCATCATTTGAAGGATCGCAAGAGTCGCAACAATCTGGTGTTACAAGCAGCCCAGCAGGTGGGACGACCTATTTTGTTTGCCACAAGCATCATCTGTTGTTGCTTCATCGTTTTGTTCACCTTTGATGGGGTAGCGGGTAAGCTTTTCCGTCCTCTGGCTTTTACGATGAACTTCCAGCTTTTGGGAGCAATGCTGATCGCTTTGACCATCATTCCAGTGCTGATCTCATTTTTTATGACCCGTAAACCTGTGATAGAACGGGAAAGTCCGGTAGTCACCGTAGTTCGGTCAATATATAAACCGATTCTGCGTTGGACAATAAATCATCCGTGGCCGATAATTGCAGGATCTGTGACGGCATTGGCGCTAGCAGTATTCATCTTTTTACATATCGGCTCAGAGTTCTTACCTGCTCTGGAAGAGGGCAACATTTGGTTACGAGCAACAGTGCTACCTCCATCAATCTCGCTAGAAGAGGGAACCTTAATTGCTAATCACATCCGTGAGATTATTGTCAAGTATCCAGAGATTAAAAACGTCACCAGTCAGACCGGTAGCCCTGATGATGCAACTGACCCCAACCTGTTTAGCAATATTGAGTTTCTAGTAGATCTCAAACCAGCACAAGAGTGGCGTTCTCAGTTCCACGGTACAAAAGAGGAACTGGTTAGCGCCATGAACAAGGAGCTTTCAGTCATTGCTAATGTAGAATACAATTTTTCACAATACATCCAGGACAATGTTGATGAAGCCATTTCTGGGGCAAAAGGAAATCTGGGAATCAAGATATTTGGCCCCGACCTGAACGTACTCCAAAAGTTAGGAGACCAAATAACTACCATCGTCAGTCAAATTCCTGGCATGGTAGATGTTGCAGGGGACCATATCCTTGGTCAGCCCCAGTATCAAGTCATTGTAGACCGCGATGCTGCTAGCCGCTACGGTCTGAATGTCTCTGATATTCAGAATTTAGTTGCCACATCTGTGGGAGGCAAGACAGTGACCCAGCTTGTGGAAGGAGAGCGACGCTTTAACGTATTGGTACGTTTAGCCAAACCCTATCGCAACACCAAAGAAGCAATAGATAACTTACTCATTAATCCACCAGGACCAATAAGTTCAATTCCTATTTCTCAAGTGGCTCATACTGAGGCTGTATCGGGAGCTTTAGTGATTAATCGCGAAGAGAACAAACGTCGCATGGTTGTCAAAGCTAATGTACGAGGGCGCGATTTGGGTTCAGCCGTGGCAGAAGCACAAACCAAAGTTGCTCAACAAGTTAATCTACCTGAGGGATATACACTCGAATGGAGCGGACAGTTTGAGTATCAACAAGAGTCAAATAAGCGTCTGATGGTAGTTGTGCCGCTGACTCTGTGTCTAATTTTTGTGATTTTACTTTTGGCTTTTGGTTCGGCACGCTATGCCTTACTGATTCTGGTGGCAGTTCCCCTTGCAGCTATCGGCGGGATCGTGAGTTTGTTTGTTACCCACACTTATTTC
The DNA here is from genome assembly GCF_017982655.1 of Brasilonema sp. CT11. Taxonomy (GTDB): domain Bacteria; phylum Cyanobacteriota; class Cyanobacteriia; order Cyanobacteriales; family Nostocaceae; genus Brasilonema. Next base: position 10,427 of record NZ_JABXYX010000050.1, on the reverse strand, counting down.
AGTATCTCCGCAGGGGTAGGATTTATCGCCCTGACTGGGGTAGCAGTACAGAATGGCGTGATTTTAATAAGCTACATTAATCAGTTGTCCCAAGACTATATTGCTCAGTTATCAAAAGAAGCGGACGTTGATTGTGTCGTGATATTTCCCCCCGGCATAAAATCTCAAGCAGCCTACATCGCCCTAATTGAACTAGGAACGCAGAAGAATAGCCTCAAAATGATTAGGTATACAAAACTACTGTCATATAAAGAATCGAAAATTATACCCTTCTTGATAAGCAAGGCAGTTTATGAGGGGGCGCTGGCGCGGATGCGTCCAGTACTGATGACAGCAACTGTGGCTATCTTAGGTTTACTTCCTGTGGCATCATCAAACGGCATTGGTTCCCAAAGCCAGAAACCTTTTGCCATAGTCATTATTGGCGGATTAATATCAGCAACTTTTCTCACACTTGTAGTGCTGCCAACACTATACAACCTAGTGGAAAAACAGACAAAAAAACCTTACAAAAACAGACCTCAGAAAAATAACTATCCTGCCGTTGAACCGACTTTGGAAAAAGTAAGGCAGGCATGAATAGTTGAAAGTAAAACTACTTTGTTGCGACGATCTTAATTATGAGGATGCAACTCAACTACTTTTGGATATTGGGTTTTTGTACTCTGAGTTTTCTCACTAGCTGTGCTCAGCAAAACAAGAGTGCTACTGAAGTTCCTTCAGCTTCCCCAAAGAATACGGGGAGTCAACCTCAACAAAATGCACAGAGTTTCCCAGTTGCTGGGGTTGGTTCATCTGGCCAACAAAATACTGGGACTCAATCTCAACAAAATGCACAGAGTTTCCCACTTCCTGAAGTTCCTCCACCTGCCCAACAAAATACTGGGACTCAATCTCAACAAAATGCACAGAGTTTCCCACTTCCTGAAGTTTCTCCACCTGCCCAACAAAATACGGGGAGCCAACCCCAAAAAAATGCACAGGGTTTCCCAAATTTTGAGGTTCCAGCAGAAAAATCTCAGCCTCAACAGTTGCCAACTGATTTTTCACTTAACTCCAAAAGGATTACACAGACTAAACTGACCTCTAAGACTGGACAACAGAAGCCCTCCAAATTAACTGCTCAAACAACAAAACGAGTTCATCCATCTGGGCAAAATCAAGTTCAAAAGAAGCAATCTCAGGCACAGAAGATCCTCAACGACCAAATCTCAGCTGAGGCAGATCTACTACCAGAAGTCGCCCACCGCAAGACTTCTCCCAACTCCACCCTACGTCTTAGTCTGAGCGAGGCATTCCAGAGAGCAGATGCTAGAAACCCCCAACTGCTGGCAGCTCAGCGTAATCTCAACATCAGTGCTGCGGGCATTACCATCGCTGGAGTGCGTCCCAATCCTCAGATTGCTCTTCAATACGGTTTTGGCTCTGTATACGACAAAAGCGCTAACCCCCAACAATTGAGTCTCAATCAAACCGTAGAACTAGGGGGCAAGCGATCTAAACGTATATCTGTTGCCAAATCTCAGTACGAATTGGCTGTTCTACAGTACAATTCCACCCGTTTTGATATTCACGGGCAAGTGCGTCGGGCATACGCCGAATTGGCTGCAGCTCAAGCAAGCTTTCGCTCACAGCAAGAACAGATCCAACTGCTCCAGAAATTGGTATACATCGCCCTTAAGCGCTTTGAGGCTGGAGCTGCTCCTGAGGCGGAATTGTTGCAAGCTCAACTGGCACTTAACCAGACAGTACCCCAACTCAGACAAGCCACAGGACGCATTCAGCAAGCGCGCATTCAGTTGAATGCACTCCTGGGAGATAGCCCCGCACAGAATATCGAGATTAACGACCCTGGAATGTTCAATATGGCAGTCAAAAACACACAACTAGTACCAACACCCGATGTTCAACTTCCTGCCGTGGAAAAATTCCTTGCACAAGCCTATGAGCAGCGTCCGGACTTCAAAAGCGCCAGACAGCAGACTGAAGTGGGACAGCAGCAGCTGCGCCTTGCCAAAGCTTTGCGTATACCCGACTTGCAACTAAGCGGTGGATATCTTTTTACCACTGCGGATGCTCCCACCCAAAACACTAATGGTGTATTTTTTGGAGTAACAGTGAACCTGCCCATATTCTATAGACAACAAGGGGAAGTGGCACAAGCACAAGCAACAATTGACCAATCTGCGCAGCAGCAAAACGTGGTGCGATCGCAAATTGCTGTCGATGTACGTACTGCCTACGAAGCTTTGATCATTGCTCGTGAAAAAATCCGTAAGTACCAGTCAAAATTGCTACCAAATTCTAGAGAGGTATTGGGCTTGGCTCAGGAAAGTTATCAAGTAGGTAAGACGAATCTAGCGAGTGCGATCGCGGTTCAACAAGCAGACCAACAAATTCGCTCTGGTTATGTGGATGCAGTGACGGCTTACCAGAGTGCCTACGCGGATCTGGAAAAGGCTGTTGGTACCCCATTATCATTCTGAGCAAATAATCTTTAATTAGTGAATTTAAATACTGGGTTTTAATTTTTAATTCTTAATTTTTTATTGTCAAGCCAAGTTCTAGTGATCAGCGCCGAATTCCGTAGAGTGATTTAATAATGATGATACAGTCCTGTCGCCTTTGGTTTTTTTATCTATTTGTTCTGAGTCTGCTAGCTGGCTGTAGTCAGAATCTTAAGACTCCCAAGTTTTTTTTATTAGCCTCAGCCTCAAAAGATACACAAATTAAATCCCAACAAATTTCGGAACAGGATGCCAAGATTCCTGAGGTTCCAGCAGAAGCCGCTAAACCTCCTCAAGGATCGACCTATGTTTCATTGACTCCTCAACAGGAACAGCAAATCGGACTGAAAGTCGAAGCTGTACAATTCAAACCTTTCCCCGTTACTATCCAATTAACAGGTCGGGTTCAGGCTGCTGCTGATTTGCTTACCCATATCGCCCCCCCAGTTCCTGGACGAGTTACTACCGTTTTTGTCAAATTAGGTCAACGTGTCACTCGCGGTCAAACACTGGCTTTGATTAAGTCTGATACGGTTGGTCAACTTCAGTCGGATTTGTTGCAAGCTACTCTACAAACTAAAGCCGATATTAAGCAAGCTCAGGTACAATTGAACTTTTCCAAAGCTGCTTACCAACGCGAGCAAAAGCTTTTTAACGACCGAATCTCAGCTAAAGCTGACCTAGAAACGGCTCGTACCCAGTATGAGAAGGATAAAGCAAACCTACAAGCCCTATACTCCAAGTTCCAGTCAGCGATCACAGTAGCGGAAGAACGCTTATCTTTATCCGGAGTGTCCGTAGGAGTGGCAGATCAAGTTGTACGTACAGGGGAGATATACCCTTATGTTATTGTTAAGGCTGCAGCTGACGGTATTGTTATCAGCCGCACCATCAACACTGGCGAGCTAGCCGATCCCAGCAAGGAATTGTTTACTATAGCGGATCTGACTCGGGTCGGGTTAGTGGCGGATACGTATGAGAAAGACGTTAATAACGTACGTATTGGTCAACCTGTTGTTTTGACTTTCGATAGCCTGCCGAACAAGACCTTTTCTGGTCGGATTAGCTATGTTGCCAATGTACTCGACCCTCAAACTCGCACCCTGACTATTCGGGCAGATGTTCCCAATCCTGATTTGAATCTTAAACCGGATATGTTTGCACGCTTCAAAATCTTGGTAGAGAATAGGAGTCTACTCTCAGTACCTAAGAGCGCTATACAACGTAAGGGAGATTACAATTTCGCCTACGTAAAGGTGCAAGAACACCGCTATGAAGAACGCCGAGTGGAAGTAGGAGTTGATAATGGAGAATCTATCCAGGTTATCAACGGTCTTAAACCGGGTGAGAATGTGGTCTCCCAAGGGACATTGGCGTTGCAGGGAGCAGCTTTGAAGCTTAGTGATGGCGGCTAAAGTTAGGAGCCGATAAGCCCGCTTACTGACTTGTTGTGCGTATCGCGTTTTTTTGTAAGATGCCTTAGTCATATTTTTACTAACGCTAGTCATACTCTAGTCATATTTACTTGCTATTAGTTAAACATCAACATTGTGTCTGAGGTAATACTAGCTTAATCAATGAATACAAAAGTGAATACCATTGATTTGGAGTATATATATTTCAAACTCTGAAAAAGTTGGATAGCCTTTAACCCTTTCGCCTAGGTAAAGGTGCAAGTTCACTGCTATGGGGAAGTGAGCAACAGTCTAAAACTCGGAGAAAATGTGATTTTCCAACTCTTAATAAATACATTTTCCAACGCATATATATCAAGGTTTTCAAAAGTGAATCAAAAGGTGTTTATTTCATTTGTTGGAATCGCGTAGTGGCGCTGGTTAGAAGCTCTCAATAAACACCTTTTTTTCTTACATCTCTACATTCCGATGTTTCTTGAAAACTAAGGAACTTTGGTGTTGTAGAGAAGAGCTTTGAAACTTAACGATCGCGGCTGAGGTTATGATGCGCTCACGTTAGCCGGCGTTACAGGATTATGCACTCAATTATTTAGTAAAAACAGATAACCCACATTCCGCAATCATTTCTTAAATTGCATGAAAACACTAATGTACTTAATTGCATTGAGTTTAGTAGCGGCTACTTCTGTTCCTAGTGTCTATGCCAATTCCATCACAAACATTGAGAGTTTTCCATATATCGGAAGTACAACCCAATTTCCTCATGGTCGTAAATGGGGAAATGTTCGCCAGACTTTCCAGTTACAAATCCCTCAAAATAGCAGCGCACTTTCTCAACTGGATATTGATGTTCCAGCAGGGTTGAGGGTCAAGAATGATATTAGTATCTCCAACAAATCTGGTAAAGAAATCCAAGCTAACACTTCTGTAAATGCCAATAAAATTACCATAATTTTCTCTGAGGCAATTTCTCCAGGAAATACACTTACTATTGACTTAAACAAGGTGGACAGAGTTGGTACTTCTAATGCCTGGTTATACAGAGTATCAGCTAAACTTGTTGGGATGAATGCAGAGATACCCATCGGTATAGCTCAGTTTCGTCTCACCTATTAATGGTTCTTCAGTATCTGTTATGCCAAAGTATAGCAATCCTTTAAAGATTTTTGAAAATCATCCGTGAAGACAGGGAAGAGGAAACTCTTATTTTTCACTCAAGAGCCAGATCTAGAGCAAATTTAAGTTCTAACTTATGACTCAAGAATTCCTGCTGTAAAAACTGATTTTTTTTACAGCAAGCCTTTAGCCTTTTAAAAAGTAGATTTAGCATACTACGTACGTACTGAATAATTCTACTAATGTGAAAAATCTTCAAAAAATGAATAAAATCCTAATTTCTGCTGCTGCATTTATTCTTACGATTAGCGGAAGTTTAATTTCTACTAGCTATGCAAGTACTAAAACAGATGATAATGGGGTTCCTGCCACCAAGAGCAATCTCCAATTCAATTTTACTCAGTGGCGAATTGTTAAACATTCTTTCCTATTACATATTCCTCAAAATAAGAAAACTCTTTCTCAATTAATTCTTGACGTTCCATCTACTGTAGCTGTGAGTAATGATATTGATGTGTTAGATGAAAATGGTCAAAAAATAAACATTAATGTTTCAGTCAATTCCAGAAGGATAATACTAGATATTCCTGACCCAGAAACGATTTCTTCTAAAACTAAGCTGATTGTTGAACTGAACAAAGTGAAACAACCCATTCACGGTCAGGACTCTATCTATAGTTTATCCGCTAAATTAGCTGGCAGTGACGTGGAAATTCCTTTAGGTGTAGCAAGATTTCACACATTTTAAGTAGTCGTGGTAAAAAGTAGATTGCAATGCAGGCGAGTCTCCCAAAGGAAAGACTAAGTCTGCTAGGCGCTCAGCATGAGCTTTTGCGCACGAATCGGGCGCTTTGCGCATACCAAGAGCACTAATCGAATATCTCTTCGTGAATATTTTTAAATAGAGAGGAAAAACGGACACCAGAGGAGTTGAGAAGAGCATCTCAATTACCTTAAATATGAGAAATTTTCCTGATTAATATTCAATTTTTTTATCCTAAAGACAACTTAGTCCTAACTAAGTTCTCGGTTATTTAATTTTCCGGTTGGAATGCTCCACTTTAAAGATTCCAGCCGACAAAAAGTGCAACTTAAATGCGCGACAGATGATATCAAAAAAAAAATTAACTGTGAGGAGAAAATGAACAAGTCATGCCAATCTCTGCTGGCTAGCTCAACGGTTTTTACAACCATGTTATTTGTTAGTGCTGCTGCCTTTGCTCTTGAAACACCAGCCACATCGAAAATTATTGAGCCGCAAGTAATGCTCAGTCTAAAGAAAAGTCCTGGGAGTAATAGCCAAGACTATTTAATAGCACAAGAAACATCAGCATCGCCAGGGTCAGTACAACCCACAGATTGGTCATTTAAAGCATTGCAATCTCTCGTAGAACACTATAGCTGTGAAGGATACCCAAATGCCATTTTTCCACGTAATCAAGCGATAACACGCAATGAATTTGCTATCACTTTCAATGCTTGCTTGAATCGTGTTAATGAATTGATAGCAAGCACAGCTACAGTAAATACCGTAAAAAAAGAAGATTTAGTTAATATCCAAAAATTAAAACAAGCATTTAAGGTGGAATTAACACAACTTTGGGAGCGTAATGCTATGACAGCAAATACTCCTTCTGTGCCAGCAAATCAATCTTCTCCCACAAACAAACCTAGTGCTGACAAGTCACCAGAGCTAAACCCCAAACCCGATGGAACTCAAAAACAGGTTCTCGATAACTCGAATGCTCACTTTCAGTCTCAGATAACTAAACTCGCAACACAAATCCCCGAGAAAGAGACAACTGTCGCTCCCATCGGGATTCCCAAAGCTACAGCTAAGACGAAAACGGTGGCAGTACCAGTACCAGGTACAGTCGAGATCTCTGCTGATAAATTACAGCCTAGTTCTCCAACTTCAGATTCACCCGTCTCTCAAGCACCTGCGATTGTGCCGCCTGGAACCCCGACTCCAACGAAAAAACCGAAATATAAGTTTAGCTATTTGGGGATAGGGGCGAACTTCGGAGCTGGTGGTCAAACTAGTGCTTTGGGCGCAACTAGCTTTGCCGCATTTAGCAAATTTGCCCTTAGTCGTTCTTTTTCCATCCGACCGACTCTTTTGGTCAACCAAGATACAACAGTTTTGTTACCCCTTACCTATGACTTTTCCATAGAAGGACCAGGACATATTGCTCCCTATTTTGGTTTAGGATTGCAGTCATCATCGCCATTTTCCGCAGCGCGTACAAAGAGTGATTTGTTGCTCACAGCCGGTATCGACTATCCGATCAATTCTCACCTCGCGCTGACGGCCGGAGTGAATCTGGGAACATTCAACAGCTCTGGCGTTGGTGGTTTACTGGGGCTTGCCTATATCTTCAACACTGCGCCTGGTTCAGAGTCAAGTACCCCTTCTGCTCCAGAGCCAGGTACAGGTACTACCATGCAGCAAGCAGAAAAGGAGCCTGGTTCAGGGCAAGGTGGCACCTCAGCTCCAGAGCCAGGTACTAAACCGGAGCAACCAGAAAAGGAACATCATATCACCGAAAACTCGAATGCCCACTTTCAGGGGACTTTTATCTACCAGTACAAGCCCGGGTTTTATGCCCGTTATTCAGGGGCGAATAGTTTATCGAAGACTGCTGAAGACTTAACCTATAGCTACAGTTTCACTGGCTTTTTTGGGGTGCGTCTGTGGCAGGACGGCGAGTTTTATTTAAACCCAGAAATATCCTCATCAATACCACCCAGTGGTTTGTTAGGGCTGGGATCTCTGTCAAATGGCGAGGATCAAAAATCGGGATCACTAGCGCCACTACTGTATCTGGCAAGAGCCTTTGTGCGCCAAACCTGGAATTTGGGGGGAGAAAAGACGTTTGTCGAGTCTGGGCAAAACCAACTGGCTAAGGATGTGACTAGCCGACGACTGGTCTTGACGGTGGGGAAACTGTCTCAAACCGATTTGTATGGTCCTAATCGATTTACCGGCAGCCCGCGCACTCAATTTTTCAACTATGCCTTTCTTACCTATGGGGCGTTTGACTACGGTTCTAATGCTCGTGGCTATACTGTTGGAGGCGCTTTGGAGTATTTCCTGGATAAGTGGACGTTTCGCGTGGGGCGCTTTGCTCTGACGACTACATCCAATGGACCGACCATCGATTATGGTCTGTTCGACCATTACAACGATGCCATTGAGATCGAACGTTCCTACGTCCTTGCTGGACAACCGGGCAAGCTGCGTCTCTTGGGTTTTCATGATCACGCCGTTATGGCTTCATTTGACGATGCTTTGAATCTGTGGCGAGCGAATGGAAAAGTTGGGGTACCCTCGATCACAGATGTCAGAAATAGCGAAAAAGACCAGTATGGCTTCGGTATTGGGCTGGAACAAAGTCTCGGCAGTGATGTAGGACTGTTTGCGTTTGGCAGTTGGAACGATGGTCGCACTGAAAATTACAACTATACAGATATTCAAAGCTCATTTGCGACAGGCTTGAGCATTCAAGGCAACGGTTGGGGGCGACCACGGGATACCCTTGGTTTGGGATATGCGCTGGATGGCATCGGCTCATCGTTTCGTCAGTATCTAGCAGCTGGGGGACTCGGCACCTTTATTGGTGATGGAAAACTGAACTACAATCCAGAAAATATCTTTGAGGCTTATTACAATTTGAGTGTGACGAAATCCACCACACTAGGGTTCGATCTACAGTACATCATCAATCCTGGATATAATTCAGACCGTGGCCCAGCGACGTTTCTTGGGCTTCGCATACATACTGAGTTTTGAGGAGAGAATCTTTTTTTAAATAGGCGTTGCATAATGATGTCTCAAAAGCTCCTTGTCAAGAGCTTTTGAGACACGCTCCCCCTGACTTCACAACTGGTTTATTTGACTTTGCAACTCTTCTCGTAACTGTTGTGCTTTACGATAAATTTCTGCTCTTTTCGTCTCTTCACCATCTAACTCAGTTGTACACAAAGGTTGAATAAAGTAACGCAGGCGACTTTTCATCGCCCAGACTCCCATTGATGGAAACAGAATAAATAATGGCATCAAAGGTGATATTGGTAAAAATGGTAAATTGAATAACCTCTGCAATTTTTTGATATTTAAAGTCCAAGGATGTAAATTTTCGTTTCCAATACAAATAACAGGTAATATTGAAATTTGATAACGTTGGCTTAATTGAATGAAACTCAAATCAAACGTTTCTAGTTGATAGCGTTTTACCCAACCTTTTCTTAGTCCACGTAAACCTTCTGGTGCATACAAGAGAATTTTTCGTTCTTGCATTACAGTTTCAAAATCATTTAATTCTGCTCTTACACCACCCAAAATCTTTGACCATCCAGGTGGTAACCACCAAGTTATCCAAGCATGGTCAAACAGAGAGACATCAGCCAGCGGTTGCACTAACCATCCTCGTGTTTTACTTAATAGATAACCTAACGTTAAAAAGTCCCAGGGAAAACACATTCCTGCATGGTTCATTGCCACAATCATTGGTCCTGTTTGTGGCAAATTCTCAATTTTGTGTAACTCGCCTCGAAAATAATATTTAACAATAGAAGCAATAATTTCGTCTCCAAAAGTTTTTTGATAATTTGGATCAAATTCACCTATCTCACGACGAGGTGAACGACAGCCAAGTCGCAACCAACGAATCAAAAGTGCCAAGTAAAATCCGCAGGGAATCAAAAATAACCCGTATTCTAACCAATTCCAACCATCTGGATCTTTGTGATAATGCTGCCAGTGTCGGTTGAATAAAATCAGCCAGCCAGGAGGATAACAAAGACAAAACCAATCAAACCAGCTAAATTTATAAGCCTCAACTGATGTTTTTCTCAATTGAATGTTTAACAGGTTATCAGAGTGTTGATTAATCACAATAGCTGAGTAGCTTCTGAAAGAATTGGATTAATCGGTAATTGTAGCTTTAGAACTTTTAGTTGCCATCTTACTCTGGACTCATAGAGTTTGGATGATCAGTCTGTCAATGGAAGCGGATATTAGCTTGCTTTAAACGGTGCAAAGCTTCACCCAAGCGATCGCACTCCGCAATTAAGCTAATTCGCACATACCCTTCACCCGCAACCCCGAAAGCATTACCTGGCGTAAACACAACCCCAGTTTCTTGCAAAATTTTGAGAGCAAATTCTGTAGAACTGATACCAACAGGACAAGGAACCCACAAATACATCGTCGCTTTGGTTTTACTGAGATTCCAACCTAACTCCGTTAAGCCTTGAATCAGAAAATCACGGCGAGTACGGGAACGTTCTTGTACCTCATGTAAATAATCATCGCTTAGTTGTAATGCGGTTTCGGCTGCGGTTTGCAATGCGGCAAAAATGCCATAATCCAAATTCGTTTTTAGTG
>NZ_JABXYX010000246.1:1703-4882 GCF_017982655.1 Brasilonema sp. CT11 | reverse complement strand
GATTTATATGACCAGCCAAAAGTCAGAACGACGGTAGCACTAACTAAAGAAGCACAAGAAGCGCTTGATATTAGAGCTAAAGAATTAGGTATCAGTCGCTCTGAGTTGCTAGAGCGTTTTGCACGCGGAATTGTTGGGTTACCGGAGCAACTGACTCAAGGAGACAAAGGAGAGATATCCAAAAGCACTGGGCATATTGGTGGAGCAAAAGCAAAATGCCCTTGTTAAAGAAAGGAAATTGCCAAAGAGGAATCAGCACCAGTCACTCATTACCCGATGGGAGGCTGAAATTTTAAAACTAGAACAGTTGGTCGAAAAACTCAGCCAGTAGTTTACTAGTGCCAAAAGCTAATGCATAATAACGGTGAGGCGTTATGCATTAGCTTTTTTTTGCTTACCCCTCCGTCATTTATAAGCGCTGCTGTGCTTAATGGGTTGTAGATACTAAAATCCAAAACCCCAAACGGTGTTAGAGCACCACTTGGGGTTAAGTCTATCCAAGTAAAAGCGAAGCAGTTACCGGGGGGTCTGAATAATTAATTCTATTTTATAGCGAGTTACGCTTAACTTGCTCATTACCCGGCAAACTGTTTTGCAAAACAAAGGATGGACGTATGTATCGAAGAAAAATCAGAGTTAGCGGATTTTTTTCTTTCGCTTCTCTTTGGGTACTTGGCATGGCAATCATCTGGAAGCAGGGGATTGTTTATGGTTTCGACCTTGTAGGGGGAGACGTGGACAAAAGAACTCTTGAATTTAGCGACATGTCGAGGGACCAGGAATCAAGTAGTAGTCGGACGGTAAGTAGCTTAGCTGTACCAAATAACGCCCGTAACCACACAACTTTAATAAGAAGACAAAACAATAATAATCATGCAAGAATACATGATAAACGATATAAACGAAGAACACTACCAGGAATGGGTTTTGGATAGCGGAGTCAGCGAAGACATCGCAGCACTCAACATAGAATCGCTGACAGCAGAACAGCTAAACGAAAGAATCAAGCCTAAGAATCCAGTAAAGACTAGAGGGTGGCACTGTCGCGGAGTGAATTGGCGAAATGGACAACGCATGGGGACATATTACGGACAAAGTAAACCTAACAAACAGCACAAGCTCAGTCCGGAATCAACCAAAACAGCTAAGTATTTAACAGCATCAGGAATGGAGCCAGACGCTATCTTTTTGGCGATGCCTGACAAAGAGCACTGGGTCAAGGTTCACAACGATACAGCTATAACAAGAGTGTGGACTGAAGGAGTCAAAAAAGCTGGTGCTGGCTTGAGTATTGGTGTAGCGACTATCGCTGTTACCGGAGTTTGGAATTGGGGTAAATCAGGGAAGCTCGCACCATTCGTGGAAGAGTGGGCACAACCAGGAACCCATCATGTCATTGCTTTTGATAGCGACTATCCAGAGAAGGAGTCTTGTCGCAAAGCAATTGTCACGTTCGCCAAATTACTCGCGGCTAAAGGATGTTCAGTATCCATAGCGTCGTGGGCAAGGGAGTATAAAGGGATGGACGATTTTATTGTTGCTAAAGGAAGCGAAGCTTTTAAGGAAGTTCTAGCAACGAGTCAAACGGTTGAACAGTGGGAAAAGCAGTTTAAAAAAGATGGTGAAAATACACGAATACCATCGGCGAACAAGATTTCGCAAGAGATTGCGGTTGAGTACCGTAACAAACTAGCTTTCAATAACGAGATTGGTGGGTGGATGCGATATAACGCGGATCTAGATGGAGTTTGGTCAACAGAGACTGACGAATTCATTGAAGCAATCGTTTATCAAATCGTTGTAGGAAAAGGTATTGATAACTTTGCACACAGCTACATCAGTAACATTGTCAAGCTTTTGAGAAGTCAGTTGATTGAACGTAGCTGGAACGAATTCTCACCTAAAAACCTGTTACCGTTTCGCAATGGAGTTTTGGATGTCAGGACGGGGAAAAAACTTCCTCATTCTCCCAACCATCGGTTAACATGGCAACTCCCGCGTGATTACGATGAAGCTGCAACGGACTGGAGTGGGATTAGCGCTTATTTGGATCACTTCTCTCAAGGAAACGCTGCAATCAAAGATTTGTTGCTGTGCTATTCCAACGCTGTGCTCAAAGGGCGCTCCGACTTACAAAAGTTTCTCCATTTAATCGGTGTGGGTGGGAGCGGAAAAGGAACGTTCGCTCGATTAGTAGCGGACTTGATTGGACAAGAAAATATTCACTCAACGACGCTAGATGAATGGTGTAACAATCGCTTTGAATCAGCAAACGCTTATCGCAAACGAGCACTTATATTTTGGGATGAAGACAGACAGACGGGGAAACTCGGTAAATTTCTTTCGCTGACCGGGGGCGATTTGATTAGAGCAGAAGAGAAAAATAAAAAAGCATTCCAGTATCGCTACGACGGAATGGTGCTCGTACTGTCTAATCTCCCTATCTTTACTGGCGACGCGGCAAGTCGAATTAAGCGACGGGTCTTGACCGTCCCTTGTAATGCGTCTGTTCCAGTAGGGCAACGTCGTGACCTCAATGCTGAGTTTCAGTCGGAGCTTGTCGCGTTTACGAACTATGTATTGAGCATTCCAGACAACCATGTAACCAAAATTCTATCTGGATTAACCGAAATAGCAGAATGTAACTTGGAATTTTGGGAGAATCGGATACGAGTTGATTCCATCGCGGCCTGGGTCAACAATGCAATAATTTACGACCCAATAGCAGAAACCCCAATTGGAGTAGACCGCAATGAAGGGTGTGACGGGTCAGTGATTTCTACTTTATTTGGTTCTTACAATAAGCATTGCCGTGAAACTGGTGACCAAGCGAAGTCAAACAAGAATTTTTCACCCGATTTACTGGAATTATGCAAGTCTGTTCTGGGTTGGGGAGTAGACAGAAAGGTCACCAAGACAGGGAAAATTATTCGTGGACTGAGGTTGCGAGTTAACAAATTGGATGATCACATTCCTACTTATGATTATTCGCTTATGCAAAAGGTGACGGGTGGTGACGGGTCAGGTGACGGGTCAGGTGACGGGTCACAACCCAGTCATAGCAAGGAGGTGACGGGTGGTGACGGGTCAAACACTATTGAGCCAGAAAATCGAGAAAGTTGTGATGAAAATAGTAATTCTATAGACTCTGCATTTTATAAGGAAGTAGCACTTTAAGA
>NZ_JABXYX010000246.1:0-1608 GCF_017982655.1 Brasilonema sp. CT11 | reverse complement strand
ACAACCCAGTCATAGCAAGGAGGTGACGGGTGGTGACGGGTCAAACACTATTGAGCCAGAAAATCGAGAAAGTTGTGATGAAAATAGTAATTCTATAGACTCTGCATTTTATAAGGAAGTAGCACTTTACCCGTCACCACCCGTCACCGCTTTGCTGGGCAAGGGTTTCAACCCGTCACCCGACCCGTCACCCGACCCGTCACCTCACTCGACATCTCATTCAACATCCGACATTTCACAAAAACAAGAAAACTCTTTTATTAGGATGGATGCTCCAGTGGATTACAAGAATGAGCGAGTGGTTGTCATTGGTTTCAGGAGACAAGAACCAAGAGTAGAAGTCCAATATCCTAGCGGGTCAAAAACGTTTGTCAGAACCAAAGACCTGCAAGAGTGGAAAATTGATTGACATTTTGCTCCGATTTCATCATTCGTTGTCCCCGCTGCAGTGTCCTGAGAATTTCGCATGGACTATCGCTTCAGGGGACACCAAAAGTTACCATAGAGAAAAACCATTATGAACACAGGAAACACCCCCAAAGACTCTATAGAGCAAATCACATCCGACCTAAAGAAGCTCCACAACAGATTGAGCAATTTAGTCTGGTCAGAAGGAAGCGACACCTCAAGCGAAACGCTGAGCGAACTTTATCTAGCTCACTCGCACTTAAGTCAAGCGTTAGCTAATATACATCTTATTCGTAGTGAGTAAGTTGTTAGACGAATATATATACGGAAGGGGACAAGTATCTGATGGACTACCTAAAGATATCCGGCTGCAAGTACATAGTAAGTCATTTGACATTAGTTTAGTACTACAAAAGATATCTGCGATGCAAGTATGAAGCGCAAAAAACTGCATAGATGCATGGTAAATCAAGCTTCATTGCTTGGTAAGTTTCAAAGTTGCAATAAGAGTAAAAAGCTTATATATAGCTACTTCCAGTATTTAAACGCATCCATGTAGTGTAAGAGTATCTATCGTAGCATTGCATGGATGCATGGTTAGTTGAGGCTTCAGACTTGATAAACTTCAAGGTTGCAACCGCAGATGTTAAGTCTTCATCAGCTACCTCTAAGTATCTCTGCAAGGCTGCAAGTGTTCTATGTCCACTAATTTATTGTATAACTTTTAACGGAACACCAGCGCGGTGCATTGTTGTTAAACACGTACTCCGTCAGCTATGGGTACTCGCTCCTTCTATACTTAATTCCTTAAAAGCTGAGCGCAAGATTTTATCAGCTGAATCGGGGTGAATGTGTCCTAGTCCGTGTCTTCCTGGAAAAAGATAGATTTTGGTAGAGGAGTAACTCTCTAAACGCTGCATGTTCTTTATGGGGTCTATGCGGTAAAGGGTTACGCTACGAATGGCTATTCTTTTCCTCTTTCAAAATTTCATAGACAGTTGCCCTGCTGATACCTAACTTTTTAGCAATCGCGGTAGCACCAAAATTTTCAGCTTTTAACTGTAGTATCTGTTTTATTGGACTTTGGACAAAAAAGTGAGTTCGCGGATATTATTCGCGAACTTAATGAATGAATGATTAGTCTTATTTATATTTTTCAGCTTCGTCTATCAAATCGGCTGACCCTTGCAGTAAAGTATC
>NZ_JABXYX010000405.1 GCF_017982655.1 Brasilonema sp. CT11 | reverse complement strand
TTACAGCGGTTTTCAGTTGAGTAGACTACAAATTTAGTAAGCTAGAGGAACAGTACAAATACTCGGTCATCATGCCTGCTCCTTACTCAACAGATCGTGAGTCAACGTGTGATTGATGCTTATAAAGCAAAACAAGGGTCACAACGACAACTAGCCGAACGCTTTAAAGTAAGCTTGTCGTTCGTTCAACGTTTGATACGTCAGTATAGGAACACTGGACAAGTTACTCCATTAGCTCATTCAGGTGGAGCGATTGCCTACGGCAGAGCTACGCTTAACGCTAAAATCAAAGTTGGAGAGTTACTGATAGTGGAGCGTTTGGTAGACGAACAACCAGATGCAATACTTAGGGAATTATGTGAGCGTTTGGCAACTCAAAGTGGAATTAATGTCAGTGTACCGACCATGCACCGTGCAGTTCAAAGGTTAGAGTTGACCACTAAAAAAAAACACTGTATGCCAGTGAACATGCGGAGCCCACGAGTCAAAGCAATGCGTTTTGAATATCGGGATTGGGTATTAGGCATAGATCCTAATAATTTAGTATTTGTAGATGAATCAGGTGTGAAATTGGGAATGACTCGGCTGTATGGGCGAGCTAAAAGTGGTGAGCGTTTATACGATTCTTGTCCTCGCAATCGAGGACAAAATATATCGTTAATCGGAGCATTATCTTGCGACGGACTGATCGCCACCATGAGCATCTTAGGTAGTGTAAATACCAACGTTTTTGTCACTTACGTACGGCATGTTCTAGCACCCCAGCTGTGGGCAGGAGCAATTGTAGTAATGGATAATTTATCGGTACATACTGCTGCGGTAATTCGAGATCTAATTGAGGCAGTCGGTGCGCGGCTTGTCTTTTTACCCCCTTACTCTCCAGATTTGTCCCCACGAGAATTGTGTTGGTCAAAACTGAAGCAGTATTTGCGTGCTGTAAAAGCTAGAACTACTGAGACACTCAACCAAGCCTTAACCGAAATCATTTCTGAGCAAATCTCCTGTGATGATGCTTTGGGCTGGTTTGCTCACTGTGGTCTATTCATGTGAAAACCGCTGTAA
>NZ_JABXYX010000049.1 GCF_017982655.1 Brasilonema sp. CT11 | reverse complement strand
TGCGTAATTTTTCTGGTTATACAGTTGTTTGACTCAGCATACGAGCAAGGCTGAGGTAGAAAAGTTTATATTCTTTTATTATTCGCGTACCTTATTCGCGAACACATTTTTTTGTCCAAAGTCCAATACTTTATGGCTTGCGTTGTAAATGAAGTTCATTGTTCATCCCCTCCTGTTACTCGTTTGGTAGTGAGTGAACCGTCTATCCTTCCACCCCTCGTTAGTTCTCCTCCTCCCCCTGGTTCAGATTTAGCGTTTAAATCAGTTCCTGAACCATCTTTTTTGCTAGGGTTTGTTTTTCTAATAATCGTTAGTTTTTTAATTAAGACAAGAAAGGGCGATCGCTTATTGCGTCATAAGCATTAAGCACCTTCGCTAGCCCCTACTAAAAACCAATCTAGATAATATTTTTAGTCCCCGCTTCCCTGTGTGGTTGTGGGGATTTGTTTTGTTGCGCGATAGGCGTCCCTTGCGCGTGCCGCTCGGCGGCAAGCGCGTCAAGCAAGCGGGCTTATCGCCACATGAAAGCTCTTTGTGTGTAGCCATTGTTGTTATTATAAATTTAGAGGAGAAAAACTTAGATGTTGAATCAACATTTTTTGGCTGCTCTTTTGGCTGTAACAACCGTGACGACGACTGTTGCTGTTAATGTTTCTCCATCATGTGGAAATCAGCGCAAAATAGCACAGCAATATCAATTACCACAGCAACAGCAATATCAGCAACAACAATATCAACAACAGCAATATCAGCTACAGCTACAACAACAGCAACTACAGCAACAGCAACTACAGCAACAGCAACAGCAACTACAGCAATATCAACTACAACGACAGCAACAGCAACTACAGCTGCAACAACTACAGGAATATCAACTACAGCAATATCAATTACGACAGCAATATCGCCAACCAAGTCCGAAGTAAATGTAAAACTAATTGCTGTAAAGAAATTTTCATTGAAATAATTCAATGTTGTAAAAGAGTTTGAGTGCGATGTGCGATTGCGCGAAGCGCAGACGCCCTTGGCGATCGCTCAATAAAGAAGCAGCGGGATTTGCTTGCCATTGGAACTGTGGTTTCGCCTAATGCATAAGTCAGATTAATTAGCAACTAATTAAGGTAGGTAAGTAAAAAATACACCAAATGACGCGTACCCCGCTATTCTTGGGCGGGGTTTCCTCCTCTAACGATTTGCCCTTCCAAGACCATCTTGGAAGGGCTTGTTTTTTTTTGGTAGCCAACCTACAAGTATCAAGCTGATTAGTTTTGGCTTGGTATGCAGCCTACAAGTATCAAGCTGATTTGGTTTAATTTGGTATGCAGACCCCCTCTTTTATACTACATTTGTAGTTTTTGTAGTAATATGCAAGCACTGTAAGGCTCAAGAAAGCCTGCATACCATGATAATGATGAATCGTACTAAGAGATATTTTCACAACCCCTAGAGGCGATTGTAGAGCGGTGCTTTTTCACTTGCTGTTTTGGCTCGCTCCCCTCTAAATAGATACGGGAAATCTGGAACGATCTAGATCCGGTATGCAAACAAAGACTAATAATCTTATATATTACTAAGCCTGCATACGCACGAGTACGAAATATACGAATACGTAGTATTGAGTTAAAATGCTTATGGAAAAATCTGAAATTGTAGTAAATGTCGTTGATGAAATACGATACGGATTTTTCGGGGTGCGCGGGAATACAAATTCGTGTTTAAGTAGCGATACGCGAAGCGTCAAGCCTTCGGCTTATCGCCTTTAAATCAAAAAGCAATACGGATTTTTCGGAGTAATCTGAGATACAAATTTACGCTTCGGTAGCGATCGCCTTTTATTGAAATGCAATACGGGGTTTTTGAAAGTAATCTGAAATACAAATTCATGTTTAAGTAGCGATACGCGAAGCGTCAAGCCTTCGGCTTATCGCCTTTAAATCGAAAAGTGATACGGATTTTTCGGGGTGCGCTGAAATACAAAATACCGATTCAGTAGCGATACGCGAAGCGTCAAGCCTTCGGCTTATCGCCTTTAAATCAAAAACGTAGTATAGTGTCACATGCCGAAACATATTAGTTGGTTTTGAAATCAAAGGCGCATAATGAACCTTTGATTTTCTGTTGGCAGTAGCGAGTCGTTAAGATGCTATCAACTAGTTATGCAAAAATGCTAACCGGATGAGTTAGACGAGATTGCTACATGCACTGTCAGCGCTATCGTTATGGGATCGTTATGGGTACGCGCGTGCTGCTACTAACAAATAGCTCGTCAAGGAAAGACAACTAGTTACGAAAAGATGTAACCAGATATCAAGAACTCATCACGTTATCATAACTAGATAGGAAAGATAACGATTTTATCATAACTAGATATAAAAAGTTGTACAAAGATAGTAACGGGATGACTCATTTCAGCAATAAGTAGTTATCTAAATATCATAACGAGTTAATGCAGACATCACGAGATAATAAGACTAGTTACGATAATTCATAACAAGTTAATGTATGCATCACGAGATAACGAGATATTATTATAACTAGTTTGTCCGGTAAAATGATTACCAGTTAAAAACTTCTCATTATATTAAAATAAGTATTTTAGCATTGAAAAAGAAAGGTTTCAGCGGATATTAAGAGTGGATAAGAAAAAATTGCAGGCTGATCGCCAAACTTATTCTTATTAGTTCCGATGGCGACGCCTGACGGTCGGTTGGGCGTTTACACTGCGATAGCGGAGCGTGGCGTCAGCCATACAATGATCATTAGACAAGGGGGAAGAGGCGAGCAACGCTCACCTCTTCCCTTTTCCACTACCTAGATGATCATTGCCAATTGTTTATATTTAGGTTGGTAAGGTGGGTTTTCATCCCAGTTATAAACATCAGTGAAAAAGTAGCCACGATATGCTTCATTCGTACCGTCTTTTCTGATAATGGGTATCCCACCAATTTCTAAAATGCATCCTTTTGCAGGAGAGTCTGGAATCAGCACAACTTCTTGATTAGGATGGTTGGGATCGTAAATAAACAACCTCGGACTTGGATTTGTATCATAGCCGTAGCAAAGCACTTGATGTCCTCCTAGAACATCACCAGATTTCATAGACCATAGTCCCAACATTGCGGGTCTACCCATGTTAATTTGCTGTTTGATGACCTCAAACTCATCCTTAGTTGCCCAGTCATGAAATCTTTCAGGAAAATTATTCCAAGGTGCGACAATCCAACGAGTAGCCATTGCCTTAGTTGTCAAACTGTGTATCTGACGTTCCAAGATGTATTCATACAATTTTCCTCCAGGTACTCTTTGCGCCCCAAAGTCAGAACTAGTATAGGTAGGAATTGGAACTTTAGATCGCCAATAATCAAGAGCAGTCATAACCATTCCACCACATAATCCTTTGGTTTGAAACTTAATGAATGAAACAGCGACCACTTGATTTACAAATTCATTAGCAAAGTGATAACCATCACGTGCTGGTAGAAAGTTCACCTTTTTTTGTATAACTTTTCTCCTTTTGAATGCCGATTGAATGATTTGATATTTTTCAGAAGCGCGGATTCTCAAATTTCAGATGCTTAATAACTTGGGTTGTTAGTATGAAGCTCATCACTGTCAGAAGGGTATTTGAGTGTTCTTGTAGAAGCTCCACCGTTAATCGCTTTTAATTCTTGCTCGGATAACTCTTCAGAGTTTTGCTTTTCTAAAAATCGTGTAAAAAACGGTATGACTTGTGAATTTAGTTCTTTTGGTTTGTTTTCAGACATAAAATGTTCTGCTTATATTTGTGGATTGGACGTAACTTTTGCTCTTGATGTCTTTCAATTTAGAGTCCAATCGAGAAGAAGTAGAGAACAATGGCAGGTAATTTTGAATCTCTAATTTTTCCAAATATCGCATTAGGATTTTTAATTTGTGCGATCGCGCGGAGCGCAGACGCCCGGGCGTCTGCGCTCAATAAGTAAACAAGCAGCGGGATTTGCTTGGCATTGGAACTGTGGTTTCACCTGGTGCATAAGTCAGGTGAATTAGCAACGAATTAAGGTGGGTAAGTAAAAATACACCAATGACGCCTACCCCACTATTAAATTGAAGTGCTATACGGATTTTTGAAGGTATGTGGAAATACAAAATATCTTTAAGTAGCGATCGCCCGGAAGCGGCAGCTTCCGCATCGTATGAAGGAGGAGTGTCAGCGACCAGTTACGACAGCTAAATCTAGTTATGATATGACGTAATGGAACAAAAGATAAGACTACAGCCAATGTTTTGGATACGTTCTTTCTTCAGCTAAGTTATTGAAAATCACAGCGCACAGTACTAAAATCATCGAGCCTTCTAAGGCAGGTGTCAGCAGGAATTGCCAATTGGGTTGAGTCATCATGACTACTAATGCAACGGCTCCCGATGGAGGATGTACCGTTCCGGTAAGTTGCATGACCGCGATCGCAGTCGAAACAGCCAATCCCATTGACAAGGGAGAAGAACCAAGAAAATGCAGAATTATCAGACTTACGAGAGCCGCTAAAAGATTGCCACCGATGACATTACGCGGTTGAGCCAATGGACTATCAGGGACACCAAAGATCAAGACGCTTGTTGCACCAAACGGGGCCATCAGCAACGGAGAGTTCATTTTCACGGTAAGGTAAGAGGTTACGGTGATCGCAAAAAAACTACCAAACCAGCTCCAGAAAACGTGCCGATGATGCGGGCGATCAACCGAGCAGGTTAAAGGACAGGAACGCCATCTGCCAAGTGTTTTAAACCAGTAACTTTTCCATTTCAACCGAGCTTTCTTATAGTCAAGCATAAACTACCCAATAACCTTTGCGATTTCATGAAATGAGTGCTTTGCTAAAGTTAGAATATCATGACATTTTTGCGGAAAGTCGCGAAATGAATCCAAAAATACAGATTTAAAAGAGCCTTTGCGCAACAAACGTAGCACAGTGTCGTGAATGTGGTTTGTGATACGTGTTTGCGTTTGCGTAGCGCTCCCTATGCCTAACGGCACGCTTCCGCTATCGGGGCTAGCGTCAAGCCTCCGGCTTATCGCATTTGTGGCGCGGCAATGAGGAAAAATAGCGGAGCAAGTGCCGGAGGAGAGGTGTTATATCCCATCATAACTACTTGGCTTTTGCGTAACGACTTGGTGAACGTGATGCCCCTTCATGTGGCGATCGCCACATGAAGGGGCTTTGCCCATCGCGCCTAATAGCACCCGCGCCCGAAACTAGGCGACCGCCGTCACAACCACATTGACCGTTACAGCTACTTTAGACCTCGGTTTGGGAGGTTGACAAAGTAACTATGACAACGTAAATGAGGTTGAAAATGAAAAACTTTAAAAATATAGTTCTGGCTGGACTAGCTGGTTTTACTATTACCTTGGCTGCTACCGATAGTCAGTACATACCACTAGCTGCCTCTGTTGCACCGCCAGCAATAAATGCCATGCAACAGACATCCAACGAGAACACAAAGACAAAACAGACAAAGCAAAAAAAGTAAAAAAAATATTAGTAAGAGGTGTCCAACAGTTTTTACCTATGCTGGAGGACGCCCCTCTTTTCAGTCGTGCGACGACTTTTATTAATGTAAATTAACTGACATTTTTCCAAAGACTAACTACATGTACGGCTTATACTACACTAAGCTTTTTGCGCTAGCGTGCTAGCATCGAATTCCAAATTTTCCTAATTCTTCGTTCTGACCCGCGCCGAATTTCTGGAATCAAATTAGCTCTTAAGCACTTGCCCTCGCACGACAGCTTGGAGTAACTTATTTGGTCGTACCCGACCCAGTTTGGACAGTACCCGACCCAGTTTGGACCCAGTTGCCGACCCAAGAGGTCTTGCTATGACTGGGTTCCGACCCACCCGACCCAATAAGCGTGATTTCTATCTCTTTTTTTATTTTTTCCTAGTGAGTCGAAGGCGACTCGCTTTCTTTTTTTTTCATCGTTCCGTTTTTGGGAAAATTGGGTCGGGTGGTGCGGGATGCTTGATTTATAAGGGTTTTTGGGTCGGGTATTGGGTCGGGTTTGGGTCGGCTCTTCTCATTAATGGGTCGGGTATTCTCAATAATCTCGAAAAATCTCTAAAATGAGTATTTCTACTTTCTTTTTACTTTCAATGTTCTAAAAGCTCTAAAAATCGCCTACAAGACACCTGTACCCGTAAAACGTCCAATACCACCCACAACAAAAAATAAGCCCATCCATCGGCATTGGTGGAAGGGCAAGTGGTTAGAGGAGGAAACCCCGCCCAAGAATAGCGGGGTACGCGTCATGGGCATATTTTTGCCTACCCACCTTAATTAGTTGCTAATTAACCCGACTTATGCACCAGATAGAACCACGGTTCCAACGCCAAACAAAACCCTACAAATAGATAAAGGTACAAGGGGATAGAGGAAGGGCGATCGCCTAAGCAAGGCAAATCCCCACAACCACAAAAGGAAGCGGGGATTAAAAATATTATCTAGATTGGTTTTAGTAGGGGCTAGCGAAGGTGCTTAATGCGAATCATTATCCATGTATTTACTTTGAAGTTTTCTAGTTGCAGATAGAGGCTGGTACTGTTGCGTTCAGAGAGTGAGTATTAGAAATTCAAAGTGAGACACCCCCACGCTCTATAGAATAATCTCCCCATTTAGAGCGTGCGGGGGTCTAAGTATTATTTTATTTTCGTATTTAACGGATATGAAAAATCCCTTTTTATGGTGTAGATGAGAAACCTGTTTAGTACTTACTCATCCATTTTTTTATTTGAATTTTTAGATCTTGAATGGTTATAATTAGAGATTAGACTACTAATTAAAGCTATTAAAACTACAAACTCTGAACTAAAACTTGATGAGAAGAAAGCAAACTCTTTCGTTACCAACATTAAAATAACAAGATAGAGAAAATAAATTGATAGAATGAGTAACAGTCTTTTAAAATATATTTTTATTGCTTTTATAGGTGAATGCTCTAAAGGCAATTTAAAATAACTTACTTTCATTCTAAATTTTAGATAAAACATTAGATACCTCTTTTTATTTTACGAGTTTGTCTTAATGTATCGTAATAAATCCTTATAGAAATAATCCATAAATCTTGAATTATATAAAAAAGTAAAATTAATAAAGTAGACCCTGCCGATACCCACTGAAAAATATCTAAAGTTAATTTATCTATATTTTTAAGAGCTAAAGGAGTGATAATAAACTTATCTGTAGTCCAAACTGATACAACCCATATAGATGTAAAAAAACAATCTATAACAAGACAAGAAAAAACCACAAGACGTACTTTGAAATACTTGAAAATCTCTTCACTTGTTCCTAAGTTTCGATTTCTTTGACTAGAAGGTTGACTCATTACGTTATTAAACTTAAATTTACTGAAAAATGTTTATTAGATGAATGTCCACTCGTTTAGAAAATAAGCGTAAACCAGAGAACTAGGGTTTCAGCCATTCATACCCTCTTGTTAGGGGATAGTCGCCACAGGTGATCGTTAGAAGAGGCTTTTCTTCTTTTACAACTTAATGCAATATTGCATTAGCAGAGAAAATGAGGGCGAGAGTGATCGCGAAAACTTAGCTAGTCATTTTTATTCCCAGCGTTCTTTTAATGATTTATATTCAGGTTTACCAATATTTACTCTAGCTTTTCCAAGGTCGCAAAGTTTTCCTTGTTCGCAAAAACCGGAGCTAATGACATCGTTAAGTATTAGATCAACATCTATTACCGCAATCTTAAATTCATCATTAGGAATTTTAGCGCTAAACTTGCATGTCAAAGAATTTTCACATTGTGCAGTTTTGACATAGATGATTTCACTACCTTCTGGCAGACATTGACTACCATATCCACTCTCGATGCAAATTGCAATATCGGGATATCCAAATCCAACATCCCATCCTTTTGAACTATTTTTGAGTGCATCGACTTCTACTGTAATTGGTACTATAGATCCCCATGCTGAAAGAGGATAGACTACTGACCACGAAACAATGAAAACCACAACAACAGAAAATACTTTTTTTACAAAGGGTTTCAAACTCAATCCAAGCTTTTGTGGAGATTTATTCATCAAACTTAGTTTTCCATAATATTTTGTTGTTGTACAAGTGTAAAATTGATGACACGGTTTTCTGGTAGGGCTTGCATAAACTCATCACACTACACAGTACTTACAACCCTACGTATATGTAACTAAGTATAAAAATGACATATTTTTCTCTATTAATGAGTAGTACAGTTTACAAAGTTTTATAAGTATTATTACTGTATTTTGCCAAAATTAAAAACCCCACAACCATATCGGATTATGGGGATAGATGGCGATCGCATGACTACGCTGAAATTTCTTCTCCTGTCTCAACAATACGAGCTGCTTTCATATGCCCTCTCTCATCATTGACTCGCTCGTAAGTTAATTTTTTGCCATCACTTTTAATTTGAACACTTTCATTAGGATGACTACCCAAGTAATCGATAATATCTAGAGTTGTTGCCGATACCGGAAGACTGGTAATTTTCTTAGACTTGTTATCAACAGGAAGAACTTTAGATGAAAAATCGTCTTTTTCCCACAACCCAATTAAATCCGTAATCTCAATTCTCTTGTGGCGCTTGTTGTGGTATTGTCCCAGTCCATATTTATTGTTATGGTCGTTCACCGTCAATTCGTGAGTTTTTATCCAATCCGCAATTGTTCCCCGGTTGCAGCCTGAAACCTGACTGAGTGTAGTTGACCCAATGTACCAGCGGTCGTCATTGCTTGGTGCTGAATCGTTGTATTGTGCGATCGCACGGAACGCCCGATAAATTTTTTCTTCTACAGCACCATTTGCTTTCATCCCCTTTAGCTGGTCATTGGGTATCGATTCCCAGTCAATTTCTTGCTTAGGCGTTGGTTGTTTACGTGCTGCGACTGGTGCTAGCGATTCCTCAACCGTTGCTTTTACCGCACTGCCAGAAGAAATTATCTGCTGCATCATTGCCATCATCTGAGCCATTTGTATTTCCAGATTGTCGATACGACTGTCGCCGTTATTCTCTACATCCGTAACCTGTGATTGCTGATCCATAACTTCTTTTTCCTCCTTCAACTGTTGGTGTAACTGTGACATCTTTTCTTTCTCCTGCCTAAGTTTTTGATTTTCCAACCGCAACTGATCCATCTCGTTTTTTGAGATTGCCAAATTTTTCTGCAATTCGGCAGTTTTCTCACGAACTTCTACCAACTCTCGCTCAAGTGCTTGCACGTACTGGGCTTCCATGAGCAATCGCCTCATTACGTCCCTTTGGGTTGGCAGTTTCCAAGCTTCTTGCAATTCCTTAATTTTTTCTAAATCTGATGCATAAGCTTTGACGTTACCAACTTTTTCATTTTCCACTTCGGCAAACCTCACTGGCTTTGTAACAAAGTAATCGCTGTATCCTACTGATGTACTTAATTTTCCTAGTACTCTATCGTCTTGTTTTTCTGGCGTGAAATGACCAAGGATTCTGGATGCATGAAGAATCTTAGCGCCATAGCCACCTTTGCAGTCTCGCTCAGTCGCCAGTACTGCATAAGCAGCTCGCAATGCTTTGTTGTTATGTTGGCTCTCACCATGTCGGAATGCGAGCACAGGAGTGTTATCACCTTTATCGCCATAAAAAGCACGTACTACCCGACGTAGGGACTGTCCGCGCCGATTGTCGATTTCTACGTTCTGCCTGGTTTCACTTTTTGAAAATTGAGCCTTAACTTCTTTGAGCAGCGCGATTGTGCTTGGTTCCTTCCGCAATCTAGCCAGAGATTTGATAACGCAATCAGCAGGGTAAAGCGTCGCTATCTCAAATACTGGTGTTTCACCACGTTTTTTACCCTGTCCAGTGAACATGACGTGGTAGGGCTTGTCTGCAATTGCTGTGAACTTGGCACGGGCAATAATCTCATGAGGACGGCGACCTGTGGCAGCAATCAAGCCAACAGCCAACTCATGGGGGTCTTCACTGGTTAATAGTTTGCCTGTGGTTTCCAGATATCTGTCTGGGTCAATTTCGGTGCTATTCTCCAAACGGTCGATAACCCTTGTTGTTTGGTTTCGCTCATTCCACTGCTCTTTGTCTAAGCCACATAGAACAGTCGCGTAGTGCTTTAGCTCATAACCCTTAACCGTGCCATCTGCATTGTGCTTGGCGATGGACACAGCATTCTTATCTTGTTCTAGCGATATGGACTTGAACTTTTTATAAAACCCATAGGCGCTCAACTTAGTCCCTAGTGTGGCATGGCTGTAATTGGTGCTAGTATTCACCCATTCATTGAAGCGATCGCACTGAACCTTAATTTCCTCTAGATTGCGTAAGTCCTTAGTTGCGTCAAACAACTCATTTATCTTTTCCTGTAATGCTTTGCTCATCTCCTCACCTCCTGTTTTTAACTAGTTCTATATTAAATAACTAGTTTTTATTCGTCAATAACGGTTATGAAAGATTTTCAACTATTTTGTATTTATTTCTGCTCAACCCTTGGCTGTACTTGCGGTGTAGCGCTTTCTCGTATCCCATAGCCTATTAGCAAGCCCATACCCAACAGCGCCACTATGGCACCAGCGATGACTCTAGGAGGGATGGAATGATTCCGCTTAGAATCGTAATGATTGAACATCCATAGAACCATAGCGTACTGATGTGGGTAGAGGTCGTGCCATTCGCGGGACTTTTTCAGCTTGACGTTTCTATGCTTGAACTGCTTGTGCAAGGCATCTTCCACAGAAGCCATATCAGCAACATAAATTGCTCTAACTACCTTGTAATTACAGGGCGGCTGGCTTGAGTGTAAAGTGTCTATACGATTTTCTACACTGCGGGTTAGACCAATCTTGCAGCGTCTCAGACAAACACCTGGTACAACACCATGAAAACCTTCAGCCTCTAAAAGGTAAACCCATCCGGGACAATTATCATTTCTTTCTTGCCATGCCATAATTGATTGGACTTTGGACAAAAAAGTGAGTTCGCGGATATTATTCGCGAACTTACTTTTTTGTCCAAAGTCCAAAACTCCTCGATGCTTAAAAAATATGTCAAGACAATTTTTGGCTATCTCTTTGATAGTCTGACCAGGAAGTTTTGTCAAATCTGATTCATTATACAAGTCGAGATAATTGTCTGGTCGAGATGATATCAGACAAAGAAATGGACGAGTATCTAGTTGATATTTATCATTAACTATTTGGTAACCCCAGGGATAGGATTCATTAGCTGCTTGTTTCTTCCTACGATGTTGTTTACCATGTTTAACTCGCTCTGATAAAAGGTCCGTTTCCCATTCTGCGAGCGAACCCAAGACATTTACCATCAACTTGCCTTGAGATGTACTCAAGTCAATTTGCTGATCCAAAATTCGGAGATTTACACCAGAATTTCGATAAATATCTATACATTCTCGCAGTTTGGGTAACGACCTAGCTTTTCTATCTATTCGGGTGATGATAACTTCATCAATTTTTTCTTCTTGGACTAACTTCATCAGTTGTTTTAAGGCAGGTCTGTCATCATTACTGCCAGATTGAATATCTTGAAATATTTCAGTAGCTCCGGCTGCTTTTAATCGAGCTACCTGTTGTTCTAGTGCATTCGAGTCCTCAGCCTGCTCCCGAGAAGACACCCTGGCATAGCCTACAATTCTTTTCATTTTTCAGTAAACACCTCGATATTTACATCAATTTCTCTAATAATATTACCAATTATTTGTGCATATCCACTCCCTGCTGGGTATGCACAAACAGAGGAGTTCTTAACAAGAAAGTTTGGATTTTATGGATATAAATCATCCAAGTCTCATCCAAGCTCTGCTGCTTTTAAAGAGAATGTACATAGTGCAGAAAAAATCACTCTGATATTTAATAAATACCAGAGTGAAAACTAAAATGGATTTTTTGTCGAATTGAGTTAAGAAATGTTAAGCAACGAGACAAGGCACTTAAGCGTAATAAAATGTCCCGCCTTAGGGAGATCCAAAAAAATAACGCAACCGCCGTATGTCTGAATATTGCGCTCAGCTCGCCTCTTGAAGCTTCAAGAGGCAGACTTCGCCCAAAGTCTTGTGGGGGAAGCTTCCCCCACAGAGCTTCGCGACTACGACGAGAGATCTAGTTTGACGGTGGTTGCGTTATTTACGCTTAAGTGCCTTATTACAACGAATAACCTACTGCGCCAGAAAGATCGTCGGGTGGAGTACTCCATCCGGCAGACTTTCGACAGTGAAACCACTTTGGCGGTTGCGTTATTTTTTGGATCTCCCCAAGCAAATTTGCTCTTTCTCTTTCTTTTAAGACAGTGAACTAAAACAAACGAGTAATCCTAAATACGGAGAAAGGCATTTATTTTTATGGATCACCCTAACGCCAAACCCAGTCAAAATAACCTTCATCGGTCACAACCCCTTGAATTGGAAGTCTTTGGTTTGTCTGCTTGGTTTGGTGAGGAATACTATTTTTCCAGTAGAGGTTAGAGTCAATTAGCTTGACTGCTGCTCTGTGAGTTTTTAAGTAGGATTTCCAAAGTTGTTTCCAAGGTTTCTGTGTTTTTTTAGACCGTAGTGCTAGTAGTGGGTAGCCTGACCACCCCATATCCATGAGTACCTGGCAATATTCTTTTTCGATTGCTTCACCACTATATATATCGCTCAGGAATTTTAGCCATCGGCAGTAGTGTTCCTTTTGCGCTCTTTTATTTGACCACGAGGGGGCTAAATTGAATGCTTCTTCTTGCACAGAGCGAAGAAATCTGTCTTTGAGGATATAAATAAAGAGTTCTT
The DNA here is from genome assembly GCF_017982655.1 of Brasilonema sp. CT11. GTDB lineage: Bacteria > Cyanobacteriota > Cyanobacteriia > Cyanobacteriales > Nostocaceae > Brasilonema. Next base: position 40,659 of record NZ_JABXYX010000049.1, on the reverse strand, counting down.
GAAAACTATTGAAGGGATAGTCAATGCCTTTGGCTTTTGCCCAAGAAATAATTTCAGATTCTCCCGCGGACAGCAGATCATAGAAAGCTTTGTCTGCATCAGTTTCTAAAAGCAGATTTGCCAACGCCTGCGGCGCTATGATTTGGCTGAGGTAACCATCAACTAGAGTTTGATCTGGAATTAGTTTAAATATCTTGTTTGGCAGCAAGATAGATTTAGCCTGCCAATAAAACTGAACGCATCGCATCCAAATCCCTTGGTTTTGATTTTCTGGCGCGACATCAAACGAGGCAATATCTCTGATAGCTTGGGCTAGCCGTAAGAAATCTGCAGTTTGCGGCAATTCGGGCAATAGAATAAATTTAAAAGGGATACGGTTGCGTGAGTACTTGAGTGTTTTATCAGAAGCCAATGCTTGTGCTTGTGCCAGTAAGAGTGCTTGACGAAGCGGCACTTCTCTACCGCAACCGTGAGGGTCTACTATTTCAATAATAGTTTCGTCTAATATCAAGTCCGTTAAATTAAACATAATATAACTCACCTATCGTTAAATGGCGTTGCGGTGTGAGCAATATTCCCATATTCATGTGATGATAAGTTATGGAAACTCTTCTTTACCAAATTAAACTATTGTAACGCTCTACTTTAATGACAGAGCAATTAACACGGCAATTAGATTTGGTTCTCGCCACTCCAACGCCGCTGACTCTCCACCCAGCGGCGGTCTATTTGTCGTCTCTAACTTCTGGTTCTCGGCGTACTATGCAGAAGGCGTTGAATGCGATCGCCCGATTGCTCACGGATGATCAATGCGATGCAATGTCGGTGGATTGGTCGAAATTGCGCTATCAGCATACGGCGGCAATTCGAGCTGTGTTGATGGAACGGTATTCACCCGCTACTGCTAACCGGATGCTTTGTGCTTTGCGGCGTGTGTTACGGGAAGCTTTTCGGTTGGGGTTGATGAGTGCGGATGATTATGCCCATGCAGCGGATGTTTCCAATGTGCGAGGTGATTCACTTTTAAGAGGACGGTTGTTGAAAATAAGTGAAATTGCGGCGCTGTTGAAGGATTGCAAGAATGACCAAGATTTGATAGGAGTACGAGATGCAGCACTCATTGCTGTTTTAAGCGGTTCTGGGTTGCGTCGTTCTGAGGCGGTGGCTTTAGATTTGGAGGACTATAACTCTGAAGATGGTTCAATGCTTGTCCGCAAGGGTAAAGGGGGAAAGTCGCGGACGGTGTATTTACCCACGGGTGCAATATCTGCACTTGATGCTTGGTTGAAGGTAAGAGGTGATTTGAGGGGTGCTTTGATTTGTCCTGTGCGACGGGGGGGTCATGTTGAAATTAGGCGTTTGACTGACCAGGCGGTGATGGTGATTCTGCGAAAGCGTGCTTTGAGTGCAGGTGTGGCTGCTTTTTCTCCTCACGATTTTCGGCGCACGTTTATCAGTAATTTGTTAGAAGTTGGTGCTGATGTTTTGACTGTGAGTCGTCTGGCTGGTCATGCTTCGCCAGCGACTACCCAAAAATACGACTTGCGTCCTGAAGTTGCCAAGCGAGCTGCAGTGCAGCTGCTGCACGTTCCTTATGATGGCTGAACGGTATGAACCCGCCTGCTAGCGGTTAAATCTATCTGCCATCAGTTGATGTATTAGTAACTATCTGATTTTCTGAAGGGTGTTTGTAATGAGGTTGGTTAATGGTCGGACATAAATAATCAAAGGAATTATCAGTATGTTCCAGTCGCATGTTGCGGGGTGCATCTAAAGCAATCACAGCATCTCCAATCTTTTCACAACGTTTGCAATCACAAGCAGATGCTCCAACAGCTAATATTTCTTTGAGGTTATTGGCAATATTGATAAATCCCCTCGTGTTTGAATTTTTCGGTAGTTGGGAGGCAATTTGAACTAGTCGCGAAATTTCGTCACGGTATTGTACTAAAAGAAACTGGTCGATTTGACATTGGCTGCGGCAAGTTTTTACATCACCAAATTCATCAGCAAACTGCTTTAATCCATCAGCAGGATTTTTTAAATCAACGTTAAGCGGTACAAGAGCGCGGGCGCAAACAGTAGAATCAATATTGGTATTGTTAAACTTTCTTCTTAAAATCAGTTCAAAGCGTTTGATATAAATTGCTAAGATAGAGAGGGCTTTTTCTTTATCTTGGGGACTGCTAAAATTGAGTTGGTGTGTGCTAAAAAGTTGGGGAATCAGCTGTAAAATTGCTTTGAGTTCGCTAGTCTTAAATCTATTGCTCCACAAAGCTATGGCATCTCCAATATTGTTTATAGTTTCTAGGCGCAGCACAAAGTAGAAAGAAATAAGATTAATCAGATAACTTCGCTTTATCTCCATTTGAATATAGTTAGAGATGTAAAGCTGTTGGTCAGTAAATTGCGATTCAAAGTATTGTTTGTAGGTTTGCGTACTAAGTAGTAGAGACCGCGTAACTGAGGTGTCTAAAAAGCGTTCTTGGATAGGTTTGTCCTCCATCTTGTGTTATTCTTCGTCTGAATCCCTATCCTGACTATCGTCAAGTTTGACCCCGAATGGTAGAGTATCAAAGCCTAAGTATTCTAAAGTTAAAAGAGAGTCCTCGACTGACAAATTGGTGATTGTTTCTTGATTCACTAGGGATGCAAGTAAATCATAAGCTCCTTGGTACTGACTGGCATTATAATCAATCCAGCGGTTAGAATATGCAAGTGCATCATGCAGCGCCATTACCACTTCTGTATAGGGGTCATGAATGTATTTATCGCGCAACGAGCGCATAGTACGCAATAGGTTATCTGCATAAATCGCTGCTATTGGTTCTCCAGAGTAAGAGGAGAGTTTTTGTAAATCGACCAAGATAGCTTTGGTGATTTCTACTCTTGAATTTTCTAAGACAGTCTGCGAAATATTCATTGTTTTTCTCCTCTTGAAACTTGAGTTTGTCTGGACTTATATGACGATGGGAGCGCTTGCGCCTAGTTGTTACGGGCGCAAACGCGCGTTACTACTTTTTATTTTTGGTTAAATTATTGAGTTTGGTGAGACTGGAGCGAATATTCCCCACTTCTTTACGACTCTTGAGGCGCTTTTTGGCTTCCTTGATAACAAGCCGCATCACCGATTCTTTATCTTTACAAGTTACGTAGAAAGCTTCGACTAACGTTTCTATTGTTACTTTATCGCGGTGACACAGTTCGTCGAGTTCGTCTTTAATGGGAACCTCCAACCTTACGGGAACTCTAGGAGCAATTTCTGGGTAACTGGCGAGTAAATCTTCCAAGCGTTTGAGTTCCGATACTTCGGTTGGTTGCTGCACCGCATCAGTTGCACTCAGTTCTGTTAAAGTGTCAGTAGTAGTCGGTTGCTGCAATACATCCTGGCGTGGGGGAACAGTCGGTTGATTAGCACGGCTGCGAATTTCGTCTAAAAGGCTCATGAGTAACTCCTGGTACTATAAATTACACTGTTTCTGTGGGAATAAGTTTTGCGTACTGTTCTGGCAGTGTTGGTCTTACCTTTTGAGCCAATACAACAAGAGGATATTCCAAGGAAGGCTGTCCTAAGTCTGTGGGAGATACCCGTTGGTTGATGGCATTTTTATATACATCGGATTCGAGAAAGTGGGGTAACATCAAGTCAAGTCCCACGATTTCGCCCATTGCTGAGATACTGGTTTTGGTGGCTTTAGTTGGGTTGACACCTGTCCACTTGGCACGGAAGGGAACTACTCCCAAGAGTGAACCATAGGGTAAAGCTGGTTGAAATTCCTTTACCAGTTCGAGTGTTCGTACCAACGACTGCACTCCTTTAACGTTGGCTTCAGCGGGAATTATCCACTTGTCACCAGCACCGAGGGAAGTTTGTGCCAGATGCGATCGCTCTGGTGGTGGATCTACAATAATTACCCCAAAATTGTTGGCAATGGGTTGCAAACGGTTTCTCAGGATAAATAAACTAATGCCGCTGGATGCCAGTTTATAGTTAGCATTCTCCAAGCCGTCGTCTGATGGTATTAAAAACAAGTTGGTGTTACTGATAGTGCGGTTGTCTAGTTGGACATCCGGTACAGGGGCGATGGCATTAATTAGGGGTGTTTTTTCTTCGGATTGGGTGATGACTTCCAGCAATGTGGGGGTATTTGGCTGTACCTTGACCCCTAAAAAACTAGTAAGCGATGATTGGGGGTCGGCATCAATGAACAGTACCGGAATTCCCAACCGCCCCAGGTATCGACCGAGCATAAGTGCGACGGTACTCTTGCCCTGTCCGCCTGCTAGTCCCAAGGTGACAATTGTGGGAGTTTGAGATTGTTGCATTGTAAGGGCGCACAAATTTACATAAGTATAAAAGTAATAATATACTATTGTAAAACATTGCTTTAGTGCAATTGCACTTTTGTACAAAAGTAATTAAATACAATTGACTTGTTTTGTACAGATACTCTAACCCAAACGCTCATGGCGCGAGGTTTTGTAAGGTTTATCTTAGAATAATGTCGGGTAACAAATTATTTGTCGTCTTAACACATTAATATCATTAGATCAGAAATGTCTAGAAGCTTTTTCAGAGAAGCTTTGACGTAAACGACAGTTCTGTGAGGATTAATCTTCAACTCCAAAAATTATCTTGACCGAAGCTATCGGTCATCCAAATAGATTAAGGTCAAGTCTATTGTAAAAAACTCGGGCGACATTAATGTGTTAAGACGACAAATAATCTGTTACTCGACACCAAGTGTTTCTTCCATATGTTGCCAGTGCGTAGTCGCGCTGGTCAGAGGCTCATATCTTGCACCTCTACGTAGAAAACCGTACAATATAATAAGAGGTGCAATAAAGCTACAGAATTTTTCTTGGCTTTTCTCGCTAAATAAGGATTTATGGTTTAATACTGAGTGACTAAAAACCATCAGTTTTTCTTGGTGCAAGATGTAAGTAGGCTTAACTTCCGTTTTGCCAATCTTACATAATCTGTTTTTGTCAATGGGTAAGTTCTATGGACGTATAAACTCTAGTCATTTTATAAAGTTTTGTAAATAATTAGCGGTGTTTGCATAAAACTCCGCGCTGAAACCGAGAAGTAAGTAGAAGTGACTTTGATGACCAATGAATACAACATTTTGGACTGCTCAAGCTCAAATCACACTGCAGCCATTGCTCAAATCACACTGTAGCCATTAGAGACTTGCTAAGCTGCAAGTTTCTAATGGCTCTTATGGCAATAGTTTGTGAACCCACACAACTGTCAAATCATTATGACTAAATATCGGGAGAAATAATGACAAAAGTTTTGGTGATTGAAGAAGAGGCAGAAAGTCGAGCTTAGAGGATGTCTAAGAAGTCAAAAATGTCATGCTGTTCGCTCAGCGTGCCTAAGGCATACGCAGCATCAGCGCAGTGTTCGCGTAGCGTGCGCCCTTGGCGCTCAGCATCTCTGCTCACAACAAAAAATTGAGATTCTGAGTCACCTAAGCCCTTCAGGCACGCTGCGCGAACAGGAGACGTTACGCATTCGCGCAGCATCTCAGTAGGAGATACACTCCACTTCGTTGCACACCCTATGGAAAACCGCAGAAGCGTCTACAGAATGACAAAATATACATCTCGTATACTTTTCAGACATCCTCTTAAGTTTATTTTTATGGTCAGCAAAGTAAGGGAGAAACAACTAGGGATAAATATAGCGGCAATTTTTATTAGGAGCAAACTCTATGAAACTATCTAAAAAGCAGATCCAACAGTACGAGGAAGATGGATTTTTATTCTTCCCTGGCTATTTCTCAGAGAAGGAAGTCAGCATTCTGCAGAGGGAACTTTCACGGTTACCGGAGGGTGATCCGGGGAGGATGGTAGAAAACGACAACAAAACGGTACGCGCTCTTCATGGTTGTCACACTCACAGCGAAATCTTTAAAAGATTAATTCAACATCCCCGCCTTTTGGAACCAGTTCAGCAGATTCTTAAAGAATTGGTCTATCTTTACCAGTTCAAAATCAATATGAAGGCTGCTTTTACAGGTGATGCTTGGCCGTGGCATCAGGATTACGTCTTTTGGTATAAAGAAGATGGTATGCCAACGCCCGAAGTGGTCAATATCAGTATTTTCTTAGATGAAGTTAATCACTTTAATGGTCCGCTGTATCTAATCCCAGGCTCACATAAAGAGGGAATGGTTGATGTTGAGGCACAGATACCGAATAGCGGCGACAAAGATGCAGATTGGCAAGCTAATGTTAGTGCCAATCTCAAGTACTGTCTAAACCAGACAAATGTTGCTCAGATGGTGGAAAAGGGAGGCATGGTAGCCCCAGTTGGTCCTAGAGGCTCTGTTTTATTCTTTCATGGCAATGTAGCTCATGCCTCGGTTCCTAACATTTCTCCTTATGATCGCAGAATCATTATTATTACTTACAACAGCATCAAAAATATTCCAATTTCCAAGGGTAAGCCTCGACCAGAATTCTTGGTCTGCCAAGATTACGTTCCATTGCAACCTGCAAGAGATGATGTCCTTCTACAGCAAACCAATGGTCAAATGATCATAGCCTGCTCCTAGTGAGACTCGAATCCTCCAAAATTTCTAGATTTTTCAAGAAGTAGTGACGATATGCTTACTCCCACATCAGAAGAAGTCTTTATCTTTCCTGTATCTTTTGCTCAAGAACGGCTTTGGTTTCTTGACCAGTTAGACCCTGGCAATGCTTCTTACAATATCTTTAGTGCTTTGCAGCTAGATGGGCAACTGAATATTACTGCTTTAACAAGGGCAATACAGGAGATACAGCAACGTCATGAAGTTTTGCGAACTACCTTTAAAGTTATCGATGGAGTACCATTTCAAGTAATTGCTTCTACAGCCGCCTTGACTTTACCCATAATTGAACTAGACAAGATGGCTCCAGAGGAACAGTTTGCTAGGATACAACGCCAAATAAGTGAGGAAGCTAGAAAACCCTTTGACCTCTCCACAGACTCTTTAGTGCGAGTTAGTTTATTAAAGCTGGCAAAACACTCCCATGTGTTACAAATAACAGTACACCACATAATTGCAGATGTTTGGTCGGTAGGGATTTTCATTCAAGAGTTGTCAGCGCTCTACAAAGCGTTCTGCCAAGGAGAACCCTCTCCTCTACCAGACTTGCCTATCCAGTATGCTGACTTCGCTGAATGGCAACGGCAATGGCTGAGTGGAGAAGTGCTGGAGTCCCAACTCGACTACTGGAAACAACAACTGGCAGGAGCACCAGCACTGCTAGAGTTACCGACTGATCGCCCCCGTCCTCCTGTACAAGCCTTCCGAGGTAGCAGCGAGACTTTTGAACTCAGTGCTGAGTTGACCCAACAGCTCAAACACTTGAGTCAGCACTCAGGTGCAACTCTATTTATGACCTTACAAGCGGCATTTGCTCTCCTGCTGTCGCGTTACAGTCAGCAGGAGAACATAGTTGTTGGCTCCCCCATTGCCAACCGCAATCGTCAGGAAATAGAGCCGCTGATTGGGTTTTTCGTGAACACCTTAGTCCTGCGCACCCACTTAGGTGGCAACCCCACCTTCCGGGAGTTGTTGCAGCAGGTGCGGCAGATGACTCTGAATGCTTATGCCCACCAAGACTTACCCTTTGAGCAGCTGGTGGAAGTTTTGCAACCGGAACGTTCTCTGAGTCACCATCCTCTGTTCCAAGTCATGTTTGTGTTGCAGAATGCGGTGATAGGCACTTTAGAACTGCCTGGGTTGACCTTGAAGCCACTAGAACAAAAGCGCATCATCGCCAAGTTTGATTTAACCTTGTCAATGCAAGAGATAGAGTCGGGACTTGTTGGAAGTTGGGAGTACAACACCGACTTGTTTGAAGCGGACACCATTCGCCGAATGATGGGGCATTTTCAAACGCTGTTAGAAGGGATTGTTAGCAATCCAGAACAGCCAGTGGGTCAATTACCGTTGCTGACAGAAGCTGAGCGGCATCAGTTGTTGGTAGAGTGGAATCAAACAGCAGCCAACTATCCACAGGATAAATGCATCCATCAGCTGTTCGAGGAGCAGGTCGAGCGCACTCCAAATGCAGTTGCCGTGGTGTTTGAAGACTCTGTGTTAACCTATCGGGAGCTAAACACCCGTGCGAATCAGTTAGCTCATTACCTGCAAAAGTTGAGTGTAGAACCAGAAATACTAGTAGGACTTTGTGTAGAACGCTCCTTAGAAATGGTCATCGGACTTCTTGGTATTCTCAAAGCGGGTGGAGCCTATGTACCAATCGACCCGACCTATCCAGGAAAACGTAAAGTTTTTATCCTAGAAGATACTCAGATGCCATTACTGCTGACGCAGCAGCGTTTAGCACAAGACATACCAACAGATCAAACCAAAGTCATTTACTTAGATACTGATTGGCAGACGATAGCTCAGGAGCGGATAGAAAACCCAGTCAGTCAGACAACAGCTCTTAACTTAGCATATGTCATCTACACCTCCGGCTCTACTGGCAAACCTAAAGGAACATTAATTCCTCATAGAGGTCTAGTCAACTACCTCAACTGGTGTGTGCAGGCGTATACAGTTGAGCAGGGGTCGGGGACACTGGTTCACTCTTCCCTTGCCTTTGACCTAACAATTACAAGTTTATTTTCACCCTTACTAGTAGGGTGTTCGGTAGAACTGCTACCTGAAAACCAAGGTATAGATGCCCTTTGTAATACCCTACGTCAAAAATCTAATCTCAGTCTGATTAAAATTACACCAGCGCATTTGGAGTTATTCGCTCAGCAGTTATCACCCTATGAAGCAGCAGGTCGAACACGAGCCTTGGTCATCGGTGGTGAAAACCTCACTGCAAACAACATTGCTTTTTGGCAAAATTTTGCCCCCAATACAATACTATTCAATGAATACGGACCAACAGAAACTGTAGTTGGCTGCTGCATTTATCAGGTGCCAACAGGACAGCATCATTCAGGATCAATTCCCATTGGTCAGCCAATTGTCAATACCCAGCTCTACGTGTTGGATCAACACGGGCAGCCAGTGCCTATTGGCGTCGCAGGTGAACTGCATATTGGCGGAGTCGGGCTTGCCCGAGGCTATCTGAACCAGCCAGACCTGAGCACTGCTAAATTTATCCCGAACCCCTTTAATGATGAACCAGGACAGCGTCTTTACAAAACCGGTGACTTAGCTCGCTATCGGTCAGACAGTACTCTGGAGTACCTTGGGCGGATTGACGATCAGGTGAAGATTCGAGGCTTCCGCATCGAACTTGGGGAGATTGAGACCGTGCTTGGCGAATATCCAAAGGTACGCGAGGCTGTTATTATAGCACATGAAGATGTACTTGGCAACAAGCATCTAGTGGCTTATCTAGTTGCTGATGAGCACTCAGCTCCTTCAAACAGTGAAATCCGCTGCTTTTTGAAAGAGAAACTACCTGAGTATATGGTGCCGTCGGCTTTTGTAGTGCTAGACGCTCTGCCTCTAAGCCCCAATGGTAAGGTTAATCGCCAAGCTCTGAGCGCACCAAAGGGAGAACTGGCTCAGGACGAGGGCTTGGTAGCACCTCGCACCCCCACTGAAGAAATTATTGCTAACATCTTTGCTTCGGTTTTAGGTCTACAACAGGTGGGAGTTCACAATAACTTCTTTGAACTCGGGGGACATTCCTTACTAGCAACTCAAGTTGTTTCTCGCTTGCGGCAGATTTTCCAAGTTGAGATACCCCTGCGGACTTTGTTTGAAGCTCTTACTGTTGCTGAACTTGACCAAGCAATCTCAGCAATGCTGCTCACCACAAGAAGCTTGGTAGTTCCTCCGATGGAACCGAGACCGAGGGATACTGAAGCTTTACCTCTATCGTGGGCGCAAGAACGGCTGTGGTTTTTGAATCAGTTGGAAGGTTCTAGCCCAACTTACAACGTACCTGCAGCAGTTCAAATTACTGGACAGTTAAATGTGGTTGCCTTAGAACAAGCCTTAAGCGAACTCGTCCAACGCCACGAGGTTTTACGTACCACTTTTGGGACAGTCAATGGCACTCCAGTTCAGGCGATCGCCCTTCCCAGAGCAATCACCATTCCCCTAATAGACTTACAAGCGCTGCCTAGTGTGGAGCAAACTACACAAGTCAAACATTTGGTCATGCAGGAGGCTCAACGTCCTTTTGATTTAGCGACTGGTCCTTTACTGCGCGTCACCATACTACAGCTTGGAGAAAACTCTCACTTGCTGCTGGTAACCATGCATCACATCATTTGCGATGCTTGGTCAATTGGGGTGTTCATCCAAGAGTTATCTACTTTATATCAAACCTTTGTATCAGGAGCCTCCTGTACTTTGCCTGAACTACCCATTCAGTACGCTGACTTCGCTCAATGGCAGCGGCAGTGCCTGAGTGGAGAAGTGCTTGAGTCTGAACTCAATTACTGGAAGCAACACTTGGCAGGAGCACCAGCACTGCTAGAGTTACCTACTGACCGACACCGCCCTCCCGTGCAAGGCTTTAGGGGTAGCACCGAAACTTTTGAACTCAGTGCTGAGTTGACCAAACAGCTCAAACACTTGAGTCAGCAATCAGGTGCAACTCTATTTATGACCCTACAAACGGCGTTTGTCATTTTACTTTCCCGTTTGTCAGGTCAAGATGACATTCTCATCGGCACTCCCATCGCTAACCGCAACCGCCAAGAGATAGAATCTCTCATTGGCTTTTTCGTAAACACCTTGGTGCTGCGTACTCAGATTCAAGGCAATCCTAGTTTTTCTAAGTTATTATCCCAAGTGCGACAGGTAGCCCTGGATGCTTATGCACACCAAGATGTGCCATTTGAGCAAGTGGTCGAAGCCTTGCAGCCGGAACGTAATCTCAGCCATAGTCCTTTATTCCAAGTGATGTTTGTCTGGCAGAATACGCCAATGAGAAAATTGGAATTGCCAGGTCTTACGCTCACTTCCTTGTCTATGTCGAGTGTGACGGCGAAGTTTGATTTAACCTTGTCAATGCAAGAGATAGAGTCGGGACTTGTTGGAAGTTGGGAGTACAACACCGACTTGTTTGAACCGGACACCATTCGTCGAATGATGGGGCATTTTCAAACGCTGTTAGAAGGTATTGTTAGCAATCCAGAACAGCTAATCGGTCAATTACCATTGCTGACAGAAGCACAGCGACATCAGTTGTTAGTGCAATGGAATCAGACTCAAGCCAACTATCCACAGGATAAATGCATCCATCAGCTATTTGAGGAGCAGGTCGAGCGCACTCCAAATGCAGTTGCTGTGGTGTTTGAAGACCAGCAACTGAGCTACCGGGAGTTGAATTGCCGTGCCAATCAACTGGCGCATCATTTGCAAGCACTTGGAGTGGAACCAGAAGTGCTGGTCGGTCTGTGTGTTGAACGCTCCTTAGAAATGGTGGTGGGGCTGTTGAGTATCCTCAAGGCTGGTGGGGCTTATGTACCGCTCGACCCTGCATATCCTCAAGAGAGATTGTCTCATATATTAAATGATTCTCAAGTGTCAGTGCTGTTGACGACCGAAAAGTTGGTCACTCGATTGCCAGAGCACCAAACGCAAGTAGTCTGCTTAGATCCAAACTGGAGGATAATCTCTCATCACAGTCAAGATAATCCTGCTAGTAAAGTTAAACCTAAAAACTTGGCTTATGTAATTTACACTTCGGGTTCTACTGGCAAACCTAAAGGAGTGATGATTCAGCATCAGTCTTTAGTGAATTTTACAAAGACAGCTCAGGCTGAATATGAACTCTCTGCGAGCGATCGCGTACTACAGTTTGCATCTATCAGTTTTGATACCGCAGCAGAAGAAATCTATCCTTGCCTGACGTGCGGTGGAATGTTGGTGCTACGTAGCAACGAAATGTTGAGTGTGGTACCTGAGTTCCTGGAAAAGTGCAAGGAATTAAACCTGACAGTATTGGATCTGCCAACAGCATATTGGCACCAAGTCATCTTTGAGTCAGCAAGCGCCAATTTAATGCTACCAGAGTCATTGCGGCTGGTTATTATTGGGGGAGAACGAGCGCTCCCGGAAGCAGTAGAAATGTGGCAAAAGTATGTAGGTACTATGCCCAAACTGGTTAACACATACGGTCCGACCGAAGCGACTGTAGTCGCGACACTCTGCAAATTATCAGGTTCGACATCAGCAAATTTTGATCAGCAAGAAGTATCAATTGGATACCCCATTTGTAATGTCCAGGTGTACCTGCTAGATAAATACTTCCAACCCGTTCCCATTGGCGTTCCGGGCGAACTGTACATTGGTGGTGCTGGTCTTGCGAGAGGCTACCTTAATCTTCCAGAGTTGACACAAGAGAAATTTATCCCTAACCCCATTAATTGTGAAAAAGACGCACGCCTATATAAAACTGGGGATCTAGCACGCTATTTCCCAGATGGGAGCATTCAGTTTCTCGGTCGCATTGATCACCAAGTGAAAATTCGTGGCTTCCGTATTGAACTGGAAGAAATAGAATCAGTTTTGACTCAATGTCCACAAGTGCGGGAGACAGTGGTTATAGCCTGGGAAGACCATCCTGGGAATAAGCGTTTGGTGGCTTATGTAGTTCCTCAGCAGGAACGACCTACTACCAGTATACTGCGGGGCTTTTTGAAGAAGAAGTTGCCGGAATACATGGTACCTGGGGCATTTGTATTCTTAGAAGCTCTACCTTTAACCCCAAACGGCAAACTTGATCGCCGTGCTTTGCCAGCACCAAATGCTGAGATAGCTTTAGATGATAGCTTGATCGCACCCCGGACGCCGACAGAAGAAATAATAGCCAATATCTTCGCCTCAGTTCTCAAGTTAGAACAGGTGGGAATCCAAAACAACTTCTTTGAATTAGGAGGACATTCGCTGCTGGCGACTCAAGTCGTCTCAAGATTGCGAGAAAGCTTGCAAATTGAGGTGCCGTTGCGTACTTTGTTTGAATCTCCTACCGTAGCAGAACTTGACCAAGCCATCTGGGCATTACGTCAGACAACTTCAGATTCAGTGGTTGCTGCGATTAAACCGATACCAAAAGATACTCAAGCCTTACCTCTGTCATGGGGACAAGAACGGCTGTGGTTTTTAGACCAACTAGAAGGTGGCAATGCCAGCTACAACATGCCAACAGCGCTCCAAATATCTGGAGGATTGAATATAGTAGCTCTAGAATATGCCTTCAGTGAAATTATCCAACGCCACTCGATTCTGCGCACAACTTTTCCAACACTCAATGGGACTCCAGTGCAGAAAATCACCTCACCCACAGCAGTGAGGATTCCTGTGGTAGACTTGCGTTTCCTGAGTGCAGACGAGCAAACAGCTTGCGTGCAGCAGCTAGCAACTCAACAAGCTCAACAAACCTTTGACCTAGCTGGCGGTCCGCTGATACGCTTTCAACTGTTGCAGCTAAAAGAGCAATCCCACGTGCTGCTGGTAACTTTGCATCATATCATTTTCGATGCTTGGTCAAGCGACATTTTTGTTCGAGAACTAGTTGCTTTGTATCAAGCCTACATACATCAACAGCCATCGCCATTATCTGTACCATCAATCCAGTATGCTGATTTTGCTTACTGGCAGCGACAGTGGCTGCAAGCACAAGTGTTAGAAAAGCAACTGAGTTATTGGAAACAGCAACTTGGCGGAACTTTACCAATCCTACAGTTACCCACAGATAAGTACGATCTACCAACTGGCAATCATACAACTGACAATCATAAAGGAGAACAGCAAAGGATAGTTTTATCTAAGGAACTGACTGCTTGTTTAAAAACTTTGAGCCGCCAAAAAGGAGTCACTGTATTTATGACCTTGTTGGCAGCATTCAAAGTGCTACTATCGCGCCACACAGGTCAAGAAGATTTGATTGTTGGTGTTCCAATTGCAGGTCGTAATTACTTGGGATGTGAAAATCTGATCGGCTTTTTTATCAACACTCTACCCTTACGTACGGATTTATGCGGAAATCCCAGCTTTGAGCAGTTATTGATCAAAGTGCGTGAAATCACTCTGGCAGCTTATAATAACCAAGACATTCCCTTTGAGAAGTTGGTAGAACAATTGCGACCAGAACGCTCATTGAATCGGCATCCGGTGTTTGATGTGATGTTTAACATGATTAATACACCGGAAGTCGCACTAGAACTACCCGGCTTGACTTTTGAGCCACTCGTACTCACACAGTCACAGTCCAAATTCTTGATCACAATTGTCGTCCAACAGCAGGCAGACTCACTCAACATCAGTTTAGTGTATCGGCACAACCTGTTCTCAGCAGAACGGATGAGGATTTTTCTGGAGCAGTTTGAGTATTTACTGCAACAAATCGTGACTGAACCTGATCGCTGCATACAGTCCTATTCTCTAGTGACACCACAGTCGCAGTCCTTGTTGCCCAACCCGAGTGCTCTAGTTGCAGAACCTGAGTATAAACCAGTACCGAGTCTGTTTAGTGCTTGGGCACAGCAAGCGCCAGAGCAAACAGCGATTCGCCAGAACGGTCAAACATGGACTTACCAAGAATTGGCCCAAACTACCGATGCCATTGCTCAGGTTTTGTTGAGTTGTGGTGTGCAACCCGGTGATGTGGTAGCCTTGTGCGGTCCGAAGAGCTTTGGACTGATTGCTAGTATGCTTGGCGTGTTCAAAAGCGGCGCTGTGTTGCTCATGCTTGATTTGAAACTTCCACAACCGCGCCAACAACTGATGCTTGAGGAGGCTCAAGCCAAGTATCTCCTAAATGTGGTGGGCACTCAGTCAAAACGAGCACATCTGACACAAAGCTCGTTAGAAATCATTGACGTTGATGCAGTTTCTGCCAGAGTGATGAGCACTTTGCAAAGCAGCTCTGGAATGACTTCTTGCCTGCCAACCTTGAGTGCAAATGATCTGGCTTACATCTTCTTCACCTCTGGTAGCACAGGCACACCAAAAGGGGTTTTAGGAACTCATAAAGGCATTTCTCATTTTCTTGACTGGGAACGCCAAACTTTTGAGATTGGACCAGATGAGCGAGTTGCTCAATTAACCAGCTTGACTTTTGATGCCGTCCTCAGAGATGTGTTTCTACCTTTAACGAGTGGGGCAACATTATGTTTGCCGAACCAAGACGATGACTTCGGGATCGATGAGGTTTTGAACTGGTTGGAGACTGAGCAAATCACTGTCGTACATACAGTTCCGGCACTGGTAAAGTCTTGGTTAACACACGCAAATCAGGGAATTTATTTAAGAAAATTACGCTGGATTTTCTTCTCTGGAGAACCGTTAACTCAAACTTTAGTTCATCAATGGCGACAGACTTTTCCAGAAGCTGGGCAGATGGTGAATCTCTACGGAGCAACAGAGACCACGATGGTCAAATGCTTTTACCAAGTGCCAAAGGAGATTCCAGCTGGTGTGATGCCTGCAGGGTGGGCACTTCCTGATACGCAAGCGCTGGTCTTAAACTCAACTCACCAGTTGTGTGGAATTGGCGAAATCGGGGAAATAGTCATACGTACTCCCTTCCGGACTTTAGGATATATCAATGCTGTGCAAGAACAGCAGCAACGTTTTGTGCCCAATCCCTTGAGCAATGACCCGCAGGATTTACTCTACTATACTGGTGACAAAGGACGCTACTATCCTGATGGAGCTTTAGAAGTTTTAGGGCGTTTGGATGACCAGATTAAGATTAGAGGTATACGCGTTGCTCCTGGGGAGATTTCGACGGTTTTGAATCAGCACCCGGCTGTGGCAGAAAGTGTAGTGGTTGCTGTTGAACAGACTTCTGGGGACAAGTGCTTAGTTGCCTATGTGGTTGCCAAACCAAATCAGACATTTGCAGAAAGTGAGTTACGCTACTTCCTCAAAAAGCAGTTGCCCCAATATCTGGTGCCGTCTATTTTTGTTGTGTTAGATGCTCTGCCTCTGACTGCTAATGGTAAAGTGAACCGTCGTGCTTTGCCTGCCCCATCTGTGCAAGTCGCTAAGAATGCTACTTGTGTTCTTCCTCGTACTCCTACTGAGGAAGTCATTGTCAATATCTTTGCAGAAGTTCTTAAACTTCAGCATTTGGGTGTTGATGATAATTTTTTTGAACTTGGAGGGCATTCTTTACTCGCTACTCAAGTTGTCTCTCGTTTACGGGAAATCTTTCAAGTCGAGATTCCGTTGCGTACTCTATTTGAAGCACCTACCGTTGCCGAACTCGATCAAGCGATCTTAGCACTGCGTCAGACTGCTTCTGGATTAGTCATTCCTCGAATTGAACCAGTATCCAGAGCTACTGAATTCTTACCGCTATCTTGGGCGCAAGAAAGGCTGTGGTTTTTAGACCAACTAGAAGGTTCCAGCGCCACCTACAATATGCCTGTAGCGGTTCAGATCTCTGGACGGTTAGATGTCGCAGCTTTGGAACAAGCCTTAAGCGAACTTGTCCGACGCCATGAAATCTTACGCACTACCTTTCCATTGGTCAATGGAGTTCCGGTTCAGGTCATTGCTCCCTCCTCAGCAATAGCAATTCCTGTGGTGGACTTGCGCTTGCTTGCTAGTGTAGAACAAACCGCTGAAGTGAAACGCTTGGGTTTGTCGCAGACCAAGCGATCTTTTGATCTAGCAACTGATTCGCTGCTGAGGGTTCTTGCACTGCAGCTTGGAGAAGATAATTATGTGCTACTGGTGATCATGCACCATATCATCTCCGATGATTGGTCGTTCAGCATCTTTATTCAAGAATTGTCTACTCTCTACCAAGCATTTTCATCAAAAGTCCCCTCTCCTTTACTTGACCTACCCATCCAATATGCTGACTTTGCCGTTTGGCAGCGTCAGTGGCTAAAACGAGAAATTCTGGAAAATCAACTCAACTACTGGAAGCAGCAATTGGCAGGAATACCGACACTGCTGGATTTGCCCACAGACCGACAACGTCCTCCTGTGCAAACCTTTCGAGGTAGCACCGAGACTTTTGAACTCAATGCTGATTTGACTCAACAAATCAAGGACTTGAGTCAGCAGTCAGGGACAACTTTATTTATGACACTGCTAGCAGCTTTTGCCCTGTTATTGTCACGCTACAGTTGTCAGGAAGATATAGTTCTTGGCTCTCCCATTGCCAACCGCAACCGTCAGGAGATAGAGTCGCTGATTGGCATTTTTATTAATACCTTGGTGCTGCGCATTGATCTGCAGAATAATCCGACCTTCCGAGAGTTGCTGCAGCATGTGCGGCAGATGACTCTAGATGCTTATGCTCATCAAGACTTACCTTTTGAGCAGTTGGTAGAAGTATTGCAACCAGAACGGAGTTTAGGTCACCATCCCTTGTTCCAGGTCATGTTTGTGCTGCACAATGCCCCACAGAAAACGCTAGAGTTGCCTGGGTTAACTCTAACGCCACTAAAACAACAGCGCACAGTAGCTAAGTTCGATTTGACCTTGTCGATGAGTGAGACAGCTTCTGGACTGGTGGGGACTTGGGAGTACAACAGCGATTTGTTTGAGGCAGATACAATTCAACGGATGAAGGGGCATTTTCAGACCTTACTGAAATCGATTGTTGCAAATTCTGATCGTTCAGTGAGTCAGCTATCCCTGCTGACAGAACAAGAGCAATACCAGATGTTGGTAGAATGGAATAACACCCAAGCCGACTACCCAGTTAACAAATGCGTTCATCACTTGTTTGAGGAGCAAGCAGAGCGTACACCAGAGAACATTGCTGTTGTGTTTGAAAACCAACACCTAACCTATGCAGAACTCAACTCACAAGCAAATCAACTAGCGCATTACTTACAATCTCAGGGAGTCAAACCTGAAACTCTTGTAGGTATCTGCATACATCCCTCTCTAGAAATGGTGGTGGGTCTACTAGGAATTCTTAAGGCTGGTGCAGCTTATGTACCGTTAGATCCAAAGTATCCTCAAGAACGCCTAGCATTTATGCTATCTAATTCTGGTCTACCTGTTTTGTTGACTAGTGGCGATACAAAAGTAGAGGTAACTAAACATCAAGCACGTTTAATCGATATTAATAAAAATTGGGAAATCATTTCTCAGGAAAACGAGAAAAATCTTATTGGTAGCGCTCAGCCGGAGCATCTAGTTTACGTTATTTATACCTCTGGCTCAACTGGCAAGCCTAAGGGTGTGCAAATATCACATCAATCTGTAGTCAACTTTTTGACTGCTATGCAACAGCAACTCGGGCTGACAGACCAAGACGTACTTCTAGCAGTAACCACTTTATCTTTTGATATTGCAGCTTTAGAACTCTACTTACCACTAACAGTAGGAGCACAAGTTGTCTTGAACCCTGGTGAAGTAGCTTCAGATGGAATACAGTTAGCCCAGAAGTTAGCTAAGGCGGTAGGGGGAAAAGGTGCGACAGTCATGCAAGCAACTCCTGTGACCTGGCGACTACTTTTAGCTTCTGGTTGGAAAGGTCATCCACACCTTAGCATTTTAGTAGGTGGTGAAGCTTTACCACAAGAACTAGCTACTCAGTTGCTCAGCAAAGGTGCCTCTGTATGGAATTTATATGGTCCTACAGAAACGACCATTTGGTCATCTGTTTATAAAATAAAAACGCAAGCAAAAGAAGCTTGTGACACAGATGTGGAATATATTGGTCGTCCCATTGCAAATACCCAATTTTATATATTAGATAATCATCTCCAACCCACTCCTATCGGGGTTCCAGGCGAACTTCATATCGGTGGTGCTGGTCTTGCTCGTGGCTACCTCAACGCCAACGAGTTAAATGCCGAAAAATTTATCCCTAATCCCTTTAGTGATAAGTCAGAAACACTCTTATACAAGACCGGAGATTTAGCTTGCTACAAGAGCGATGGCAATGTCAAGTTTCTCGGTCGTATTGACAATCAAGTAAAAATTCGAGGCTTCCGCATAGAACTAGGAGAAATTGAAGCAGTATTGACCAAACATCCTGCTGTTAGAGAGGTTGTAGTCATAGATCGAGAAATGAGCGCAGGTGATAAACGCTTAATTGCATATATTGTGCCCGATTGGAATCAAACCCCGACCAGCGTTGAACTGCGTGATTTTCTTCAAAAACAACTTCCTAACTACATGGTGCCAACAAACTTTGTCATCCTCAAAGAAATGCCTCTGACTCCTAACGGCAAAATTAATCGTCGTGCTTTGCCTGAGCCAGAGCAAAGTCTGAGCCAGCATGATCGTTTTGTCCCTCCTCGCGATAGACTTGAACTGGAACTGACACAAATCTGGTCAGAAGTACTCAACGTTAATCCAGTTGGCGTCGTTAATAATTTCTTTGATCTTGGTGGTCATTCCCTTTTAGCAATTTCTTTAATGGCTCGGATTCAGCAGAAGTTCGGGCAGATCTTACCCTTGACAACTCTTTTTCAAGGAGCGACGGTCGAACAGCAAGCAGTGCTTCTTCGCCAACAAAGTGATATGCATCCTTGGTCTGCCTTGGTCACGATTCAGCCGAAAGGGTCGAAGCCTCCTCTGTTCTTTATCCATCCTGGTGGTGGCAGTGTTTTTAATTACTTGAAGTTAGCTCAGTATCTCAGTACAAAGCGACCGCTCTACGGACTGGAAGCCAATGGCTTTGAGAGCGGACAGGAACCACACTCGCAAGTCGAAGAAATGGCAACACATTACATCAAAGCCATACAGACAGTTCAACCGAATGGTCCTTATCTGTTGGCAGGCTGGTGTTTGGGTGGAGCGATCGCCTTCGAGATGGCACAACAACTTCGAGTCCAAGGTCAGCGAACATCCTTACTGGCAATGATAGATATCTTTGATTTTTCTGCAAATTCTGACGGATTCACACCAGATGAAGCGGCTCTTTTAGTACCTTTATTTAGAAACCATCTCTCCCTCCCAGAAGAACAATTGCAACAAGTAGAAGCTAACTTGCTAGAAATGGAGGTTGATGAGCAGCTTGCTTATACGATAGATCAAGCAAAGCAGCATAACCTACAGCTTCCTCCTGGTTTCGGAGTGGAACAGCTAGGTCGTCTCCTGAAGGTAAGGAAATTCCATGCTTGCGCTGCAGTAAATTATATTCCTCAACTTTATTATCCAGGAACAATAACTCTTCTCCAAGCTAGTGAAGGAAACTCTGCCAATTCTGGCAATCCAACTCTAGGTTGGGAAGCACTAGTCGATAAGGTAGAGCTACATTGGGTTCCGGGTAATCATCGAACGATAGTCCAACAACCTCATGTCAAAGTACTTGCTGAAAAACTGCAAATTTGTCTTGATCAGTCACAGGCAGAGGAATGACAAGAATTTGATAAAAAAAGAACAGACTTGAAAATTGAAGGATAAGGAAATGACTCAAGTTATAGAATCATCAGCAACTTTCAAAGAAGACAAGTACTTGATTGCAAAATCATTCGTAGCCGATCCTTTATTAAGGGTTGCATACAATTACGCATTGATGATGGAAAAAGTCGGTAAGGTTGAAATGGGTGGATTGCAAGTTCTGAAGACACCTATTATTAGGTACGATGTGTTCCTGGAAACACTCCTCGAAGAGGTGCGTCCCAAAGTGGAGTTAGCCACAGGTACAAAACTGTATCCGACTTATGCATACGCTCGGATTTATAAAAAGGGCGACATCCTAAGTAAGCACAAAGATAGACCTGCATGTGAAGTTGCTGTAACTTTAACACTGGGTTCGGATGGTAGTACTAGCTGGCCTATTTATCTGAACGGACCAAAAGGTGTCTCAGAAATATACCTTAATCCTGGTGATGCTGTATTGTATCGAGGTTGTGAAGTAGAGCACTGGAGAGAATCATTTGACGGAAATCGCCAAGTCCAGTTATTCCTATTTTACGTAGAGCAAAACGGACTCAACGCCGAATGGCAGTTTGACAAAAGAGGACAGCTTGGTGTAAGGAAGCGACTGACATTCAAGGATATGGTGAATTATTTATTTCGGAGATCTAAGCTGGAGGTTAAGCGCCTTGTTAGAATTAAATAGCTACAACGAACTGCGTACACCACATAGCAGTATACACCTGAGCTAATTGGGACTGACGATTGAAGTGTTGAGGACTATGGTATGAAATATTTGAATTATCCCGTGCAATCTCCTCCTCAAACTATCACTTTTGTAGATATTTTGCGGCAGCGAGCAGAATGTCAGCCTGATTCAACAGCTTACATTTTCTTACAAGACGGAGAAACTGAAGAAAACAGCTTAACCTATCAAGAGTTAGACCAACGCTCGCGCAGCATCGCCGCTCAACTTCAAAAGCGCAAAGCAATGGGTGAACGAGCATTACTGGTCTACTCACCAGGTCTAGAATTTATTTCTGCCTTTTTCGGTTGCTTGTATGCAGGAGTTGTAGCTGTTCCTGTTTATCCACCCCGGCATAATCAGCGCATGACACGGTTACAAGCTATTGTGACTGACGCACAAGCAACTTTTGCCCTGACAACGACATCTGTTTTAATCAATATTAGACACAATTTAGTAGAAGAACCAGAACTAGCATCCTTGCATTGGATAACTACCGACAACATTGCCAATAACTTATTAGAAGATTGGCAAATTCCCATACTAAACAACGACACACTGGCATTTCTCCAGTATACTTCCGGCTCTACAGGAACGCCGAAAGGAGTAATGGTGAGTCATGGAAACCTGCTACACAATGAGCAAATGATACAGCAGGCATTCGGTCATTCCTTAGAAACTATTGTTGTTGGTTGGTTACCATTATTCCATGACATGGGACTGATTGGGAATGTTCTGCAACCCCTATACTTGGGTAAACCAAGCATTCTCATGCCCCCAGAAGCTTTCCTGATGAAGCCTGTGCGCTGGCTGATGGCGATTTCCCGTTATAAAGCCACTACCAGTGGTGGACCGAATTTTGCTTATGATTTGTGTGTTCAAAAGATTAGTCCTGAACAACGAGCAAATCTAGATCTAAGTAGTTGGGAAGTTGCTTTTAATGGAGCCGAGCCAGTTCGTTGGTCAACAATAGAGCAGTTTGCTCGTACTTTCGCTGATTGTGGCTTTGCAGAGCGTGCATTTTACCCTTGCTACGGAATGGCTGAGACAACTTTATTTGTTTCTGGAGGTTTAAAAACAAATCCATCCGTTGTCTACTCAGTTGAAGAAACAGCTCTTGAGAAAAACCGGGTGGTTGAAGCTAAGAGTGATTATGCGGGAGCGAGGAAAATAGTTGGCTGTGGACAAGCATGGTTAGATGAGAAAATTGTGATCGTTGACCCTGAATCCTTAACTCAATGTCCAGCTACGCAAGTGGGAGAGATTTGGATTTCAGGTTCGAGTGTCGCTTCTGGGTATTGGAATCAACCGGAACAAACGAAACAAACTTTCCAGGCTTACATAGCAGATACAGGCGAAGGTCCATTTCTACGTACGGGCGATTTGGGATTCTTGAAGGATGGTGAATTGTTCATCACCGGACGGCTCAAGGATTTGATTATCATTCGAGGTCGCAATCATTATCCTCAAGATATTGAACTGACAATTGAAAAGTGCCACCCAGCACTGCGTCCTAACTGTGGAGCAGCGTTTTCAGTAACTCTCAACGATCAAGAAAAACTGGTGATTGTTCAAGAAGTAGAACGGAGTTCCTTACGAAAGTTAAACGCCAATGAAGTGATTGGGGAAATTCGTCAAGCAGTCGCACAAGAACACGATTTAGAAGTTTATGGAGTGTTGCTGCTCAGGACTGCTAGTATCCCCAAAACTTCTAGTGGTAAAGTTCAACGCAATGCTTGTCGGGCTGGGTTTTTAGCTGGAAATTTGGATGAGATAGCTTCTTGGTGTGTGAATCCTCAAAACCAAACAAAATTCCGGGATTTGGAAACGGAAGTCAATGCGCTGTGGCAACAACTGCAAACAAGCAAACTACAAGCAACTGAGCAAGCATTGAGTCAAGAGAAATCTTACAGCCAAGAAGCGATCCAAGCTTGGTTAATTTCAAAGGTTGCCGAGCAACTGCAAGTTGTGCCAGAGGAAATAGATATTCAGCAACCCTTAGCCCAGTATGGTTTAAGTTCGATGGTTGCAGTTAGCCTAGCTGGTGAAACTCAGGAATGGCTTGGACATAAGGTTTCTCCTACCCTACTGTACGATTATCCTAGTATCGAACTTTTAGCCCAGCATTTAGCACAGAAAACTGCTGTTTCCTCACCAGAAACACAAAATCTGTCCTCATTCCCTATTTCCAGGACGGAAACAAAAGACGCTAATGCTTCTAGCAGTGGGATCGCCATTATTGGTCTAGGCTGTCGTCTCCCCGGTGCTAATGATCCAAAAGCTTTCTGGCAGTTGCTACAGAACGGAGTGGATGCTATCACTGAGGTACCAGATTCGCGTTGGAATCTCAACGCCTTGTATAACTCAGAACCAGCTACACCAGGGAAAATGAGTACTCGTTGGGGCGGTTTTATAGAGAAAGTAGACCACTTTGACACCCACTTCTTCGGGATTGCTCCGCGAGAGACGGAACGGATAGACCCTCAACAACGACTGTTATTAGAAGTAGCTTGGGAAACATTGGAAAACGCTGGGCAAGCACCAAGTAAATTAGCTGGCAGTCAAACTGGAGTCTTTCTTGGCATTAGTAACAATGATTACTCTCGATATCAGTGTGAGCAATCTGTTTGTATTGATGCGTATACTGGTACTGGTAATGCTCTGAGCATTGCCGCTAACCGCCTATCTTATGTGCTTGATTTGCGGGGACCGAGTTTAGCAGTAGATACCGCTTGCTCCTCATCCTTAGTTGCTGTACACTTAGCTTGCCAAAGTTTGCAAAATCGGGAGTGCAACCAAGCTCTAGCTGGTGGGGTGAATTTAATTTTATCTCCAGAGTTGACCATCACCTTTTCCCAGGCACGAATGATGGCTGCTGATGGTCGTTGTAAAACTTTCGATACTTCAGCCGATGGTTATGTGCGTTCTGAGGGCTGTGGTTTGGTGCTCCTTAAACGTCTTTGTGATGCTCAAAACGATGGAGACAATATTCTGGCAATTATTAGAGGTTCGGCAATTAACCAAGATGGTCGCAGTAATGGGCTAACAGCGCCTAACGGACTTTCTCAACAGGCGGTCATTCGACAGGCGCTCTCAAACGCTGGTGTGACACCCGCTGAGTTAAGCTATATAGAAACTCACGGTACAGGCACTGCCCTGGGAGACCCCATTGAGGTGGAGTCCCTGAAAGCAGTCTTGCTACCAGACCGATCTGACGACCCGCAGCCGTGTGCCCTTGGTTCAGTCAAAGCCAATATCGGTCATTTAGAAGCTGCAGCAGGTATCGCCAGCCTCATTAAAGTCGTACTTTCTCTGCAACACGGAGAGATTCCACCCCAACTGCACCTCAAACAGTTAAATCCGCATATCTGTTTGAATGGTAACTCATTTTACATTCCTACGGAGCGACAGCCTTGGCTTGGTGGATCGAAGTCTCGTTTTGCGGGGGTGAGTTCATTTGGCTTCGGTGGTACCAATGCTCATGTTGTAGTGGAAGAGGCACCAAAAGAAAGTCAAAAGGCAAAAGTCAAAATTCAAAAGGAAGAAACAATTGAACGTCCTCTAAATCTTTTGACGCTGTCAGCGAAAAGTGAGAAGGCGCTTTTAGAACTGGCGCAACGTTATGCGGCATTTTTGGAAGCAAACCCAACTTCGTCACTTGCAGATATCTGCTTTACTGCTAATACTGGGCGATCGCATTTTGACTACCGTTTAGCAGTTGTGTCTGAATCTACTGTACAACTCCGTGAACAGTTAAGTGCTTTTGCTGCCGGAATTGAGACTAATGCTCTGTTCAACGATAAAAAAATAAGTAAAGAAAAAAACAAAATAGTATTTTTATTTACAGGTCAAGGTTCTCAGTATATCGGTATGGGACGCCAACTCTACGAAACCCAACCGACCTTTCGGCAAGCTTTGGATCACTGCGATCAAATTTTACGTTCTTATCTAGATCGACCTTTGCTTGAGATTATATATCCTGAATCAAAGCTGAGTTCTCTAGTTCATGAAACTGCTTACACTCAACCTGCTTTGTTCGCTTTGGAATATGCGCTTTTCCAGTTATGGAAATCCTGGGGTATCGAACCTGCCGTGGTTATGGGTCATAGTGTGGGGGAATATATCGCCGCAACTGTAGCTGGTGTGTTTAGTTTGGAAGATGGTCTAAAGCTAATTGCCAAACGTGCTAGCCTAATGCAGGCTCTACCTAAAAATGGGAAAATGATGACAGTATTTACTGATGAAGCACAGGTAAATTCAGCAATTCAACCCTATGCTCAGGATGTGGTGATCGCCGCTATCAATGGACCTGAAAACATTGTGATTTCTGGAAAACAGGATGCCGTTGAGGCAGTAAGTGCTTCTGTGCAAGCGAAAGGCATTAAAACAAAATCTCTGCAAGTTTCCCATGCATTTCACTCGCCACTGATGGAACCCATACTAGACGAGTTTGCGGCTGTTGCTTCGGAAGTGACTTATACCAAACCTTGTCTCCCCTTAATTTCCAACGTTACCGGACAACTCGTCAATGATGACATGAGTACCGCCCAATATTGGGTTCGTCACTTACGACAGCCGGTTCAATTTGCTGAAAGCATCCAGACCTTGAACTTGCATGGATGCGAGGTCTTGGTAGAAATTGGATCAAAACCAGTTCTGCTAGGAATGGCACAGCAATGTCTATCGCAGAATACACAGCTATGCTTGCCCAGTCTGCGACCAAAGCAAGAAGATTGGCTACAGTTGCTACAGAGTTTGGGGCAGATGTACGTGCAGGGAATAGAGGTCAACTGGTCTGGGTTTGATCGAGATTATCCAAGACGCAAGCTAGTATTACCTACCTACTCATTTCAAAGGCAACAATATTGGATAGAAACTAGCAATACAACCGCAAACAAACAAAAAAGTTGTCAGCTGCAAAATCAGACAAAGAAGCATCCCCTTTTAGGTTATCGCTTAAAAGACTTGGCTCCTTTTCCAAATACTTATATCTGGGAAACTGAGATTGATGAGCAGTATCTTTTGTACCTAAAAGATCATCGGGTTTGGGAAACCATCGTCATGCCTCACACCGCTTACATAGAAATCGCTTTGACTGCTGTAGAGGAAGCGTTGGAGGTCAAATGTAGTCATCTAACTAATTTGAAATTGCATCACGTTCTCTTCTTATCAGAAAAAAGAGATCAAAAGATTCAAGTTATCCTTGCTTGTAATTCTGATGCTTCAATGTCTTTTCATGTATATAGCTGTCGGATAGGTCAAAAATCGTCTTCCCAAGCATGGACTTTGTATGCCACTGCACGGGTTCACTTTTAAGCAAGCATATGTAAATTAAGCCAGGTATTCATTTAGGAGAACTAAAGCATGAAGTTCGGTCTGATGTTCTTTGCCAGTAGTGAAGACGCTCTAGTCGGAGATAAATATAGCTTAGTAATTGAAAGTGCCCGGTTTGCTGATCGCCATGGTTTTTCCAGTGTTTGGACACCAGAACGGCACTTTACAAAATTCGGCGGTCTTTATCCGAATCCTGCGGTATTGAATGCAGCACTGGCAAGAGAAACCCAGCAAATCCGGTTACAAGCAGGAAGTGTTGTCTTGCCAATTCATAATCCTATTCGGGTTGCTGAAGAGTGGGCTGTTGTCGATAATTTGTCTACAGGTCGAGTCGGGATATCTTTTGCTTCAGGTTGGAATCCCGATGACTTTGCCTTCTTTCCTAAGAAGTACAAAGACCGTCATAAGGAATTATTTATCGGTATTGAGACTCTCCGAAAACTCTGGCGGGGTGAGTCTATTCAAGTGACCAGCGGAAACGAAAATCAAGTCGAGATCAGAATCTACCCAACGCCGATTCAACAAGAGCTTCCGATCTGGGTTACTGCTGCTGGTAACCCTCAAACCTTTGCTAAGGCAGGAGAAATTGGAGCTAATGTTTTGACTCACCTACTCGATCAAGACATAGAAGAGTTAGCCGAAAAGATTACCCTTTATCGTCAGGCACGAGCAAAGCACGGACACAATCCCGACACGGGGATGGTATCGATCATGTTACACACTTTTGTAGGTCAGGACTTTAATACGGTTCGCGAGGAAGTTCGTGTACCTTACTGCGAATATCTCAAGTCCAATATTGGTCTACTTAAAGCTTTAGCTCAGAGTAGGGGTTCTAAGATAGATATAGCTACGCTGCCTGAAAAAGACCTTGATGACTTCGTTAACTTCTTGTTTGAAAGATTTGCCTCTTCCAGAGGACTGATTGGAACACCAGAAACCTGTCTTGATTTGCTTAACCAGCTCGACAGCATAGGAGTAGATGAAGTAGCCTGTCTACTTGACTTCGGTCCGAGTAAAGATCTAATTCTAGGACATTTGCCTGATCTTAATCAGCTTCGAGAATGCTATGGTAATGGGGTGCCTGAAAAAAAACGCCTGGCCGTCAAAACTAATACTGCTAATGGTATCTCATTGACTATCACTACAGAAGAAGCTGTGTCAAAGAAGCAACTTCTGCCTTCAACACAAGGAACACTCCAAGAAATCCGCTCGCGATGCACGGATCGCAAAAGTGCCACAGAATTCTATAGTCTGTTGCATGAACATGGATTTCAGCTAGGAAGAACTTTTCAGGGTATAGAGCACCTGTGGCTTGGTAAAAGAGAAGCACTAGCACAGGTGAATTTTCGTCCCACAGAAACGCTTATTAATAATCATATCAAAATTCATCCAAATCTCCTTGAAGCTTGTCATCAAGTTCTAGGGGCAACTTTATTAGATGAAATGCTTTCGACCGATGAACCGTCTCTGTATTTACCTGTGGGACTTAGAAGTTTTCAAGTACACGATATAATAAGCAATCAGATTTGGAGTCATGCAGTTTTGCAACATTCTGTAGACACATCTAAGGATGTAATTGAGGGGGATGTTCGCATACTCGATCCAAACGGAAAATTATTAGTCGAAGTTTCCGGTTTACAGATGCAGCGTGCTGAACACCTGAGCCATCAAATCAAGATTCAAGATAAGTATGCAAATTGGTTGTATGAATTGCAATGGCAACTTAAGCCCTTGCTAAAATCAGAGTCTTCACCTGATCGAGAGTCTGGTAGCTGGCTCATATTCGCAGATAGCCTTGGCATTGGCCACAGACTTGCGGAACTTTTAGAGAAATGGGGAGAAACTTGCTTTACGGTTACTCCTGGTAATGCGTATAAATTTTTAGAGAATGGACGATTCTGGATCAATCCAAATTGTCCAGAAGATATGCGTCAGTTAATTCAAACCATACAGCGACAGGAACAACCGCCTTGTCGGGGTGTAGTGCATTTGTGGAGTTTAGACGCAACGCCCACAGAAGAAACAACCATTGCTTCGCTGGAAAAAGACCAGATATTAAGTGTGAAGAACGCCTTGAATTTAATTCAGGCTTTGGCTCAGACAGAGGTAACTTTGTTGCCCCTGTGGTTTGTCACAAGGAACGCCCAGCCAGTTGGTGAAGAGTCGAAAGCGCTGGCGATAACTCAGGCACCGCTGTGGGGATTGGGAAAGGTGGTTTCTATGGAGTATCTCAACTTTCCAACAACACTTGTAGATATAGAACAGCAATCGTCATTGGAAGAAGCGGCTGGACAGTTGTTTAATACAATACAAAATCCCGATGGAGAAGACCAGGTAGTCTTTCGTCAAGCACAGCGGTATGTTGCCCGCTTGAAGCGTGCCAGGAGAATGCTACCTACAACTAAAAAAAGAAATATATTACCTGATGCTACTTACCTAATTACTGGTGGTTTGGGTGCCTTGGGACTGGCAGTGGCGCAGTGGTTAGTGTCACAGGGGGTACGGCATTTGGTATTAACCGGACGCCGACAACCATCCGCAAAAGCTGAAGCGACCATTGCAGACATGGAGCACGCGGGGGTGGAGGTGCTGGTGGTACAAGCCGATGTGTCCCAGCCACATGAAATGATGCAATTGATGGCAAAGGTGCAAGCTTCTGGACTGCCACTAAGGGGGGTGGTACATGCAGCGGGCGTACCTGGATACGAAGCTATCAAAGACATCAAACTGAAAACACTAGAGTCTGTACTACGCCCCAAAGTGGTAGGAACATGGCTGCTGCATCAACTCACTCAGGAAATGGAACTAGACTTTTTTGTTGTCTTCTCCTCAGCTGCTTGTATATGGGGTTCCAAAGGGCAAGCGCATTATGCTGCAGCCAATGCTTTTCTCGATGTGTTTGCTCATTATCGCCACTCTTTGAGAATCCCTACAATGAGTGTAAACTGGGGACCGTGGGCAGGTGGCATGATTTCACTGGAAGCGCAAAATTTATTGGCTCAAATGGGGATAGCGGCATTACAACCAGACTCAGCGGTTGCGGCATTAGGTTGTTTGCTTGAGGCACAGTGTGTTCAAACTACGGTAGCTGATGTTGATTGGACTATTTTTAAGGAACTGTATGAAGTACAGGGACAGCGACGATTACTAGAAAGTATTGAGGTGCAGTCCCAGAAAGAGCTTGAGCAGCATTTAGTACAAAGCTCAGATCTGGTGCAACGATTAAAAGCAGCAGCAGATATCAAACGCCAGAATCTTTTAATTGCCTACATTCAAAGTGCAGTTGCTAAGGTGCTAGGGCTAGATTCATCCCAAATAGACGTACAGCAGTCTCTGAACAATTTGGGGCTTGACTCTCTTATGGCTGTGGAATTGCGAAATCGAGTTAAAACTGAGCTAGGAGTGGATATTTCTATTATCAAATTTATAGAAGGAGTCAGTATCACCGCTCTAGCCACTGAGATAAGCGAGGAACTAACTCAAACTGATAGGTTTCAAGGAGCTGAGCTAGAAAAAAACGGGCAATTCCACCAAATAGACATAAAAGAACATGAGCGGGTAAGAGGAGAATTATGAATACAGTAGAGTTTTTACAAGATATTATAATAGAAGGCTGGCAACTTTGGAGTGACGGCGAACGGCTTTGCTACGATGCGCCTAAGGAAGAAGCAACATCCTCTGTATTAAACCAACTAAAGCAACACAAAACTGAAATCTTACAGCTGCTGCGCGATCGCCCAGACATTTTTAGTGTCTATCCCCTCTCCTACGGTCAAAAAGCACTTTGGTTTTTGTGGCAATTAGCACCAGATAGCGTAGCTTACAACCTTGCCGTTACCGCCCGTATCTATTCTCAAGTAGATGTTACGATTTTGCACAAGGCATTCGAGATCCTAATCCAGCGCCACTCCGTCTTGCGTAGCACGTTTCCCAAGCGTAGCAAAGAGCCGATGACGCAAGTTCATCAGAATCAGAAAGTAGATTTCCAGCAGATAGATGCTTCCACCTGGTGCGAAGAAGACCTTAATCAAAAGGTTCTTAGGGAACACCGACATCCCTTCGACCTCAAGCGCGAACCTATCATAAGAGTGAGATTATTTACTCGTTCTAAGCAAGAGCATATTCTGTTGCTAACCATACACCATATTGTGTTTGATGGTTGGTCTGTTGGAATACTGCTAGAAGAGTTGCGAAGGCTATATCCAGCACTTAAGAATGGTGTTCAGCCATCTCTAGCTCCTCTTAAGCACTCTTACTGCGATTACGTTCGTTGGCAGCAAGAAATGTTGGCAGTGGCAAAAGGAGAACAGCTTTGGTCTTACTGGCAGCAAAAACTCTCTGGTGACTTGCCTATCCTAAATTTGCCCACAGACAAACTGAGGCCGCCAATACAGACTTATAATGGGGCTTCTCACCCTTTTCAATTATCAGAAAAGCTTACTGAACGACTAAAAAAATTGGCTCAGTCTGAGGGAGCAACCCTCTACATGATGCTCCTAGCCGCCTTTCAGGTACTGCTGTATCGTTATACTGCTCAGGAAGATATTCTGGTCGGTTCTCCAACATTGGGAAGAACTAAGCCTGAGTTTGCCTCCATCGTGGGCTACTTTGTTAACCCAGTCGTCATACGGGCAAATCTTTCAGGAAATCCCAGCTTTAAAGTCTTCCTTGCCCAAGTCCGTCAAACTGTTTTGGAAGCACTGGCACATCAAGACTATCCCTTTGCGTTGCTTGTGGAGCAGTTGCAACCACAGCGCGATCCAAGTCGATCGCCAATCTTTCAGGTTTCCTTTAATTTACTCGTACAGAGATCTCAAGAAGGACAAAAACTACCTTTCAGGGAAACGAAAACCTTAGTAGATTGTGGAGGACTTGAGCTAGCACCTTTTGACATATCCCATCAAGAAGGTCAGTTTGATTTGTCCTTAGAGATGGCTGAGGCTAGCTCATCCATTATTGGGGTAATTAAGTATAACACCGACCTATTCAACAAAGAAATGATCGCTCGCATGGTAGGGCATTTCCAAACGCTGTTAAAAGGGATTGTCACTAATCCAGAACTGCCTGTTAGTCAATTACCGTTGCTAACAGAAGATGAGCGGCATCAGTTGTTGGTAGAGTGGAATCAGACAGCAGCCGACTACTCGCAGGATAAATGCATCCATCAGTTGTTTGAGGAGCAGGTCGAGCTGACTCCTAGTGCAGTTGCCGTGGAGTTTGGCAATGAGCAGTTGACATACCAGCAGTTGAATGAGCGAGCCAATCAGTTAGCCCATTATCTGCAATCTTTGGGGGTGGAACCTGAAGTGTTCGTCGGTCTTTCGGTTGAACGCTCCCTAGAGATGGCGATCTCCGTCTTAGCAATCCTCAAAGCTGGTGGAGCCTATGTGCCACTCGATCCGGCTTATCCTCAACAACGCTTAGCTTTCATGCTGGAGGATACCCGCTCAAAAGTGCTACTGACTCAACAAAAGTTGCGATCGCTCTTTCCGGAGTCAGTTGCTGATGTTGTCTGTCTAGATCAACAATCAGAAATTATCGCGCAACAGCCCTCCACCAATCCAAAAAGCCCCGTCGGGCTAAGCAATCTTCTCTACGTCATCTACACCTCCGGCTCGACTGGGCAACCCAAGGGCATCACACTATCTCACCAAGCTCTGGGCAACTTGATTCACTGGCACTTGGAAACTATGGAGCACGGGGTTGGAGTTCTGCAATTTGCCTCCCTGAGCTTCGACGCCAGCTTCCACGAAATGTTTGCTGCCTGGTGTTCTGGCAGTACATTATACATGATTTCAGAAGCCCTACGGTTGGATGTGGAAAAACTCGTTCATTTCTTAGCTGAGAAACCGGTACAGAAAGTCATTTTGCCAGTAGCCCTTTGGCAGCAAATAGCCCAAGTCTATGGGCAACAAGCTCATTTGTTCCGTCATCTAACCGAGGTGGTGACGACAGGTGAGCAGTTGCAAATTACCCAGCCCATCATTGATTTGTTCAAGCAGCTAAACCACTGCCAGTTGCATAATCATTACGGTCCCTCAGAGACTCACGTAGTGACTTCCTTTACATTCAACTCCTCACCAGATACTTGGCCCGTTTA
Organism: Brasilonema sp. CT11; assembly: GCF_017982655.1. Taxonomy (GTDB): domain Bacteria; phylum Cyanobacteriota; class Cyanobacteriia; order Cyanobacteriales; family Nostocaceae; genus Brasilonema. The sequence goes on along the minus strand of NZ_JABXYX010000049.1, from coordinate 8,204 downwards.
TCCTCCAATTGGTAAACCCATAGCGAACACGCAGATTTACATTCTAGACCAGCATTGGCAACCTGTTCCCATTGGCGTTCCAGGGTTCTTATTCATTGGAGGGGCAAATCTGGCGCGGGGTTATCTCAATCGTCCGAATTTAACAGCACAGAAGTTTGTTTCTAATCCCTTTGGTAAAGGGCAACTCTACCAAACAGGTGACATAGCACGTTATCTGCCGGATGGCAACATTGAATTTCTTGGGCGGGTAGACGACCAGGTTAAGGTTCGCGGCTTCCGTATAGAATTGGGTGAAGTGGAGGCAGTGTTAAACAAACACCCACAACTGAGCCAAGCGGTGGTCACAGTGCAAGGAAACGCAGCCAATGAAAAGCGACTTGTCGCCTATGTGGTTCCAAAACAAGGAGATACAGTCACAGCCGAGCAGTTGCGGCAGTTTCTACAACAAAAGTTACCAGAGTACGCGATCCCATCAGCATTTGTTCTCCTAGAATCCCTGCCTCTAACACCCAATCAGAAGGTTGACCGCCGTGCCCTACCTACGCTGGACTTAGATCTTAGCAATTCAAAGGAATATATACCGCCCCGCACGCCGACAGAAGAAATAATTGCTGATATCTTTGCCGCGATTCTGAAGCTGGAACAGGTGGGTGTTTACAGCAATTTCTTTGAACTGGGAGGACACTCGCTACTCGCTACTCAAGTTGTCTCTCGGTTACGGGAAACTTTCCAAGTAGAACTCCCCCTGCGGACTTTGTTTGAATCGCCTACTGTTGCAGAACTAGAGCGAGTGATCGCGGCACTACTGATGACTGACTCAAGATTGGTCATTCCTGAGATTAAACCAGTCGCAAGGGATAGTGAACACTTGCCCTTATCTTGGGCGCAAGAACGGCTGTGGTTTTTGGATGGGTTGCAAAGTGAGAGTGCAGCTTACAATATGCCCGCAGCGCTGCAAATGACTGGACAGCTAAATGCAGAAGCTCTAGAACTTGCCTTGACTGAAATTATACAACGCCACTCGGTTCTACGTACCACTTTTCCCATAGTCAACGGGACTCCAGTGCAGGCGATCGCCCCAACTAAAGTCGTTACCATTCCCGTTTTTGATTTGCAATCGCTTTCTCCAGACGAGCAAGCAGATCGCGTGCAGCAGTTGGCAACTGAAGAAGCCCAGCAACCCTTTGACCTTGCTAACGGTCCAGTGATACGCTTTAAACTCTTGCAACTGGCACAGCAAACTCACGTGCTATTGGTAACATTGCACCACATAGTTTTTGATGCTTGGTCAATCAGCATTTTTATTCGAGAACTGGTTGCTCTGTATGAAGTAAGCTTGCATCAACAGCCTTGTGTGTTGCCCGCCCTACCAATCCAGTATACTGATTTCGCTTGCTGGCAGCGACAATGGCTTCAGGGAGAAATGTTAGAAACGCAACTGAACTATTGGAAGCAGCAACTTGGTGGCAATTTACCTGTGCTCCAGCTACCTATTGATTACCCCCATTCACCAACTCAGAATTATCAAGGAGCACAGCAAGTTCTACGTTTGCCCAATTCTCTGACCACAGCATTGAAAACTTTGAGCCGCCAAGAGGGAGTCACTGTGTTTATGACCTTGTTGGCAGCATTCAAAGTATTACTGTCCCGCCACAGTGGACAGGAAGATATCATTGTCGGTTCACCGATTGCGGGTCGTAATCACCTTGGAACTGAAGAGCTAATTGGCTTTTTTCTGAACACTCTACCCCTTCGCACCTACCTTGGTGGAAATCCTAGCTTCCGGCAATTGTTGACAAAAGTACGCGAAATCACTCTTGCAGCTTATAGCCATCAAGACATTCCTTTTGAAAAGTTGGTAGAAGAACTGCGACCAGAACGCTCATTGAGTCGGCATCCGGTGTTTGATGTGATGTTTAATATGATCAATACGCCGGAGGTCGCACTGGAAATTCCTGGCTTGACTTTTGAGCCGTTGGAGTTAACACAGCCGGAGTCAAAATTCTTTTTGACAGTATTCGTTCAAGAAGCAGCAGAGTCACTCAACATCAAGCTGGTGTATCGGCAGAACCTGTTCTCTTCCGAACGCATGACTGCATTTCTAGAACAGTTTGAGCATTTACTGCAACAAATTGTGGCAGAACCTGAGCGTTCGATTCAATCCTATTTTTTAGTGACGCCACAGTCGCGCTCCTTATTACCTGAGCCAAGTGCTCCTCTTGATGAACCTGATTACGAACCAGTAACAGCTCTGTTTGCTAACTGGGCACAGCAGGCACCCCAGCAAACAGCTATCCGCCAGAACGGTCGGACGTGGAGTTATCAGGAATTGTCCGAAAGCGCTCATACTATTGCAGAGGTTCTCTTAAGTTGCGGTGTGCAACCAAAAGATGTAGTCGCCTTGTGCGGTTCGAGAAGTTTCGGACTTATTGCTAGTATGCTGGGGGTATTTTTAAGCGGTGCTGTGTTGCTTCTGGTGGACTCCAACCTACCAACTGCTCGCCAGCAACTGATGCTCGAGCAGGCTCAAGCCAAGTATCTCCTGGTTGTAGGCACTCAGTCAAAACAAGCTTCGGTGACAGAAAACTCGTTAGAGATTATTCATGTTGATTCTGAGACTGCAACAGCAATTGCTCCAATCCCTGGCACCTCTAGAATAACTTCCTTACCAACCCTGACTCCAGGCGATCGCGCTTACATCTTCTTCACCTCGGGTAGTACAGGGACACCGAAAGGGGTGTTGGGGACTCACAAAGGTATTTCTCATTTTCTTGACTGGCAACGCCAAACTTTTGAGATTGGTACAAATGACCGGGTTGCCCAATTAACCAGTCTCACTTTTGATGCTGTCCTCAGAGATGTGTTTTTGCCTTTAACAAGTGGGGCGACATTATGTTTGCCAAACCAAGACAATGACTTCGGGATCGATGGGGTTTTGAACTGGTTGGAGACTGAGCAAATCACTGTCGTACATACAGTCCCGGCACTGGCACAGTCTTGGCTAACACAAGTACCTGAGGAAATTCATTTACGTTCGTTGCGCTGGATTTTCTTCTCCGGAGAACTTTTAACTGGGACGCTGGTTCGTCAATGGCGACAAACTTTTCCAGAAGCAGGACAGGTGGTAAATCTCTACGGGGCAACAGAGACTACAATGGTCAAATGCTTTTACAGAGTGCCTAGTGAAATTCCATCTGGGGTGATGCCAGCAGGGTGGGCGCTTCCCCAGACGCAAGCGCTGGTATTAAACCTAACTAACCAATTGTGTGGAATTGGTGAAATCGGGGAAATTATTATACGCACCCCCTTCCGCACTTTAGGCTATATTAATGCTGTGCAAGAACAGCAGCAACGCTTTGTGCCCAATCCTTTGAGCAATGACCAGCAGGATTTATTTTACTACACTGGCGATAAGGGGCGCTACCGTCCGGATGGATCTGTTGAAGTTTTGGGTCGGTTGGACGACCAAATTAAGATTAGAGGAATACGTGTTCAACCTGGGGAGATTGAGACGGTATTAAATCAGCACCCGGCGGTGGCAGAAAGTGTGGTGATTGCAATAGAACAGACTCTAGGGGATAAACGCTTAGTTGCCTATGTAGTTGCCAAACTAAATCAGACATTTGCAGAAGGTGACCTACGCTACTTTCTCAAACAGCAGTTGCCGGAGTATCTGGTGCCGTCAATTTTTGTTGTGTTAGACGCTTTGCCTCTGACTCCTAATGGTAAAGTGAACCGTCGTGCTTTACCTGCCCCATCTGTGCAAGTAGGTAAGAGTGCTAGCAACGTTCCACCTCGTACCCCAACTGAGGAAGTGATTGTCAATATCTTTGCAGAAGTTCTTAAACTCCAACACTTAGGTGTTGATGATAACTTTTTTGAACTTGGAGGGCATTCTCTACTCGCTACTCAAGTTGTTTCTCGCATACAGGAGGCACTCAAAGTAAATCTGCCTCTACGGACTTTGTTTGAAGCACCAACTCCTGCTGAATTAACCGTGGCTATTGAGAAAATGAAGGTGACTAGAGGTGCTGAAATTGACACACCCAAAATCACAAAAATTTCTCGGGAACGGCACCGAGTTCAAATCTCTTCTCAAGAGGAGCTAACACTTCCTGATACTGTAAGGCAGAAGATTTTTAAATCAGAAAGTAAACATTGATTGCACAATTTTAGAAGTCGAAATTATTTGGAGAGATATGTTAGGCATTGTGGGTGGAATGGGTCCCTTAGCATCAGCAGAATTTCTCAAGACAATCTATGAACATAATCTTCTGGGAAACAGAGAACAACAAGCACCTAAAGTGATTCTTTATTCCGACCCAACTTTTCCTGATAGAAGTGAGGTCTTACTAAGAGGAGAGTATAGTTTACTACTTGAGCACTTAACTCATGTCTTGTACCAATTATGTGATCTGCAGGTTTCTAAAATAGTTATCTGTTGCATAACATCGCATTACCTCTTACCCCAGCTTCCAAGGCAGCTGAGAGAGCGCCTAATATCGCTTATAGATGTTATCCTGAACGAGGTATTAGAACGACAAGAAAACCATTTATTATTGTGTACGAATGGAACGCGAAAGTTAAAAATATTCCAAAATAACAGTCTGTGGGAGCTTGCGAAAAAACGCATTGTCCTTCTCGATGACAAAGACCAAGATACTATTCACAACATGATTTATCGAATAAAGAACCATACTTACTCTCCTCAGTCTGCTCTTATCTTCTTAGAGAAACTGATAAAAAAGTACAAAACAGATTGTTTGATAGCAGGTTGCACAGAAATGCATCTAATAAATAAATACTTTCTATCACAGAGTCATTCAAGAAATAATCTCTTTTTAGATCCTTTGACTGTTATTGCTCAAAAGGAAAGTGTGAGAACAGTTGTGTTACAAAAACTTTTGGAGGACAAAAGATTCTGTTGAGTCGAATCTGTTTATGCAGCAACTCTAAAAAGTTTGGCAATAAATTTCACTCGCCCCATTCTACAACACCTTCAAGTTAAAATAGATTGCTTATTTAAAAAAGCAATTAAATTGAATATTTTTTTTGAAGCTAAAGTCTCAAATTTACCTTTTTACTGGCTTTTAAGGGCAAGAGTGATCCACGTAAATATTGACGCCAACCGCCCCAAAATTTCTGTTTTCTACCGCAGTTTTCGTCAGAAGAACTTTAAGGGAAATCAAAAAAATAAAATGCTCAACTATATTCGTGAACGACTCTGTAACACGGTTATTAATATTGATGCCCAGTTCTTTGGGCTGGGCGACGGCTGGGCGTTTTATTATTGGTAAGTGCCTAAACAGTAAAGGATGTACCTACTGGAGTTGGAGTTCCTTGTAATGAAACTGATTCGTCTGCTCCTGAACACTTCCTGGGTGGGAGTCATCCTTGTAACCTTTACTGGACTACTTAGTGGAGCTAGTAGTGCAGGACTCATCGCCATGATCAACCTAATGTTGAGGGTAACCCAGTTGCCCAAAAGCACTTTTGCTTGGGGTTTTGTAGGGCTTTGCTGCTTACTACTGGTTTCAACATCGGCTTCTCAGGCGTTGATTGGTCGGTTAGCAGAACAGGTTGTCTTCAACATGCAACTGCGCCTAACTCGTCGTATTCTAGCCTGTCCGCTGCATCACTTAGAACAAATTGGTACTCCTCGGCTGCTTGCTGCTCTGACTGAGGATGTAGAAGCTATTTCCACTGCCTCCTTTGTAGTTTCCAATCTTTGCGTTAGTGTTGCCATACTTGTGAGTTGCTTTTTCTATCTGAGTTGGCTCTCCCTCACTCTATTCTGGCTGATACTCGTTTTTACGGTTTTGGGCATCTTTAGCCAAAATTTTCTGTTAGCTAGAGGCAGATATTTTCTTAAACTTGCTCGCGAAGAGCGGGACAAACTGTTTCAGCATTTCCGAACAACAACTGAGGGTATTAAGGAACTCAAGCTCCATCAGCGACGACGGCAAGCGTTTTTGGTAGATGATCTCCAGGTAAGCACCGCAATTTTTCAAAGTTATCGGGTTCGGGCAAATGACTTGTTTTCGGTCGCTAGTGGTTCTGGGTTTTTGTTATTCTTTATTCCCATCGGTTTACTGGTCTTTGTTTTGTCCCCACTGTTTGATATTCCATTCCCCATTCTATCTGGCTATACCCTCACCATCATTTTCATGATTACACCGTTACGAACTCTACTAAATAGCTTACCCACTTTAAGCCAAGCCAGCGTTGCCTTGGAAAAAATTGAATCTTTGAACCTGTCATTGGTTGCTCAGACAATAGAGCCAGAGTTAGTTCTTTCGCTGGATTCTCAGCCTGAGTGGAAGTCGCTCAAGCTAGCGGGAGTAACCCATACCTATCGAAGAGAAAAAGAAGATAAGCACTTTATATTGGGACCGATTAATCTAACCCTCAATCAAGGAGAACTCGTGTTTGTGGTGGGAGGCAATGGCAGTGGCAAGTCTACACTGGTGAAGTTACTCACGGGACTATACGTGCCTGAAACAGGAGAGATTCAATTTGATGAGCAGCCCATCACAGATGCTAACCGGGAGTGGTATCGTCAGCAGTTCTCGGTCGTCTTCTCTGATTTTTATTTGTTTGAGCGCCTCCTAGGTTTAGACAACTCCCACCTCTTGAGCCAGACTCAAGACTATCTGGTTCAACTCCAGCTAGACCACAAAGTTACGGTGAAGGAAAATGCTCTTTCGACCACTGCCCTCTCTCAAGGGCAACGCAAACGCCTTGCTTTACTAACAGCCTATTTAGAAAACCGGACAATCTACGTATTTGATGAGTGGGCTTCAGATCAAGACCCAATATTTAAAAAGATTTTTTACACTCAACTGTTGCCAGATCTGAAAAACCGAGGCAAAACAGTCCTCGTGATTAGCCACGATGACCAATATTTTGCTCAAGCTGATCGAATCATTAAGTTAGATTACGGCCAAGTTAAATATCTGACTTTTCCCGTTGAGTCCCTCTAGCAAGCTGCCAACCCTCACATAGGTCATGCAATTTTAACCAGCCTCGCCACAGTACCCATTTGTCACAAGTTAAGGTTTTGACACTCCCACGGCTGCCCGAATATCGCACTGCGTGCTCATTTGGACAAAAAGCCGTGGGATTCTAGGCTCAACGTCGGAAGTTGCTCATGCAGGTTTGCACCAACATGAGTAGAGCTTCCAACTCCCCTAGCGTTTCTTGGTTTCCGTTTAGAAACCTTGCTTCCCCCTTGCCCAGAGGTAGCAATACTTCGACTGCGCTCAGCATCAATTTTTTCCTTGCCTTTACGAAGTATGTTGATTGCAGCAGCATAGTCACGTTGCAGAACACAACCACATTTACAGGTGTGTGTCCTAGTTGATAGGGACTTTTGAACCATCGCGCCGCAATCTGGGCACTGCTGTGAGGTGTAGTGTGGCTCCACAGCTAGTGCCACTTTCCCATACTTATTGGCAAAGTATTCTAGATAACTCCGAAACTGTCTCCACCCAGCGTCATTAATGCTTTTTGCCAGATGGTGATTACGCACCATGTTTTTAACCTGCAAGTTTTCATAGACGCATAAGTCATTAGACCGCATGACGTGACGCGCTTTCAATTTAGCGTGTTCGGTACGTTGTCTACTTATCTTTAGGTGCTTGCGTGCGTATCGTTTGCGAGCCTTCTTTCTCCCGTTCTTTCCTTTTTGCTTTTTGTATATTCTCCGTTGAACGTGTTTTATTTGTTTCTCGGCTTTACGTAAGAAACGAGGATTGGGTTGATGATATCCATTTGAGTCGGTATAGAAGTGTTCTAAGCCAAAATCCAAGCCAATTTCTTGACCTGTGGATTGAACATCTTCTTTACACTCAACATCAACACAAAATTGCACATAGAAACCGTCAGCACGACGTACAATCCGAACGCGTTTGATGGACTTAACAGGGTAGATTTGAATATCCCACTTGCCCATTAACTTTTGGACTTTGGACAAAAAAGTGAGTTCGCGGATATTATTCGCGAACTTAATGAATGAATGATTAGTCTTATTTATATTTTGGACTTTGGACAAAAAAGTGAGTTCGCGAATAATATCCGCGAACTTAATGAATGAATGATTAGTCTTATTTATATTTTTCAGCTTCGTCTATCAAATCGGCTGACCCTTGCAGTAAAGTATCTATAGCTCGTTGCAGTCCTTCAATCTTGGCTCGAATAGCGAC
>NZ_JABXYX010000245.1 GCF_017982655.1 Brasilonema sp. CT11 | reverse complement strand
GTTACTACTGACATAATAAAGGCTCCTTCCTGGTAAAAAATAGTTTTGGGACAGTGGGATTATTTCGTTTTGAACGTACTATGGAGATAATTTCCTACCAACCATAGTTGATGTACGCTTGGTCTGCGCTATTATCAATCGATTGATTGTTACCTTGATAAGAGCCAGCTTTTGTCTCGCTTTTCTTTCCACCACCATTAGCTACGTTAGTAGCAGATTGATTGGATGATTGTGAGTTCTTACCTTCGGAAGAACTGTAACCAGAAGTCTTGGCTTTTGTACCACCACCACCAACAATTCCGCTGATTTCTGCTTCGGTTAATTCGGTCACAATTGCTACTACTGACATAAAGGCTCTTTCCTGGGAAAAATAGTTTTGGGACAGTGAAAGAATTTCATTGACTTAACCAATTATTGTTAATAAGAAATTGTTTAGATAGCTTGATAATTATCTAGTTATTTTTTATTAACTTAGTTGTTAGATTTTACTTCAATGTAACCTCTAACAAGTTTTTTTTTGGAAAAGTTTTCTTTTTCACTATGTCTAAATAGTACACCTTTTAAAATTCAAATAATGTAAAGATAAGATAAAGGCACTAGCTAATTTTATGAAGATTAGATTTTTTTAGTTATAAAATACCAACAAAAATCTCAAATAAAGAAAAGTAAGAAAGGTGGGATAAATCGAAATAAAAAACTCTTATAAAAAAATTAAAACTTAATATGTAAAGTAAAAAATAAATCTAAAAATAAAATTTTTCAAAGTTATTTACAGATATTGCAATGTCCTACTGCTTAAGCAAGCTAAAACATACTAAATTATTCATAAAAAACAATATCCCCGACTTCTTTAGAAGTCGGGGATATATACTTTGATTGGATGCACAAAGGGTGAGTTTAAATGTAATCGTTCACGGGAGGTAGGTCTTTTGCCTAAAAGCTTAAAAAACAGTTGGCAGCCCACTAAGCGCGGTTTTTCCTATTCAAAATTATCCAAAAAAATCAAACTTAGGGTGATTTGAGTAGTGATTTCCTGGATTTCATGTTCGATATTTTTTTGCTCACCTCGTGAACGGTTACAGTTTAAACAAAGTTGTCGTGAATCCTAATGAATTTTAATCTCTAAACCTCAATTACTAAGGTATATTAACCTTAACGTCGATCTTTATACCTAAGCTTCTCAGAAGTTCATTCAACGATGGTCTGGGTGATCTACCAGGATTCTTTACAGATTTTTGTTCAGAACTTTGAACGATAGAGTCGCTTCCATTAGTTACCTGAACAGAATTTTGTGAAACCTCCGAACTATCTCCTCCCACGATTCTTTCTAATTCACTTTCTATTAGTTCTTCAACAATAACTTTCTGATTACTGTTGGGTTGGAAACCAATTTGCTCGATATTAGCCATAACTAAACTCCAAAAATGTATGTAATTTGTGCCTAGGTTCTTTTTATAATTAACAGTTTTTAAAAATTTTGTCAACTGATTATAAAGGTATTATTTTTCCCACTTTTTGAGATAAATTTTACCCACATTTTCTACTTTTATTATTAACATTTTCACCATAATATAACTAAGAAAAACAAATTTATTGAGACGTTTTATCACACAAAAATATTATCAGTTGGTTTTAGCCATCAGACAAAAGTAAACTATTGGAACTTAGACAAAAATTAAGCCTACAATAAAGCCTAAACTGACTTCAGAAGCAGTAAAGACATCACGATTAAGGGTTAGTAAGCGTGAAAAATCAAAAAGATCTAGCTGTTATACAGCAGCAATTTCTGAGTTAGAAGTCACCAAGTCACCAAGTAAGAAGTAAAAAGGGCTGATAAGTCTCGCTTTTAGACAACGTGGTTGTACTTCATTTACTTGCAATGTGCTCTAAAAGCATTTATTGCTTCAATAAAAGTGTTCAAAGGAATGCTCGCCGATCTTCGTCAAGCTTAAGAGCTTCTGTAGTTAGCTCAACACTAAGCATTTATTCTTAAAATAGGTAGATTGATTTATGACACATAATTTTCCAAATCCGAAGGTTTACGGTTATTATGTTAGATTTTTCACAATTCCATTACAATGCACTTTCTTTGGATAAAGAGTCACATTTTTTTCGTGTCACTATTCGTAAATTTTACTAAAACTTTATTATTATGTTTTTTATTTAATGTTTTAAATACTACATAAATACTTACGTAGTGGATAACCCTCACTAGTTAATTAAACTTTTTTAGATATAGCAGTCGCCAGGTAGATTAGGACACAACTAATGAGAAAACACGTTCACCAAGAGACTTTCAAGTCTGTTAAGCGTTCCCAGCTACACCACAAATGATTCGTAAAAAAACACCCCGACTTCGAGATCGAAGTCGGGCTTCTGAATAAAGTTTCACAATAGATGCGTAATATATGCATTTTATTATGCATATATGCATGCAGATGCTAGCAAATGAACGGGCAGGTAGATGCCGCCTACCTGCTCATACCAAGTTACGGCTTAATTACCTCACTCCAAATCCCTCTGTGCGTATCGCACATGCGATAAGCCGGAGGCTTATCGCCTCCCGTGGGGCTGCTTTCAAGAATCTTTTGCTGCGTGGAGGCTATAAGTTGTCTGGGACTACAATGCACAATCTTTTTTTTGAGACTCGCAATTTTTTCACTTTTATTTCATGCTACTGTTCAGAGTGCTGCATCTTTCTCCAACCTTGAGGAGTGGTTCCGTGGTATTGACGAAACTGGCGAAAGAAATGACCCTCATGTTGATAACCAACTGTTAAAGCAATCTTATTTACACTTTGTTTGGTTTCTAGTAGTAAAGCACGTGCTGCTGCCATTCGGCGCTCAATGATCCAATGATTCACTGTTTTTCCCGTCAGACGTCGCACTAAATCTGTTAAGTAACCTGCGGAGTAACCTACTGCCTGAGCGACATTGCAAAGGGTGATAGCTGAATTATAATTCTTCTCAATGAAATCAAATATTTGACTCAGTAAAGAATCAGTAGGAAATATCGAGTCATCGTCTGTTGAGTTTGTAGTTTTAGCCGGAGATGGCTCAGACTCCTCCTCAGCCAGAGCAACACGCCAATGCTTGTTCAAAAGACTTTGTTCTTCCAAACTCGTAGTCTGGATGGAGAGTTCCCCTAAGTCACATATCTTTCTCAAGAATTCTTCTAAAGTAAAAGATTTGTTGAGAAATTCATCTGTTCTTAAATTCATATCTTGGTGCTGTTCAAGTCTACTAGTATTAGAACTGACTAAATTGAAAGGAATAACCGCTCTGACAGAGCCTTGATACAGCACTTTGATGAAACCAGGACTATTAAGTTCAGGGATTTCTATTTCACAAATGACACTATTTTGAGGAAATGATTTTCCTGTTTTTTTTGCGCTGTTAAAACTATTTTTTGAATCTGAAGCCTCGTACACTTTTGCCTCTAAGTCTTTTAAAAACATGTTACTGCTTAGCACCTGATTATCAACGATAAAAATTTTAGATTATTTTGCTGATGTTTAATTTTTGACTCATATCTGTGAGTCAAAAATGCTTGTTTTGGTAGTAAAACAAGACATGATTGTAAACACCAATCAATAAAAGACTTCAGAAATCCATTAAACTAAACCTTGCGGACAAAATGCCCAAAAATCATGAAAAACTCTGTTTCGCCACTAGATATTATAAATTCAGAATCATTCTGATTAAATTGAGACTTATCTACTAGTGGCTAAAACAAAATACTGTCGCCTTAATAAACAAGTTCTTGAGTTTGCTTAGTTTATCCAAATATTTTTTGGATAAAACAAACTGACATAAACGTAGTTGGCTATCACAACTGTATTTTCAACTACTGATTACAGAACATACATGAAAAATATCATATACAAGCCGTATTTTCAAGAATGTACTTTAAAGATTTTTTAAAGAAGTGTCATTTTATAATTTTTATATAGAAAAAGAAGATCTTCAAAAATCACTTTTAAACGTACGCTACATATGTCTAAAATTTTTTGAAAAATCAATATTATAAAAAAAATACTAATTATTAAATTTTGAGTCTTAACCTAAAGTTTGCCAAATAAAATTACTTTTGTGGGTAGTTGTGCATTAGATATCAATGTTTTGGAGACTCAGCACCTGCCATAAGATAGAGTTTTGAGAATTGAGAAAAGTAGCGACGGAACTAGACAATCGTAAAAAAACCTGCTGTCGAATGCAATTCAAAATCGAATTGTCGGATGCTCAGCACCTGCCATAAGATAGATTTTTTAAATTTTAGAAAAGTAGCGACGAAACTAGACAATCGTAAAAAAACCTGCTGTCGAATGCAATTCAAAATCGAATTGTTGGAGGCTCAGCACCTGCCATAAAATAGAGTTTTGAGAGTTGAGAAAAGTAAAAAAGTAACTAGACAATCGTAAAAAAACCTGCTAAGGGATACAATTCAAAATCGGAATTTTTTTTGATTAATTTATTTACAAAATCTACTGTTTCGTTTGTGCGATAAGCCCGCTTGCTCACTTCTTGTGCGTATCGCCAAAGCTAGCAGTATGCTTCACAAACGCTTCACGCAGAATCTTTCTGTATTATTCAGTTCTTTAGCTCAACGAGAAATAAATAAAGTTAATATGTTCGTGTAAAGTTATATTACTAGTAGCTTAAGTTACACCAATACTGGCTTTTGTCAATAATCTAAATTGGTCAATTAATGCCCCAATTAGAGCTACAGGTTGGTTTCAAGAGGCGCTTCGGAGCAGGGGAGCGCTTGGGTGCACCGGGTGAGAAATTACATCGGTAATCTTACACTCAGCAAGGGGAGTAATATCATGTCCGGTTGATTAGTTATAATAAAGATGGAATCGTTGCAGTGCGTCTACTTACACTATGCCGAAACGGATTGCGATCTGCGCTCCGCGCAGCAGCGAAGCTATCGCCAACTACTTAA
>NZ_JABXYX010000048.1:30729-53645 GCF_017982655.1 Brasilonema sp. CT11 | reverse complement strand
GTTGTGTTTTTCTAGTGTTTCTTAAAATTTAAAAAAATCCCTGTTTTTTTTGGTATATATTGTGAAAAAAAAAATAAAAAATTGGTTGTGTGTTGGTTTTTAAAGAAAGCTTTTTAAAATTTGGTGTTTTTATTTGTTTTGGTTTTTAAATTTTTTTTCCGCGTTGGTGGGGTTTTTTGAAAAATATCCGCCATTAGCATGTTGACAAGCAAGTGCCGTGCTTTGTCAACAACTAGGGGTGTAGGGGGATAGGGGTATAAGGGTGTAAGGGATACAATTAGTGTTGGCTCTGAACCCATGACGCTATTGTTGACATATTAGGGTAATCGTACAGGACAATGCCTCAATCCACAACTTATGACGGGAGAACCTCTGTCTATGGAACGATTTGACTTCGGAGCCAGATGAAGTAAAAATAGGATGCTAAATAAAAATGGAGCTTGTATTCAATGAAATTGAATAATGTGATGAAACGGCTTTCCACTGTAGGACGCTTTCTGGCTACAACTCTGTTTTGTGTGTCGGCGATCGCCTTCGTTTGGCAAGGTGCGTTTTTCTCGAACACCGCAGCAATGGCTAATCCCGCTACAAACTTAATCGCAACAGCAGACTTGGATAATCAGGTTAAAGGTAAAACCAGTGAAGATGCTGGACGAGCCAAAGGTTTCATTGAAGATACGAAAGATAAGGTTAAGGAAACTGCAAAGAAAAATGCTGATCGAGTTGATCAAGCAACTGATAATGGTAGTTTTCTTGAGCGCAAAGCAAAGACAGATGCGAAGACAATTGAGAAAAGAGCAGATGAAGATGCAGCTCGGACTAAAGAAGCTGTAGACAATACAAAGAATGTAATTGAACGCACTGTTGATAGCATCAAGGATGCTTTTGGCAACTAGAGAATAGATAGGCGTTGCGATAGTAAGCAGACATAACACAACGCGCCTGAGCATAAGATAGGTTATACGTTCAGATTTAGGGAAAACTGGACGTATAAACCTGAAAAAACAGATCCGGAGCGCTAACAAATTAGGCACATGTAACCATCATCTTGACCAGAGAACTTAAAACTTTCTCAGTTATGCTTCATTCAAATTCATCAATGGTAGCTGGAGAAGAAGAATTTTCGTGCTTGGCAAGATTACGCTCATACCAATTCATTAATGGAGTTGAAGTGATTCCGTGTACAATTACGGAAACAACAATAGTGGTGTAAGTTATCCAACTAATTTGCTCACCTATTTCACCTTTTAAACCTTTGCCAAAGGCATATGAAAGATAGTATAAAGAGCCAACACCACGAATACCAAACCAACCAAATAACAAACGAGTTCCTGAATACCAAGTTCGACGACGGTACGCTTTTTGGGAATTTCCACCAATTGTGCTAATCCAGGCTCCTACGGGTCTGATGACTAGGAATAATAAAACTATAACCAATAAAGATTGGGTAGCATAATTTAGCATTGGCTTGACTAATAAAATTGTCCCCAATATTAGTATTGTCCCAACCTCTAAAAGTTTTTCCAATCTCTCTATAAATTCCAACTGTGCCAGTGGTTTTTCTGAATTTCTATGACTCCGTTGGACAACTAACCCTGCAGTAAACACAGCAATAAATCCATAGCCATTAACAATTTCTGTTAGAGAGTAAGTTAGTAAAACTGTACCAAGGGCTATAAAATCTTCCATAATTTCATCGCTACGACCCATTTTTTGGATTTTTTTCTCAATCCAAACAACCGCTTTGGCAACGATAAAGCCCATTACAATACCAGCAGCAATAGCCCAAATGATATCAACTGCAACCCACTGTTTCAGCCAGTTATTCCAGTTGTTATCTTTTAACGCATGAATACCAAAATAAACAAAAGGAAAAGCTAAAGCATCATTTAAACCGCCTTCGGACGTTAAACCAAAGCGTAATTCATCTTTGTCATTTTTATCACTTAGTTGAACTTCTGAAGCTAAAACTGGATCAGTTGGTGCAAGAATGGCTCCTAATAAAATAGCCTCTCCCCAATCCATCCCTAAAAAGAGTTTACCTACAACTGCCAACCCAAAAATTGAAATTGGCATTAAAAAAACAATAAGTCGCGTCGTAATATTCCAGGCTCTAAATTGTAGCGGACGTACAATTTTTAAACCACAGCTAAAGACAGATATAATCACGACAAATTCTGCCAGCCGTTCTAACACCTCGGCGTTGAATACTCCAGGACTGCGTAATTGAATCAGTCCAAAACCATAGGGACCTAATAAAATACCTACTATTAGGTAGATGATGGCAAAGGAAAAAGGTAAACGCGAAATCCATCCGGATAATAAGGTAACAAATAGCAGCAATGAACCAATAAAAAGTAAGTCAATAATATAGCTATCAACCATAAAAATAATTTTTATTACAAAAGAACGCACCAAGAGTTTACTTGTGACTTGTTTTGCGTTTACATCACCTTACGATAGATTTATTTAAGACAGCTCACATAACTTTTCTCTGATGATTTGCGTACTCGCTACACCGATTCTGCTGGTATAGGGGCACGGCAATGCCGTACCCCTTCCGGGCTGCATATATTCTATGCAGGTGAGAATCGCACTTATTTACAACCACAGATGCACAATGATGTTGGAGCGCTAATTACTAAAAATCTTGATTTGTAGGGTGAGCACTGCCTACCTTTGTATGTCCATTGGCGTGCCGTGAGCGGAGAGTGCCCAACGCGCTTATGCTACCTACAGGAAGCCCTCCGGGGGTCTAAGCCTGTGAAACCGTTCAGACGTTCGGCGAAGCCTCAGTCGAGCCGCTGATCTCACGGCCGAAGCCCGCTTTCGAGCACTGACTCCCCTACGGAGAATTCGCCAATAGTATCAGATAAATTAACGAACCCAGTACTCGGTGTCCGTCTTGGTCAACTTGGTTGGGAAGTCAGATGGCGTAACTTTACGTCTAAAAATCATTCTCTGGCTACGTCGGTGTCTATAACCAACCAACAACAATATAATTACCAGCGCAACAAGCGGTGTTATTGTTGTTGTTGGCTCGGGTACCTTCTTCACTTGCTGTCCCGGCGGAAAATCCACAGGGGGAGTGGGCGGTACTTCTATGATTTGGTTGTTACCACCAGGACCACCGCCTGAAGGAGGAATAGATCCACCACCAGAACCACCGCCCGAAGGAGGAATAGATCCACCACCAGAGGAAGGTGGAGTGTTAAGTAGGGGTGTACCTGTTGGTGTACCTGATCCCCGACCGGAAGAACTACCTCCACCACCAAAAGCGAGAAGAAGTAAGAGCAAGGCAAGACCACCTAGGGGCCAGGTGGGAAATGAGCTCCCTGATGATCCTTGTTGCAACACGACATCTTCTGCAAGGTTGGAGGGAACATCAATCCCTATTCCTTCTGGCTGCAATGATACTGGAATCCCTATTCCTTCTGGCTGCAATGATACTGGAGTTGTCCCAACAAAGGTATCTCCAGGAAGAGTTTCCCCAATCAGCGAATCACCGCCAGGAATGCCAAGATTTGGACGTCCGAATTCTGCAGCTTCTGGTGAATATGGCATCGAAAGGTCTTTGAGAATTGTGTCTTTGAGAGACTCTTGATCACCAGAGTTCAACACACGCATCGAATTGGAAAGTTTTTGGGAGTAAAACTTGGTCAGTTCTGGTCCTAAATTCAAAGATTGAATCTGCTGCTGTGCATTGGGAATTTTTGCCACCTCTTCAAGCAACAGACGCCCATAAGAGTATTTCAAATCTAGCAACCCATTACGTGGATCGAGTGAGTTTCCACGAACAGCAGGTGCCCAATAAAAGTTTTTGGTCACTTGTCCCAAACCTTCTTGGGGAGTTTGACTGACTGTTTGTCCAAACAGATAGCGATACCCGTCCACGATATTAGGGTTGTCGTTCTGCCAGAATGAGGCGTACGGTATTTTAGAAATACTCGGATCGTTTCCGTAAAGGGAAGCAAAATTGCGGTAGTTTTGTTCCCCGCCAGCAGCTCGCATCAGCAACTGCTCGTAGCCTGGCCCACCATTTGACTCAACTAATTTCTGGAAGACTGCTCCTGCTTTGTTACAAGCGGCACCAAATCCCACACTACATCCAGCAATACCTCGCATTTGGGTCAAATCTCTGCCCGATAGCTGGTACTGAAGGTAGTTTTGCTCCAGCCCTGGTTGAATACCATAGCGTCCAAGCACGAGCTGGGCTGAAGCAGATTGACATGTAGTTAGTACTGCTGTAATTGATGATACTGCAATTGCAATTTTTTTGGCTGTTGACTTCAAGGGATTTACCTCCAGTAAAAAAATGTGAGGTCATGGGAGTATAAACTGTAAAGGACAGTTAAATTCAAAAATTTTTTATTTTTTTCTTTTTTGATTTTTGAATTTTTTATGAACCCACCCTGTCCGTAATAAATGTAACTTAACTAATATCTTGCACCTATCCGTAGAAAAGCGTAGAAGCAAAAAAAATGTAAGGGTAAGTTACATGATTTTTTTTGGCAATTCTTAGCTCAATATAGGAAAGATTTTTGGTTTAATACTCAGTGACTAAACACCATCTATTTTTCTTGGTGCAAGATGTGAGCGCCCCACGAGCGGGAAATCAAAACTGAAGGTAACAAGTCAAAAGGTAAGAATTCAGGAGTCGTGACCTCAGTCGTCAGAATGCTTGTCAAATCAAGAATTTCAACGATAGATATTTTGTGGAAAGCCTTTAACTAGCGATAGAAAACCCTCCGGGGACGCCCGTCGCCTGGCTGTCGGGAAAACGCCACATGCTAAGAAAGCGGGAAGCCGCCCTCCGGGCGTCTACAAGCCTGGAAACCCTAGTCGAGCAGTGGCTCCCCTACCAAGAGCGCAGATCTCACCGCTAGCAATATATGAAAGAAACACCATCCCCTTCTTCGGTGTTAAGCGTTAAGCGTTAAGCGTGTTTCTTAGGAGCAGGAGCACTGGCGGTGACAGCCACCCGCTACGAATGAAAGAAACACCTTCTTTCCTGTTCGCTGTTAAGCGTTAAGCGTGTTTCTTGAAAGTTAAGAGGCTGGGGGGGAACCTAAATTCTGAGGCGAGTTGATGTTAATCGTGATTGCTGTACCCTTAAGGTCTCCTCCTGTGACGGTGTTGTATATGATAAACCCTCGATTTGGTTGGTCAAAAAGATATCCACGTGCTGAGGGTGGAATTTTCCTTTGCTTAACCAAAGAAATGAAAGATTCAAAATACCTCTGTATACTCTGACGGTTCCCCTGATTTGTCTTCGTATGATTGTTAACGAGGAGCAAAAACAAGTCCACGGTGCGAGTGTCTTGCCCCTCAATGAGATTGCTGTTATTCAAGAAAGAACTGGCTATTAGCTTTCCATTAACTTGTTGAACTTTAAAAAGGGTGTAATAAAGATCCTGTTTCTGGTTATCTCTGACGTAGCACACCCAAGAACCGTCTAACTTCGGTGTAAAACCTTGTTGTGCCAGGTAGGAAAGTGGAGAACGATTTTGCTCACCAGTTGGTGGAGGTAGCAAATTATCTACTGCATCAAAAGAGCAAACCTTCTGGGTTGTTCCCGACGCTGGTGTAGTCGGAGTTTTCTGGATTGTTCCCGGCAGGGGAGTAGTCGGAGTTTTCGGGGTTGTTCCCGGCAGGGGAGTAGTCGGAGTTTTCGGGGTTGTTCCCGGCAGGGGAGTAGTCGGAGTTTTCTGGATTGTTCCCGGCAGGGGAGAAGTTGGAGTTTTCGGGGTTGTTCCCGGCAGGGGAGAAGTTGGAGCCTTGTGCATTGTTCCCGGTTGGAGAATAGTAGGACTCTCCTGCGCTACTGCAAAACGAGATACAGCAGCATATGTAGGAAGCAAAATAGCAAATGCGCCAAGTAAACGAACAATGATATTCATAAAGTGTTGGCGAGTGATTAGCAATGGATACCGTTAGCGAAGTTAATAAATACCATATTCAATGGGTCAATAGTGAAGGAGTTTCAGTGGTGGAATTTTAATGTAAGCTACGCTCAAAACTTTGATCAAGGGGGTATTTCAGGAACTAACAATGTCTGCCAAATCTTCATCTGTGTGTCAGTAAAGTTACACTATTTGAATGAAAGTTCTAGCTTATTTGAAAGGAAATCAGTTAGTTTTGTTTCAAGGAAAGTACTTATCTAGACAAAAATTTACTTAGTACATACTTTCTTCTTGTTGTGTAGCTAGTTAAATCTCGAACAGACATAGTAATATCTACTACTGGATTCATGGAGATACTATCCTTCATGAAGATATGTGGAAGGTACTGGCTTGGGTATACTCATGGCTCTAGTTAAGTAATTTCAACTACCAATGTTGTTCAATGTTGATTAGTTAACTGTTGCACACGAATGCTAGCTATTGAAGGCTTCCACGATCAGCTGCGAGGAGACATATCCCCTTGTGGGTGTGGGGGAAAATGGTTTGCAACTAGAATTCATAATTCAAATTTCAAAATTAATTTTAAATTATCAATAATGAATTTTGAATTTAAGCCGTATCCTTGTGTGAGCGCGGCACATCAGCCCCCAATTTCCTGTGATGTGATTAACTAGGAACACAAACAAAATAATTTATACCGACAATGATGCACCGTTGATTTTTATTTTGAAAAAGCCAGAATTGTTATATTGTGCGATCGCTAGTTATAAAAGTCAATCATCAAACTACTGTTGTTTGTTTATTGTTGTAAGAGTTTTCTGTAGCTATACAAATTTAAAATCAGACAATATAAGTTGAGTAAGTTTTATGATATGATTGTGCGCTCATATAATTAACAAATTATGAATAATAGGTAAATTATAAGATGAAAATTAAGTATTCAAAAGCACAATTTGACATGACGTTATGGAGTAGCACTAAAGCATCCCAAAAATTTAAGCTTTCTTTACAAACAGCTTATAGAATTCATGAAAACTTGGTCAGACCAAAACTCATCTGGATGGCTCTATTTCTTTGTTCTATCAGCCTTCAAGTGGGAAGATGAGAACCCCTACGATCAGCGCGAGGGGATGAAAGACGACTGACGCCACAATTTCTGCTGTATGCCAAGACGTATTTCCACCAGAGCCTCACTTAAGTAAGGTCGGTACAATTAAACCACAGAGGTCTGCTTATTTAGCAACTTACTGCATATGCTTGCTGAACTGAAACCTATAACTAGATGACAGGGTGCCTTTCGCGGCTTTAGCCGCGCAGGTATAGCTCTTTGCAAAAAGCTACAGGCTTGAAGCCTGTAGCTTTTTTTTAAACTTTCAACTTTACACCCCTGATTGAATAGTCCAACAACTCCATTGGGTGCATGATAGAAATCTGTTTACCCTCCAACTGTAAATGCTTGCGAATTTGCAAAGTACAACCCGGATTGGCAGAAGTAATTAAATCAGCACCAGTATTCAGCAAATTCTCAACTTTTTGTCTACCCAACTCCTCAGCCACCTCTGGTTGGAGTAGATTGTAAATTCCCGCACTACCACAACATATAGCTGCATCAACTGGTTCGCGCAACTTCACGCCTGGAATTTCCCGCAATAACTGACGCGGTTGCAAGCTAATCTTTTGTCCGTGCAACAAATGACATGCATCTTGATAAACCAAACTCAAGGGTTGATTTGCAAGCGGTGATAATTTTGCTGTTAAACCAACACTAACCAAAAACTCTTGCGCATCTCTAACCTTCGCCGCGAATGCTTTCGCTTTTTCCCGATATTGTGGATCATCTTCTAAAATATGACCGTACTCTTTTAACGTGTGACCGCAACCAGCAGCATTGATAATTACAAAATCTACACCAGTATTTGCAAAACTATCAATCATCTGCCTTGCTAAAGCTTTGGCTTGTTCTGTTTGTCCTTGATGTTCGGGAAGCGCCGCACAACATCCTTGAGTTTTGGGAATCACAACTTCACAGCCATTCGCCGTTAAAACCCGTACAGTCGCTTCATTGACTGGCGAGAAAAATAACCTTTGCACACATCCCAAAATCACCCCAACTCGATAACGCTTCTTACCCTGTGCTGGAATAATATCTGGCAAATTATCTTGAAAAGATTTCAAAGTAACTTCTGGCAGAATTGATTCCATCGCTGCTAAGCGAGGAGACACAAGCTTCAACAACTGAGTTCCACGCACCAATTTGTGCAAACCCAGCTTTTGATAAAAAAACAATGGAACCAGTAGAACCCTTAAAACATCAGGATTAGGAAATAGAGAAAATATCAGTTGACGTAACAATTTATCTGGCAAACTACGCGGGTAATTCCGTTCAACTTGGTGACGAGTTGCAGAAATCAATTTGTCATATTGCACACCAGAAGGACAAGTCGTCACACAAGCAAGACACCCCAAACAACTATCAAAATGTTCTACTGTTGCCTTATTCAGAGGAATCTCACCCTGATTGATCCCATCCATAAGATAGATGCGTCCTCGTGGAGAATCCATCTCTTTGCCAATCACCCGATAGCTAGGGCAAGTCGAGAGACAAAACCCACAATGAACACAAGTATCAATCAACTTTGGCTCAGGTGGATGATTTGGATCAAATCCAGTCAAATTCTCCAAACTAGCCTTTTTCTTCTCAGAACCTTCAGAAACTTGCATATTATCTCTTCCTCTCCCCTCTCTTTGCTTCCTTAGCCTCTATGTCCTGCGGACACACTTTGCTAAGGCGGTTCGTTTTTTAAATCCCACCCACAAAACGACCTGGACTTAAAATATATTCCTTATCAAACTGCTCTTTTATCCGACGCATCAACTCCTCAGCATTACCAGTGTAGCCCCATACATCCAACTGTTGCTTAACCTTCACTGGTGCTGACAAAATAGTGAGGAAACCGCGATTGGTTTGACAAAGACTTCGTATCCCCAACAGCTGATCAATCTGGTTGTTACTCTCAAACCGCAACACCCCCAAACCACTAGTGATGTGAATCCAACCCACATCTGCTTGAGTCAAAACTTCAACAGCAGAAGTAGGTAACACTCCTATTTTGCAAGTTATTGCCGACTCATTAACAGAAGAATTCATTTGTTCTCGCAATGTGCGCCATAAATCAGCTTCATCCGCCGCTGAATATATCGTTCCTTTTAACCCAAGTTGTTCCCCGACTTCCAAAAGTCGGTTTGACTGTTCCTTGACACTCTCAGCTATACTTTGAAAGCGAGCAACTAATCCCAATCCTTCACCTAATCCCAAGCCAGACACCAGTTTTGTTGATAGCAAATCAGCTTGGGTTGGTGTCAATGCAGAACCTCTGAGGACGCTAGCACTTTGAGATATAGCGTTTGCATCACCAGTCAGCAGCACCGTCTGGGATCTCTCGTGCATAGGATAAACACGAAACGTCACTTGACTAATGACCCCTAATGTGCCATAAGATCCAGTAAACAACTTCATCAAGTCGTATCCAGCAACATTTTTCACCACTCTCCCGCCAGCTTTGGCGATTTGTCCATCAGCACGTACAAAGGTAATTCCCAAGAGTTGGTCTCGTACAGTACCATAGCGTTGCCGGAGGGAACCTGTATCAGCGGTAGCAACAATACCGCCAATGGTTGCTGTATCTTGTGTTATGGGGTCAAGAGCGAGAAATTGCCCGGAGTTTGCCAACATTTCTTGGAGATGAGAAAACTTCATTCCCGCTTCGACTGTCACCGTTAAATCACCAACGGCGTGTTCAATGAGTTGATTCAGGCGTTCTGTGCTGACTACAATGTCAACATCTTTGACTAATCCACCCCAGTTCAGTTTACTGCCACTACCGCATGGCAAAACGCGCCACTTGTTACGGTGTGCTTCTGTGATCACTTGCGCTAGCTGTTCTGTGGTGTGAGGGTAGACGATACAACCGGGAGGACTTGGAGAGGCAAGAGCCTGTAATATAGATTTTCGCTGACTGATTGGTACATCTTCCCAACAGACAGTATTTTCTGTGCCGACAATAGATGCAAAACAAGAGGCTAGCGCTTTCATTTGTTTTAGACTCTCTATATATCAATACGGTTCATGAAAGAAGCACATTTTTTTTAGCTTTGGTGAAAGCCTTGCTGTATAGCGCATTGGTGATTTAATTGAGTCAGTGCTACTTATTGAGATTGTTCTGGCTATTACAGCATATTGCGCTACAGTGGAAAACAATCATAAATCTTCAGTCTACAGCTTAGGGATGTCCCAAGACAACTGCTGTCAAAATCAGATAGTCGTTCTTTTAAAGGTCAAAACCTTGCAGGGGCAAATTTGAGTTATGTAGATATTCGAGGGACGGATTTTAGGGGCGCGAATCTGAACTAAGACACTAGATGTTAATATGATCAAACGAGTTGTCATTGTGGGTGCGGGTCCGAGTGGAGTTCTTCTAGCTCACTATTTGCTACGTCGGGATGAGCACTATAACGTTGAAATCTATGAGCGTCGCAGTGATCCACAAACAGTTCCATTTTCCTCCGCTAGAACCATTCCTCTTGCCCTCAATCAACGGGGAATAACGGCACTGAGCAAAGTTGAAGGGATTCTCGCAGCCGTTAAGGCAGTAAGCTTAGAAAGTACTGGCTCACTCATTCACCAAAAAAAAGGCAAAACGCAGTTCCTTCCAAGCAAAAAACCCATTCTGATTCTGGATCGCAGGCGATTGGTGGTCACACTGTTGAAAATGTTGACTCAACAGTATAATAGCGATCGCCTCAAAATTCATTTTGACCATCAATGTAAGCAAGTTAATTTTGAAGCAAAAACAGTCACCTTTGAAAATACGGCAGTTAATTCTACAGGAGAAGTTACTGTTGGTTATGACTTATTAATTGGTGCAGATGGAGCGCGATCGCAAGTTAGAGAGCAGTTTCTTTCAACCAACCAATTCGAGTTAGAAAAAAAATACGTTCCCTCTGCTTATAAATCCATTTTTCTACCTGCTGAGAGTGCAGCATCCTTGAAAGCAGGTTATATCCATACTTGGAGAAGTAACGATGGAATTTTTGCTACCTTGGTGCATGATATAGATGGCTTGATAAATGGAACTGTTAACTTTCCTCGCGAGAACAATCCCATCGTCAATTTTTCTACAAAAGAACAAGTATGGCAATTCTTTCGTGAATACTTACCAGAAATTGCTGAGCTTTTGCCAGAATCGGAAGTCGAAGCATTTCTCAATCGTCCTATCTCAACCATTTTGACGATTCGTTGTAATCGCTACCATCATAGTGATAGCGTTTTACTAATTGGTGATGCTGCTCATGCAACCTCTCCTTCTTTGGGTCAAGGCTGTAATGCTTCCCTTGAAGATGTTGCTTTCTTTGATCAGTTATTAGATGAATATCCTAATAATATTGGGGAGGTACTCAAGCAATTTACCCTACGTCGAAAACCAGATGCTCATGCACTAGTTGAGCTAAGTGATTACACCTTTCCATTATCCAGTAAATTGCTGTTTTTAGAGTTATTTATCAGACTGCGAACTGCTCAATTGATGCATCAACTCTTTCCCAAATACTTTTCCCCCTCATTGTTCCAACTTCTCTCTGAAACAACCATTCCCTACTCAGAAATTTTGAATTCATACAAAGGTTGGATCTCCAGAGTAAAACAAGCGAACGAAAAGTTCTTAGAAAGACAACGATCACCGCAACACGTACGTTGAAATTGAGTTTTCCCAATCTGCTCATGCATGATGATATTCTTTAATCGCATAGATTTTTACAATTGAATGAATTACCATGACGAATGACAAACATTCTGTATCTTTAGATGATGCACGACGAATACTAGCGGCTGGAGAAGCGAAGGCGAATGCAATCGGACAACCAATGAATCTTGCAGTCGTTGATGCTGGCGGGAATCTTGTTGCTCACATTCGTATGGATGGTGCGTGGATCGGAAGTATCGATATCTCGATCAACAAAGCATTTACTGCTCGTGCGTTTAATCTGTCTACCAAATCTCTTGCTGAAAGTGCTCAACCAGGAGAACAGTATTATGGTATTCACGTCTCAAACGGAGGACGAATCATGATCTTTGCCGGGGGTATACCACTTCAACGCGATGGGCAGATAGTTGGTGCAGTCGGAGTAAGTGGTGGTAGCGGTGAACAGGATCAAACTGTAGCTGAGGCAGCTGTCGCAGCTTTTTAATACCATTAACAGTACAGAAATCTGCTTGATTTCTTTCCTTTGACATTTCTGGCATTGGTTCAACTCAACTCAGCGTCCCTGAGCCATTTTGTTCTTCTTAGTCTAAAGTACAGTAATTAAACGTGAAATGTCATTGCGAGCGGAACGCAGTGAAGCGAAGCAATCTCCAGCCCTTGCGATTGCTTCACTCCGCTATCATCGGTGAGAGGTTAAGAACAAGCGCCTTTTGTCAAGTAGTAAAAATACTCAAAGATTTTTAGCTATAACCATTCTCTTAAAGACCGATTGATTCAACTTGGTACTGGTCGTGGTGGTGCACCAGTACTAAGTTTACGTTTAATCGAGATAAAAGTTGGTAAAACTAGCTATTCTTACATTACTTCTGTCCTTGACCCACAAATTTTACCTCCTTATGTTGTGGCAGATTTATACCGCCGAAGATGGAGAGTTGAAGAAGCTTTTTACACAGTAAAACGCTTGCTGGGGCTATCTTATTTATGGACTGGTTCTATTAATGGTATCAAGCTACAAGTCTGGGCTACTTGGTTATTTTATGCTGTTTTGGTTGACTTGGGAGATGCTGTTGCAGACGAATTATCTCTGCCATTTGACCGTATTTCTTTGGAGATGATATTTCGCGGTTTGTACCATTTTAGTGTCGCAAATGACAAAGGCAAAGCGGATGACCCGATTAAGTACTTCGCTGCCCCAGAGAATCAAGACTTAGGCGTGGTTAAATATCTGCGAAAGCCTGTCTCCAAGCTAGATTTATCGCCTTTTCCTCCACCCTCTTGACAAAAATGCAATTACCTTAACCTCTCACTGATGCTCCGCTATCGCTACGTTCGCAATGACAAGCATTTAAGCGGACATGATATAACAAGGGTTTGGGAATGTGTATCTACCGCATTCTTTTTTAAAATTGGTATAAAAACTTTTATAGATTAACCGCTTGTCTACCATTCTCAGGCGTGTAATAACCGTTGCTACCTCCAGCTTTCGCGTTTTCCAAAACTTCCTTACCTGTAATCAATCTTGCGCCACGCTTGCGGGTGAAATAGTTCCAGCCCCACTGAATCATGACTACCAGCTTGTTGTCAAACTCAATTAAGAAGTAGATGTGAATAAACAGCCAAAATAGCCACGCCAAGAAGCCTGTAAATTTGAAAAACCCTAAGTCTACAACAGCAGAGTTTTGTCCAATAACCGCTAAACTACCCCAATCAAAATAACGAAATTGTGGTAAGGTTTTACCTTGGAGCCGTTGTTTGATCAGTGAGGCAACGTACTGTCCTTCTTGCATCGCTACGGGTGCAACACCTGGTAGGGGTTTGCCGTTTTGATGAGCAAAATTTGCTAAGTCTCCAATGACAAATATATTGGAGTGTTCTTTAAGACTCAAATCAGGTTCAACAATAACTCGTCCAGCGCGATCGCACTCAACACCTGTACTTTCTGCGAGCATTTTTCCCAGAGGCGAAGCTTTCACACCTGCTGCCCATAATACTGTCTTGGCATGAATCTGCGTCACCTCTTCACCTTGTTTAAGGCTGACAACATCACCTTCTATATTCGTAACCATTGTTTTTGGCTGTACAGTAACACCCAAGCGGGTTAGTGATGTTTCTGCTTGTTTTGATAACTCTGGTGCAAACGGTGGGAGAACTCGATCCAAACCTTCCAGGAGTAAAACTTGCGCTTCGGAAGTGTCGATATTGCGGAAGTCCTCTTTCATCGTGTGATAAGCTAGTTCGGCGATCGCACCTGCTAATTCCACACCAGTAGGACCACCACCAACAATCACAAAAGTTAACCAAGCACGACGTTTTTCAGGATCAGTTTCCTTTTCTGCGGCTTCAAACGCCATGAAGATGCGGTGACGCATTTCTATCGCATCTTCCACAGTTTTTAAACCAGGAGCAAATTCTTCCCACTGGTCCTTGCCAAAATAGGAATGTTTTGCACCTGTTGCCAGGATTAAAGAATCATAATGTATTGCTTCCTCACCCATAAAGACTTTTTGTCCTTGGGGATCGATATTATTCACTTCTCCCAACAGCACTTTCGTATTTTTGCTCTTATTCAGTACAGAACGCAGAGGAGAGGAAATATCAGCGGGAGATATCGCACCAGTAGCGACTTGGTATAAAAGCGGTTGAAATAAGTGAAAATTACGTTTATCAATGAGAGTCACATGGACATCAGCACGCGAGAGTGCTTTGGCTGCATATAATCCTCCGAATCCACCACCGACAATGACTACGTGATGATCTGACTGATTTTCTACTGTGTTCACCATAAGATTTATTTCCTTTTATTTCTTTACTGTTATTTTTATTAACCAATCTTAAGCATCTGCGTCAGAGTAGCTCTGCTCATTTGTAACATATTAAGAAATGTAAATTGAGCATAACATATATTGACAATGTAAGATTTATTATTTTTAGGACTTACGCATTGACAAAAGTCTGATTATGTGAATCAAGTTCTACCTGTTTACTGAACGGAAGTTTGCGATTAAGAGCTAACCAACAATATCTTCTTTTTTATAGCCGTCAGATTCATCAAATTATGCACTTAGAGTATATATGGGAAAAAATGCCAGCAGATGGCTTACAGATTTGATGTCTGGGGCTTTCACACACAAAGCGCCTATTTGTAAAGTCCCTAAGTCCTAGCTTTTTCTTTTTTATATGGTTGTGGTAGATGCAAACCCTGGCTGTATGGGCTAGCGTCTAGCAGCATGGCTAAAGTTCAATTCTTCAGCAACGGCGATAAAGTACCGTAGATGTCGGAGTTCTATCATGACTGGAACTACTATATCTTTGACATATAGTTTAGTCTGAAAAAAGATATCTCTGATCTAGAAGGAGCAATATTATGAATCGAATAAATAAGGTGGTGCTGGTTGGTGGTACCCACGGGAATGAATTCACAGGCGCATACTTAATCAAAAAGTATGAGCAGTATCCCCATCTCATTCAGCGAGATAGCTTTGAAACTTTAACATTCTTTGGCAACCCTAAAGCTTTTGAGGTAGGAAGGCGTTACATTGATAAGGACTTGAATCGTTGCTTCAAAATTCAAGATCTGGAAAATCCGACGCTTTCCAGTTATGAAGAAATCAGGGCAAAAGACATTAACCAAATGCTGGGAGGCAAAGGCAAATCTCCGGTAGATATCATTTTGGATTTGCACTCAACAACTTCAAATATGGGACTAAGCATCTTGTTAGACAACTTTCTCCATCCGTTCAATCTACAATTAGCTGCCCATCTCAGTTTAACTCATCCAGAAGTGAAGGTTTGTTGGGCACCACTAATTGAAAGTCGCTGCCTCCAATCAATCAGTGAATTCGGTTTTGCTATTGAAGTTGGTCCTGTAGCTCAGGCAGTCTTGAATGCAGAGTTATTTCAGAAAACAGAAAAACTTGTTGAGACAATTTTGGACTATTTAGAAACATATAATCAAGGTTCAATTTCACACATAAATAGCACGCTTACACTTTATGAATATGTGAAGGATATCGACTATCCCAGAAATGATTTGGGAGAAATTCAGGCAATGATTCACCCACAACTTCAGTTTCGGGATTATGAACCTCTTAATCCTGGCGAGCCAATATTTTTAACCTTTGATGGTAAAGAGATTGTTTATGAAGGAGAATCAACTGTGTATCCAATATTCATCAATGAAGCTGCTTACTACGAGAAAGGAATTGCTATGGGTTTAACCGAAAAGCGACAGGTTACTGTTTAGAGCAATGGCACGAATTTCTGGTGAAATTCTTATATGACAAAGGTTTTAAGGCGGAGGATTCTATTATGTGTAATCTAAAAAAAAGGAAGGAGGTGTAGATCCGAACCCGTTTCCCATGACACGTAAGTATTCTCCGTCTTTCAATAGACCTCTTGCAAAAGTCCAAAAGTTGGGGATGTCATTCTGTAGACGCTTTGCGGTGAGGGGGTCGCAGTCTTGGCGGTTCCCGTCGATTGCGTTTGCGCAGCGCCCCCTTAGGGGCTACCCCCGAACCCGAAGGGCTTCCCGCAGGGTACGAAACGTAGTGCAGTGAAGAATCTCGCCAGATGTTTCGCTCCGCTCAACATGACATTTTAAGTATTTATGCAAGAAGTCTAATATCCCTACTGGTTAGCGATCGCCAATGGTTAGGCTCCCAGAGCTAAGTATCGCCTGACTAGAGAATGAATGGACGTTTTCTCTAATGTGTCAATGTATAAGTCCTAACAAGATGTATTGAAGCTCATAGATTTCGTTAATTTAAAAACTCTGTCTCTAGAGGAAGTGAGTTTGTTCCTATGGTAGACGTTTAGTAAAACGGCAGCATTTATGCTATTTACAATAGCGATCGCCCAGAAGAATTACCACAATATTTAATGCATGAATTTCTTCATCTGTAACTGAATGAAGAGAAATGACTTAAAACCAAGTGCTGCTACTCACTACCTGGCTTTAGAGTTGAATTTTGAACTATGAGAAAAGCTATTTTCCTGATACTCCCTATTGCCTTGATCCTCTTCCCCAACCAAAGAACGCAAGCCCAACCAGTAGAGTCTAGCTTTGATCGTCCCTATTTGGCGTTAGTTAAAGGAGACACTCCTAACAATTGTAGCTTTATCTCCACCGATGTTCTGCAACGGACGGCGGACATTGTTCAGGATTTGCAGTTTGTCCGCCCTGGTGACTCGCCAGAGCAAGTCAGCTATGAAGTGCGCTTCGCTCCTGATCAGCCTTATGTGCGTAATGCATTGCAATGGACCGCACTTGCAGGAGGAAACTATACTCAGGCTGTTGTAAATTTCCGCGACAACCGCGCCCAAGAGCGCACTTTCACAATGGCAATTAATTACAACCAACCTAATCAAAAACTGTGTCAGTGGGTGGTACGAGAACCACAACAGGGAACTCAATCCGTCTCCCCAGGTTCACCCGTCTCCCCAGGTTCATCCGTCTCCCCAGGTTCACCCGTCTCCCCAGGTTCACCTCCAAGGCAGTAAAAAGTTGCCTTGTTGTCGAGTAAGAGATTATCTAAATGCGAGTATTGAAACCATAATCCGGAACAGTGCAACTTTATTTTGTAGCTCTTTGTGTTTTTGTAGATACAACTGAGATGCACTGACGTTCTGGAACACTCGCAATGCTCAGATATCTCACAAACCGCAAAATACTAGCTGCCTTATTTATACTAGTTATCTGCCTTAGCGTAGTATACGGTTGCTTTTCTGGGCAAAAAGCCTTTTCATCAGCACCCCAATTGCTCACAGATCCATTTCTACAACTTCCCACGCAATCTTCAGTGCGAGTTGTGTGGTTTACTGAGTTTGCTGGTTCCAAACATAATGTTGCGTATGGGGACAATCTCCAGCAAACAGCCGTAGCGAATACGAGCAAACTCAGCCGAACACGGGAAGATCACGAATCAAAAGTAGGAAACCAAAAGCAAAATGGACAAGTTTACAAGCAACCAGCCCAACGTGATATTTGGCGACATGAGAGCGAAGTGGTTGGCTTAACTCCTGGAAAACGAGTTTCTTATCGCGTCACGAGTGTACGAGAAGATGGCAAGAGTATTAGCAGCAATACTTTTACGCTTGCACCTACCCCAACTGCTGGAACACCATTAAAAATTCTGCTGACTTCTGATCATCAATTGAAACCAATGGTAGCAGCAAACCTACAAAAGGTTGTGGAAACTGTTGGTAAAGTGGATGCAGTTTGGTTAGCAGGAGATACAGTGAATATTGCAGACCGTGCTTCAGAATGGTTTGATGATAATGGAGGTGGTGCTTTCTTCCCTTGTTTGCAAGGTCGAGCCAAGT
The DNA here is from genome assembly GCF_017982655.1 of Brasilonema sp. CT11. Lineage (GTDB taxonomy): Bacteria > Cyanobacteriota > Cyanobacteriia > Cyanobacteriales > Nostocaceae > Brasilonema. The sequence goes on along the minus strand of NZ_JABXYX010000048.1, from coordinate 35,662 downwards.
TTGAAACAGATGTGAATGAAATAAAGACATCTTTTATTGGAGGAGAAATTATTCAACATGCCCCAATGTTTACTAGTATTGGTAATCATGAAGTGATGGGACGCTTTGGTAAGGGTAAAAGTTTAGGCGATGAATTCAATGATGCGTTTCCGCGTGTAGTTGCGATGAAATTATATGGAGAAAAATCGCTGAAAAATAATTCTTATAATACTGATACTTACGAAGAAATTTTCACTTTACCTGAAAGTAAAGAAGGTGGAGAAAGTTATTATGCAGTCAGTTTTGGTGATGTGCGTTTAGTTGTTCTGTACGCGACGAATATCTGGCGGACTCCCAATATGGATGCAGAAGCGAGGGGGAAGTATCGGGAAAGAGATAAAGATTTACAAAATCCAGAAAATTGGGGTTACGGACAAGTTATTTTTGAGCCAATTGCCAAAGGAAGTCAGCAGTACAACTGGTTAGAAAAAGAACTCAACAGTCCTGAGTTTAAACAAGCAAAATATAAAGTCGTGATGTTTCATCATCCGCCTCATTCTTTGGGCGACAATATTGTTCCTGCTTATACTCATCCTGTGGAGATTATTGAACGTGATGCGAATCGCAATGTTAAAACGGTACGTTACAAATACCCCAAAAAATCAGATTACCTGATTCGCGATGTGATTCCCTTACTTGAAGCAGCTAAAGTACAAATGGTATTCTATGGGCATTCGCACATCTGGAACCGTTTTCGTAGTCAGTCGGGAATGCACTTTCTAGAAACATCGAATGTTGGCAATACTTACGGTGCTTTCTTGAGTGGGGTTCAGCGAAAAGTACCACCAGGGGACAAAAAGGATTATGCTGCACTTGGCGATCCCAATGCGTTGGAACCAGTTTTACCAACGATCGCCCCATTACTTGGTAAAGATAGCAAACCCATACCGTATATTGCCAGTAATGATATTACAGCTTTCAGCATTTTTGATACGGGTAAGGGTACAGTCAGCAGTTATCGTTTCAATACAAGTCAGCCAGATTCAAAAGTTGTGAAGTTTGATGAATTTCAGTTGCGATAAAGTGATAATTTAAGCGGTATGAACTAGGGGTAGAGCGATCATCGCTTACTATAGAACATTTCCCAACTCCCCAGGTGACATCACTGGAATTCCCGCACTCACAAATCCAGATGCATCACGAGTTACAATTGCATCTACTCCATGTGCTATTCCACAAGCACACTGCACTGCATCCTCAAAATCTTGAAAATTCAACGTGATTGCTTGTTCCAAAACACCTCGATCAACCGCGCAAATATGTAAATCCGTCAGAATTTGTGCAATTGCATCTTGAGCTACTATAGCACCTGCAGCTTTTCGGACAATGTAATAGATGTTGGTAATCGTTGTTGCTGCAATAAACCCTTTGACTTCACCAGCATCAATTTTCTCAAACAGTCTTGCTGCATCCTCCACAAAAGGCTCTCGCTCTTGTAAGAAATCAAGAACAACGTTCGTATCAATCAAAACTCGCATTACTGATACTTCTGGGTCAGATAGGTGACATAATCTGCTGTAATCTCTTGATCACCTGATATCCCTGAGCCTTTCGCAATACCTCGCAACCGGGACAAGTTACCTTTGTTCAGCGCTGGGCGAGTTTCTTGTTGTAGAGACTCCAGCAAAGTTTGTACCAATTGCCAGCGATCGCTAATGGGTAATTGCAATGCCTGTTTTTGCAATTCTTGCAATATCATCAATCTTGTCCTATCTTCAGCTATCCTATATCAATTTTAAATCATATCAATTCTTATCCACCAACTGAACAACTCCCCATTGTCCATTCGTTAACCAAGCAGAGTCTGACTTTTCCACTTCCTCCAAAACTTCCGGTTTAATTCCTGCTGCAACTTCCGATTTCAAAGTACGTAGGACTACCATTGGAACGGGTAAGTAACACACGATATCTGAAATGTTAGTCGTCAAATCCCAATCTCTATCTCCTAACAATCTTCGATAATTTGCATCTCCTTTAATAACTATCAAATTGGAATGAGATAAATCATTTTTTAGAGACTCAGGTATTTCCCAAAAAGCTAAAGGTGATGTCCAAAAATAATCGTCACATAGTACCAATCGCTCTGATGCAATATATTCTTGTAGTCTTTGAGCAAAGGATGTCACTTCTGGATTGCTTGAGGCTAATAAAAATTCTGTTGTTTGATGCACATCTTTTATCATGGCATCAGAAACGAATGTTGGGTGAGGCTTTAAATGCAATCTCACAAGGCTCGCGACACCACTACCTAAAAGATAATCTACCAAACACAAATCACAGACAAGTTCAAAGCCAGCATTATCTACAACAAAGTCAACACGTCCGGAATTGCTATTCACTAACAATTCTGTGACTTTGAGTGCATCATCTACTAAAATGTGAGATTGTTGATTTTGAATATCAAAACGACTGCGATCGCTTTCAAATGCTGACCACAAACTAAGGTCAACTCGATTTCCCCACAAACTAAAATATAATAATGTTATCAAAGCTGTTTGCCTTGATTGATTTTCTTGCTCTGATACATTCAACCATCCATTCACTTGAGTGCATAAAGCAACGATTGAGTCAAGGGATGTTTCTAAACCTTGACGTTTTTGCAACTCAAATGGATCTACACCTTGCGATTCACCAGCACGAAAGTAGTTGGTAATTTGCAGAAGATATCTATAAAAATAAGTTTCAGTAAAAAACCACGGAATATCTATCCAACGCTGTTCTTTGTATGATTCTAAATATTTACACCAATCTGCAAAATCTGAACCAGTATCATCTACAAGAGTTGGCAAATATCCCGATGGCAGTTCACTGGCTAGTTTCTCTAAACTGGCATTAATATTGGCTGGAAACTTATTTTCAGCGATGACTCTACGGGCAATATTAGGCATCCGTTGAGTAACTGTAAATTCGGTAAACGTACCGGCTTCTGCACCCACAAGTGGTTGTGGTAGGGGTAATCTAGGGGTATTGGATTTCTGTTCCACTAGTTTTTGTTTGTGATAAAGCACCACTTTCAAATATTGCGGTACTTTGTTAACAAACCTTACAGATTTAAGATTCAGTTTAGAAATGTATCATTAATGCAGTCGTTAACTTGACCAAAAGAAGCAGGGGGAGAGGGGAGCAGGGTGATGGGGAGAAAAAGAGTTAATGGTTACGAAACGGAGGATTTTTGGTAGAAACCGGGTTTGTTTGCGTAAGTCCTGTTAAAGAAGCAAAACTTTTGGATATGCTGTCCGCGTGGAAGCGATCGCTTAACCAGCGTGCTATACATTTCAAGCACCAATTGCGCGTCCGGAGTGGAAGCGATCGCTTTTTGAATCGGTATTACTTATTAGCTGATCCAGGCTCAGTAAGCGTGCGGTGCAGTTCGGCACTGACGGTATCAGGCAAGATTTTGCTCACGGTGCCCAGAATCTTGGTTTGGAGTGAGCCTGCGATGATCTCATCCTTGCCCGCCATCAAAGCTTCAAAACCCTGCTTGGCGACTTCCGCTGCGTCGTCCTTTTGACTCACGCCCGCCTTGGTATCGTCCATATCCGCGCGGTTGAAGAAGTTGGTATCGGTCGGTCCGGGCATGAGCGCGGTGACGGTGACGCCCGTGTCCTTCAGCTCGCTGCGCAGTCCCTGGGAAAAGGAGTGGACAAACGCCTTGGAGGCTGCGTAGACTGCCTCGAACGGTCCAGGCATCAAAGCGGCGATCGAGGAAGTAAAGAGGATGCGACCCTTACCGCGAGTAACCATGTCTTTCACCACCCGCTTAGCGAGATGGACAGTCGATACAACGTTCAGATTGATGAGATTAAGTTCGTCCTGTAAATCGGTTTCGCGGGCAAAGTCACCGCCAACACCAACACCTGCGTTGATCGCGATCGCATCCACTGGTCGGTTCGCTGCCTTAATCTTGTTGTAGAGCGTCTCAACCCCGTCATAGGTGGCAAGATCGGACTGCACCGTCTCGACTTTGACACCTAGTCCAACCAAAGCTTGAGCGGCTTCGTCAATGCTTGAGCCAGTAGCTGTGATGATCAAATCAAAGCCGTTTTGGGCAAACTGTTTGGCAAGTTCGTAGCCGATACCGTTAGAGGCACCCGTTACGACAGCCAGAGGTCGAATCAAGGAACTGTTGTTCATTTGCAAGTCTTTCGATACCAGATGGTTTGCGTGGACTGTGAGCTTTTTTAACCTTTACAATCCTATGAAGGCAGTAGTGTTATTACGTCTTTCCAAGGAAGTATTGCTCTTTGTGTCTTTAAGATTACTTTTCTAGAGTTCCGTTTATACTTCTAAAGCGCCGGTACAGTAGTCAAAAAGCAGGCAAAAAACCCGGTTTCTCTGTGTCGGAAAACTTGATATCTCGTATGCTCAACTCGAATAAACCGGGTTTTTGGGATTAATGTACCGGCGTTCTAACCCTCATTTACCTAAATTGGGCACTCATCCCACGCTCTGTATCAATTTTAAAGTGAAACGGTCTTAGTGCCATTCGGCTATAGCGTCTACCTAGTGTTTGACCTATCATTAAAGTCACCATGTGTTGAAGAAGTTCTTATCACATTTGATAAAGCTTTTGGCACACAATTAAAGTTACTCATATTTACACAATATTTAAACAAGTAGACGAGTTACTTATGAAACTAAGCCTGTGCATGATTGTCAAAAACGAAGAAGCAACGCTGTCTAAATGTCTTGGCAGTGTGAAAAATGTCGTCGATGAAATGGTAGTATTAGATACAGGCTCTACAGACAGTACACCACAAATAGCTGAAAAATTTGGTGCGAAAGTGCATCATTTTGAATGGTGTAATGATTTTAGTGCTGCTCGCAATGAAGCTTTAAAATACGTCACAGGTGATTGGATTCTTGTATTAGATGCAGATGAAACTCTCACCCA